>NZ_JBITGT010000018.1:0-163366 GCF_044457285.1 Streptomyces sp. NPDC050560
TGCGATGGTGGGGGCACCTCCCACGCCCTTCGGGGCAGTGGGGGAGCATCTGACGCCGCACCCTGGTCCACGAAGATCCAAACGACACGACCTAGCCCCCCCGACCGCCGCCCACCCGAAGGAGAGGCACCGTGAAACACGTCGAGCACACCACGCACGTCGAGCACACCGTCACCGTGAACGCACCGGCCGCGATCGTCTGGGAGGTGCTCGCCGACGTCGAGGGGTACGCGGACATCTTCCCGCCCACCCAGAAGGCCGAGGTCATCGAGCGCGGCCCCGGCTACGAGGTGGCCAGGCTGCACGTGGACGTCGCGGGCGAGACCACCTCCTGGACCTCCCGGCGCGACCTGGACGAGGAGCGCCGGGTCATCGCCTACCGCCAGTTGGAGACCGCCCCCATCGTCGGCAGCATGGGCGGCGAGTGGCGCGCCCTGCCGCTGGCCGAGGACCGCACCCAGCTCGTGCTCACCCACGACTTCGTCCCCCGGGAGCCGGTCGACGGACTCGTCGCCGGGCGGCTCACCCCCGACGAGGCCCGCAGAACGCTGGAGGCGGCCGTCGAACGCAACAGCGTCGCCGACCTGAACGCCGTACGCGACCAGGCCGAGCTGCGCCACGGCGAGCGGGGAGGCGTCCGATGAGGCGCTTCCTCGACCTGAGCTTCGCCACCCGCGACACCCCGAGCGAGGCCACCCCGGTCACGGTCGACCTGCTCGACCACCGCACCGGCGCCACCGTGCTCGGCCTCACCCCCGACGACTTCCCCGACGGCATGGCGATCTCCAACGAGACCGTCACCCTCACCACACACACCGGCACTCACATGGACGCCCCGCTGCACTACGGCCCCACCAGCGGCGGCCGCCCCGCCAAGCCGATCGACGAGGTGCCGCTCGACTGGTGCTACGGGCCCGGGGTCCGCCTCGACGTGCGGCACGTGCCCGAGGGCGACGGCATCACCGTCGACCATCTGACACACGCCCTCGACGCGGCAGGGCACACCCTCGCACCGGGCGACATCGTGCTGCTGTGGACGGGCGCCGACCAGCACTGGGGCAGCCGCGACTACCTCAGCCGCTTTCCGGGGCTGACCGGCAAGGGCACGGCGTTCCTCGTGGAGTCCGGGGTGCGCGTCATCGGGATCGACGCGTGGGGCCTCGACCGGCCCGCCGCCGCGATGATCGACGAGTACCGGCGCACCGGCGACAAGGGCTGCCTGTGGCCCTCCCACGTCTACGGCCGCACCCAGGAGTACCTCCAACTGGAGAAGCTGACCAACCTCGCGGCGCTGCCCGGCGCCACCGGCTTCGAGGTGAGCTGCTTCCCGGTGGCGGTCGCCGGGGCGGGCGCGGGATGGACCCGGGTCGTCGCCGTCCTGGACGGCACGGACGGCGAGGGGGCGGCGAGATGAACGCCGACGTCGTCATAGCAGGGGCGGGCCCCACCGGCCTCATGCTCGCCGCAGAACTGCGGCTCGCCGGGGCCGACGTACTGGTGCTCGACCGGCTCCCGGGACCCACCGGGCAGTCCCGCGCGCTCGGGCTCAACCCCCGGGCCCTCGAACTGTTCGACCAGCGGGGCATCCTCGACCGCTTCGCCGACCTGCGCGTCATCACCGGCGCCCACTACGGGGCGCTGCCGCAGCCGCTCGACTTCGGTCGCCTGGACAGCCCGCACGGCGCCATGCTGGTCCCGCAGAGCCGTACCGAACGCGAACTCTGCGCCTGGGCACAGGAGTTGGGCGCCCGTGTCCGGTACGGCCACGAGGTGCTCGGCTTCACCCAGACACCGGACCAGGTGGACCTCACGGTACGCGGCCCCGATGGCGAGAGCCGGGTCACCGCCGCCTACCTGGTGGGCTGCGACGGCAGCCGCAGCGCGGTCCGCAGGGCCGCGGGCATCGGCTACCCCGGTACCCCGTCCACCGTGGACGCCCTCATGGCCGACGTGTCGGGCGCCGACCTCTCGTTCAAGTTCTTCGAGCGCGGCGAGCGCGGCCTGTGGGCGGTCTTCCCCGTCACCCCGGAGATCTCCAGGATCGTCGTCTACGCCTTCGACCGGCCGCCCGTCAGGGGCGCGGCGCCGCCCGACTTCGCCGAGATCCGGGAGGCGGCCCTGCGGGTCGCCGGCATCGACCTGGGCGGGGCCACCGCGCACTGGGTCGGCAGGCACGGCAACACCACCCGCCTCGCCGAGCGGCTGCGCGCGGGACGCGTCCTGCTCGCGGGCGACGCGGCACACGTCGTACCGCCCGCCGGGGGGCAGTTGCTCACCTGCGCCCTGCACGACGCGGTCAACCTGGGGTGGAAGCTCGCCGCGCAGACCGCGGGCTGGGCGCCCCCAGGACTGCTGGACAGCTACCACGACGAGCGGCACCCCGCCGCCGCCCGCGTCATCCTCAACGCACGCGTGCAGAACGAGCTGATGGCGGCGGGCGAGAACGCCGAGGCACTGCGCACCCTCTTCACCGAACTCCTCGCCCTCGACGAGGTGAACGCCACCCTGTCGGAACAGCTCAGCGGGGTCGGCGTGCGCTACGGCACCCACGAGGGCGACCACCCCCTGCTCGGCGTGCGGCTGCCGCACCGCCGCCTCGCCACGGACACCGGCCCGACCACCACGACACGGCTGCTGCGCCGGGCGCGCGGCGTGCTGCTCGTCCTCGACGGCGGCGCCGCCGACCCGGCGCGCCGCTGGCGAGGCCGCGTGGACACCGTCAGGGCGGCCGTGCTCGACGACGCCGAGGTGCTGGGCGGGGTGCCCGCGCTGCTCGTGCGCCCCGACGGGCACATCGCCTGGGTGGGCGGCACCGGCAGCGGCGCCGACGGCCTCGACGGCGCGCTGCGCCGCTGGTTCGGCGAGCCGTCCCACGGGGGAGCGGCGCGGTGATCCCCGACGAGGACGCGCTCGCGTTCGCCCCGGCCACCGACCTGGTGGCGGCGCTGCGGCGGCGCGAGGTGTCGAGCCGTGAACTCCTCGACCTCTACCTGGCCAGGATCGACCGGCTCGACCCCGCCCTGGGCGCCGTCGTCACCCTGGACACCGACCGCGCACGCGCCCGGGCGGCCGCCGCCGACGAGGCCACCGCCCGCGGCGACGCCACCGGGCCGCTGCACGGGCTGCCGATGACCGTGAAGGACACCCTGGAGACCGCGGGCGTGCGCACCACCTCGGGCGCGGCGGAGCTGGCGTCGCACGTCCCGGAGCGGGACGCGGAGGCGGTCGCCCGGCTGCGCGCCGCAGGGGCCGTGGTGTTCGGGAAGACCAACACGTCCACCTACGCCGCCGACGCGCAGACGTTCAACCCGGTCTTCGGCACCACGAACAACCCCTGGGACACCGGGCGCGCGCCCGGCGGCTCCTCGGGCGGCGCCGCCGCGGCGCTCGCCGCGGGGCTCACCGGCCTCGAACTCGCCGGTGAACTCTCCGGGTCCGCGCGCTACCCGGCGCACTGCTGCGGTGTCTTCGCGCTGCGGCCCTCGCACGGGCTCGTACCGGCCCGGGGCAACATCCCGCGCGCGCCCGGCTCCCCTACCTCCAACGACATGGTCACGCCCGCGCCGCTCGGCCGCGACGCCAGGGACCTCGGGCTCGCCCTCGACGTGCTTGCGGGCCCCACCGCGGACCAGGCCGTCGCCTGGCGGCTCGACCTGCCCGCCGCACGCGGCCGCGAGGTCCGGGACTTCCGCGTCGCGCTGTGGCTCGACGACCCCGACTGCCCCGTCGACGGACAGGTCGCCGCGGTCCTCGGGGCCGCCGTCGAGGCGCTGCGGGCGGCCGGGGCGCGGCTGTCCGAGACCCGCCCGCTCGACCGCGCGGCGCACGACCGGCTCTACGAGCGGCTGCTCCAGGGGGCGGTCGCCTCCGGCGTCCCGCGCGCGGTGTACGACCGGAACGTCCGGCTCGCCGCGGGGCTGTCGCCCGACGACGCCTCGCCGCGCGCCGCCATGCTCCGCGCCGCCACCCAGTCGCACCGCGACTGGCTCGCCGCCGACGAGGAGCGCGCCGCGCAGCGGCACCGCTGGGCGGAGTTCTTCCGCGACCACGACGTGCTGCTCTGCCCCGTCGCCCCGGTGCCCGCGACCCCGCACGACCAGAACCCCGACCTGTCCGCCCGCTTTCTCACGGTGGACGGCAGGCCGCGCCCGTACTGGGACCTGATCCGGTGGACGAGCCCCGCGACGGCCGCGGCGCTGCCCGCCGCCTCGGTGCCCGTGGGCACCACCCACGAGGGGCTTCCCGTGGGGCTCCAGATCGTGGGACCACGCCTTGAGGACCGGACCGTCGTCCGGTTCGCACACCTGGTGGCACAGCTCACGGGCGGTTTCCGGCCCCCGCCCGCCATGACGTCAGCGGGCCGGACCCAGGAGACCCGGACTCGGGAGACGGAGAGGGACGCACATGTCTGAGCGGACGTACGACGGGGGACAGGGGCCGGGCGGCGGCCACCCCGTGGTGGTGGTCGGCGGCGGCCCCGTCGGCCTGATGCTGGCCTGTGAACTGCGCAGGGCGGGGACCGGGGTGCTGGTGCTCGAACAGCGCACGAGCCCCTACCCGCTGCCCAGGGCCGGTTCGATGGGGCCGCTCGCCTTCGAGGCGCTGGAGCGTCTCGGCCTGCGGGAGGCGCTGCTGACCGCCGAGCAGGACACGCTCGCCGAGTACGCCCGGATGTTCGCCGACTGGGAGGCCAAAACGCAGGCCGCACAAGGCGGCACACCCGGCGGGCCCGCGACCCGCAAGGCGCCCAAGGAGCACTTCGCCGGTCTCGAACGCATCGACCCCACCCGCCGCACCGACCCGGACCGCCGCAGGGTCCGCGTGGAGCAGCCGGTCCTTGAGGACATCCTCCGCCGCCGCGCCCGGGAACTCGGCGCCGAACTGCGCCACGGGCACACGGTCACCGGAGTCCGCCAGGACGAGGAGCGGGTCGTGATCGACGTCCGGGGCCCCGGGGGCGGCGAGGACCCGGCGGGCACGCAGGATCGTGGGGAACCGGGCGGCCCCGGCGGGCGCTACACCGTGCCCACCCAGTACCTGGTGGGCTGCGACGGCGCCGACAGCACCGTACGGCGGCTGGCCGGCTTCGACTTCCCGGGCACGAGCGCCACCGTGACCGGGCGGATGGCCGTGGTGGAGATGGCCGACGCGGAGAAGCTCGCCCCCGGCTTCCACGCCACCCCGGTCGGCCTCTACGTCCACGGCCTCGGGCTCAACCGCCTCTCCACCGTCGAGTTCGACGGACCCCCGCCCGACGGCGCGGGGGAGCTGACGCTGTCCGAACTCCAGGACAGCATCAGGCGGGTGAGCGGCACCGACGTCACCCTCACCCGGATGTCCTCGGGGGCGCGCTGGATCGACACCGCACGCCAGGCGTCCGCGTACCGGATCGGCCGGGTGCTGCTCGCCGGGGACGCCGCCCACGTCTACGCGCCCGTCGGCGGGCAGGGCCTCAACGTCGGCCTCGTGGACGCCGCGAACCTGGGCTGGAAGCTCGCGGCGCAGGTCGGCCGGCGCGCCCCGCACCACCTCCTGGACAGCTACACCGCCGAGCGCCACCCCGTCGCCGCGCGGCTCCTGGCGAACACCAGGGCGCAGATCGCCCTGATGCGGCCCGACCCGCAGACCAGGGCCCTCAGGGAGATGTTCGACGGGCTTCTCGGTATCGACGAGGTCCACCGCGGTATCGCGGACATGATGGCCGGTATGGACGTGCGCTACGCACTCGGCGGCGGCCACGCCCTGGTCGGCACCCTCTGCGCCGACATGAAGCTGTCGGGGCCCGCGGGGGCGACCCGGCTCTCCGAGCTGTGGGGCGGCGGCTGCGGCGTACTGCTCGACCTGGCGGGGCGCGCCGAGGTGCGCGCGACGGCCGAGCCCTGGTCCGCGCGGGTGCGCACGGTGACCGCGGCCGCGGAGGGGCACGAGACCGAAGGACTCGACGCCCTGCTGCTGCGCCCCGACGGCTGCGTCGCCTGGGCGCTTCCGGCCGCCGCGCCCCTGGACGCGGACCTGCTCGCCGACGCGCTCGGCGCCTGGTTCGGCGACCGGTGAAGAACGACACCACGGAACTGACTTGGGGAAGGGAACGCGCGTGAATCCCGTGACCATAGACGACCTGCGCAGGCTCCTCGCGGAGTGCGCGGGCGAGGACGAGGCGGTCGACCTGTCCGAGGACATCCTCGACACCACCTTCGGGGACCTGGGGTACGACTCCCTGGCCCTGATGGAGACATCCGCCCGGATCACCAGCGAGTACGGCATCACCGTGCCCGACGAGGACTTCACCGGCGCCGCCACCCCGCGCGCCGTACTGGACGCCCTGGCGGCCGCGGCGGCGAAGCAGACGGCCTGACCGGAGGGGAGTTGAGGGGACCGTGGCACAGGGCAGGGCACACGGCCCGAGAGTGCTCGTCGTCGACGACGAGCCGAAGATCCGCATGGTCGTCCGCGGCTATCTGGAGGCGGACGGATTCGACGTCGTGGAGGCCGCGGACGGCCCCTCGGGGCTGCGCGCGGCCACCTGTGACCGTCCTGACCTGGTCATCCTCGACGTGATGCTGCCGGGCCTCGACGGATACGAGGTACTGCGGCGGATGCGCGCGGTCGGCACCACCCCGGTCATCCTGCTGACGGCGCGTGCCGAGGAGGTCGACCGCCTGATCGGCTTCACGGCGGGCACCGACGACTACGTCACCAAGCCGTTCAGCGCCCGCGAACTGGCGTTACGGGCCAGGGCGGTACTGCGCCGCACCAGCGCCGCGGGCGAACCGGGGCCGCCCGACACCTCGTTGCGCTTCGAGGGCCTGGCCATCGAACCGGCCGCCCGCCGGGTCGTCGTGGGCCCCGGCGACCGGCAGGCCGAGCTGACCGCGCTCGACTTCGACCTGCTGCTCGCCATGGCCCGCGCCCCCGGGCACGTGTTCACCCGCCGACGGCTGCTCGACCACGTCTGGGGCCAGAGCGCCTTCGGCGACGAGCGGGTGGTGGACGTGCACATCCGCACCCTGCGCCGCGCCCTCGACGACGACGCGGCGGCGCCGCGGTTCATCGGCACGGTGCGCGCCGTCGGCTACCGCTTCCTCGCCCGCCCCGCTTCATCGAACCTTCATGACCGGCGCGGCGCGGGACTCACAGGGGGGCGGTGTCATGAAGGCCATGACTGCGATCGCCGCTGAAGAGACTCCTCCCGTGCCCGCCGGTGTGACCGCGTCGGTCGTCCGCGGTACCAAGAGCTACTGGACGGGCGGCGCCGAGGTACGCGTCCTCGACGGGGTCACCGTCGACTTCCCGGCCGGCTCCCTCACCGCCCTGATGGGCCCCCCGGGTTCTGGCAAGTCCACGCTGGTGCGCTGCGCCTCGGGGATGGAGCGGCTCACCGCGGGCCGGGTGTACATCGGGGACACCAACCTCGGCGAACTCGACGACCGGGAGCGCGTGTTGCTGCGCCGCCGCCGCGTCGGGTTCCTGTTCCAGGCCCCCAGCCTCCTCGCGCCCCCGGCCGGGCAGCCGCTGCCGCCCAAGAACCTCGCGGGCACCCGCGCCGTGGTGCGCGCGGGCGGCAGGCCAGGCCCAGGACCTGACGTCGTATTCGTCGACGAGCCCGCGTGCCGTGCCGAGCGCGCCGTCGACACCGACGCGCTGGCGTTCCTCCTCGCCACCGCCGAGGGGCTGTGCGCGACCGTGGTGGCGGTCACGCACGACCCGCGGGTCGCCTCGCACGCGCACCGCGTGGTCTTCCTGGACGCGGGCCGGGTCGTCGCCACCCTTGAGGACCCCACGGAGGACGGCGTCAGGGAACGGGTGCTGAGCCTCGGGAGAGACCGTGGCGCGGCCCCCTGACGCGGAAGGCCCCGGGCCAGGCGGCGGCCCGCCGCGCTCGCGCGCGGCGGGGCGTCCGCGCGGCGCGGGGCGCCTGCGGCGGCGCCTCGCCGCGACGGGGCTGCGCGCCCGGCTCGTGCTCTCCCATGTGGCGGTCCTGGTCATCGCCCTCGCCGTGATGTCGGTGGCCGCCAGGCTGCGCGCCCCCAGGGGGTTCGAACGCGCCATGTGGGGCTACGAGGGCGCGCACGCCCGCAACGTCTCGTACTCCGTCCTCGACGTGCTCGGCGACTCGCTGCTGCTCGCCATGGCCGTGGGCCTCGCCGCCGCGGTCCTCCTCGCTCTCGCGCTGTCCAAGGTGCTGCTCAGCCCGCTCGACCGGATCAGGGCCGCGGCCCGCAGACTGGCCGCGGGCAAGTACGGGGAACTGCTCGACGTGCCGGGGGAGCCGGGGCTCGCGGTGCTGGTGCGGGACGTGAACCATCTCGCCGCCGCGCTCGCCGACACCGAGCGCCGCAGGGCCCGCCTGGTGTCGGAGGTGGCCCACGAGATGCGCACCCCGCTGGCCACGCTGCGCGGTCAGATCGACGGCATAGCGGACGGGGTGTTCGCCCCCGACGAGCCGATGCTCGCCTCGCTCTCGGAGGACCTGGACCGGCTGCACCGGCTGGCCGAGGACCTGTCCCAGCTCTCCAGGATCGAGGAGGGCGGCTTCGCGCTGCGCCGGGAGCGCGCCGACGTCTGCGAGGTCGTACGGCGCACCGTGGAGCGGCTGCGCCCGCGCTTCGCCGACGCGGGCGTCGCCCTGCTCGCCCCCTCCCGCATCCCGGCCTTCGCGCACATCGACCCGGACCGTGTCGCGCAGGTGGTCACCAATCTGCTGGGCAACGCGCTGGTCGCCTCGGGGCCCGGCGGCCTGGTCACGGCCGAGGTCCTGGCGGGGCGCGACGAGGTGCTGATCTCCGTCGAGGACGACGGCGTGGGGCTCGACGCCGAGGACCTGGAGCGGATCTTCGCCCGCTTCGAGCGGATCGACCACCCGAGGCGCGGCGCGCCCGCGAGCGGCAGCGGCATCGGTCTCACCATCGCCCGCGGCATCGCCAACGGCCACGGCGGCGACATCACGGCGTCGTCGCCGGGACCGGGCCGCGGCGCCCGCTTCGATGTCAGACTGCCGCGGCGGCGCCCTCAGGCGCCCGACGGGTGACGGCGGCCCTCAGGGCGCGCCGCCGGCCACGCGGGCGCGCACGCCCCACGGTGCGAAGACGCCCCTGTGGTGCAGGACCGGCACCCGGTCGAGCACGTCCGCCGCCTCCACGCTGCCGATGAGGACCCAGTGGTCGCCCGCCTCAAGACGGTCGACGACGAGGCACTCGGCCGCCGTGAGCACCCCGTCGAGCAGGACGGGGGCGCCGCCCGCCGCGGCGGAGGGGCGCCACCGCAGCCCGGCGAACTTGCGCTCCCCCTTGCCCGCGAAGCGCAGCGCCGTCTCCTGCCCGCCGTCCGCCAGCACGTTCAGCACGAAGACCCCGGACGCCAGTAGCGCGGCCAGGGTGCGCGAGCGCTTGTCGGCGCACACCAGCAGCAGCGGCGGGTCGGCCGACACCGCGGAGACGGCGTTGCAGGTGAAGCCCTGCGGCTCGCCGCCGGGCCCCACGGTGGTGACGATCGAGACCGCGGTCGGGAAAGAACCGAACACCGCGCGGAACCGTCCGGCGCTCACTGGCATATCCGCCCCCTGTTTCCGTCCGCTCCAGCGTGCCCGAGCGGCCCTGGAGCGGCGGTGGAGGGCGGCTGGAGGGGTACGGGGCCCGGGGGCGGGGGCCCCGGCTTCACACGTGGCGTTCTTGTCACTAGCCTGACGGCTCGTTCGCGACGGCAACGCGGGGGACAGAGGCGCAAGGATGACCGAGGCGTTGGGTCCTGACGACCCCGTGGAAATCTCCGGCTACGTGCTGCGTGGCAGGCTCGGCGAGGGCGGCATGGGGAGCGTGTACCTCTCGCACACCCGGGGCGGCCAGCCGGTGGCGCTGAAGGTGATACGGCGGGAGTTCGGGCGCAACGCCGAGTTCGTACGGCGCTTCGTCCGGGAGGTCGAGGCGGCGCGGCGGGTGCAGGGCGCGTACACCGCGGCGGTGCTCGACAGCAGCGTCGAGGGGCCCCGGCCCTGGCTGGCCAGCGCCTATGTCGCCGGTCCTTCGCTGGCGAGCGCGGTCGAGGAGCACGGGCCGCTGCCGCCCCGCACCGTCCTGCTGCTGGTGGCCGGGGTCGCCGAGGCGCTTCAGTCCGTGCACGGGGCCGGCATCGTGCACCGCGACCTGAAGCCGTCCAATGTGCTGCTCGCCGACGACGGGCCCCGCGTCATCGACTTCGGCATCGCGCGCGCCACCGACGCGACCGCCCTGACCGGCACCGGCGTACGCCTCGGCACACCCGCGTACATGGCGCCCGAGCAGGCCGTCGGCACCGAGGCGGGGCCCGCGCTCGACGTCTTCGCGCTGGGCCTCGTCGCACACTTCGCGGCGACCGGCGGGCATCCGTTCGGCGAGGGCGACGGGCACGCCCTGCTGTACCGGATCGTGTCCCAGGAGCCGGACCTCGCGGCCTGCCCCGAGGCGCTGCGCCCGCTGGTCGCTCGGTGCCTGACGAAGGAGCCGGAGCGGCGGCCGGGGCTCGCGGAGGTCATCGACGAGTGCCACAGGATCGCGGCGGCCGACGGCATCGCGCTCGCGCGCGGCGAGGGGTGGTGGCTGCCCGCCGGTGTGGCCGACGACGTGGCCCGCCTCACCCACGTCCTCCTCCCGCCGCCGACCGTCCCCGACGGCACGGCCCCCGCGCCGCCCGCACCTCCCGCGCCGCCCGTCACGGTCCCCGCCGAGAGCGGGCCCGACGGCGGCGGGCCAGGTGCGGGGCGGCGGTTCGCGACCGCGCTGCTCGGCGGCCCCCGCCGCCGGACGAAGGCCGTGGCCGCGGTCCTCGCGGTGGCGGTGATCGTGGCGGGGGCCGTGATCGCCGTCCAACTGGGCGGCGACGACGGGCCGTCCGACTCGCCGGGGTGGCGGGCCCAGAGGACGGACGTCCCCCTGACGATCCCCGCCCCTGTCTTCGACAAGCAGTCCAACTACCAGGAGTACGGCTCCGGGCAGTGTGTGAACGGGGACGGCGCCCTGTTCAAGTCGACCGTCTTCGTCGACCTGAACACCCTCAAGGTGCACGCCGGGCAGTCGGACAAGACCGCCGACGACATCCCCACCTCGTACACCCTGCGCTACGCCGACTGCTCCGACGGCCTCGGCACCTCGGGGGCCGGGCCGCAGAGCGGCTTCCAACTCCTCGAAGGGCGCGGCAGTTGGGGCGTCGTCGACAAGCACGCGATATCCGCGGCCGACTGCCGGAAGGCGGCCACCTCCAAGAAGCTGGACAGCACCGTCACCGTCGGGCAGATCCAGAGCCGCAAGGTGCTCCACTCCGGCATGGGCCTGTGCGTCCTCGGCCGCAACCAGACGCTCGTGCTGCTCTGGTTCACCAAGGACAGGCCCCGCCCCGACCAGGACGACCTGCGGGAGTTCTCCGTCCAGGCCACCCAGTGGCTGCCCACCTGACACCCGCCCCCGCCGCACCCCCGGCGTACAGTGGGGCACAGGCGCCGGGTGCCCGGTGCGAGGACGACGGTTACTTCTCACCTCCCGCGGGACAGCGGGTCGGCGTCGCACCGCCGTTCACCTGATCTCGGGCACCCGACCAGCGCCCGCGCGTACGGCCGTGCCTTGACGGCGACGAGGGCGTTCGCCGTCAGCGAGGCTCCGACCGCGGACGGGGCGGCTCCGGGGCGGGAGCCACCCGCAGGCCGTGGTGGGCGAGGTGCGCGGCGAGGAGTTGGGCCATGACGCTCGCCGGGTCGTTGGGCTTCAACAGCCGCCCGGCCTCTTCCGCCGCCGCGTTCCCCCAGGGGAACGGGATGTCCCCGGGCCAGACGACGGCACGGCTGAAGAAGTCGCACAGCACGTCGGAGAACGCGTCGCCTTCGTGGTCGGGGACGCTCTTGCCCAGCGTCGTCAGCCCGTTCTCCACCACGGTGTTGAGGTGGCGCCGGCGCGCGTTCCTGCGGTGCCTGGCCTCGCTGGTGGCGCTCTCCTCGCTCACCTCCACCACCCGGAACCTGCCCGGGTCGGCGCCGGGCCCCTCGCGCGGCCGCCAGTGCTCCGGGTCGCGCACCTTCACCAGCGCCTCTTCGAGCGAGGCCGCCCGCACGCCGGTCTTCCTCCTGATGCCCTCCTCCACGCTCTCCAACTGGACCCAGTAGTACGGCAGATGGTCCTCGCCGCCCGCCTCGGGGGCCGAGGGCCCTGCCGGGGTCCGCGGTGCCGGTGACTCGCTCATTCGCCCTCCTCGGGCGGCCGTACGGGCGCTGCCCGCCCCTGTGGCGCGCCGGGACCCGACGTCGGCCGCGGCAGCAGCGTAGCGGTCAGGCCCGTACGGGCTCCTCGTCGGCGGGGGCGCCGTCCTGCGTGCCGCTCGCGGCGTCCGTGCGCGGCGCGGGGATCAGCAGGGCGACGGCGGCGGACGCGAGGGCGACGCCGCAGCCGATGAGCAGGCCCGTGCGGAAGCCGTTCTCGGAGGCGAGGGTGTGGCCGCCCAGGGTGACGGTCATCTGCGCCAGGACGACACCGACGACCGCGGACCCGATCGTCGTGCCGAGCGAGCGCATCAGGGAGTTGAAGCCGTTGGCCGCCGCGGTCTCGGAGAGCGGCACCGCGCTCATCACCAGGGCGGGCATGGCGCCGTACGCGAGCGCGACACCGCTGTTGATGACGATGCCGACCGCCATCAGGCCCCAGGCGGTGCCCATCAGCGGCAGTGCGAGCGCGTAACCGCAGGCGATCACCACGGCCCCGCAGATCAGGGTGAACTTCGGCCCCCGTGCGTTGATCAGCTTCCCGCCGAAGGGGGAGAGGATCATCATCATCACGCCGCCGGGCGCCAGGTAGAGGCCCGCAGCAAGCATCGACTGCCCGAGCCCGTAGCCGGTGGCCCCGGGGAGCTGGAGCAGTTGCGGCGCGATCAGCATGAAGGAGTACATGCCGACGCCGATCAGCACCGAGGACGCGTTGGTGAACAGCACCCGGGGGCGGGCCGTGGTGCGCAGGTCCACCAGGGGCTCACGGGTGCGCAGTTCGTACCGCCCCCACACCAGCAGCGCCACCACGGCGAGCCCGAACAGGCCGAGGGTGGTGCCGGAACCCCAGCCCCAGTCGGCGCCCTTGGAGATCGCCAGCAGCAGCGAGACCAGGCCGATGGCGAGGCCGACGGCGCCCGGCGCGTCGAAGCGCTGCCCCTTCGCGCCGGTCGGCACCTCGGGAACCAGGAAGAAGATCAGCAGGCCGACGGCGAGGGCGAGACCGGCGGAACCCCAGAACAGCGCCCGCCAGTTCGCGTACTGCGCGACGGCGGCGGCCAGCGGGAGGCCGATGGCGCCGCCGATGCCCATGGAGGCACTGACCAGGGCTATGGAGCTGCTCAGCCGCTCCGTCGGCACGACGTCACGCAGCAGCGCGATGCCGAGCGGCACCATGCCCATCCCCATGCCCTGGAGCCCCCGTCCGACGATCATCGTGACGACGTCCGAGGCGAGCGCGCAGATCACCGAACCGACCACCAGCGGCACCGCGCAGACCAGCAGCATGCGCCGCTTGCCCAGCAGGTCCCCGAGGCGGCCGGAGACCGGCACGCACACACCGGCCACGAGCAACGTGGCCGTGACCACCCAGGCGGCGTTCGACGCCGAGGTGTCGAGGAGCCGTGGCAGCTCCGCGATCAGCGGGGTCACCAGGGTCTGCATGACCGCGGCCACGGTGCCTGCCAGGGCGAGCGTGGCGACGACACCGCCTGAGCGGGCCGTCGGCTGGGGGGCGTCCATGGTGTGGGGCTCCTCTGGGGGACTCGGTGTGAACTGACGACGGGGACTGCGAACCGGCGACCGCGCACCGCGGACCGGGGAACTGGGCACCCCGCCTTCGGCAGCGTGCATGTGCATACTACACATCGAGTGTGTCTACCACATACCGTGTGGGCTACATATGATGAGGTAGGGGGTGGTCGGCGCCACAGCACGGAAGAGAGGGCACGTGAACACCGCGGACAGGGGCACGGAACGGGTCGAGTTCGAACAGATGCTGCTGAGCCGCTACATGCATCTGCACAAGGGCAGGGGCCGCCGCACCGGCAGCGTCCTGGACCGCAGCGCCTACGTCCTGCTCAGCCGCATCCGTATGCAGGGCCCCATGTCGATCGGGCAGCTCGGCGACGCCTTCGGGCTCGACGCCTCCACGCTGAACCGGCAGACCGCGGCGGCCATGCGCGCGGGCCTCGTCGAGCGCATCCCCGACCCCGAGGGCGGGATGGCCCGCAAGTTCCGCATCACCGAGGAGGGCGAACGGCGCCTGGAGGAGGAGCGCACCGGCAACGTCGCGGCCCTGGACCACATCATGGCCGAATGGCCGGAAGAGGACGTCACCGCCTTCGCCGACTACCTCAGGCGCTTCAACGCCGACATCGAACGCCTCCACGGCATGCCGTGGCCCCGCACCGAGAGCGCCGGGCGCCACGCCTGAGCCTGCCCCAGGACCCGACAGGCCACCGGGATACGGCCGCGCACGGCGGCGTCGGCGCGGGCCGGCCTCGCGGGCGTGCGCGACACACCCGCTTCACCTGCACTAAGCTGCCGTTCATGTCTTCATCCGAACGGCCCGCCGAGCCGGTTCGCCGCCGCGACTCCGCGGCCACGAAGGCAGCGATCCTGGCGGCGGCACAGGAGGCTTTCACCGAACACGGCTACGACGGCGCGGGCACCCGGGACATCGCACGGGCCGCGGGCGTCGACGCCCGGCTGATCGGCCGCTACTTCGGCTCCAAGGAAGGGCTGTTCGCGCAGGTCGTGGACATCGCCTACGAGAAGTCGCTGATGATGACGCCCGAGGAGAACGCGCACGCGGCGAGGGTGCTGCTGACCGCCCCCGACCAGCGCGCCGAGCGCGGCCTGCTGCTCACCCTGCGCTCCGCGGCCAACCCGCGCGCCGCCGAGATCATGCGCCGCAGCATCGAGCGCAACTACCAGCGGCGGCTGGGCGAAGCCCTCCCCGGCGAGGACACCGTGGAGCGTGCGGCGCTCCTCGTCGCCTTCTGCTCCGGCATCCTCATGTCCCGCTTCATCCTGCGCAACTCCGCCCTCACCGGGCCCGACGCCGAGCGGCTCGTACCGCTGCTGCGGGCCGCCCTCGACACCGTCGCCACCGCGTCGGGCGTCGACGACGTGCCCGGGGGAGCCGGCCCGCGGCCGCCCGCGGGAAACGACCCTGCCGGTCAGTAGCGGGCCCCGGTGACCCGGGACGCCAGCCGGTCGAGCGCCGCGTGGTCCTCGGGGGAGAGGACGACGTCCAGCGCCGCGGCGTTCTGCTCGACCCACCGGGGCCGCTTGGTACCGGGGATCGGCACCACCGGCACCCCGAGCCGCGCGCCGCGCGCCGCCACCCACGCCAGCGCCACCTGCGCGGGCGCGGCCCCGGCCGCCGCGGCGATCCGCGCCACCTCGTCCACGAGCGCCCGGTTGGCCGACGCGGCGTCCGGCGCGAACCGCGCCAGCCGGCGCCGCCCGTCGTCGGCCGCGAGCCGCGCCGAGTCGACCGTCCCCGTCAGGAAGCCGCGCCCGAGCGGCGCGTAGGCCACCAGACCCACGCCCAGCTCCCGCGCCGCGTCCACGACCACGGTCTCCGGGTCACGGGTCCACAGCGAGTACTCGCTCTGCACCGCGGCGACCGGATGCACCGCGTGCGCCGCCCGCAACTGCTCGCCCGTGACCTCCGAGAGACCGATGTGCCGCACCTTGCCCTCCGCGACCAGCCCGGCGAGCGCGCCGACGGACTCCGCCAGCGGCACGTCCGGCTCGACCCGGTGCAGGTAGTAGAGGTCGATGCGGTCGGTGCCGAGACGCAGCAGCGAGGCGTCCGCGGCGGCCTTGATGTACGCGGGGTCGTTGCGCACGACGACCTTCCCGCGCCCCGTGGAGAAGTCCATGCCGACCTTCGTGGCGAGCTGCACCCGGTCGCGGCGGCCGGCGACCGCCCGGCCCACCAGGACCTCGTTGTGCCCCGCGCCGTAGGCGTTCGCGGTGTCGATCAGCGTCACCCCCAGGTCGAGGGCACGCCGTACGGTCCGCACGGACTCGTCCCAGTCGGCGGCGCCGTACACCGCGCTCATGCCCATACAGCCGAGCCCCTGGGCGGAGACCGTGAGCCCGCCGAGCCGTACCCGTTCCATGGTGATCTCTCCTCCGGTGGGCCGTGCGCCCCGTGCCCCGGACGGTCCGGGGCCGTGCCCCCACGCTCGCGCCGGGTGCGGACGCCTGCCAGTACCGAGGTCTTCCTGGGACTGACAGGGACAGTCACACCCCACGGGCGGCGACGTAGCGTGGGGGCATGGAGACCGGGAACGCCCTCGGCGGGTTCCTCAGGGCCAGGCGCGAGCGGACGCGGCCCGAGGAGCTGGGATTCCGCCCGCGCGGACAGCGGCGCACCCCGGGCCTGCGCCGCGAGGAGGTCGCCCTTGCCGCGGGCATCAGCACCGACTACTACCTCCGCCTCGAACAGGGCCGCGACCGCACCCCCTCGTCCCAGGTGCTCGACGCCCTGGCCACCGCGCTGCGGCTCGACCCGGACGAGACCGCCTATCTGCACTCCCTGGTACACCCGCCGCCGCGGCGCCCGCGCGGTCCCAGGGCCGAGCGGGTCCCCGACGGCACCCGGCGGCTGCTGCGGGCGCTGCCGATGCCCGCGTTCGTCCAGGACCGCCACATGACGGTGCTGGCGGCCAACCGCATGGCCGAGGCGCTGTCGCCCAACCTCGCGGCCGGAGTCAACCGGCTGGCCGCGGCCTTCCTCGACCCACGCGAGCGCGAGCTGTACGACGACTGGGAGCGGGCCACCGCCGCCGCCGTGGCCCAACTGCGCGCGGTCGCGGGCCCCGAGACCGACGACCCGCGGCTGGTCGAACTCGTCGGGGAGCTGTCCGTGAAGAGCGCGCGCTTCTGCCGCCTCTGGGCCCGCCAGGACGTCGTCCGCAGGACCGGCCGGCGGGTGCTGCTGCACCACCCCGAGGTCGGCGACCTCGAACTCGACCGCCAGAAGCTCGTCGTCACCGGCACCGACGACCAGGTCCTCGTCGTCTACCACGCGGAACCCGGCACCCCCTCGGCGCAGGCGCTCGACCTGCTGGGCAGCATCGCCGTCAGCGTCACCCGGGAGGCCGCCGCGGGCCCGGACCCGGGCAGGCGCGACGCCGCCACCCAGGAGTGACGTACAGGGGCGCACCGCAGCCCGGCGTTCGCCGGACCTTACCCGAGGACGGACGCCCGGCCTCAGCCCCTGCGGACGCTCGCGGGGGAGCGCCCGGTCACCCGCTTGAACGCCGCGCTGAACGCGCTCTCCGAGCCGTACCCCCACCGCGCGGCCGTCGCCGCCACCGTGCGCCCCGCCGCGAGGTCGGACGCGGCACCGGCGACCCGCCGCCGCAGCACGTACTCCATGGGCGCCATCCCGACCCGGGACTTGAAGCGCGCCGCGAACACCGTCCGTGACATCGACGCCTCCGCGGCCAGCGCGGCGACCGTCCAGGCCCGCGCGGGCTCCCGGTGCACGGCGACGAGCGCCGCGCCCACCCCCGGGTCGCGGAAGGCGGCGAGCAGCCGGGGCGCGCCGTCGCCCGAGGCGAGCAGGTGCCGCATCAACTGGAGGTGGAGCACCCGCGTCAGATGCAGCCCCATGGCCTCGCCGCCGGGCCGCTCCGCCCGGCGCTCACCGGCCAGCAGCCGCAGCGTCGACTGGATCACGGAGGCGGTGTACGGGTCGTCGACCCGGGTCGGTCCCAGCCCTTCGAGCAGGGCGGCGGTGGCGGGGTCCGCGGCGTCGATGGTGCCGCCGAGCAGCCGGGTTTCGGGCGCCTCGCCCGCCGTCGCCACCCCATCGACCGCGCGGGAGAAGAGCGGGCCGCTCGGCTCGGGGGAAAGACCGAGGTCACTGGCCGTGACATAGCCGGAGTCACGCGCCGCGAGAAAGCAGTCGCCCGCCGCGAGCCGCACCGGGGCGTGCCCCTCGGGGCGCAGCCAGCACGAGCCGGACAGCACCGTGATGACCTTCGCGTACGGGTGGCGGTCGAACCGCACCGACCAGCGGCCCCCGGCGGCGAGCTGGGCGGGGGCCGCGGGCCGCACGGCGGCCATCGCCAGCACACCGTCCAGCGCGGCGCCCTCCGGACGATCCAGCACGGACTCGGGACGATCACTCATGGTCGGCACCGGATACCTTCCGTAACGTCGAGGGCGGAAACAGCGGATGAGCCGCGGAAAGGACCCACCCGTGCAGTATCAACAACTCGGCAGCACCGGATCTTTCGTGTCCCGTGTCGCACTCGGCACCATGACCTTCGCGGGGGCGGGCAAGGACACCTGGGACCGTATCGGCGGGCTCGGCTACGACGCCGCCGACGAACTGGTCGGCATCGCGCTCGACCACGGGGTGAACCTCGTCGACACCGCCGACATGTACGCGGGCGGCGACTGCGAGGAATACCTCGGGCGCATCCTGCGCGGCCGCCGCGACGACGTCTTCCTCGCGACGAAGGCGTACGCGCGCGTCGGTACGGGCCCCAACGACGTCGGCCTCTCCCGCGTCCATCTGACCCGGGCCCTGGAAGCCAGCCTGCGCCGTCTGCGCACCGACCACATCGACCTCTACCAGGTGCACGCCTGGGACCACCTCACCCCGGTCGAGGAGACCCTGGCCACGCTCGACGACGCCGTACGCCAGGGCAAGGTGCGCTACGTCGGCGCCTCGAACATGTTCGCCTGGCAGCTCGCCAAGGCCCTCGGCGTGTCCGAGCGCGAGCGCCGGGAGAGGTTCGTGTCGCTCCAGGCGTACTACTCGCTCGTCGGCCGCGACCTCGACCACGAGACGCTGCCCCTGCTGCGCGACGCGGGCCTCGGCCTGCTGGTCTACAGTCCGCTCGCCGGGGGCTTCCTCACCGGCAAGTTCACCAGGGAGGGCGCCACCGACCCCACCGCGCGGCGCGCCCGGTTCGACAACCCGCCCGTCGACCTGGAGCGCGGCCACGACATCCTGGACGTACTGCGCACGGTCGCCGAGCGCCACGGGGCGAGCCCCGCGCAGACCGCCCTGGCCTGGGCGCTCGCCAGGCCGGGCGTCACCAGCGTCATCGTGGGCGCCCGCCGCCCCGACCAGCTCCGCGACAACCTCGGCGCGGCCGACCTCGCACTGACCACGCGGGACCTCGCGGAACTCGACGCCGTGAGCGAGCCGCGCGCGAGGTACCCGCAATGGGCCCTCGACGGCGCCTACCCGCAGCGCACACCCGCCGGGGCCTGAGCGCCCCCCGGCGCGCGCGGTCACCGGGGGGCGCCGGGTGGCGGCGCGGGCGCCGTGGTGAAGATCGGCCAGCCGATCTCCGTCACGGTGTGCGCCGTCGGGGAGTCCGTGTCCGCGTCGAGGTACGTCTCCCGCACCGGGCCCGGCACACCGATGGCCCGCTCACACACATACCCGCCGAGCGCCCCGTAGACCCGGTCGATGTCGATGTCCTCGCCCCGGTGGACGGCCACGGCCAGCTCGGCGGCCGGGACGGTCCGCACCTCGGCGCGCCCCGGCGGCGCGGGCGGCCGCGGCTGCGACGCCGCGACGGGCCGGTACACCGTCAGCTCGCCGCGGCCCTCCGCGAACAGCGCCGTCGAGTAGAGCCCGCCCCTGGGTCCCGCGGCCCTGAGCCCGTCGGCCCCGCGGAGCACCGTGTCCAGCTCGCGGAACGCCTCGGGCCACCAGGCGTCGAGGTCCGTGACCGGGATCTCGGCCGTGATGGCGAGCGCCGGGAACGCGGCCACCGAGCGGTGCTCGACGGGGATGTCCCACGGCTCCCCGCCGAGCAGCGCGCGCAGCGAGTCGACGGCCTCACGGGTCTGTGCGAGCCGCCGCTCCATGGCGGCCAGATGCTCCGCGACCAGCCGGTTGCGCTCGTCGGCCGACGGCGCGGCGAGCACGGTCCTGATCTGCTCGACGGACATGTCGAGCGCCCGCAGCCGCCGGATGACCTGCGCCGTGACGGCCTGCTCGGGACGGTAGCGGCGGTAGCCGTTGGCCGGGTCGACGTCGGCGGGGGCGAGGACACCCTCCCGCTGGTAGAAGCGGAGCGCCTTCGCGCTCAGGTGGGTCATCCGGGCGAACTCGCCGATCGTCACCATGCCCGACGCCATCTGCTCTCCTTGACCTTGCCCTCGGGGGAGGGTTGACGGTGGCCGTATGACTGTTCAGATACCGATGCAGGCCGTCCGCTACCTCGTCGCGTCCGACGGCGAGCCCGAGGACGTGCTCCCGGCCCTCGCCCCCGGAGCCACCATCATCGACGAGGGCAGGTCCCACACCGGTGAGGGGGCCATCCTGGAGTGGCGGCGGCGCTCCCGCTCGGGCGGCGAGTTCCGGTACACCCGCTCGTTCCTCGGGCTCCTGCCGTCCGCGTCGGGCACCTTCACCGCGACCTACCGTATCGAGGGGAACTTCCCCGGAAGCCCCGTCGACCTGCGCTACGTCTTCACCCTCGACGACGACGGCCTCGTCACCCGCCTGGAGATCACCCCCTGAGCACCGGGGCGCCGAAGGCGCGGCGGTAGGCGTGCGGGCTGACGCCCGTGCTGCGTTTGGACCGGTCACGGAAGGCGGTGGGTGAGCTGAAGCCGACCCGGGCGCTGCGGCGCGCAGACCCGCGTCAGGTGGCCGGGGCCGCCGTCGGGCGGCGTGACCCGCCCTAACACCTCGACCGGGGTGCCGAGATCGAACGGGATGACCTGGTCCGCCCTCATGGCGGCGGGCGCGGGCGCCGCCTACCTCAGCGGCGGCGGCATGGGCGGCCGGGAGTTCGCCTTCACCGCGGTGAGCACCTGTGTCGCCTACCGGGGCCTGGACTCCTGGGTGTTCATCGGCGTGGGCCGGCTGCTGCACGCCGCCTGGGACGTGGTGCACGCCGTCAAGGGCAGCCCGCTGATCCCCTCCGCGGAGCACTCCTCGCTCGGCTGCGCCATCTGCGACCCGGTGATCGCGCCGTGGTGCCTCAGGCGCGGACCCACCCTGCGCCCGCGGCCACGCGGCGCCGGGCGCGCGGCGGCGGAGCGGGGGGCGTAGCCGGTGACTGTCCGCCGACCCCGGATGAGCTGCTGGTCACAGTTCGGCCGGTGCTCAGGGCCAGGTCGGCAAGCTGATCTCCGTTCGTCATCTCACGGCCGCCCGGCTTCGGTTACTTCTCCATAGCTTCGTTGCGTTTGAAGTATCCACCCTGGAAGGACCCCTATGTCCACGGACAGTGACATACCCTCACAGGATGCGGACGGGCACAGCCGCCGAGGCTTCCTGCGCAACACGGCACTGGCCGGTGCCGGGACGGCGGCCGCAGGTGTCGGCGCCACCGTGCTCGGTGCCGCCCCGGCGTCCGCGGCCGAGGCCGCCAGGAGCGGCGGCGGCACCTGGAGACCCGACGCCACCGCCCTCCAGTTCACCCTCGCGGTCATGCCGGACACCCAGTACCTGTACTGGGGCAGCCAGGACAGTGTGAACAGGACGCCGCAGGAGGAGTCGTTCCGCTACGTCATCGACCACAGCGGACCCGGCGGCGGCGACAACATCGTGTTCATGGCGCACCTCGGCGACCTGACACAGGACGCCGACCCGTCGTCGTTCCGGCAGGTCGACAAGGCGTTCACCCTGCTGGACAAGCACGGTGTCGCGTACAGCGTGCTGGCGGGCAACCACGACGTGACCGGCGACGACAGCCGCGGCGACTCGCCGTACCTGCGGACCATGGGCCCGCACCGGTTCAGACGCTCCCGGACGTTCGCCGGTGCCGACGCGACCGGCTACAACACCGCGCACATCTTCCAGGCCGCAGGCCGCTCATGGCTGGTGCTCGCCCTGGACTGGCGCACCACCGACCAGGGCTTCGCCTGGGCCGACAAGGTCATCAAGGCCCATCCGAGGACCCCGGTGATCCTCACCACCCACGACCTCGTCCACTCGACCTACGACGACAACGTCTTCCCCTACGAGTCGGGCGACCCGGAGGACAACGCCGCGCTCGCCGACTACGGCCGGACGGTGTGGGACAAGCTGGTCGACCACAACGACCAGGTCTTCCTGACCCTCAACGGCCACTACTGGCCGCCCGGGCGCACGACCAGGAAGAACGCCGCGGGCAACGACGTGTACCTGCACATGACGAACTACCAGAACCGGTACTTCGGCGGCGGCGGGATGCTCAGGCTCTACCACTTCGACCTGGCCCGCGACACCATCGACGTCGAGACGCTCAACCCGTGGGTCCTGGCGCAGCAGCCGGAGTCCCGCAGCGGGCTGGCCGCCGAACTCTCCAGGATCAGCGGCCCCGTCGACACCTTCTCCCTCCCCATCGACTTCGAGAAGCGCTTCTCCGGCTTCGCCCCGGTGGGCGCCAGGCCCGCACGCCCCGCCAGGAGAGAGCTGGTCAGGGGCACGGTGGCGTACTGGCGCTTCGACGGGCAGGGCGCGCCAGGCACCGCGCTCGCCGAGGGCGACACCGTCCGCGACCTGTCGGGCAGCGGCAACGACCTGACGGTGGTGACCGTCCCCGGCACCGCCGCCTCCGCGCTGACCTGGTCCGACGACCACCACCCCGACCAGCCGGGGCACGCGAGCCTGACGTTCGCGGGCGGCAGGAACCCGCTCCACGGCAGCTATCTGACCACCGGCGCGAAGGCCCCGCTGAACGCGGAGACGTTCAGGAGCGGCTACACCATCGAGACGTTCGTCATGATGCCGCTCGACTGGGACGCCACCGACAACGGCTTCGCGTCGATCCTCAGCCGCCGCGGCTCCGCGGGCGCCGCGGGCAAGCACGGCAGGAACACCGACCCGGACGAGCCGCTGGCCCAGCTCTCCATCTCGAACAACGGCCGCGAGCCGCAGTTCAACCACTACCCGCTGAACGACACCTACCCGACGACCAACTGGGGCCACGGCCTGGTGGAGTCCCGGTGGTGGCACCTCGCCGTGGTCAACGACGGCCGGTTCACCAGGCTGTACGTCGAGGGCGCCCCCGTCGTCGACAACCCCGACCGGGTGTCGGTCGGCCTCACCACGCTCGGCAGGCCCTGGCTGTTCGGCGGCCACGAGAACGCCGACGCCGTCGACATCGTCTTCCACGGCAGCGTCGGCGACACCCGTATCGTGAACCGCCCCCTGCGCGGCGACGAGTTCCTGACCGCGAGGTAGGACCCGCGCCGCGGCACACACCCTCTTCCCCGGGCCGCTCGCCGGGGGCGGGGGACACCCCTGGACGACAGCGGCGGCGCCCCCGGGAACGGGTGGCGCCGCCGCGACGGAGTTCCCGGCCGGGTCAGCCGCCCTGCTGGTACTCGTACACGGTCGTGCTGACCATGCAGACCCCGGGCGAGACGACCTGGGCGCGCAGGACGCCGGAGCCCGGGTGGTAGTCGACACCCTCGGTCTCGAACGTGCCGGTGCAGACGCTCTCCTGCGGCAGCGGCCCGAGTTCGCTGACCTTGCCGGTGACCTGCTCGCCGTCGAGTGCGTGCGGCAGGTCGACCTGGAGCAGCGGGCGCGCGTCCGGCCACAGGTCGGTGGCCGCGTCGTCGGACACGCACACCAGCCGGGTGTCCGTGACGAAGTCACAGCCCTGGATGTCGCGCACCGGGTGGTCGAGGGAGATCTGCCCCGCCTGCGGCAGGGTGCCGCCGGTCTTCGGGGTGGACGGGTTCAGCAGCGGCGCGGGGAAGACCTGGAGCCGGTCCTGGTCGCCCCACTCGCCCGACACCAGCCACTGGTTGTCGGGAGACACCGCGGCGAAGGAGTTGTTGATCTTCTCGCCCGTGTCGAGGGGGTGCGTGTACTCGTAGCGCTGCCCGTCGGGGGTGGTCACCGCGAACATCTTCGACGTCCCGTCGTCGGGGCCCTGGTAGGCGTCGAAGACGTCGCCGTCGGCGATGTCGGGGTCACCGACGTGGTTCCAGCCCTTGACCCGCAGCTCCAGCGGGATCGAGGCGAGCCCCCGGTACAGCAGCGAGCCGTCGTCGTACGTGGCGAGCCCCTCGCCCCCGGTCAAGGAGTTCACCGTCGAGCTGCCGGTACGCACCCAGCCGGAGGGGTCGGCGAACGCGGCGGCGGCGCACACCGCCGTCAGCGCCGCGGCTCCCAGGAGCGCCGTGCCCGCTCTGGCGGCGGTGCGGGTACGGGGACGCAAGCGTCTCATCTTCACTGTCACCTCGTCAGTTCCGCAGTGGGGAACCCGAGCCTAGAACCCCGCACCCCGCCGCACTACCCCTGGGTAACAAACCTGCCCCGAACGCCCGTTGAACGTGCGAGGCGGGTCTGGCCGTACGGGCAGACCCGCCGAGGGCGGCGGCCGGCGCCCTCGCGGGACCGGCCGCCGCGCGGCTCACACCGTCTTCGCCAGGTGCTCGGCGAGCAGCCGGGAGAAGCGTGCCGGGTCGGCGAGGTCGCCGCCCTCCGCCAACAGGGCGGTGCCGTAGAGGAGTTCGGCCGTCTCCGGCAGGCCCTCCGCGTCCGCGGACCGCTCGTGCGCCGCGCGCAGCCCGGTGACCAGCGGGTGGTCGGGGTTCAGCTCCAGGATGCGCTTGACCGGCGGCAGCTCCTGGCCCATCGCCCGGTACATCTTCTCCAGCGTGGGCGTGATGCCGCCCTCGTCGCCGACGAGGCAGGCCGCGGAGGTGGTGAGCCGGGTCGAGAGGCGTACCTCCTTGACCTGCTCCTCCAGGGTCTTGCCGAGCCAGGACAGCAGCGGCGCGTACTCCTCGACGCGCTCCTCGGCCGGCTTCTCGTCGGTCGCGGACAGGTCCACCTCGCCACGCGCGACGGACTGGAACCTGTGGCCCTCGTGCTCCGCGACGGTCTCGACCCAGATCTCGTCGACCGGGTCCGTCAGCAGCAGCACCTCGAAGCCCCGCGCCTTGAACGACTCCAGATGGGGCGAGTTCTCCACCTGCGACCGGCTCTCGCCGGTGATGTAGTAGATCTCGTCCTGCCCCTCCTTCATCCGCCCGGTGTACTCGGCGAGGGTGGTGGGCTCCTCGCCCGCGGTGGACGCGAACGAGGCGATGTCCAGGATGGCGCCGCGGTCCTCCGCCTCCCCGAGCAGGCCCTCCTTGACCGCGCGCCCGAACTCCCGCCAGAACGTGCGGTACTTCTCGGTGTCGTTCGCCATCAGGTCCTTGACCGTGGCCAGGACCTTCTTCGCGAGGCGGCGCCTGATCAGATGGATCTGCCGGTCCTGCTGAAGGATCTCCCGTGAGATGTTCAGCGACAGGTCGGCGGCGTCCACCACGCCCCGCACGAACCGCAGGTAGTCGGGCACCAGCTCCTGGCTGTCGTCCATGATGAACACGCGCTTCACGTACAACTGGACGCCGTGCTTGCCGCCCTGCTGGTACAGGTCGTGCGGCGCGCGCGCCGGGATGAACAGCAGCGCCTCGTACTCGAAGGTGCCCTCGGCCCGCATCCGCACGGTCTCCAGCGGATCGGTCCAGTCGTGGCTGATGTGCCGGTAGAACTCGCTGTACTCCTCGTCCTTCACCTCGGAACGCGGCCTGGCCCACAGGGCCTTCATCGAGTTCAGGGTGGACTCGCCCATCCGGATGGGGAACGAGATGAAGTCCGAGTACTTCTTGACGAGTTCGCGGATCTTCGCGGTGTCCGTATAGTCGTGGAGCGCGTCCTCCTCGTCCGCGGGCCGCAGGTGCACGGTCACCGCGGTGCCCACCGGAAGGTCCGTGGTGTCCTCGACGGTCTCGATCGTGTACGTGCCCTCGCCCGACGACTCCCAGCGCGTCCCGGTGTCCTCCCCGGCCTTGCGGGTGACGAGGCCGACCCGGTCGGCCACCATGAAGGTCGCGTAGAAGCCGACGCCGAACTGGCCGATCAGCTCCGCCGACTCCCCGTTCTCGCGGTTCGCGCGCATCCTGCGCAGCATCTCGGCCGTGCCCGACCTGGCGATGGTGCCGATGAGGCCGACGACGTCGTCACGGGACATGCCGATGCCGTTGTCCCGCACGGTCAGCGTCCTGGCCTCCTCGTCGACCTCCAGACGGATGTGCGGGTCGTCCGTCTTCAGGGCCTCGTCGGTGAGCGCGGCGAGCCGCCTCTTGTCGAGGGCGTCGGAGGCGTTGGAGATCAGCTCGCGCAGGAAGATGTCCTTGTTCGAGTAGATCGAGTGGACCATCAACTCCAGGAGCTGGCGCGCCTCGGCCTGGAACTCCAGCGTCTCGGTGGTCATGAACTCCCTTACTCCCTTACTCCCGGGTGCCTTCGGTTCGGGTCGTTTTCCCCCCTCGGAGGATATAGCTCGCACACCCCCGCCGTGCGGCGTCCCGGCAACCCCGGTCCGCAGGTGGGGAGGGGCGTACGACGCGGCAGGGAAAGGGGCGTACGACGCGGCCGGGAAAAGCGGGTGCGGGCCGCGGCGGCGCCCCGCTACCCTCCTGGCGTACCGCGCGCCGCCTCCGGGCGGTCCGCGCACCGTGACGAGCGAGGGGAGTCCGGCCGTGCGCCACCGCACCGCTGCCGCCGTCCCCCCGTCACGCTTCGAGGTGATCCTGGTGTCTTCGCCCGCCCGGTGCCGGCTGCGCGGCCGGACCGGACGCCCGTGACGCACGCCTGACCAGGGCCCGGCCCCGGTCGGCCGCTGCCCGCACGGGAATCGCGCCGTCCACCGTGGACTACCGAGGAGAGGCCGAAGGGCCATGCGTGCCAACCGCAACCACACCGCTCCCGCAGCGCGGACACCGCTGTCCGCCGTACGCAACCTGGGCATCCTCGCCCATGTCGACGCGGGCAAGACCACCGTCACCGACCGCTTCCTGTACCTGGCCAAGGCCACCCACAAGCGCGGCGAGGTCCACGACGGCACCACCGTCACCGACTTCGACTCCCAGGAGCGCGACCGCGGCATCACCATCTTCGCCGCGGCCGTCAGTTGCGACTGGGACGGGCACAGGATCAACCTCATCGACACCCCCGGACACGTCGACTTCGCCGACGAGGTCGAGCGCTCGCTGCGGGTCCTCGACGGCGCCGTAGCCGTCTTCGACGCCGTCGCCGGGGTCGAGCCGCAGAGCGAGTCGGTGTGGCGGCAGGCGGACCGGTACGCCGTCCCCAGGATCGCCTTCGTGAACAAGCTGGACCGCGCGGGGGCCGACCTGGACACCGCCGTCGAGTCGATCAGACGCCGACTGCACCCGGTGCCGCTCGCCGTGCAGCTCCCCATCGGGGCCGAGGACGGCTTCAGGGGCGTCGTCGACCTGACACGGATGCGCGCCCTGATCTGGGCCGACGGCGCCGAGGCCCCCGAGGAGGGCCCGGTGCCCGGCGCGCTGGCCGAGGAGGCCGCGCGGCGGCGCCGACTGCTCGACGAGGCGGTGGCGGAGCTGCACCCCCGCGCCCTCGACGAGTTCTGCGCCGACGGCACGGTGTCCACCGCCACCCTGGTGCGGGCGCTGCGCGAGCTGACCCGCACCGGCGACGCCCTCGTGGTGCTCTGCGGCTCCGCCTACCGGGGCCGCGGCATGGAGCCGCTGCTCGACGCCGTCGTCGCGTATCTGCCCGCGCCGCCGGACGTGCCGCCGGTGCGCGGCACCCACCGCGGCGAGCCGCGGGAGCGGCCCGCCGACCCGGCGGCGCCGCTGGCCGCGCTCGCCTTCAAGGTGGCCGCGACCGCCACGGGACGGCTGACGTACCTGCGGGTGTACTCGGGAACGCTCGGAAAGGGGGACACCGTGCTCGACGCCACCACCGGCCGCACCGAGCGCGTCGGCCGGGTGCTGCGAGTCCAGGCCGACCGGCACACCGAGGTGGACCGCGCCAGGGCAGGCGACATCGTCGCCGTCGTCGGACTGCGCACCGCCCGCGCCGGTACCACCCTGTGCGCGCCCGGCGCGCCGCTGCTGCTCGAACCGCCCACCGCGCCCGAGCCCGTGGTGTCGGTGGCGGTCGAGGCGCGCCGCGCCACCGACACCCAGCGGCTGTCGGCCGCCCTCGCGCGGCTGGTCGAGGAGGACCCCTCGCTCGCCGTGCGCACCGATCCCGACACTGGCCAGACCCTGCTGTCCGGGATGGGCGAACTCCACCTGGAGGTGGCCGTGGAGAAGATCCGCAGGGCCCACGGCATCGAGGCCGCCGTGGGCGGCCCGAAGGTCTCCTACCGGGAGACGGTGGCCCGCGGGGTGACGGGGTTCGGGTACCGGCACGTCAAACAGGACGGCGGTGCCGGGCAGTTCGCCCATGTCGTCCTCGACGTCGCCCCGCTCGACAGGGAAACCGGCGGCGACGGCGCGGAGTTCGCGTTCGCGTCCACCGTCGTCGGCGGCCGGGTGCCGCAGGAGTACGCCCGCGCGGTCGAGGCGGGCTGCCGCGACGCGCTCGCCGAGGGGCCGCTCGGCGGGCACCGGGTCAGCGGGGTGCGGGTCACCCTGACCGACGGGGCCACCCACCCGAAGGACTCGTCGGAGATGGCGTTCCGCGCCGCGGGCAGGTTCGCGCTCCGCGAGGCGCTGCGGGCCAGCGCCATGGTGCTGCTCGAACCGGTGGCCGAGGTCACCGTGACCGTGCCCGACGACGCACTCGGCGTGGTCCTCGGCGACCTCGCGGCGCGCCGGGGCCGGGTCTCGGGCTCGTGGGCCAGGGCGGGCACCACGGTGGTGACCGCCACCGTGCCGCTCGCCGAGGTGTTCGGCTACGCGACCCGGCTGCGCGGCAGGACCCACGGCCGTGGCACCTTCACCGCGAGGCCGAGCGGCTACGCCCCGGCGCCCGCGAAGGACGCCGGCGCCGCCGCGGCCGGCTGACGCCGGGTGTGCGGCCCCTCCCACACGGGCGGGGCCGCACACCGTGGGTCAGTGGCCCCCGGGGTCCCGCCCCCGGGACGTCAGCAGCAGCGCCGCCGCGCGCGCCCGGTCGGCCGGGGCGGGGGAGCGCTCCACCTGGGCGGCGGTGATGGCGCCCTCGACCAGCAGGTGGACGCCCTCGGCGACCGCGGGGGAGTGCCCCTCGGCCAGCGGGACGCCGGTCACCACCTCATGGAACACGCGCTTGTGGCGCAGCGCCTCGGCGGCGATCGCCTCGTTGGTGGGGCCGAGTTCGCCGTAGGCGTTCATCCAGGCGCAGCCCCTGAAGCCCGGCTCGGCGCACCAGTCGCGCAGCCAGTCGAAGAGCGCGGCCACCCGCGCCCCGGGCCCGGCCGCGTCGACGCGCGCCCCGATCACCGCCATCATGCGGTCGTGCCTGCGCCGCAGGAACGCGCACACCACCTCGTCCTTGCCCGGGTAGAGCGCGTAGATCCGCTTCAGCGGCAGCTCTGCGGCGGTGCGCAGCTCCGCCATGCTCACGGCCTGGATGCCCCGTGCGTAGAACACGCGCTCCGCCGCTTCGAGCAGCCGGTCGCGCGCACGCTCGTCGTCGGGGGCCTCGGACGCCATGAAACCTCCAGGACCGGGACGGAAAACGATCTTCAGAGATTAGCAGCAGCGCGGCACCGGTCCCCGGCCCGCCGACCGGTGCCGACCGCACCCCGCCGCGGTGCGCACAGGGGCCCGGCGGGCCCGTGCGTCCCGATGCCCGTACGACGTATTGACTCGCCCAGGGGCCCTCAATAGAGTCTCCCGCCATCGCGTCTGAATCGATTCATCCCCCGCTCTCCCGTACGGGCCCCCTGCTCCGTGCCGTACGAGTCCCCGGTGATCGCGCGCAAGGAGCCGCCCCGCCATGGAGTCCACCCCGGCACACCCCAGCCGCAGACAGGTGGTGCGCGGCGCGGCCGTCGCCGCGGGGGCGCTCGCCGCGGGCGGTGCCGGGGCGGGCGGGGCCGCCGCGGCGGCAGGGCACGGGGGCGCGCGGCCCGTCACCGGGGCGCTGCGCGCCGACGACCTGGTCGACCCGTGCGGCATCGACGACACCGCGCCCCTGCTCTCCTGGCAGGTCACCTCGCCGGAACGCGGCGAGCGGCAGGGCGCGGTGGAGGTCCAGGCCGCCTCCACCGCCGCCGCGCTCGCGGCCGGGCGGCCCGACCTCTGGTCGAGCGGCCGTGTCGAGGGCCCCCGGCAGTCCCTGCCCTACGGCGGCAGGAGACTCGGCTCCCGGGACCTGGTGCACTGGCGCGCCCGCACCTGGGACACCCACGGCCGGGTCTCCGCGTGGAGCCGCACCGCCACCTTCGAACTCGGCCTGACCACCCCGGAGGACTGGGCGGACGCCGCGTGGATCACCGGACCCGGCTGGACCTCAGGCGACGCGCCGCACACCGCGCTCCCGGTCCTGGTGGGCGAGTTCACCGCGCGCCGCGCCGTGGCGCGCGCCCGGCTCCATGTGGCAGGCGGCGGCATCTTCGTGTGCAGCGTCAACGGCGAGGCCGCGGGCGACGAGGTGCTCGAACCCGCGAACACCGTCCTCGCCCGGCACGCCGAGTACGCCACCTACGACGTCACCCGGCTGCTGCGCCGCGGCCGCAACGCCGTCGGGATCAGGCTCGGCACCGGCATCGACGACGTAGCGGACACCGAGGGCCGCTACACCAAGTTCACCGGCACCATGTGCGCGCCACGCGCCGTCGCACGCCTGGAAGTCCTGTACACCGACGGCTCCCGCGACGCGCTCGCCACCGGCGACGGCTGGGCGGCCGCCGAGGGCCCGACCACCCTGGCGCACTGGTACGGCGGCGAGGACCACGACGCCCGCCGCGCCCTCCCCGGCTGGGACCTGCCGGGCACCGACAGGAGCGGCTGGGACCGCGCGGCCGTGGTCGGGCCGCCCGCCGGCACCACCCGGCTGACCGGGCGCGCGGCGCCCCCGCTGCGCGTCGTCGACACCCTGGACGCCACCCTGCTCGCCGGTCCCGCCGAGGGCGTGCTGCTCTACGACACCGGCACCAACGCGGCGGGCTGGCCCGAGATCACCGTCGAGGCACCGTCCGGCACGGTGGTGTCGGTGTACCCGGCGGAGCGGCTGAAGGACGGCCGCGTCGACCAGTCGGGCTCGGGGCAGCCGGTGTTCAACACCTTCACCGGCGACGGCCGCCGCCACATCTGGCACCCGGAGTTCGTCTACCAGGGCTTCCGCTACTTCGAGGTGCGCGGTGTCACCGACGGCGTACGGGTCACCGGGGCACGCGCGCTGGTGATCCGCGCCGACAACGCCCCCGGGGGCACGTTCCGTTCGTCGGACGACGTGGTGGACGGTGTGCACCGGCTGTGCGACCGCGCGATACAGAGCAACATGTACAGCGTCCTCACCGACTGCCCGCACCGCGAGAAGCTGGGCTGGATGGAGCAGAACCAGCTCGTGTTCGGCGCGGTGGCCCGCAACTACGACATCGCCGCCTACGCCCGCGGCATCGTGCGCACCATCGCCGACGCCCAGCTCCCCTCGGGCCTTGTGCCGGACATCGCGCCCGAGTACACGGTGTTCTCCGGCGGCTTCCGCGACGACCCCAACTGGGGCTCCGCGATGATCCTGATGCCCTGGCAGATGTACCGGCACTACGGCGACACCCGCACCCTCGAAGCCCACTACGCCGGTATGCGCGGCTATCTGCGCCACCTGGACTCCAGGGCCGTCGACGGGCTCGTGGTGTACGACGAGGGGCTCGGCGACTGGGCGGAGCTGCTGAGCGGCGACGCGCGGACCGACGTCGAACTGGTCGCCAACTTTGGCTACTTCAGGGCCACCGAGGGCATGGCGAACATCGCCGCGGTACTCGGCAGGGACGCCGACGCCCGGGAGTTCGGGGCGGCGGCCGACGCCGTCAGGGACGCCTTCCGGGCGCGCTGGTACGACCCCGAGGGCCGCACCGTGGCCACCGGCACCCAGGCGTCGCTGGCGCTCGCGCTCGACATCGGGGCGGTGCCACGGGAGGACGAGGACGCGGTGTTCGAGGCGCTGGTGGCCGCGGTCACCGCCAACGACACCCATCTCGACGTCGGCGAGATCGCCCTGCCCTCCGCGCTGCGGGTACTGGCCGCGCACGGCAGGAACGACCTGGTGCACACCCTCGTCACCCAGCCCACGGCGCCCGGTTACGGTTACTTCGTGGCACAGGGCGCCACCTCGCTCCCCGAGTTCTGGGACATGGCCAACTCGCTCAACCACTTCATGCTCTCCGCGGTGGACGAGTGGTTCTCCTCCCAACTCGCCGGTATCCAGCAGGCCGACGGCTCGGCGGGCTTCCGGGAACTGGTGGTGCGCCCCGCGGTCGTCGGCGGTGTCACCCACGCCGCCGCGACGTACGAGAGCCCGTACGGCACCGTCGGCTCGTCCTGGGAGACGGACGCCGAGGGCGTGGTGACGCTCGACGTGCGGGTGCCGTTCGGCGCCACCGCCACGGTGTACGTACCGCTGGGGCGGCGCCCGCCGCGGCCACCGCGCGGCCCCGCGGGCGCACGGGCGCGGGGCGTGCGGACCTGGGCGGACGGAAAGCCGTACGCGGTGTTCTCGGTCGGCTCGGGGGAGTGGCGTTTCACCGGGGGGTGACCGCGGGGGCCGCGCGGCCCGTTCCCGTGGGGGGAACTCGCGGGCCGCGCGGCCCCCGCCCGTGCCGGGCGCGCCGCCGGGCTACTCGGGGGCCTTGCTCCACTCGTCGACGGTGGTGATGCCGGCCTGGCGCGGGAACACCTTCTCCACCAGGACCCGGTGCACCTCCTCGTCCGGGTCGTAGCAGCCGTCGGAGAGCACGGTGAGCCGGAAGTCGAGGTCGGCGGCCTGCCGCAGGGTGGACAGCACCACACCGCTGGTGGCGATGCCGGACAGCACCAGATGGCGGATGCCGCCCGCGCGCAGCACCATGTCGAGGTCGCTGCCCGCGAAGGCGCTCACCCGCTTCTTGGTGACCACCGTCTCGCCCTCGGCGGGCACGACGGCAGGGTGGTTGGCCGAGCCCGGGTCCTGCGCGGTGAACACACCGTCGGGCATGGCGCCGAAGGACTTGTTGGCGGCGCTGATCTCGGGGTGCCCGGCGCGGAAGCCGATGACGACGTGGATCACCCGCACCCCGGCGCCGCGCGCCGCTTCGACGGCGCGGGCGAGCCGCGGCACATAGCCTTCGTCCTCGACGCGTCCCGTGATGCCCTGCTGGACGTCCATCACCAGCAGTGCGGTGTCCTTGGTGTCGCTCATGGGGAAACTGCCTCTCTCATAACGGTCGGTGACGGAACGTCACGTTCGTCGGCCCGGATACGGGCCTGTGGAAGGGGGGCTGAGGGGGGTGCGTCGGGGGTGGCCGCTCCCGGGGCTACTTCTCCGCGGCGGGCGCCGCGCCCAGCGACCGGTCGAGGACCGTCACCAGCAGGAACACCGCCGCGACGGCGATCAGGAACCAGGCCAGGTGGTGCAGCCCCGGGGTGTCGGCGCGCTCCGGGAAGAAGGCGCCGCCCGCGGCGGACGACACGATGGCGCCGAGGTAGCCGAAGGTGCGCAGCAGCCCCGCAGACGACGCCATGCGCTCGGGCTCCGCCTGGTAGTACACGGCGTTCTGGAAGGCGAGGCCGTTGAGCCCCTGGGGCACGCCGAGCACGAACGCGACGGCGAGCAGCAGCACGAAGGGGCTGTCGGGCGCCAGCGCGAGCAGCATCACACAGGCCGCGAGCTGCCCCACCGCGCCCGTGAGCAGCTTGCCGCGGATCTCGGTGCGGCGCCCGGTCGCCGTGGACACCACGATCGCGACGCAGAACAGCGGCAGCAGCGCGACCCCGGCCCGCGAGGCGCCGAGGCCCCGCCCGTCCTCCATCCACTGGGTGTACCCGTAGAGGAAGGAGTACGAGACGACGTACGCGAGCAGGGCGCGCCCGTAGGTCAGCAGCAGCGGGGAGTTGCCCGCGAGCACCCTGAGGTCGATGAACGGCTTCGGGGCCCGCAGCTCCCGTATCGCGAAGCCCGCGGCCGCGGCCGCCGCCAGCGCGAGCAGGTACCAGTTGCCGGGCGCCGGGCTCATCAGGAACAGCAGCAGGGACAGCAGCGCCGCCGCGAAGAGCGCCATGCCCGCCGGGTCGAGTTCGGCCAGCGGCCGTGTGCTGCCCGCGGTGCGCGGCGGCGTCGTCTTCGGCAGCCGGAGCAGTCCGAGGGCGCCCGCGGCGAGTGCCAGCGGGATGTTCACGGCGAGGGTGGTGCGCCAGCCGCCGAGGTCGATCAGCAGCCCGCCGAGCGAGGGGCCGATGACCGCGATGGTCTGGTTGGTGACCGCGAGCGCGGTCAGCACCCCCGCCGGGCTGTCGTGCCCGGTGCGCCTCGCCTCGCTGCGTATCAGGTACATGGCGGCCGGGTAGCCGGCGCAGGTGCCGAAGCCGAGGATGGCGCGGGCGGCGATCAGCACGCCCAGGTTCGGCGCGAGGGCGCCGACGACGCCCGCGACGCCGGTCAGCAGGGTGCCCGCGAGGAACAGCCGACGCGGCCCGAACAGGTCGATCAGCCGTCCCACCACGGGCTGGCCTATGGACGTCGCCAGATAGAGCGCGGAGATCAGCCATGCGGTGCTCGACGGTGGGGCGCCGAACGCGGCGCCGATCGGGACGAGCGACACCGAGATGATCGACGAGTTCACCGGGTTCAGTACCGAGCCCAGCATCATCGGGGCCAGCAGCCTGCGGTCGAACGCGGTCGCGCCACCGCTCCCGGCGCCGGGGCGCAGCCTGCCCACCAGCCGTGCGAACGGGGTGGTCACGGGCCGATCAGCCTCTCGACCAGCGCCATGGCCTCGATGACGGTCGCGCGCTCCGCCTCCGTGCACTTCTCTTCGAGCGCCGTCGCCAGCCACTCCTCGCCCAGCCTGCGCCGGTCGGTGAGGAACGCGGCGCCCGCCGCGCTGAGCGCCACCAACTGCCTGCGGCGGTCGCCGGGGTCGGGGCTGCGGGTGATCATGCCGCGCTCGTCGAGGACGGCGAGGGTGGCGGCGATCGACTGGGGCCGCACCCCCTCGGCTGCCGCGAGATCGCTCGCGGACATCGGGCCCTGCCGGTTCAGCCGGCTGACCGCGGAGGTCTGGGAGGGCGTGAACCCCTCGGTGTCGTACGTCTCCTTCAGCCGCCTGCGCAGCCTGCTGAAGACGATCCGCAGCTCACGGGCGGCGCGCACGGCGGATTCCGACGCCGTTCCGTTCTCTGGCATGCCCCCACCGTAAAACCTTCAGCTTGGCCTGTCCAGTTTCGGCTGAACAGGCTGGGCTGTCGATATGGGAGGGGGCGTGTCATGACGAAGCGGCGGCCCCGGCAACGGTCTGCCGGGGCCGCCGCCCCCTGGGGAAGGGGTTCGGCTACCAGCGATACCAGCGCCCCCTGCGGCCGCCGGACGCGGCGGGGCGGATGACGAAGCCGAGCAGCCATACGACGGCCACCACCACGGCGATCCACCACAGCGCCTGAACGGCGAAGCCGGCGCCGAAGAGGATCAGAGCCAGCAGCAGCACGACAAGCAGAGCAACCATGTCAATTACCTCCAAAAGGTCCCTCAGGCAGAAGGTTCCCCGAAATCCCCCCGCCATGACTCCCGGTTGCCCCGCTCCCCGCCGACCACGCACCGCCGGGGCGGAACCGGCCCCGCACCGGCGGGACGGTGGCTAGGGGCGGACCCCCGCCGCGAACGGCACCCCGGCTTCGGCCCGTTCCGCCGCCGGGGCCGTCGGGCGGGTCCACAGGCCGCGGCGCGCCAGCAGCGGCAGCACCCCCTCGCCGAACCAGTACGCCTCCTCGACGTGCGGGTGCCCCGACATGATGAACTCGTCGATGCCGAGCGCGTGGTACTCGGCGATACGGTCGGCCACCTCCGCATGGCTGCCCACCAGCGCCGTCCCCGCGCCGCCGCGCACCAGGCCGATCCCGGCCCACAGGTTGGGCGACACCTCCAGGCGCTCCGTACTGCCGCCGTGCAGCGCCAGCATCCGGTGCTGCCCCTCCGACTCGCTGCGCGAAAGCCCCTCCTGCACCGCGCGCACCGCTTCCTCGGAGAACCCGTCGAGCAGCCGCCGCGCCTGCGCCCACGCCTCCTCGGCGGTGTCCCTGGCGATCACGTGCAGCCTGATGCCGAAGCGCGGGGCGCGGCCCTCGCGGGCCGCGAGGCCCCGTATCCACTCGGTCTTCTCGGCGACCTGCGCGGGCGGCTCCCCCCAGGTGAGGTACACGTCCGCGTGCGCCGCCGCGACCCGGCCCGCCGCCGCCGACGAGCCGCCGAAGTACACCGGCGGCACCGGGTCGGGCACCCGCCCCAACTCGGCGCCCTGCACCTGCAGATGCTCGCCCCTGAAGGTGACGCTGCCGCCGCGCCACAGCCGCCGCGTGATCTCCAGGAACTCCCCGGTGCGCGCGTACCTGGCCTCCTTGTCGAGGAAGTCCCCATAGCCGCGCTGCTCATGGCTCTCGCCGCCGGTCACCACGTTGAGCAGCAGCCGCCCGCCGGAGTGCCGTTGGAAGGTCGCCGCCATCTGCGCCGCGAGCGTGGGGGAGAGCAGCCCGGGGCGGAACGCCACGAGGAACTTCAGGCGCTCGGTCTCCCGCGCGAGCATCGCGGTGGTCAGCCAGGCGTCCTCGCACCAGGCGCCGGTCGGGGTGAGCGCCCCGGCGAAGCCGAGCTGTTCGGCGGCGCGGCCGATCTGGGCGAGGTACCCCAGATCCGCGGGGCGGTGCCCGCCCGCGGACCCGGTCGGGACGCCGTGCCCGCCGCCGACGACATGGCGGCTGTCTCCGTACGTGGGCAGGAACCAGTGGAAGGTGAGGCTCACGGGGCTCTCCGGGGGTGGCGGGACGGGGGCGTGGCCTGCCGCGGGGTCACAGCAGGCCGTGTCTGGGGGGCCTGGTGCCGTTCAGGGCGTACCGGCCCAGGTGCTGGACCTTCCAGCGGACCGGGTCGTGCAGGGAGTGGGTGCGCGCGTCGCGCCAGAAGCGGTTCAGGTTGAGCCCCTCCTGGGCTGCCCTGGTCCCGGCAAGATCGAACAGCGCGCTGCCCGACTCGACGGCCGCGCGCGCCGCCTCCGCCCTGGCCGCCGCGACCGCGAGCGACGCCGTCGCCGCGGTCTCGTCGGTGAGACCGGCCGCGGCGGTGTCCACCGCGTCGGCCGCGGCGGCGAGCAGCGCCTCGGCGGCCCGCACCCGCAGGTCAAGTTCGCCGAACTGCTGGATCAGCAGCGGGTCCTGCGCGGCGGTCTCGACACCGCTCTCGAACCACGGCCTGCTTCTGGTGCGCACGAACTCCGCGGCCTCCCCGAGCGCCGCCCTCGCCAGCCCCGCGTCGATCGCGGCATGAAGCAACTGGGCGTTGGCGCCGTGCAGTTGAGGCCCCTGGAAGGTGAGGTGATGGGGGACGACCCGGTCGTCCGCCACCGCCACGCCCGCCAGCCGCACCGTGCCGCTCGCGGTGGTGCGCTGCCCCATGCCGTCCCAGTCGTCGACGACGGTGACCCCGGGCGCGCCGCGCTCCACGTACGCCACGTGCAGCGCGTCACCCGCGCCGCGCGCGAGCACCGGTATCCAGTGCGCGAACAGCGCCCCGGTGGCGTAGTGCTTCTCACCGGTCAGCAGATGGCCGCCCGCGCCGTCCGGGGTGAGCCGGGTGCGGTAGTCCTGGATGTGCCTGCCGCCGCGCTCCGACTGGGCGTTGCCGAAGCCGCGCCCGGCCAGCACCTCTCCGAAGAAGAACTCGCGCTGCGCCCGACTGCCCTGCGCGCGCAGCACGTTGACGTACACGAAGTGGTTCTGCGGGAGCTGCGCGAGGCTGGCGTCGGCGGTGGCGAGCAGCCGGAACACCTCCGCGAGGGTGCGCGCCGACACCTCGGCGCCGCCGCAGGAGCGCGGCACGGTGACGCCGAGCAGCCCCGACGCCGTGAGCCGCGCCATCTCCTCGCGCGGCAGCAGCCGTTCCGCGTCCCTGCGGGCGGCGCCGGGACGGAACGCGTCGGCGAGACGGGCCGCCACGGCGAGCGCCTCGGCGTCGGAGGCGATGACATGGACGGGGCGGGCGGAGGCGGCGGGCAAGGACACGGGCAGCTCCGGGGGCGGCGGACGGGACGGGCGGGGGCGGCCCGGGTGCACGGGGCACCCCCGCCCGGTACGGGGCCACGGCAGGTGGGACGCCGGGCGCCGGTCAGAGTGCGGCGGCGGGCCGCCAGGGCGCTCCGGGGTGGTCGCGGCGGCCGGTCAGGGGTGGTCGCGGTGGCCGGTCAGGGGCGGATACACAGGGCGCTCGACACGCGTACGAGGTCGACATGGCGGCGGCAGGTCAGCTCCCACAGATCCCGCACCGGCGCGTCACCCCCTCGTCCGTCCCTGCCGTACACCACCCTGGCTCCCGCTCGCCCCCGCACACCGGGGGCCTGGAGTCGGGCCGCTCGGCTCCTGACGATACGCCCGGGGGGCGGCCCCGTACATGAGGCGTCGGCCGTCCGCGCCCCGCACGGCATGGTCGTACACGGCGCCGAGGAGCACGTGCGGGACGGCAGCGCCGCCGTCGATTCTCAGGAGTTTCGAAGCGGGCACCAAGGCCGCTCTCATCACCGCCGACCAGCATGCTGGACATGACCGTAGCTGTGTCCCCGCCGACCCCGTACGCGCCGCCGACCGCGCCTGCCGCGGGCCGGGGCGTGCTGCCGCGCCCCGAGCGGGAGCCGCGGCGGCCCGACGGCGGCCCGGTGCGCGTCCTCGTCGTCGACGACGAGGCGCCCCTCGCCGACCTGCTCTCGCTCGCCCTCGGCTACGAGGGCTGGGAGGTCAGGGCCGCGCCCGACGGCGCGGGAGCGCTGCGCACCGCCCGCGCCTGGCGCCCCGACGCGGTCCTGCTCGACGTGATGCTGCCCGACATGGACGGCCTCACCGTGCTCGGCCGGCTCCGCGCCGACCTGCCCGGCATCCCGGTGCTCTTCCTGACCGCAAGGGACGCGGTCGAGGACCGTATCGCGGGGCTCACCGCGGGCGGCGACGACTACGTCACCAAGCCGTTCAGCCTCGCCGAGGTCGTCGCCAGGCTCCGCGGGCTGCTGCGGCGCGCCGCCGCAGCCGCGCCCCCGCCGGGCGCCCTGCTCACCGTCGGTGACCTCGTCCTCGACGAGGACAGCCACGAGGCATGGCGCGGCGGCGACGAGATCTCCCTCACCGCCACCGAGTTCGAGCTGCTGCGCTACCTCATGCGCAACCCGCGCCGGGTGCTCAGCAAGACCCAGATCCTCGACCGCGTCTGGTCCTACGACTTCGGCGGCCAGGCCAATGTCGTCGAGCTGTACATCTCCTATCTGCGCCGCAAGATCGACCGCGGCCGGGCCCCGATGATCCACACGAGGCGCGGCGCCGGGTACCTGATCAAGGCGGCGGAGTAGCGGCGGGCGCCATGGCACCACGCACACTCCGCGGGCGCCTGCCCCGGGTGGGCCGGTGGTCGCTGCGTACCCGGCTCGTGGTCTCCGCGGTGCTGCTGATCGCCGTCGTCGGCTCCGTGATCGGCGTGGTCACCGCCGTCGCACTCCACTCCTACCTGCAAGGCGGCCTCGACAAGCGGCTTGAGGAGTCCGTGCACAGGTCCTTCGGGCCGCCCCCGCAGCGCGGGCGCGACGACGGGCCCTCGCTCGACTTCGTGGCGCTGCCCGGGCAGCCACTCGACACCGTCGGCGCCCTCGTCGACCACGGCACGATCAGCAGCGGCGCGAGGAACACCGACTCCTCGTCCCGGCAGCCCGCGGGACACCTCACCGCCCTCACCGGGGCCCAGCTCGCCGCCCTGCGCGCCGTGCCCAGGGACGGCCACCCGCACACCGCCACCCTGCCGGGGCTCGGCGACTACCGGGTCGAGGCGGGGGCACGCGCCGACGCGACCGGGGCGGGAGCGGGGGACCCCGCGGTGGTGGTCGGGCTGCCGCTCCACGGCGTCCAGGACACCGTGGGCACCCTGGTGCTCGTCGAGGCGTCCGTCACCGCCGCGGGACTCGTCGCGGCCGGCCTCACCGGCACCGCCATGGTCTCCCTCGCCCTGCGCCCGCTGCGCCGGGTCGCCGCCACCGCCACCCGCGTATCCGAACTGCCTTTGCACCGCGGCGAGGTGGCACTCGACGAGCGGGTACCGGCCGCCGAGGCCGACGGCCGCACCGAGGTCGGCCAGGTCGGCGCCGCGCTCAACCGGCTGCTCGGCCACGTCGCCGACGCGCTCGCCGCCCGCCAGGAGAGCGAGACCCGGGTACGCAGATTCGTCGCCGACGCCGGGCACGAACTGCGCACCCCGCTCGCCGCCATCCGCGGCTACGCCGAGCTGACCAGGCGCGGCGACGAGGAGATCGGCCCCGCCACCCGGCACGCGCTGCGCCGCGTCGAGTCGGAGGCCGAGCGGATGACGGAGCTGGTGGAGGACCTGCTGCTGCTCGCCAGGCTCGACGCCGGCCGCCCCCTGCTGCCCGCGGACACCGACCTGTCCGCACTGCTCGTGGACGCCGTGAGCGACGCCCACGCCGCGGGCCCCGGGCACCGCTGGCGCCTCGAACTCCCGCCGGAGCCGGTACGCGCCCACGCCGACCGGCACCGGCTGCACCAGGTGCTGGCCAACCTCCTCGCCAACGCCCGCACCCACACCCCCGCGGGCACCACCGTCACCGCACGGCTGCGCCGGGACGGGACGCGGGTGCGCATCGAGGTCGAGGACGACGGGCCCGGCATTCCCGAGGAGCTGCGCCCCCGCGTCTTCGAGCGGTTCGCACGCGGCGACGCGTCCCGCTCCCGCGCCGCGGGCAGCACCGGCCTCGGCCTCGCCATCGTGCGCGCCGTCGTCGGCGCCCACCGGGGCACCGTCGAACTGGCGGGCGGCGCGGGACACACCGTGTTCCGCGTCACCCTGCCCACCGCCCCACCGCCCTGACCAGGCAGAACGCCACGACCCCCGGACTCACAGGCCCACCACAGGCTCGGCACACCCCCATGACAGGGCCGCCCACCAGCGTCGAGACCATGACGACGACCCAGCCGACCCAGCCGACCCAGCCGACCCAGCCGGGGCCCGGGTCCCTGCCGGCCAGGGAACACCTGTGCCCCAGGCCCACCGACACCGTGCTCGACGTGGTGGTGCCCGTCCACAACGAGGAGACGGACCTCGAACCCTGTGTGCGGCGCCTGCACGCCTACCTCGTCCGCACGTTCCCGTACGGCTTCCGCGTGACCGTCGCCGACAACGCGAGCACCGACCGCACCCCCGAGATCGCCGCCGCCCTTGCCGCGGAACTCCCGGACGTCGCGGTGGTGCGCCTCGAACGCAAGGGCCGCGGCAGGGCGCTGCGCACCGTGTGGACCGGCTCCGACGCGCCCGTGCTCGCCTATATGGACGTCGACCTGTCCACCGACCTCAACGCGCTGCTGCCGCTGGTCGCCCCGCTGATCTCGGGCCACTCCGACCTCGCCATCGGCACCCGCCTCGGCCGCGGCTCCCGGGTGGTGCGCGGCCCCAGGCGCGAGCTGATCTCCCGCGGTTACAACCTGATCCTGCGCGGCTCGCTCGCCGCCCGCTTCTCCGACGCCCAGTGCGGCTTCAAGGCGGTGCGCGCGGACGTCGCGGCCCGGCTGCTGCCGCTCGTCGAGGACGGCGGCTGGTTCTTCGACACCGAGCTGCTGGTGCTCGCCGAGCGCGCCGGGCTGCGCATCCACGAGGTGCCCGTCGACTGGATCGACGACCCGGACAGCACCGTACGGATCTGGCGCACCGCCACCGACGACCTCAAGGGCGTGTGGCGGGTGGGCCGGGCGCTGGCGGGCGGTGCGCTGCCGCTCGAACGTCTTGCCCGCCCCTTCGGCGACGACCCCAGGGACCGGCGGGTGCCCGGGGTGCCCAGGGGCCTGCCCTCCCAACTCGTCGGGTTCTGCGCCGTCGGCGTCCTCAGCACCCTCTTCTACCTCGCCCTCTACTCGCTGTTCAGGCTCGGCACCGGGGCGCAGGCCGCCAACGCCGTGGCCCTGCTGCTCTCCGCCGTCGCCAACACCGCAGCCAACCGGCGGCTCACCTTCGGCGTACGGGGCCGCGACCTCGCGGTGCGCCACCACGCCCAGGGACTCGTGGTGTTCGCCGTCGGCCTCGTCCTCACCAGCGGCTCGCTCGCCGCACTCGGCGCCGCGAGCGGCACACCGTCGCACGGAACGGAGCTGACGGTGCTGGTCGCCGCCAACCTGGCCGCCACCGTGCTGCGGTTCCTGCTGCTGCGCGCCTGGGTGTTCTCCGAGCGCACCCAGGGCTCCCCACCCCAAGACCGCCCCACCGGAGACTAGTTGACCCCCGCCATGTCCACCACGACGCCCCGTGACACCACCACCCCCGCCACGACCCCGTCAGGAGCACCGATGCCCTCCCACCCGTCCGCCGCCAGGCTGCTGCGCGGACACCCCGATGACCCCCGCTGGGCCAGGCCGGCGCTGTTGGCCCTGCTGCTGGTCACCGCCGCGCTCTACCTCTGGGACCTCGGCGCCTCCGGCTACGCCAACCAGTTCTACTCGGCCGCCGCACAGGCGGGCAGCACCAGTTGGAAGGCGTTCCTCTTCGGCTCGCTCGACGGCGGCAACGCCATCACCGTCGACAAGCCAGCCGGGGCGCTGTGGCCCATCGCGCTGTCCGTCCGCCTCTTCGGCCTCGGCCCCTGGGCGGTGCTCGTGCCGCAGGCCCTGATGGGCGTCGCGTCCGTCGGCGTGCTGTACGCGGCCGTACGGCGCCGCTTCGGGGCGGGTGCGGCGCTGCTGGCCGGAGCGTGCTTCGCACTGACTCCGGTGGCCGCCCTGATGTTCCGCTTCAACAACCCGGACGCGCTGCTGTGCCTGCTGATGGTCGCCGCGATCGCCTGTGTGCTGCGGGCGCTTGAGGGCGCGGCCACCAAGTGGCTGGTCGCGGCCGGGGTCTGCTTCGGACTCGCGTTCCTGGTGAAGACCCTCCAGGCATGGCTGATCCTGCCACCGCTCGCCGTCGTCTACGCGGTGTGCGCCCCGACGCCGCTCCGTCGCCGCCTGGTCCAACTGCTGCTCGCCGGACTCGCGATGGTGGTGTCCTGCGGCTGGTGGGTGGCCCTGGTCGAGCTGTGGCCCGCCGGGTCGCGCCCGTACATCGGCGGCTCCCAGCACAACGACTTCCTCGAACTCACCTTCGGCTACAACGGGTTCGGCCGGATCAGCGGCGACGAGGCCGGCAGCGTCGGCGGCGGTGGCGGCGGTGGCCGGGGCGGCGGCGCCTGGGGCGACACCGGGATCACCCGGCTCTTCTCGGCCGACATGGGCGGTCAGATCGCCTGGCTGCTGCCCGCGGCGTTCGTGCTGCTCGTCGCCGGTACCGTCGCCCTGTGGCGGGCCAGGCGCGCCGTCGACGCGCTCGACGCGGCCCGCCGCACCGAGTTCCTGGTCTGGGGCGGCGCGCTGCTGATGACCTTCGGCACCTTCAGCTTCATGTCCGGGATCTTCCACCAGTACTACAACATCGCCCTCGCCCCGTACGCCGCCGCGCTCGTCGGGATGGGCGCCACCGTGCTGTGGCAGCGCCGCGAGCATCTGGCGGCCCGGGCCGCGCTGGCGCTCGCGGTGGCCCTCACCACCTGGTGCGCCTGGGTGCTGCTGGGGCGCTCGCCCGACTGGCTGCCGTGGCTGCGCCCCGCGGTGCTCGCCGCGGGCCTCGTCTCGGTGGTGGGCCTGCTCGTGCCGGTACGCGCCCGGTGGCGGGCGGTGCCGTACGCCGCCGTGCTCGGCGCCTTCGCCGTGCTCGCGGGCCCGGTGGCGTACACCCTCGACACCGTGCACACCCCGCACAGCGGCTCCATCGTGACGGCGGGCCCCACGGTGACCACGGGCTTCGGCGGCCCCGGCGGCGGCTTCCCGGGGCGCGGCGGCGGCACAGGACCTGGCGGCGGCACAGGCCCCGGCGGCCCCCAGGGCCAGGGCGGGGCCGGGGCGCAGGGCGCTCCCGGCGGGCAGGCGGCCACGGGCGGACGGTTCGGCGGCGGCCAGGGCGCGCGCGGCGGCGAGTGGCCGGGCGGCACGGGCGGCGGACCGGGCGGCATGGGCGGCGGCAGGGGCGGTGGCGGCATGGGCGGACTGCTCGACGGCCGCCAGGTCTCCGCGGCGGAGCGCACGGCGCTCACGGCGGACGCAGGAGACTACACCTGGGTCGCCGCCTCGGTCGGCTCGCAGAACGCGGCGAGCATCCAACTCGCCACGGGGCACCCGGTGATGGCGATCGGCGGCTTCAACGGCAGCGACCCGTCACCCACCCTCGCCGAGTTCCGGCAGTACGTCAGGGACGGCCGTATCCACTACTTCCTCGCGGACGGGCGCGGCGGTGGTGGCGAGACCGGCGCGACCGGCGGTCAGGGCGCCCCCGGCGCGGCGAACGGCGGCGGAGGCGGCGGGGGAGGCGGCGGCCCCATGGGCGGCTTCGGGAACAGCGGCACCGCGGCCGAGATCACCACCTGGGTCGAGGCGCACTACACCAAGGTCACCGTCGGCGACACCACCCTCTACGACCTGACCAAGCCCACCTCCTGACACCCCCGCCCCCGTCCCCGGCGCCGCAGGGGACGGCCCCAGGCGCCCCGGCCCGCCACACCCGGCCGGGGCACCGCCCTGTCCGCGACTCCCGCGACTCCCGCGACCCACCGCACCCCCTCGCCGAGCGGCCCGCGGGGGCCTGGTGTGACCCCGCCCTCACCCCACCGGTGCCGGTGCGGGGTCCCGGTAGGGGTCGGTGCGGTGCAGGTTGTCCCGCAGCCGCTCCTGGAGTGCCGCGACCGGCACCTCGTGCACACCCCCGCCGTCCGCGAGCGCGAGGTCGAGGGCGTGCGCGGCGGCGGCGCCGGTCGCGATGCACGGCCCCATCACCCGCACGCTCGACAGCGCGGCGACGTCCCCGTCGACACACCGCCCCGCCGCCAGCAGGTTGTCGGCCTCCGGCGGGACCAGCGCCCCGTACGGGACGTAGTGCACATGGCCGGGCGGCTGCGGCTCCCACAGGGAGGTCTCCCGCTCGTTGTGCAGCTCGACACCCCAGCCGGTGCGGGCGATCGCGTCGTCGGGGCGGCGCCCGGAGCGCACATCGTCCACGGTGAGCTGGGTGCGGCCCCTGATCCACCGGGTCTGGCGCACCCCCAGGAGGCCCATGGTGCGCACCCGGGCGGCGCCGAACGCCTTCGGGAACTCCTCCCTGAGGAACCGCACCGTCTTCTCCGCCTCCGTCCTGCCCTCGTACGCGCTCCTGGCGGCGAGTGCGGGGTCGAGCGGGGTCTCGATGTGCGTCATGTTGAGGACGGCGGTGCTCCGCCCCACGAACAGGTTGGCCAGGCCGTCCTTGCGGACCACCCCGTAGCGGTCGCCCACCGTCCGCAGCCTGTCGAGGAGTTCGGCCGGTGCCGGGTAGAACTCCTCGTCGATGTTCTCCAGCACCACCTTCTGCGACCCGTACACGGGCCCGTCCGCGGGCTCCCTGCATTCGAGGCCCGCGAGCCATGCCACCGTCGCGTCCCCGGTGGCGTCCACATAGCCGCCCGCGCACACCCGCACGTCCCCGTGCCTGGTGGCCGCGTCCAGCGCGGTCAGCCGCCGCCCCTCGCGCTCCACCCCGCGCAGCACCGCGCCGAGCAGCACCGTGATCCCCGACTCGTGCACGGTGCGCTCCACCCACCGGCCGAGCGCCCCCTCGTCGTACATCACGGTGTTGTGCTTGCGGCGCAGCCGCAGGTCCCCCGAGGCGCCGAGCTCGCGCAGGATGTCCTCGGCGATGCCGTACGTGAAGGCGTACGGCTCCGGGTCGTTGGAGAGCAGTCCCGCGAAGGTGCCGATGACGGCGTTCACCGCCTGCCCGCCGAGCCGGGGCAGCCCGTCCACCAGCACCACACGGCGGCCCGACCTCGCCGCCTCCACCGCCGCCGACACCCCGGCGATGCCGGCGCCGACGACACAGACGTCGGCCTCCACGAGCCGCACCGCGTCCCGCTCCGACCTGCGCACCACCCGGGTCGCCGTGATGCTCCTCGTCGCCGCCATGGTCTCCTCTTCTCCTCTCGCCGCCTGCGCCGCCGTCTCCCGCCGGGGCGCCGCCCCGTTCAGGACGCGTCCGGTGTGACGTGCTCCATCAGTTCGGCCACGCCGTCCGCCTCGTCGAGCGCGAACGCCGCCGCCACCGCACGCTCCGCCTTGTCCGCGGGCAGCACCACCGCCGCGTTCACCCGGAACTTCTCCGCCAGCGCCTCGTCGGTGAACTCGTAACCCGGCACCGGGGTGCCGTACGCGTAGTCCGTGCTCTCCCGGTACGTGGCGCCCCGCGCCGCCACCTCGACCGCGCCGATGCTCATCTGCGCGTCCCTCGGCAGCGGCCCCCGGTAGGCCGGGTGCACCTCGTATGTGACCCGGTCCATGAAGGCGCGCACCGACGGGTCGGACAGGGTGGCCGCAGCCTGCCACGCCGGGCCCACCGGCACCCCGTGCGCCGCCACCGAGAAGATGTACGGGATGCTGAACTGGGCGTCGACGGTGTTGGTGACGTCCCTGTTCAGGGAGTTGGGGTGGGCGCCGTAGGGGTGCCCGGTGACCCGGATCGCCTCGATGTCGCCCGGTTTCAGGCCGTGTTCGTCGCGCAGCCGCAGGAACAGGTCGAGCGACGACTGCACGAGACGGCAGCACGGGTACGGCTTGTAGTGCAGCTCGGGGTAGCCCCAGGCGTCGCCGAGGCCGTCGAGCACCGCCTCCGGGTCCCACTTCTCCGAGCCCGAGAACCGCCAGAAGCCGATCTCGCTCTCGAACAGGGTGACATCGCCGGTGTAGCCCATCTCGGCGAGGAACACCGACACCACCGCGCCGGTCGACTGCCAGCCCGCGGTGCCGTACTTGGTCATCGCGGCGGGCGGCTCGCTGTGCGCGAACTTGGCGTTGGTGGGCAGTTGGGCGTGGTGCCCCGCGAGCCCGAGGGCGTGCGCCATGCGCTCCGCGTCGAGGCCGAGCAGCCGCCCTGCCCCCGCCGCTGCGGCGATGTTGAAGCGGGAGAACCCGTACGTCGGCGCCCACCGGTAGTCCAACTCGTCCGGGCGGTCCGGGTGTTGCTCCACCGTCATGATGGGGGAGAGCCCCCGGGAGAGCCGCAGCGCCAGCTCGTGCCCGATCGCGGTGGCCAGGATCAGCTCCCGGCCCGAGGCCCCCACCGCCTCCGCCACGGCGAGGATCGCGGGCAGCACACTGGGGGTCGCGTGGCCGCCGCGCCCGTACAGCGCGCTGTAGTCCATGGCGTTGATCAGCTCACCGTTGGCGAGCGCGGCGCTGGTGGGGGACACCTTGCCGCGCACCCCGATCACGGACGACTCGGGCGCCCCGCCGAGCCGCCGTGAGAGCGCCGTGCACATCCGGCCCTTGGGCACCGACGACGACGCCAGCGCGCACCCCAGCGAGTCGAGCACGGTGCGCCGCGCCTCGCGGACGACGGCCTCCGGCAGGTCCTCGTAGCGCGCCCCGGCGGCGAACGCGGCGAGTTCGGTCAGTGTGTTGCCCACGGTGTCTCCTCGTTCCCGGCCGCCCTCGGGTCCCTTGCCGCGGCGGCAGCCCGGCGCCCTGCGGCGAGTCCTGTGGTGAGGGCGAGCGCGAGCCCGCCGCCGTACCCGTCCCCGAAGGCGCCCCCGATGTCGGCGCCCGCGGCGAACACCCCGCGCACCCCCGCGACCGCGAGCCCGTCGTCGACGCGGAGCCCCGCGCCCGCGTGGGTGATGCTCGCCGTCACCTCGACGGCGTGGAACGGCGGGGTACGCAGCACCCCCGCCACCGCGGCGCGCGCCCCCGCGCCGAGCGGCGGGAGCCCCCACGTGCCGAGCGCGCCCAGCAGTTCGCCGAGGGTGTCGGCGCGCGCGGTGCGCGCGCCGTGCTCGCTCGCGAAGGCGAACCTGTCGGCCGCCCACGAGGCGCCCCCGACCGGCTTCCTGATCAGCGGCGGAGCCGCGTCGATGTCGTGGACGAGGAACCCGCGCCGCTCCGGGGTGCGGGCCAGGGCCCGGTTGAGGTGGTGGTCGTCGGTGCCGACCGGTGCCACCACCGTGCCGTCGGCGCCGAGCAATACCCCCGCGCTGCTGTGGTACTGGGCGGCGAGCGGCGCGGTGACCTCGCCCGGCGGCAGGCCCGCCGGTACCAAATGCCCGTAGATGCCGTCCGCGGTGCCGGCGAGGGTGGCGCCGAGGCCGGTGGCGAGCCGCACCCCGTCCCCGCCGCGCGGCCTGCTCCGCACCGGGAGGCCCACATAGTGGCCGAGGCCCGCGGCCCGCAGCAGGGCCGGGTCCCCGTGGATGCCACCGGAGGCCACCACCACCGCGCCCGCCGCGATCTCGCGTCCCGAGGCGCACACCACCCGCACCCCCGCGCCGTCCCGGGCGAGGCCCGTCACCGGGTCCCCGGTGGTCAGGGCCGCCCGCGCGCGTACGGCGGCGGCGAGCACCGCCACCAACTCGGGCGGCGACACCTGGTGGCTGGTGGCGGCCCCGTACAGGCTCGGGCCGCGCTCCGCGACCGTCACACCCTCCCGGCGCAGCCATGCCACCACCGACCCGAGCCCGCCGGTGACGCGCCGCGCGACGGCGGGGTCGGCGCCGGGACAGCGGGCGAGAAACGTTTCCGCGCTGTCGAAGGTCCACAGCGAGCCGTTCGACAGCGGCGCGGCGCCGCCCGGTTCCGGCGCCCCCTCGACGACCTCGGCTCGCGCCCCCTCGTCGGCCGCCCCGAGCGCGGCGGCGAGCCCCGCGGGCCCCGCGCCGACGACGACCAGGTCAGGCATGGACGTGCGCGGCGAAGAACGCGTCGACCTCGGCGGCGTCCCGCGCGGCGAGGCCCGCGCCGGTCAGCAGGGCGCACAGCCGGTCGGCCTCGGCGCGCTCGGGCTCCGGCATCGGGTCGCGCATCAGCGGCGAGGAGATCTCCCCGGCGAGCCAGGCGGCGACCTTGTAGCGGATGTGCAGGCGCGCGTAGTCGGAGTACACGTACTCGTGCAGCTCCGCGAGCCCGTCGAGCCACAGGTCGGTGGCGGCGGACACCTCGCCCTTGCGCCACAGCTCGATGTGCTCGACCATCGGGTCGAGCGCGTAGCAGAACGAGCCGGAACAGGCCCCGTCCAACTGCCGGTTGGCCAGGTTCTCGTGGTAGCGCACCGCGCTCGACGGCAGCACCGCCACCTGCGGCGCGTGCGCGCGCAGATAGCGGGCGACCCTGCGGTAGCCCTCGTAGGAGTACGTCATCTTCCACCCGGCGACGGTCGGCGCCCGGCCGATGACCGCCCGCACGGTCTCCAGCGGCCAGCCGATGCCGTACGCGGGCGAGCGCGGCCCCGAGGGGTGGATGACGAGCGGCACGTCGCCGACCGCGTCCGCGATCCGCCCGGTGTACTCGCTGACCACCCGGGGGTAGCGCACCGGGTCCCAGGAGGTGGTGATGTCGCCGGAGCCGAACGGCGGCAGCACGAACAGCGCCTGCGCGCCCGCCGCCACGGCCTCCTTCGCGACCTCGACCGCCTCCGCGGTGGTGCGGCCCACCACACCGCCGACCACGGGGCCGAGCCCGGCGCCCACCACCGCCTCCAGGTTGGCCGTCCGCTCCTCGCGGGAGAGCGTGTAGATCTCCCCGGCCTCCGCGTTGATGATCGGGACGAGCGGCACCGACGACCTGGCGGAGGCGTCCGCGAGCCTGCGGGCCATCGCCGTCAGCTCGTCGAGGAGCACCGCCCCGGTCCCGGGGTCGAAGGGGGTCACCAGGGTGGCGTGCAGCGCGTGCGAGGTGTAGCTCGTATGGGTTGTGAAAGTCGTACCAGACATGGTGTTGGCGTCCTCAGCATCCGTGCTCGTGCGGGCCGCGGCGCGCGGTGCGCGCGCCCGCGAAGGGGGTCAGGTCGGGCCGGGTCAGGCGTACTTGACGTCCTCGTTCCAGGCCAGACCGGCCTTCTTGTACGCCTTCTTCAGATACGAGAGGTCGATGGCCGACTCGTATGTCACCTTGGTCTTGCCGGGGATGCCGCCGCCCGCCTCCAGGGCCTTGAGCGCCGGGTCGACGAAGGAGTGCGGCATCCGCAGCAGTCCGCCGAGCTTCGACTCCTGCCCGATGTCCAGCAGCCGGTAGGTGACGTAGTCCCTCATGGTGGGCTTGTCGTACTTGAGGACGGGCTGGAGGAGCTTGACGGTCTTGGCGCCCTGGTGGGACGCGACGTCCTTCTCGATCCAGGACTCGGCCTTGAGCAGCCCCGCCAGGAAGCCGACGGCGCTCTTCTCGTTGTCCTTGAGCCAGTCGGTGCGTGCCACCACGCAGCCGGTGATCTCGATGGGCGCGTCGGCCAGCCCCGCGGTGGTGTCCACCACGTTGACCTTCTTCTCCGCCTTCAGGCCCGCGTAGTCGACGGCGAGCAGCAGCGCCGCGTCCACCTGGCCCTGGTCGAGCGCGCCCTTCATCTGCGGGTACGGCACGGGGACGATCTGCACGTCCTTGGTGCTGAGCCCGACGCCCTTCAGCGCGGCCCGCAGATAGAAGTCGTAGCTGGTGCCGATGCCGGTGACGGCGACCTTCTTGCCGCCGAGGTCCTTCAGGCTCCTGATGCCGGAGGACGCGGGCGCGGTGAGGTAGCCGGCCTGGTGCTCGCCCTGGCCGAAGCCGAGGCTGGCGAGGATCTTGAGGGGGACGCCCTGGGACATCGCGGCGAACGCGGTGGTGGGCGCCGAGTGGCCGAACTGGGCCTTGCGGCCGTTGGTGAGGTCGGTGGCGAGGCCGACGTCGTTGACCTGGTCGACCTTGACGGACACACCGGCGTCGTCCCAGGTCTTGAGCTGCTGGGCGGCCAGGACCGACGCCAGGGGCGAGGTCGAGGCGTAGGCGAAGCGGGCTCCTGTGGAGCTGGAGCCGCCCTTGGACTGTGACGAGCCGCAGCCGGCGAGCGCCAGTATTCCGGCCGCGGAGCCCGCCAGCAGCTCCCGTCGTCCGATCGTCCGCTGTGATTGCACGGGAACTGCCCTTCCGCTGAAGGTGGAGAACGAGGCACACGGTGCGGGGGGATGTGCGCGCGATGCGCGCCGAGGGGGGTGCGGGTGGCGGGCGCGCCCTCGCGCGCGCCGCGGGCGCCGTCAGCGCGCGGAGTCCTGCCAGGCGAGGAGCCGGGCGGAGGCGTAGCTGACGAGCCGGTCGATGACGAAGCCGAGGGCGGCGGTCGCGAGGATGCCCGCGATGACGAGGTCGGGCCGGTAGTTGCGCTGGGAGAAGATGATCAGGTAGCCGAGGCCGTCGTTGGCCGAGATCATCTCGGCGGCCACGACGAGCAGGAACGCCACCCCCGTGGCCACCCTGATGCCGCTGAGGATGTGTGGCAGCGCGGCGAACACGACGACGGTGCGCAGTTGCTGGAGCTTGTTCGCGCCGAGGGTGCGCGCGTTCCACAGCAGCACCCTGCTCACCCCCGTCACCCCCGCGTAGGTGTTGACGACCATCGGGAAGAACGCCCCGAGCACCACCATCACGAGCAGCGAGGTCTGGCCGATGCCGAACACCACGATCAGCAGCGGCAGCAGGGCCAGCTTGGGCATCGGGAACGCGAACGAGATCAGCGGTTCCAGCAGGTGTGCCACCCACTTGGACTCGCCCATCAGCACCCCGATGACCAGGCCGAGGGCGGCGCCGATCAGCAGGCCGAGCACCGCGCGGTAGAGGGTGGCCCCGAGGTCGGACCACATGTCGCCCTGGGTGATGAGCCCGTCCCACAGGGCGGTGCCGACGGCCTTGGGGCCCGGGATGATGGTGGGGTCGAACGCGCCGCCCGCGGAGAGCGCCCACCACAGCAGCAGGACGAGGACGAACGGCGCGAGCCGCAGCCCGGCCGCGCCCAGCCACTTCGCCGGGCGGCGGCCGCGGCGCGCGGGGGTCTTCCCGGGGACGGCGCCGCCGCGGGCGGGCGCGGCCTTCGCGGCGGTGCCCGGGGGCGCCGCAGCCTCGGCGGGGACCGCCTGGGCGCCGGGGGAGTCGGTGGAGTCCGTGGAAGGAGGGGCGTTATTCATCTGCGCCTGCCATCGCATACTGGTTGATCGTTTCCCAGACGGTCTGCCTGGCCTCCTGGAACTCGGCCGAGCCGCGCACCTCGGGGGTGCGCGGGCGGGCGAGCGGCACCCTGACCTCCCTGACGATCCGGCCGGGACCCCCGGCCATGATGAGGATGCGGTCGGCCAGGATGACGGCCTCGTCCACGCCGTGGGTCACGAAGACCACGGTGGTGCGCTGCCGCTCCCAGATGTCGAGCAGCGCGAGCTGCATGGCCTCCCTGGTGAAGGCGTCCAGCGCGCCGAACGGCTCGTCCATCAGGAGCATGCTGGGGTCGCAGGCCAGGGTCTGGGCGATGGCGAGCCGCTGCCGCATACCGCCGGAGAGCGCCTTCGGCAGCCGGTCCTCGAACTTCTCAAGGCCGACCATCCTGATCAGCTCCCTGGCGCGTTCCCTGCGCTCGGCCTTGGTGCCGATGCCCTGCATGTCGAGCCCGTAGGTCACGTTCCTGAGGACGGAACGCCAGGGCAGTACGGCCCCCTCCTGGAAGACCACACCGCGTGCGGGCGAGGGCCCCCTGACGGGCTCGCCGTTCGCGACAATCCGCCCCGACGACGGCGGCACCAGGCCCGCGATCGACATCAGCAGGGTGCTCTTGCCGCAGCCGCTCGGCCCCACGATGCAGACGAACTCACCTTGTCCCACGGTGAAGTTGACATCGTCGAGCGCGACGAAGTCGGCCCCGTCCACATCGAAGCGCCGGCCCACGGAATCGATCGACAACGCGGGCGCCGCGCCGGCGCCCGGCTCGGTACGACTCCGTGCCGCAAGCGAACCCGAAGGTGCCACGTTGCCTCCCTGTCCGGTTTCCATGGCGTCACGAGTGACGCCGGATGTGGCCGGAGCCTAACCATGGGTGCCGCTCAATGGGAATACTGCTCCCAGAAATTCTTTCCTGCGGACTTCGAAGAGGTGATTTCGGCCTTACGCGGTCTTGGTGAGGGTTTCCTCCACCGCGTCCACCGCGTCGAAGAGCATCGGGCGCCAGCGCTTGGCCCTGTCCAGGTCGAAGCGGCTGGCCGGGACGACCACCGCGAGCGCGCCGAGCGGGCTGCCCGTGGGGTCGCGCACCGCGGCGGCCACGGCGCTGATCCCGCTCTCGCTCTCCTCGAAGTTGATCGCGTACCGGTCTCTGCGCACCGCGTCCAGCTCGGTGCGCAGCCGCTCCCTGGACAGTGGTGACGAGGCGGTGAGCGCGGGCAGCTCGTCGTCGGGGAAGCGCAGCGCGAGGTCGCCCTCGGGGAGCGCGGCCAGGATCGCCTTGCCCCCGGCGGTGGAGCTTGCGGGCAGTACGAGCCCGGTACGGTCGGCGACCCGGACCGAGCGGGTGCCCTCAAGACAGGACACGAACCGGACGCTCTGCCCTTCGAGCACGGACAGGCTCACGGTCTCCCCGGTCTGGTCCCGCAGCCGCTCCAGCATCGGCGCCGCCGCCACCCTTATGTCGAGGCGCCGGTTGGCCGCGAGGCCGATCGTGGTGAGGGCGGGGCCGATCCGGTACGCCGCGTTCGCCTTGTCCTGGGCCGCGAACTCGTGGTCCTTGAGGGTCGCGAGGAGGCGGTGCGCGGTCGAGCGGGCGATGCCCAGCTCGGACGCGGCGTCGGCGACCCGCAGGCTGGGGCGGGCGCTGAGCAGCCGCAGGATGCGCAGCGCGTTGACCACGGAGCCGAGTTGGCCGGGGTTCGACTCGCCGGCTTCGGAAGTATTCGACATGCAGGAATTCTAGGAAGCATGTTTTCTTTGTCAAGGGATTGTGGTTACCTGCCCCCGTGGTTACTGCGAACCGAGGGCCCATCATCGTGGTGGGAGCCGGACCTGTGGGAATGACCGCCGCCGCGTCGCTGGCCCACGCGGGCATCGAGACCGTCATCGTCGAGCGGACACCCGAGCCGCAAACCGACTGGCGCGCCTCGACGTTCCACGCAGGGACGCTCCAACTCCTGGAGACGATCGACATCACGCCCGCGATGCTGGCCGAGGGGCTGCGTGTGCCCCGCTACCAGTTCCGCGACAGGCGCGAGGGCCTCATCGCCGAGTTCGACCTGACGGTCCTCGCCGACGAGACCCCGTTTCCCTTCCGGCTCCAGCTCAACCAGCAGCGTCTTGTCGCACTGCTCTGGGACCGCCTGAAATCCGACCCCCGGGTCACCCTGCGCTTCGGCGCCGAGGTGCGGTCGGTGCGCAACACGGGGGAGGACGGCGGGGGAGTCGAGGTCGTGGTACGCACCGCGACCGGCGAGGAGACCCTGAAGGGGGCGTACGCGATCGGCGCCGACGGCGCGGGCAGCACCGTCCGCAAGTCGCTCGGCATGCCCTTCGAGGGGTTCACGTACGAGGAGCGCTTCCTCATCGCCAGCACCCCCTGGGACATGCGGACCTTCCTGCCGGGCATCGCGGAGGTCAACTACATCTCCGACCCGGAGGAGTGGCTGTTCATCCTGCGCACGCCGGACGCCTGGCGGGTGCTCTGGCCGGTGCCCGCCGACGTGGACGACACCGCGGCCCTCTCGGACGGCGAGATACAGCGCCACTTCAGGGGCGTGGCGCAGACGGCCGACGAGTTCCCCATCATCGACACCCAGCTCTACCGGGTGCACCAGCGGGTGGCGGAGTCCTTCCGCGCGGGCCGCGTCATGCTCATCGGCGACGCGGCGCACCTCAACAGCCCGGTCGGCGGCGTGGGCCTCAACAGCGGCATCCACGACGCCTTCGACCTGACCAGGCGGCTGGAGCGCATCCTGCTCGGCGCCGCGGACGAGGACCCGGAACTCGACGCCTTCGCCGAGGTGCGCCGCCAGGTCGCCGTCCAGTACGTGCAGGCCGACACCCAGCGCAACACGGACCGCCTCCGCGAGAAGGACCCGGAGCTGCGCCGCCGCAGCGAGCGCGAGCTGAAGGAGATAGCCGCCACCCCCGCCCGCGCCCGCCAGTGGCTGCGCCGGGTCTCCCTCCTGGAGAGCGTCCAGAAGTACGGCATCGGGCTGCCGCCCGACGAGACCCTGCGGAGGCTGGCGGCGGCGGCCACCTGAGCAGGGGCCGGTGCGTCACCCGAGCAGGGGCCGGTCCTGAGCCTCCCGGGCCCGGGGCCCCCGGGCTCAGGGCTTGGCGGACTCAGGGCTTGGCGAACTCCACGTCGGCCGTCCTGACGGTCCCGGCCGTGCGGCCCGGCGCCTCTTGGTGGGTCCAGTACAGGTTCGTGTGCGCGATGACCTGCTCAGGGGCGGGGGCGCCCCACTCCGACTTGTCCCCCGTGGTGTGCGCGTCGCTCACCAGGGTGGCGTCGTACCCGCGGGCCAGCGCCCCGTGCAGCGTGGAGCGGATGCAGGCGTCGGTCTCGGCGCCCGCGACGAGGAGCGTGCCCACCCCGAGCCCCGCGAGCACGCTCTCCAGCGCGGTGTCCTCGAACGAGTCGCCGTAGTGCTTCCCCACCACCGCCTCGGCCTCCCCCGGGACCAGCTCGGGCACGATGCCCCAGTCCGCGCTCCCCTCCACCAGCCCGGCGTCGGAGTGCCGCACCCACACCACGGGCACCCCCGCCCGCCGTGCCTTGTCCACCAGAGCGGCCACGTTCCCCACCACGGCATCCCGCTGGTACGCCTCGTCGACGACCCCGCTCTGCACATCCACGACCAGCAGCGCGGTGGTGGACCGCCCCTGGAGCGTACTCATACACGACACCTCTCCGCCCTCGACGACTTCTGACCTCTCGCACGCTATATCGGGGGTCTGACAACGGCCCCCGGGCGGGAGGTCAGAGGCTCAGTTCGGTCAGGCCGGGGTGGTCGTCGGGGCGGCGGCCCCAGGGCCAGTGGAAGGCGCGGTCCGATGCGTCGATCGGCAGGTCGTTGATGCTGGCGTGGCGGGCGCGCATCAGGCCGGCCTCGTCGAACTCCCAGTTCTCGTTGCCGTAGGCGCGGTACCAGGTGCCGGAGTCGTCGTGGTACTCGTAGGCGAACCTGACCGCGATCCGGTCGCCCTCGAACGCCCACAGCTCCTTGATCAGCCGGTACTCCAGCTCCCTGCGCCACTTGCGGGTGAGGAAGGCGGCGATCTCGTCGCGCCCGGTCAGGAACTCGGCGCGGTTGCGCCACCGCGAGTCCGGTGTGTACGCGAGGGAGACCCGCTCCGGGTCCCTGGTGTTCCAGGCGTCCTCGGCCATCCGGACCTTGCGCACCGCGCTCTCCCGGTCGAAGGGCGGGAACGGCGGGCGTGCGGGGTCGCTCATGCGTGCTCCAGGGGCGGGGGTACGGGGGTGGGCAGGCAGACGGGGATTGTCGACCGTATGCACTCCGCATCGTAGGAGAATAAGCCTTCTCGGGCAATCATGCCGCACCTCGCCCTCGGCTTCCGCCCGCCCCGCCGGGCTCCCACCGCAACCCCCGTATGCATGCATAGGCCACTGATATAACGGACGTATGGACGCAACGGAGGGCAGGGTCTCGCTGATCACCGGGGGCTCGCGGGGCATCGGGCGGGCGCTCGCGCTGCTGCTCGCCGAGGGCGGCGGCACGGTGGTCGTGGGCTACCGGCGCGACGCCCGGCAGGCGGACCGCACCGTCGCCGCCATCGAGGCGGCCGGGGCGCGCGGCCTCGCGGTCCGCGCCGACCTGGAGACCGAGGAGGGCGTACGTACCCTCTTCGACGCCGTCGCCGAGGAGTGCGGGCGGCTCGACCACTTCGTCTCCAACGCCGCCGCCAGCGCCTTCAAGCACATCCTCGACCTGCGCCCGCACCACCTCGACCGCTCGTACGCGGCCAACGCGCGCCCCTTCGTGCTCGGCGCCCAGGAGGCCGTGCGGCTCATGGACCGCGGCGGCCGTATCGTCGCCCTCACCTCCTACGGCTCCGCCCACGCCTACCCGGTCTACGCCGCGCTCGGCGCGATGAAGGCGGCCGTCGAGGCGTGGGTGCGCTACATGGCGGTGGAGTTCGCCCCGTACGGGATCAACGTGAACGCGGTCAACGGCGGCCTCATCGCCACCGACTCCCTCGACTACTACTACGGGGTCCCCGGCATGCCCGACATCCGCACCGTGCTGGAGCGGACACCCGCGGGCCGCGCGGGTACGGCACGCGAGATGGCCGAAGCAGTAGCGTTTCTGCTGGGGCCGGGTGCCGGTTACATCACCGGTCAGACCCTGGTCGTCGACGGCGGCCTCAGCATCGTCGCGCCGCCGTTCTTCGCCGACGCGGGGCCGGGCCTCGCCCTGCCCCCGCGCCCCCGGCGCGACACCCCGGACGCGCCCGCGCCCGGAAGCTGACCCCTTCCACCCACCCACACCGGCGATGCACAGCAACCGACACGGGGGTCTTCGAGAGGAACCGCGATGGCGGACAACGGACATGTGGTGGTGACGGGCTTCGGTGCCGTCACCCCGCTGGGCAACGACCGGGAGACCACCTGGCAGGGCCTGCTCGCGGGCCGCTCCGGCGTCGGCCCCCTCACCCACTTCGACCCCGAGGGGCTGCCCACCACGATCGCCGCCGAGGTGCGCGGCTTCGACCCCGCCACGCTCTTCGACGAGCCGAAGCGGCTGCGCCGCACCGCGCGCTTCAGCCGGTTCGCGGTGGCCGCGGCCCGGGAGGCCGCCGCCGACGCCGGGCTCGTGGTGGGGGAGGAGGCGGGCGGGGTGGACTCCGCCCGGGTCGCGGTCGTCGTCAACAGCGCGGTGACCGGGATGCCGGAGATCGAGGCCGGGATGGAGCAGATGGCGAGCGACCCGCGCCGTATCAGCCCCTACTTCGTGTCCTCGGTCATCCCCAACATGGCCGCATGCGAGGTCGCGATGGACCTCGGCGCCCACGGCCCCGTCACCGCAGGCGCCCTCGCCTGCGCCAGTGGCATCCAGGCGCTCCTCGACGCCAGGCGGCTGATCCTGGCGGGGGAGGCGGACGTGGTGGTCGCCGGGGGCACCGACGCCGCCATCACCCGGCTGATGTTCTCCGGGCTCGCCACCATGGGCGCCCTGTCCAAGCGCAACGGCGAACCGGAGCGCGCCAGCCGCCCCTTCGACGCCGACCGCGACGGCTTCGTCTTCGGCGAGGGCGCGGTGGTCTGCGTCATGGAGTCCGCCGCACACGCCGCCGCGCGCGGCGCCCGCCCCTACGCCGAGGTCGCCGGGGGCACCCTGACCTGCGACGCCTTCCATGTCTCCGCGCCCGAGCCGAGCGGCAGGTACATCGTCGCCGCCATGCGCGGCGCACTGCGCGCCTCCGACACCGCGCCGGGCGACATCGACTACGTGTGCGCCCACGGCACCGCGACCCGTATCAACGACGTCACCGAGACCCGCGCGCTGCGCGAGACCTACGGGCCGCACGCCGACGAGCTGGTGGTCAGCTCCCCGAAGTCCATGACGGGCCACCTCATCGGGGCCGCGGGGGCGCTCTCCGCGATGGTGTGCGCGCTCGCCATCAGGGACGGCGTGGTGCCGCCCACCACCAACCTCGACACCCCGGGCGAGGGCTGTGACCTCGACTACGCCGCGGGCGGCGCGGTCCGCCGGGATGTGCGCGCCGCCGCCGTCGACGCCTTCGGCTTCGGCGGCCAGAACGTCGTCGCCGTGCTGCGCCGCACCTGAAACCCCCGAACCCGGCCCGCGCCGCCACCCCGGCGGGAGCCGCACCCCACCGGCAAGCCCAGGACAAAGGACCCCCACCCCGTGAGGAATCAGCCGAACACACCGCAGCAGCAGGACCCCGCCCCCGAGACCTACGACCCCACCGCCTTCCGCGAGGTCTTCGAGCGGCACTTCACCTACTGGGCGGGCTTCGCCCGCAACACCCACCGCCACGCCCGCGCCACCGCGATGACCGACCCCGCGAGCCGGCGCGCCTGGACCTACGCACAGCTCGGCGAGGAGGTCGAACGGCTCGCCGCGGGTCTCGCCGCCGCCGGTGTCGGACCGGGCGACCTGGTGGTCCACCAGCTCCTCAACACCCCCGAGTTCGCGCTGTGCTACCTCGCCACCCAGCGCCTCGGCGCCATCGGGTCCCCCGCCAACTTCCGGCTCGCGCCCGGCGAGAGCGCACACATCCTCGACACCGGCCGCCCGGCCGCGTACGTCTACGACACCGCGCTCGCCGAGCCCACCGCCCAGGCGCTCGCGCTCGCCCGGCACCGCCCCGCGCTGCTCGTCCATGTCACGGCGCCCGAGGGCGGCGGCCGCCCGCTGCCCGGCTCCGTCGCCTTCGACGACCTCCTCGCCTCGGGCGCCAGGGCGCCCGCACCGCCGCAGCCCGCGGCCGGTCTTTACGGCGAGACCACCCGGCTGTACACCTCGGGCACCACCGGGCTGCCCAAGGGGGTGCCGCTGAACAACGCCACCGAGGTGCTGACCGCACACGACGTGATCATGCACTTCCCGCTGGCGCCGGGGGACCGCACCCTCAACATGACCCCGTGGTTCCACCGCGGCGGCCTCTACGCGGGCGGCCCCAACCCCGCCTTCTACGTGGGTGCCGAGGTGCTGCCGCTGCGCCACTTCGACGCGGACACGGTGCTCGACCTCGTCCAGGAGCACCGCCTGACGTACCTGATCGGCGCCCCCACCAATATGAAGCTGCTCGCGGACGCCCAGGAGGCCGTCCCCCGCGACCTCGCCTCGCTGCGCGGCATCGTCACCATGGGCGCCCCGCTGGAGCGCCGCGCCTGCCTGCGCTACCAGGACGTGCTCACCGAGCGGATCTTCAACGGGTACGGCACCACCGAGGCGTTCTGGAACACCTTCCTGCGCCCCGCCGACCTGCCGGAGCACGCCGGCACCGCGGGCCGCGCCTGCACCGACGACGACGTCGCCGTCGTCCGGGTCCACGAGGGCCGCAGGGCCGCCCCCGACGACCTCGCCGCCAAGGACGGCACCGAGGTCGGCGAGGTCATCGTCCGCTCGCCCAAGGCCGGGTACGCCTACACCGCGCGCCCCGGGGAGCAGGCGGAGAACTTCCGCGACGGCTGGCTCTACATCGGGGACCTGGCCACCTGGGACGAGGACGAGTACGTCACCGTCGTCGGCCGCCGCGACGACATGGTGATCTCCGGTGGCGAGAACGTCCACCCCGTCCAGGTGGAGGAGGTGCTGAACGAGCACCCGGGCGTCGCCGATTCCGCCGTCGTCGGCGCCCCCGACCCCCGCTGGGGCCAGGTCGTCACCGCGTACGTAGTCCGCGCCGACCCGGAGCTGACCGCCGCCGACTGCGAGAAGCACTGCCGCACCCACCCCATGCTCGCCCCCTACAAGCGGCCGCGCGCCTACTGCTTCGTCGACTCCCTGCCCACCACGGCCACCGGCAAGAAGATGCACTACGTGCTGCGGGAGCGGGTGGTGCGCGACGGCGAGCGCGGGCTGCTGACGCGGGTCTGACCGGCCGCACGGTGCGTCGCGCACCGACCCGCACGGTGCGTCGCGCCCCGCCGCACGACGGGCCTGTGCCACCGTGGCCACCGGCCGCCCGGGCCCCGGGCGGTGTCGCCGTGTACCGGCCCGTACGGCGGGCCGCATACCGAGAGGAGAGGTCGATGGCGGGTGGCGTGTTGTCGGAGAAGATCGCGCGGAGGGTGGACGAGGAGCGGATGTTCGCCGGGGTGGCCACGGTGCTGCCGGACGGCACCCCGCACCTCGCGGTCGTCTGGATCGCCAGGGACGGCGACGACCTGGTCTTCGCCACCGCGGCGGGCAGCCGCAAGGAGCGCGATCTGCGCCGCGACCCCCGGGTCACCGTGCTGCTGAACCCGCACTCGGCCCCGTACACCTACGCCGAGGTGCGCGGCACCGCCACCGTGCAGGAGGAGGGCGGCGCCGAGCTGCTCGACCGGCTGTCCGTGAAGTACGAGGGCAAGCCGTACCGGGAGTTCTCCGGGACCGGCACGGACGGCGCCGTCCTGGTGCGGGTGACACCGCGGAAGGTCGTCGACATGCTCTGACCGCAGGGCACCGGCACCGCCCGGGGCGCCCCGCGCGGTCCCACGCCGCGGGCCCCGGGCGCGGGCCACCGGGGCGGGCTCGGCACGGGCCCGGCGGGCCGCCGTCGCCCGGCGCGGGTCAGAGCACGCCGCGCTCGTGCGCCGCCTCGATCGCCGACAGGGTCGAGCGCAGGTGTTGCAGCGTCAGCTCCTCCACGGCGTCGATCTCCCCCGCGCGGTAGAGCCGTACCAGGTCGGCGTGCTCGGAGTTGGCCTCGGGCACCTGCTCGGGCCTGGCACGCAGCGACAGGCTCACATAGGGGGACGCGCTGTCGCGGAGGTTCGCGAGGATACCGGCGAGCTTGCTGCCCTGGTCGGGCTCCCCGAACACCGCGTGGAACTCGCGGTTGAGGTCCACCCACGCCGACATATGGGACTCCCGCTGCATCCGCAGCGCCAGATCCTCCGCGTGGTCGAGCTGGTCGGGCGTGATGCGCTCCGCGACCCTGCGCACCATCAGCGGCTCAAGCGTGATGCGCAACTGGTAGATCTCGCGCACCTCGTCGATGTCGAGCCGCCGCACCACGGCCCCCCGGTGGGGGTCCATCACGACGAGCCCCTCGACGGAGAGGTCGCGCAGCGCCTCCCGCAGCGGGGTGGTGCTGATGTTCAGCTCGGCGGCCAGCTCCGTCTGCACGAGCCGGGTGCCGCCCGCCAGCGTGCCGTCCAGGATGGCGGTACGGAGCGTGGCCAGCGCGTACTCGTGTGCCGTTCTGGCCCGTCCGGCCGCCGCCAGCCTGCCGACCGTCACCGTTGCCTCCAATTACCGGGATCGATGTCGTCCGCACTCAGCTTAGAGCGCTCCGCCCCCGGGACCCGACCGAGTGGCGAAGCCGGCGCGCACCGCGTCCGCGTCGGCGCCCGACGCGAGGAGCGCCCACAGCAGCAGCCGCGCCTTGCGGCCGTCGAGCCAGCCCGCGGGGACGGCGCCCCGCCTGATCAGGTCCTGCTCCGAGCCGGTGAAGCCGTAGGTGTCACGGAACACGGCCCCGGCGCCGGTACGGGTGGCGAAGACCACCGGGACCCGCTCGACCGTCTTCGACACCGCGGCCGCGAGGTCGGCGGAGACGTGCCCCGCGCCGAACGCCGACACGACCACCCCGTCGAACCCCGCCGACGAGGCGAGACCGAGGAGTTCGCCGTCGTCCCCGAGGAAGGTCTCCAGCAGCGCGACCCGCGGCACCGGTCCTTCGGACGCGGCGGGCGGCGCGAGCGGTGCGGGCCTGGGCGCCGCGGGGCGGCTGCCGTACGCGAGGGCCCGTTCGTGGACCCGGGCCAGCGGTCCGAACGGCACGGAGGCGAACGCGCCGGGCGCGGCGCTGTCCTGCTTGCGCACCCGGGCTGCCGCGTGCACCTCGTCACCCAGGGTGACGAGCACCCCGAGGCCGCGGGAGCGCGGGTCGGCCGCGGTGAGCGCGGCGGCCAGCAGGTTCGCGGGCCCGTCGGCGCCCGGGTGCTGCGGGGGGCGCATCGCCCCGGCGACCACCAGCGGCTCGGGCCTGTCCCAGTACAGGTCGAGGAAGTACGCGGTCTCCTCCAGCGTGTCGGTCCCCTGGACCAGCACGGCGCCCGAGGCGCCCTCCGCCACGGTGCGCCGCGCCCAGGCGAGGGCCGCGAGCAGGTCGGGGAAGCCGAGGGAGGCGCCCGGCTTGGTGAACAACGTCTCGGCCCGTATGGAGGCGACGTCCGCCAGCTCCGGCACGGAGGCGGTCAGATCGTCGGCGGTGAGCGAGGGCGTGACCCCGGGGGCCCGGGCCGTGCCCGCCGTGCCGGCCCCCGGAGGTCCCGCGGTCATGGTGATCGTCCCGCCGAGGGAGGCGACGGCGACGACGGGCTGCGCGACGGGCGTACCGGCCTTGGGCATGGTGCTCACTCTCAGTTATTTGACAGTCAATAGTTTGCATTTTATAGGATGCTGGAATCATTCGGAATGCTACCCGAAACCCTTCGGAGGGACACCGTGGTCGCAGCAGCAGACATCGGGACCGAAGGCCGGCGCCGTGGCGCCTACGACGACGGTCCCCGGCTGAGCAACACGCTCGCGCTGATCAGCCTGGCCGTCCTGGCGGCCTCGTACGTCGTCAACGCCATGGACCGGCAGGTCTTCTCGGTCCTCCTGCCGGGCATCCGGCACGACTTCGGGTTCGACCTCGGCCAGGGAGGTCTGCTGGCCACGATCTTCACGCTCGGTATCGGAGTGGCCGGTGTGCCGACCGGCTACCTGCTCGACCGGGTCTCCCGCAAGAGCGTCATCATCGTCGGCATCGTGATCTACTCGGTCTTCACGTTCCTGACCGCGGTCGCCGTCGGATTCCCCGACATGATGGCCTACCGCGCGCTCTCCGGGGTCGGCGAGGCGATGCAGAACGGCGCCCTGTTCTCCGCCGTCGGCGCCTACTTCTTCGCCCGCAGGTCCGTGGCGATAGGCACGCTGAACTTCGCCTACGGCCTCGGCGGCTTCATCGGCCCGCAGTTGGGCACGAAGATCGCCGGAGGCAACAGCGGCTGGAAGACGCCGTTCTACACATACGGCCTCATCGGCCTGGTGTTCGCCGTCATCGTCGCGCTCGTCATCCGCAAGTCGTTCACGGAGCGCAAGGAGGTCGTCGTCGAGGAGGGGCCGCGGCTCCGCGTCGCGCACCTGCCCGACGCCCTCTACAACCGCAACGTGCTGCTGCTGATGCTGGCCGCCGTCGCCGTCGGCATCTCGATGTACGGCTATATCGGCCTGTACCCCACGTTCCTGGAGGACCACCTCGGCTTCGGCTCGGGGCAGGCGTCCCTCGCGGCCAGCATGTTCGGCCTCGGGGCCGTCCTCGGCATCCCGGCCGGCTGGCTCGGCGACCGCCTCAACCAGCGCGCCGTCATGATCGTGGCCGCGCTGGCCGGCTGCGTCATCGGCTATCTGCTCTTCAACGGCCCCACCACCGCGGGCCCGCAGTACGCGCTCTCCTTCGGCGAGGGCGCCATCGCCAGCGGCTTCCTGTTCGTCAACATCTACTCGGCGTTGCAGCGCTCGGTGAAGCCCCGGCTGATCGGGCGGGTCTCCGGCCTGTTCGTCGCGTCGTTCTACCTGCCCGCCGCCTTCGCCGGATACCTGTTCTCGGCGCTTGTCGACCACGCGGGCTGGGGCGGCGCGGGCCTGTGGCAGCTCACGGTGCTGCCGCTCGTCGCCGTCGCGGCACTGCTCTTCGTCAGGACCGACGCGCTGGCACGCACCGTGCGGGGACCCGGCGCCGACACCGCCTGACCCGCGCCGCCCGTCCCTCCACCACCCCCGCCCCACCGCAGCACACCACCCAGGAGCCCGCCCCATGAAACCCACGAGTGGCCCGCGCCGCTGGCACGAGCAACGCTGGATCACCGACTCGGTCCTCCGCACGGACGGACTTGAGTGGGACCAGCCCCGCGTCGCCTACACCCTGCGCCCCATGGGCGTCGACGCCACCGCCGACTTCCGGGTGGCCGAGTCGCGCATCCACAAGTTCGCCGACCTCGTGCCCGTCTTCACCGATCTCGCCGAGCGCCGCAGGAACCTCGCCGAGGAGGCCGAGGCGGCGGGGCGCACCGTCGCCGCCCGCGAGCACTACTTCCACGCGGCGCTGCTCTACGCCACGGCCGAGTGGCCCATCTGGGAGGACTGCGAGCGCCTCACCCGCCTCGACGACCTCAAGAACGCCTGCTACGGCGGGTACGGGCGGCTCGCGGACCACCATGTCGAGCGCGTCGAGATCCCGTTCGGCGACGGCTTCATCCCCGCCTGGTTCCACCTGCCCGTCGGCTATGCGGGCGGCCCCGTGCACACGGTCCTCTCCTGCGGCGGCATGGACGCGCCCAAGGAGTTGAACGTCAACATGTACGGCGACAAGTTCCTCGAACGGGGCTTCGCCGTCCTCGCGTTCGACGGCCCCGGGCAGGGCGAGGCCCCGGTCCGCGGCGTCAAGTTCACCCCGACCGCGTGGATCGACGCCGGGGCCGCGCTCGTCGACTGGTGCCGCGGGCGGCCCGAGGTCGACGAGGACCGCCTCGTCGGCTTCGGCCTCTCCTTCGGCTCCTACTGGATGTCCCAGATCGCCGCCACCCAGCCGTCCCTGCTGGGCAGCGCGGTCGGCCTGGTCTGCCACGAGCCCGGCTGCCACATGATCTTCGAGATGGCGTCGCCGTCGTTCAAGGCCCGGTACATGTGGATGTCGGGCCTCGAACACGACGAGGCCGCCTTTGACGAGATGGCCCGCGAGATCGACCTGCGGCCCCTCGTCGGCCGGATGAGCGCGCCATGGCTCGTCGTCGCGGGCGACGAGGACGAACTCTCCCCGGTCGAGCACAGCTACGACCTCGCCGCGGCCTGCCCCACACCCGCGCCGATGCTCGTCTACCAGCAGGGCAGGCACGCCCTCTCGCTGCCCACACCGTCCGTGGCCCTCGGGCCCAACTGGGTCACCTACAGCGCGGACTGGCTCCTCGACCGGGTGCACGGCGTCCCCGCCGACGACCATGTCGACTACGTCCTGCCCACCGGCGCCGTCGAGCGCCGCCCGCACCCCAAGGAGGCAGCCCGATGACCAGGCGGACGCCGCAGACACCGCACACACCGCAGACGCCCTCGACGGCACAGGCACAGGCACCGGCGCCGCGCACCGCACGCCCCGTGCCGTACGGACGCGCCGCCGTCGTCACCATCGACCTGCACCGCGGGCACCTGGACCCGGCCGTCGCCACGATGCCGCTGCCCGCCGCCGACGCGGAGCGCGTCACCCGGGCCAACGCCGAGTTCCTGGCCGGGGCCAGGGAGCGCGGCCTGCCCGTGGTGCACGTGGTCACCTCCTACCACGCCGTCGAGGACATCGCGTCCAACCCCTGGTGGGCCTCGGTCGCCGACACCGACGCCTCCCGCGCGAACGTGCTGCGCCACCAGCTCCCCGGCAGCCCCGGCCTCCAGCTCATGCCGGAGGTCCACGACCCCGCGTACGACCTCGTCGTCACCGGCAAGAAGCGCTACGACTGCTTCGCCGCCACCGACCTGGACCACGTCCTCAGGTCGCGGCACATCGACACCCTGCTGCTGACCGGCGTCAACACCAACAGTTGCGTCCTCGCCACCACGGTCGCCGCGAACACCCGCGACTACGTGCCCGTCGTCGTGGAGGAGTGCGTCGACACCATGGACCGGGCCGCCCACGAGGCCGCGCTGCTCGTGATCCGGCAGGCGTTCGGCTGGACCGCCACCGTGAAGGAGGTGCTGGCCGCCGTATGACCAGCCGGACCCGGCGGCCCAGGGCCGTCGACACCCACGCCCACGTCATCCCGCCCGCCCTCGTCGACGCGATGCGCGCGGGCACCGCTCCCGACGGCATCCGGCTTGAGGAGCAGGCGGACGGCTCCACCTGGGTCGTCCACCGGCAGGGGTACCGCTACCCGCTGCTCGACGCGTTCCACGACGTGCCCGCCAGGATCGCCACCATGGAGCGGCAGGGCATCGACGCGGCGCTGCTGTCCGTCGCGCCCCCGCTGTTCCTCTACTGGATCGAGGCGGAGGCCGCGGCCGACGCCGCGCGGACGCTGAACGACACCCTCGCCGGCATGGTCGCCGAGGCCCCGGAACGCTTCGCCGGGCTCGCCACCCTGCCGCTCCAGGACCCGGCCGCCTCGGTCGTGGAACTGCGGCGCGCGGTACGGGAGCTGGGGCTGCGCGGCGCCCAGATCGGGCCGCACGCCGAGGGCGTCCAGCTCGACGACCCGAGCCTGCGCCCCGTGCTCGCCGCCGCCGAGGAGCTGCGGGTGCCGCTCGTGGTCCACCCGTACTACGTCGGCGCCACCCCGGGACCGCTCGACGACTTCTACCTGACCAACCTCCAGGGCAACCCCTGGCAGACCGCGGTGTGCGCCTCCCGGCTCATCCTGTCCGGCACCCTGGACGCCCTGCCCGACCTCGACGTCGTCCTCGTGCACGGCGGCGGCCACCTCCCGTACCAGCTCGGCCGCCTCGACCACGGCCACGCGGTACGGCCCGAGGCGCGCGGCTGCAAGCTGAAGCCCAGCGAGTACGCCCGCCGCTTCCACTACGACACCCTCACGCACAGCCCCGAGGCCACCGCCTTCCTGATCCGGCAGGTCGGGGCCGACCGGGTCGTGCTCGGCACGGACACGCCCTTCGACATGGGCGGGGGCGGGCTCGGCGACCAGCTCGCGGGTGTCACGCTGTCGGACGGGGAGCTTGCCGAGGTCGCCCACGCGGCCGCGACACGACTCGTCGGCCCTGTGGGCCGGCCCGCGGAGAGTGAGTGAACACCATGTCCAGGACCCTGCTGCTGCACATCGACGGCAAGGACGTCGCCGCGTCCGACGGCGCCTCCTTCACCGTCGCCTCGCCCACCACGGGCGAGACCCTGTACGACGTCGCGCACGCCACCCCCGCGGACGTGGACACGGCCGTCACCGCGGCCCGCACCGCCTTCGACGACCGCAGGTGGCGCGGTATCGCGCCCCGCGAGCGCGCCCGCGTGCTGAACCGCGCCGCCGCCCTGCTCGCCGACCGCATCGACGCGTACGCCCGCCTGGAGACCTTGCAGATCGGCCGCCCGCTGCGGGAGATGCGCGCCCAGCTCGCCCGGCTCCCCGAGTGGCTTGAGTACTTCGGCGCCGTCGCGCAGACCGCCGAGGGCACCGTCCCCGACTTCGGCGCCGGGCACCTCAACGTGGTGCGGCGCGTGCCGCTCGGCGTCGCCGGGCTCATCACCCCCTGGAACCACCCCCTCCTCATCACCATGAAGAAGCTGTCCGCCGCGCTCGCCGCGGGCAACTCCCTGGTGATCAAGCCGAGCGAGCTGGGGCCCGCCGTACCGCTCGCGCTCGTGGGCCTGCTGGAGGAGGCCGGGGTGCCGCCCGGTGTCGTCAACACCGTCACCGGGCTCGGCGCCACCACGGGACGCGCCCTCTCCGAGCACCGGGGCCTCGCGAAGCTCGACATCACGGGCGGCACCGAGACGGGACGCACCGTCGCCGCCAACGCGGGCCGCTCCCTGATCCCGGTCACGGCCGAGCTGGGCGGCAAGGCGCCCGTCCTCGTCTTCGCCGACGCCGACCTCGACCAGGCGGTCGCGGGCGCCCTGTTCGCCTCGTTCATCGCCACCGGGCAGACCTGTGTGCAGGGCGCCCGCATCCTGGTCCAGCGCTCCGTGCACGACGAGTTCACCCGGCGCCTCGTCGCCCGTACCCGCGCCCTCAGGCTCGGCGACCCGCTCGCCGCCGATACCCAGATCGGGCCCCTGGTCTCCGAGGCCCAGCGGGCCAAGGTCGCCGACGCCGTCGCCAAGGCGCAGGACCAGGGTGCCCGGGTCCTCGCGGGCGGCCGGGTCCCCGAAGGGGAGGCGTACTCCCGCGGCTGGTTCTACGAACCGACCGTCGTCGGCGACGTCACCCCCGCCCAGGACCTCTGGTACGAGGAGGTCTTCGGCCCGCTGACGCTGGTCGTCCCCTTCGACGACGAGGCCGACGCGCTGCGCAGGGCCAATGACGCCGAGTTCGGGCTCGCCTCGTCGGTGTGGACCTGCGACATCGGCACGGCGCTGCGCGTCAGCGAAGGGCTCGACGTCGGCATCACCTGGATCAACGACCACCACAGGATCGACCCGGCGTCGCCCTGGGGAGGCTCCAAGGACAGCGGCATCGGCTCCGAGAACGGTCTTGACGCGTACCACGCCTACACCAGGCCCAAGAGCGTCGTGATCAACTCCTCGGGCCAGCCGTTCGACTGGTTCGCGACCACCGAAGACCTGCGCTACTCGTGAGGGGCCGAGCACATGCCTGACACAGACCTTGACCTCCTCGTCGAGGGCGGCACCGCGGTCACCCCGCAGGGCCGCCACCGCGCCAACATCGGTGTGCGCGGCGGCCGGATCGCCTATGTGGGGCCCGAGCGCCCCGCCGCGGGCGGCACCGTGGACGCGGGCGGCCTGCTCGTGCTGCCGGGCGGCGTCGACACCCACGTCCACCTCATGGACCCGGGCAGCACCGACCGCGAGGACTTCCCCACCGGGACGTCGGCCGCGGCCGCCTCCGGCGTCACCACCCTCGTCGAGCACAGCCACGGACAGCCCGTCAGGACCGTCGACGACCTCCGCGACAAGCGCGCCCACCTGCGCGGCAGGTCCAACGTCGACTACGGGCTCGCCGCCCACGCCTGGCCGGGCAGCGCCCCGTCCGTACCTGACCTGTGGGCCGCGGGCGTGACCTTCTTCAAGGTGTTCACCTGCACCACCCACGGCGTCCCCGGGCACACCGCCGCCGCGCTGAAGGAGCACCTGGCGCAGACGGCGCTGTGCGGCGGCGTCAGCCTGATGCACTGCGAGGACGAGTCGCTGACCGAGTCGGCCGAGGCGCTGCTGAAGGCGGCGGGCCGCACCGACGGCGGGATTCTGCCCGAGTGGCGGGGCCGCGACGCCGAACTCGTCGCCGCCGCCGTGGCCGCCCTGCTGGTACGGCTCACCGGCGCACGCGCCACCATCGCCCACGTCAGCAACCCCGAGGTCGCCTCCTACGTCGCCAGGGAGCGCGCCGCGGGCGCCCGCCTCGCCGCCGAGGGCTGCCCGCAGTACTTCCTGCTGCGCGAGGACGAGGTCCTCGACGCGGGCGCGCTGCGCAAGTTCACCCCGCCCGCCAGGGCCCGCACCGACGAGGACGAGCGCGAGATGTGGCGGCTGCTGCGCGGCGGCACCCTCACCCACATGTCGACCGACCACGCCCCCTCGACCCTGGAGCAGAAGCGCGCGGGCGACATCTGGAACGTCCACTTCGGCCTGCCGGGGCTCGACAGCACCATGGCGCTGCTGCTCGACGCGGCGGCGCGCGGACACCTCGGGTACGAGGACGTCGCCCGCGTCTACAGCGAGAACCCGGCGAAGCAGTACGGCCTCTGGCCCCGCAAGGGCCGCCTCGCGCCGGGCGCCGACGCCGACCTCGTCCTGGTGGACCCGGGCGCCGAGCGCACCCTGCGCAACGAGGACGTCCTGTCGAAGGCGGGCTGGACCCCCTTCGACGGCCGCCGGGTGCGCGGCCGGGTGGTGCGCACCTATCTGCGCGGCGTCCCCGTCGCGGAGGAGGGCAGGCCGCACGGCGCCCGGGAGGGCGCGTTCGTGCCCGGGGCGGGCGCGGCCCCCACCGCGGGAGCCTGACACCCGCCGCGCCGGGGGCCGACCACACGGGGGCGTCGGCCGCGGCGTGGCAGGCCCCCGTCCGGCGCTACCCCGTACGGCGCGGCACCCCCCAGGGGTTGCCCTCCTTGAGCGGGTCGGGCAGCAGCCGGTCGGGGACCGACTGCCAGGCCACCGGGCGCAGAAAGCGCTCGATGCCCGCCGCGCCCACCGACGTGGTGGCCTCCGCGGTGCTCGACGGGTACGGGCCGCCGTGCTGCTGCGCCCAGGACACCGTGACCCCGGTCGGCCAGGCGTTGTAGAGCAGCCGCCCGGCGTGCCGCTGCGCCACCGTGAGCAGCCGGGCGGCGGTGGCGTCGTCGCCCGGCTCCGCCTGCACGGTGCTGGTCAGGCTGGGCTCCAGGCTCCCCGCGAGCCGCAGCAGCTCCTCCTCGTCCCGGTAGGTCACCACCAGCGAAAGCGGCCCGAAGCACTCGCCCTGCAACAGCTCCTGGCGCCGTACGAAGTCCCGGGACGAGACCTGGAGCAGCAGCACGGGCGGCAGCCCCTGGCCCCCGCCGTCGGCCGCCGCGAGCACCGACACCCCGTCGGCGCGGGTGCGCGCGTCCGCGCCCGCCGCATAGCCCTCCGCCATCCGCCCGGTCAGCATCCGCTGCCCGCCCGCGCCCGTCAGCGCGTCGCGCAGCGCGCCGTCGAGGCCGTGCCCCTCCGGCAGGAACAGCAGCCCCGGCTTGGTGCAGAGCTGGCCCGCGCTCGCCGTGAACGACGCCACGTACTCGGCCGCCAGCGCCGCGCCCCGCTCGCGCACCGCGCCGGGCAGCGCGAAGACCGGGTTGACGCTGCCCAGCTCCCCGTAGAACGGGATGGGGTCGGGGCGGGAGGCCGCGATGTCGAAGAGGGCGCGCCCGCCGGGCACGGAGCCGGTGAACGACGCGGCGCGCACCCGGCTGTCCCGCAGCGCGCTCACCCCCGCCTCCTGCCCGTGCACCAGCGCGAACACCCCGTCGGGCGCGCCCGCGGAGCGCAGCGCCCCGGTGGCGAGCGCCCCGAACGCGGCGGCGAGACGGGGGTGCGCCTCATGGGTCTTCAGCAGCACCGGGCAGCCCGCGGCGAGCGCGGACGCGGTGTCCCCGCCGAGCACGCCGAAGGCGAAGGGGAAGTTACTGGCCTCGTAGACCAGGACGGGGCCGACCGGGATGTTCACCCGGCGGATGTCGGGGCGCGGGCCCATCGGCCAGTCGGCGTCCGCGTGGTCGACGACCGCCCCGAGGAAGCGTCCTTCGGCGAGCACGTCCCCGAAGAAGCGGAGCTGGAACGAGGTGCGCACCGCCTCCGCGCGCAGCCGCTCCGTGGGGATGTGGGTCTCCTCGTGGGCCAGCGCGATCAGCGCGTCGGCCTCCTCGTCGACCCGGTCGGCGAGCGCCCGCAGCCAGCCCGCGCGCTCGCCGGGTGTGGAGCGTGCGACGGTCTCGCGGGCGTCGTGCGCCGCGCCGAGCAGCGCCGCGAGGTCGCTCGGGGTGGTGGCGTCGGTGGTCCGTGTGCTGCTCATGCCTGCCCGTCCTGGTCGGTTCTCTGCTGCCGGGTGCCGCGGGCACCGGGCCGCACCGCCGTGCGCCCGGTGCCGTGGCGGCCGGGTTCCCCGCTCACCACACGGTGTAACCGCCGTCCACGACCAGATCCGTGCCCGTGCAGTAGCTCGCCGCGTCGGAGGCGAGGAAGACCACGGCGGGCGCGATCTCGCGGGGCTCGGCGACCCGGCCCATCGGGGTGCCCTCGATCCAGGCCCTGCGCCACTCCACGTTGTCCATGCCGCGCTGGGTCATCTCGGTGCCCACGTAGCCGGGGGAGACGGAGTTGACCCGCACACCGCGCGACGCCCACTCGCCCGCGAGGGACTTGGTGAGGTGGATGACCCCCGCCTTGGCCGCGTTGTACGCGGACTGCGGCTGCGGCCGGTTGGAGATGTGGCCGCTCATGCTGCCGGTGTTGACGATGCTGCCCGAGCCCTGGGCGAGCATCAGCCGCCCGGCGGCGCGGCACGAGTAGTAGACGCCGTCCAGGTTGACCGACAGCACCCGGCGCCAGTCCGTGTCGTCGAGGTCCTCGCTCGGCCCGTTGTGGACGATCCCGGCGTTGTTGACGGCGATGTCGAGCCGCCCGGACTCGGCCGCCACCCGCTCGAACGCGGCGGCCACGCTCGCGGAGTCGGTGACGTCCGCGGCGACGAAGGCGGCGCCGAGCCGGTCGGCGGTGGCCCGGCCGGCCTCCTCGTCGCGATCGCAGATGTGCACCCGGGCGCCCGCGTCGAGCAGTCCGGTCACGATGGCCTCGCCGATGCCCCGGGCGCCGCCGGTGACCACGGCCACCCGGCCGTCGAGGGAGAAGACACTGCTCATCGGGCAACACCCCTGTTCGTGACGGTGGGACGGGCGGACGGCGCGCCGGAGACGTTGCGGATCTCGTACTCGCCGGAGGCCGAGCCGATGACCATCTCGTCGGCGACCCCGGTGAACAGGCCGTTCTCCACCACGCCGGGAATCCAGTTCAGCTCGGCGTCCAGCGCGAGCGGGTCCTTGATGGCGCCGAGCGGCGCGTCGAGCAGGAAGTTGCCGCTGTCGGTGACGACGGGCCCGCCGCCCTCGGTACGCCGCGGCAGCTCCACGTCCGGGTGGCCGTGCCTGGCGAGCAGCCTGGCCACCGAGCGCCTGGTCGACTCCCAGGCGTACGGGACGACCTCGATGGGCAGCGGGAAGGCGCCGAGGGTGCGCACCAGCTTGGTGTCGTCGACCACGGCCACCATCCGCGCGGAGGCGTCCGCGATGATGCGCTCCCACAGCAGGCAGGCGCCGCCGCCCTTGATCATGGCGCCTTGGTGGTCGATCTCGTCGGCGCCGTCCACGGTCAGGTCGAGCCTGTCCACCTCGGCGAGGGTGGTCAGCGGCACCCCCACCTGGACGGCCAGGTCCCTGGTGCCGGTGGAGGTGGGCACGCCCACCACGTCGAGGCCGCCGGACACCGCCTCGCCCAGGGCGCGGACGAACCAGTGGGAGGTGGTGCCGGAGCCGAGGCCCAGCTTCATCCCGTTGTGGACGTAGACGTCGATGGCCGCCTTTCCCGCGGCCCATTTGGCGCGGTCCTGGTCGGTGGTCGGATGCATGGTGCGGGCTCCTGTGGGTGGGTGGTGGGGAGGGTCGGTTGGGTGGTGGGGAGGGTCGGCTGGGTGGTGGGGAGGGTCGGCTGGGTGGTGGGGAGGATCGGTTGAGCGGTGGGGAGGGTCGGTTGAGCGGTGGGAAGGGTCGGCTTGGTAGGAGGTAAGGGTGGTCGGTGGGAGGGTGTGGCTTCCGGTGCGTCGCTGGCCGCCGCGGGCGGCGGGCGGTGCGGGGGAGCGGCGTCCTGCCTCGGCGAGCAGACCGCTGGTCAGGGCGGCCTCGGCGACTTCGGCGAAGCCGCCGACGGTGGTGGCGCCGGGGACGGGCGAGCCCCAGGCGACGTGGCGGTAGGGCACGCCGAGGCGTTCCGCGGTCAGCGCGTCGACCCGGGTGTCGCCGACGTACAGCGTCTGGCGCGCGGAGACCCCGAGGAGGTCGAGGACCGTGCGCAGATGTGCCGGGTCGGGCTTGGCGGCCGGGGCGTCGTCGATGCCGACGACGATGTCGAACAGCGCGGCGAGTCCGGTGCCTTCGAGCACCCGGTCGGCGAGGTCGGAGCGCTTGTTGGTGCACACCGCGGTCCGCACCCCGGCCTCCCGCAGCTCCCGGAGCGCCTCGTGGGCGTCCGCGTGGACGGTGGTGGCGGCCACCGGGGTGCGGGCGTAGGCGTCGCCGTAGTCGGCGAGCACGGTGTCCGCGAGGCCGGCGGGGCCGCCCGTGAGGTGCAGCGCGCCCTCGACGAGGGTGGCGGCGCCGCCGCCGAGCAGGCCGCGGGTCTGCTCGACGCTGAGCGGTCCGAGTCCCCGCGCGGTCAGCGCCTCGTTCAGCGCCGCCGCGATGTCGGGCGCGGAGTCGACGAGGGTGCCGTCGAGGTCGAACACCACGGCGCGCACCGCTCCTTCCGGCAGGGTCACGCGTCCCCTCCTTCCCCCGCCGCCGTACGGTAGGTATCCGCGAGGCTGTCGTAGAGCCCCCGGTGGCGTCCGAACACGGTGTCGTAGCGGCGGGCGGCCGCGGTGTCGGGCACGTGGATCTCCTCCACGGCGATCCCGACCAGCGCCTCTTCGAGCGAGGACCACTGGCCGGTGCCGATCCCCGCGATGAGCGCGGCGCCGTACGCACCGCCCTCCGCGGCCCCGGTGACGGTGACGGTCTCGCGGCCGAGGACGTCGGCGAGCATCTGGAGCCAGAGCGGCTCCGCGGCGGCGCCGCCCGAGGCGATCACCCGCTCGCAGTCCATCCCCGCCGTCCTGCACACCTCAAGGATCTCGCGGAGGTTGAGCAGCACGCCCTCCATCACGCTGCGGGCCAGGTGCCCCGCGTCGTGGTACGGGGTGAGCCCCACCCACACCCCGGACGCCTCGGGCGCGAGGTGCGGGGAGCGCTCGCCGAGCAGATAGGGCAGGAACAGCAGCCCCCGGGAGCCGGGTTCGACCTCGGCGGCGAGTTCCACGAGCCTTTCGAAGGTGACGGGCCCCAGCGGGGTCAGCGCGTCCCGCAGCCACTGGAAGGCGCCGCCCGCGGAGAGCGAGACGCCCATGATGTGCCAGCGCCCCGGGGCGTTGCCGCAGGACACCTGGACCCGGCCCCCGGGGTTGTCGGGGCAGGCGGAGGTGCCGCCCGCGACGATGCCCGCGGTGCCGACGGTGAAGCCGACGGGCCCCGGGTCGACGATGCCCATGGCGGTGGTCTGGAGCACCGCGTCACCGCCGCCGCCGAACACCCGGGTGCCGACGGGCAGATGCCACCGCTCGGCGAGGGCGGGCAGCAGCACCCCGGTGGCGTCGCTCGACTCGACCGCGTCGGGCAGCAGCGCGCGGTCCACGCCGATGAGGCCGAGCAGCTCGGTGGACCAGGTGCGGTGCGCCACGTCGAACAGGCCCGTGCCCGAGGCGTCCGAGACGTCGGTGGCGTGGCCGCCCGTCATCTTCAGCCGCAGGAAGTCCTTGGGGTTGAGGAGGCGGGCCATCCGCTCGTAGTTCTCCGGCTCGTTCTCCCGCAGCCAGACGATCTTCCCGCCGGTGAACCCGGGCAGCATCCGGTTCTGGGTCATCCGCAGCAGCCCGTCGAGGCCCCCGGCGCGCTCGGTGATCCAGTCGCACTGGTCCGAGGAGCGCTGGTCGTTCCAGAGGATGGCGTGCCGCAGCGGCTCGTCGTGCTCGTCGAGCGCGGTCAGCCCGTGCATCTGCCCGCACAGGCCGATCCCGGAGACCTCACGGCCGCCCTGCGGCAGTGCGGCGGCGAGCGCGGTGACGGCCTCGTCGGTGGCGCGCCACCACTCGGCCGGGTCCTGTTCCGCCCAGCCCCGGCGCAGGTTGATCATGGGGTACTCGCGGCTCTGCTTGGCGACGACCTCGCCGCCGGGGCCCACCGCGATCGCCTTGCAGGCCGAGGTTCCCAGGTCGATCCCTATCAGCATGGCTGGTCAGTCCCTTCGTGCGCCTCATTGCGCGCCGTGGCGGAGCCTCACGTGCTTGTACTGGAGGTACGAGGCCAGGCCCTCGGGCCCGTGCTCCGAGCCGAACCCGCTCTCCCTGCGGCCCCCGTAGGGCGCGTTCATGATGCCCGCGTCCACGTTGTTGACGGCGACGTTGCCGAAGTCGAGCCCTCTGGCGAGCGCGAAGGTCTCCCGGGTGTCCTGGGTGTAGGCGTACGCGGCGAGGCCGCCGGGGGCGCCGTTGGCCCGCTCGATCGCGTCGTCGAGGTCGTCGAAGGGGGCGACGCCGACGAGTGGCCCGAAGGTCTCGTCGTGCATGACGAGCGCGTCGGCGGGGGCCCGCGCGAGAACGGTGGGCCGCAGGAAGAGCCCGGGCGCGAGGCCGTCCACGGGGCCGCCGCCCGCCACCACCTCGGCGCCGCGCGCCACCGCGTCCTCGATGTGGTCGAGGGTGCGCCGGTAGGTCTCGTCCATGGTGAGCGCGCCGACGTCGGCGTCTGGCACCGCGAGCCCGTCGGCCACCGTGAGCGCGTCGGCGGCCTCCGCGAGGCCCGCGGTGAACGCCTCGTACACACCGCGCTGTACGTAGACGCGGTTGACGGCGATGCAGATCTGGCCCGCGTTGCGGAAGGAGCGCCGGGTGGCGCCCGCGACGGCCGCGGCGACGTCGGCGGTGTCGGTGACCACCATGGGGCAGCTCCCGCCGAGTTCGAGGGAGAGCCCGGTGATCCCGGAGACGGTGCGGAACAGGGCCTCGCCGGTGCGCAGCGAGCCGGTGAAGGCGACCTTGGCGATGTCGGGGTGCCCGGCGAGCGCGGCCCCGGTTCCGCCCTCCCCGTAGACGAAGTTGACGACGCCGGGCGGCAGGGTGGCGGCGACGCACTCGGAGAGCACCTGGGCGCAGCCCGGGGTGTACTCGGAGGGCTTGACGACGATGGTGCAGCCCGCGGCGGTCGCCCCGCCCAGCTTCCAGCCGATCAGCTCGACGGGGTAGTTCCAGGGGACGATGCCGGCGACGGGGCCGAGGGGTTCGCGCTCGACGATGCTGAGGAAGCCGGGGGTGTCGTTGGGCACGGTGCGCCCGTAGACCCGTACCGCCTCCTCGGCGTAGTAGTGCAGCGCGGTGACGAACTTGGCGGTCTCGCCACGCGCCTCGTCCAGCGGCTTGCCCTGCTCGCGGGTGATGGCGGTGGCCAGGTCCTCGGAGCGGGTGGCGCAGGCGGCGGCGAGTTCGTGCAGCAGCCGGGAGCGCTCCGCGGGCACGGCGCGCTTCCACTCGGGGAAGGCGTCGCGTGCGGAGGCGACGGCGCGCGCGGTCTCCTCGGCGGTGGCGCGGGGCGCGACGGCGGCCAGTTCCCCGTTGGCCGGGTTGCGGCGCTCGATCGGCTCGCCCGTGCTGTCGTGCCAGGCGTTGTCGTGGAAGTTGCGGCAGACGAGGGGCGCGGTGTGCGGCATGGCTGCGGCTTCCTGGGGTGCGTTCGATGGCATGGGTCAGCTCTCCCGGTGCGGCTCGGGCAGTGGTACGGGGGAGCGCAGCGGCTCGCCGAGCAGGGCGCGGCGGGCCTCGTCGGCGGCCAGTTGCTGGAGCCGGTGCACGGAGCCCTCGGAGTAGAACGCGGCGTGCGGGGTGAGGATGACGTTCGGCAGGGTGCGCAGCCCGTCGTCGGGCGCCGGCGGCCCCTCCTCGACGACGTCGAGCGCGACCCCGCCGAGCCGCCCCTCGCGCAGGGCCTCGACGACGGCGGCGGTGTCGACGAGGGAGCCGCGCGCGGTGTTGACGAGCACCGCGCCGCGCGGCATGAGGGCCAGGCTCTCCCGGCCGATGAGGTGGTGGGTGTCCGCGGTGGCGGGGGCGTGCAGGGACACCGCGTGAGAGGCGGCGAGCAGGTCGCGCAGCCCGCTGGGCACGATGCCGGCCGCGGTGAGCCGGTCCTGGTCCGCGTACGGGTCGTAGCCGAGGACCCGGGTGCCGAAGGGGGCGAGCCGGGCGGCGAGCGCGCGCCCGATGCGCCCGGTGCCGACGAGGCCGACGGTGGTGTCGCGCAGCGCGCGCACCGGCGCCAGGTCGGACGGCGCCGGCCACTCGCCCGCGGCGATCATGGCCCGGTGCTGCGGCAGTTTGCGCAGCAGCGCGAGGAGCAGCGCGGCGGCGTGGTCGGCGACGGTGTCGGAGCCGTAGTCGGTCACGTTCGCGATCCGCACCCCGCGCCCGGCGGCGGCCGCGAGGTCGATGTTGTCGACGCCGATGCCGTAGCGGACCACGGTGGCGCCGGGCGCGAGCGCGGCCAGCACCCGGTCGGTGACCGGGGCGAAGTTGACCAGCGCGACGGCGGCCCCGCGCACCGCTGCCGCGGTCTCCTCCTCGGTGGTGCAGTCGTACCTGCGGTAGTCGGCGCCCGCCGCCCTCGCGGCGCCGCGCTCGGCGGCGTCGTCGGGGAAGGTCATGTCGGTGACGACCAGGAGCGGGGCGGTCATGAGGAGGGGCCGGTCGCGGTGCGTGCGGACAGATGGGCGTACAGGTCGCGGATGCCGGTCTCCCAGCGCGGCGCGTTCTCGCTGCTGGTGACGGTGTTGCGGAGCGCGCCCAGGGCGGGGGTGGCGATCTCCACCAGGTCGCCCTTGTGGTGGGTGAAGCCGCTGCCGGGCTCGTGGCGGTCCTGGGTGGGCGCGAACAGGGTGCCGGTGAACAGCACGAGGCCGTCGGGGTACGGGTGGCGCGCCCCGGTGGCCTGGCCCACCAGGTCCTCGAAACTGCGGCTGATGAGGCCGACGTGGGAGGAGGCGTCCAGCTCGAAGCCGTCCTCGCCGCGTACCGCGAGGCCGATGTGCGCGCCGCGGATGTCGTCGATGCCGAAGCGGTCGTCGAAGAGCCGCACCAGCGGCCCGACGGCGGTGGAGGCGTTGTTGTCCTTGGCCTGCCCGAGCAGGAGGGCGCTGCGGCCCTCGATGTCGCGGAGGTTGACGTCGTTGCCGAGGGTGGCGCCGACGATGGTGCCGCGGGAGTTGACGACGAGGACGAGTTCGGGCTCCGGGTTGTTCCACTCGGAGACCGCCGCGATGCCGATCTGGGCGCCGTAGCCGACGGCGGACAGCACCGGGCCCTTGGTGAACACCTCGGCGTCGGTGCCGAGCCCGACCTCCAGGTACTGCGACCACAGGCCCTCCTCGCGCAGCCAGGCAAGCAGCTCCACGGCCTGCGGGCTGCCCGCCCTGACCGCGTCGAGCCTGGCCCCCACCCGCGTGGTGATCTGCGCCCTGATCTCCTCGGCCGCCTCCGGCCTGCCGCCCGCGCGCTCCTCGATGACCCGCTCGATCATGCTGTCGGCGAAGGTGACGCCGGCCGCCTTGAGCACTTGGAGGTCGATCGGCGCGAGCAGCCGGGTGGCGGAGGTGTCACGGGCCGCGCTCGCGGCGAGCACCGCCTCCAGGGGCCAGCTCCTCGTGCCCTGCGCGGCGCGTACGACGGCCGCGGCGTCGGGGCGCTCCAGCAGGTCGGAGAGGGTGGGACCGAGATGCGTGATGTCGTGGAAGGCGCCGTCGCGCACGGTGACGAGGCTGGGTCCGCTCCCGTCGCCCGCGAGCACCCGGCCGACCAGGGTGGCGCCGCCGTCGGTGCCGTCGGTGCCGTCGGCGTAGTCCTCGGGCAGGACGTCGGAGGGTGCTGCGGAGATCTCGGTGGAGGTGGTCATGTGCCTGGACGGGCCTTCCTGCGTGGGAACCGGGGCGCGGGCGCGCCCGCGGGGCGCGGCGGCGGTCGGCTGCGGGTGGGGTCGGGGCCTGGTTCTGCCGGTCCCGGTTCTGTCGGTCCCGTTTTCGCGGGAGCCACGGAACGGAGGGAGGATGTGCGGCCCGCGGGAGAGCGGCGGAAACCGGGGTACCCGGGGCGTCGTACGGCCGCCGACAAGGTCTCATTGACTTTGTATGATGATTAGACAATAGTTCTCGTATGGACCCAATGCAACCCACCGGCACAGGCGCGAGCGACCCGTCCGCGCGCGATCTGCCGCCGCGCCCGCCGCGGCTGCCCGAGGTTGTCGCGGAGCGGTTGCAAGCCGACCTCCTCGCCCAGGGGCTACGCCCCGGCGACAGGCTGCCCACCGAGGCCCAGCTCGCCACCCGGCACGGTGTCAGCCGCACCGTCATCAGGGAGGCGGGGCGCATCCTCGACCAGCGCGGGCTCGTCGACATCAGGCCGGGCCGCGGCATGGTCGTCGCGATGCCGGACGGCTCCGCCATCGCCCGGCACTACGCGCTGATGCTCGGCATGAACACGGCCACCTTCCAGCAGCTCATGGAGACCCGCCTGGTCATCGAGGCGGAGATCGCCGCGCTCGCCGCGGAACGCCGCAGCGCGGACGACGTCGCCGAGATGCGGGCCTCGCTGGAGCGCGCCGAGGGCCACCCGGACGACTACCGGCGCTGCCTTGAAGAGGACATGCGCTTCCACGAGCTGATGGCCAGGGCCAACGGCAACCCGTTCTTCTCGTGGTTCATGAACCCGGTGAACGAGTGCCTGCGCGAGTCCTACAAGGACGCCAGGACCTATCTCGCCAGCCTGTCGGACACCTTCGGGGAGCACCGGGCGATCCTCGACGCGATCGAGGCCCGCGACCCGGACGCCGCGCGCGAGGCGGTGCGCGCCCATCTGCGGCGGGTGCTCGCGCAGCAGCGCGAGCTACTGGCCAGGGACGGCCGGACGCCGGAAGGCGCCGCGCCCGATGCCGCCGCGCCGGGCGCCGCAAGCGGCCCCGGGGACGGTCCACCCGAGGGCGGCTGACCGGCCGCCGCCGTACGCCGGGGCGGTTCCAGCACCCGTCCCGGACAGCGGTGCGGGGCGGCACGGCGCCTTCCGGCGCCGCCCGCCCCGCACCCGCGCACTCAGCGGTTCTCGTCCACCCACTGGTCGATCGCCTTGGCGGCGTCGGCCGGGCTCTTGCCGGTGTAGAGGCTCTGCGCGATCTCGGTGAACTTCGGGTTGAACCCGGTCACCGGCAGCCGCACGTTGCCCATGCCCTCACCCACGGCGACCAGTTCCGGCGCCTTGGTGAGGATGTCCTGCACCTGGGTGTCGGTCGCGGTCGGCTTGCCCGCGCCCGTGCCGTCCTCGCGGAAGACACCGTCGGCACCGAGCTGGCCCTTGATCGCGGCCTTGTCGGTGACCAGGTACTTCACCAGCTTCTTGGCGTCCGACTCGCTGCTCGCGCCCTTGCGCACCATGTAGGGGGTGGCCATGGTGGCGCCCTGCGGGCCCGGGTACGCCTTGCCGTCGGTGGGCGGCGAGAAGACGCCGACCTCGAAGGGGAGGTCCTTCGCCTGGTCCAGGGTGGCGGCGAACCAGCTCCCGTTGACGTACATGCCCGCCTTGCCGGCGATGAAGTTGCCGTCGGCCTGGGAGGGGTCGAGGCCCGCGTCGCTCTTGGCGATGTAGCCCTTCTTGATCCAGTCCGCGTACATCTGGAACATCGGCTTGTACGCGTCGCCGACCTTGAGCTTCTTGTCGGAGACCGCGGTCTGCCACTTGGGGTGCGCCTGGTTGAGCGCGGGGTGGTAGATCTGCTGGAGCTGGAGGCCGGTCTCGAAGTCGCCCGCGGTCTGCATGGCGGTGAGGCCGGCCTTCTTGAGCTTGTCCATGTCGGTGGCCAGCTCGTCCCAGGTGGTGGGCGTCTTGCTGATCTTCGCCTTCTTGAACGCGTCCTTGTTGTAGAAGACCAGCGACTGGATCTGCTCGCCGATGCCCACCGCGTAGTGCTTCTTGCCCATCGCGTAGTTCTCGAACATCGGGGTGCCCTTGGTCCAGGACTCGCCGCTCAGGTCGACCAGTTCTGGCGCGGTGTCGTCGTCGGGGAAGATCGACTGGATGACGTCGGGCGCGGTGCCGGCGGCGAGCTGCTGGGGGAAGGACTCCGCGACGCTCTTGCCCGAGGGGCCCTCGATCTTCACCTTGAGCCCGGTCTTGTCCTCGAAGGGCTTGACCAGCTTCTTCCAGTACGCCTGGTCGAGGTTGTCGGTGAGGTTGACCATCATCCGTATCTCGCCGTCCTTGCCTCCGCCCGTGGAGGAACTGCCGGACGAGCAGGCCGAGATGATCACGAGCAGGGGGGCGGTCGCGAGCACCGCGGCTCCCCGGACCCGCCGCCGGCCGATTACTGACTTCATGGGTTTCTCTCCAGGGGGAGCGGAAGCGAATTGCTTGTGTGGGTGGACTGGGCAGATGACGGAATCGCTCGGGCCACCCCGCCGCCGGGCGCGACGGGATGGCCCGGGGATTGACCGTCGGGCGGGAAGCGGATGGGGGAGGGCGCTAGCGGTTCTGGTCGACCCAGCGGTCGAGGTTCGTCGCCGCCTCCGAGGGGGAGGTGCCCTTGTACAGGCTCTGGGCGATCTCCGTGAACTTGGGGTTGAATCCGGTGACGGGCAGCTTGGTGTCGCCGAAACCCTCGCCGACGGCGACGAGTTTGGGCGCGTCGTCCAGCACGTTCTGTACCTGGGTGCCGATGTCGGACTGCCCCATGATGGCGTCCTGGCGGAACGACCCGTCGGCCTTCAACTGGACGATGATGACGGTCTTGTCGGTGGTCAGGAACTGGACGAGGCCCTTGGCGGCCTCGACGTTCCTGGACTCCTTGTGGACCATGTAGGAATTCGCCATGGTGGCGCCCTGCGGGCCCGGGTAGTTGCCCTTGCTCACCGGCGGCGAGAACACCCCCACCTCGAAGGGCATGCGCCCCGCTGACTCGATGGTGGCGGCGTACCAACTGCCGTTGCAGTAGAAGCCCGCCTTTCCGTCGATGAAGTCCTGGTCGGCATCGGCCGGGGTGACGTCGACGTCGTCCTTGCTGATGTACTTGCTGTCCAGCCAGTCCGCGTAGTGCTGGAACATGGGCTTGTACAGCTCGCCGGCCCCGTCCTGGCTGTCGGAGACGAGGGTCTGCCAGTTGGGGTGCAGCTCGTTCAGGTCGGGGTGGTACATCTGCTGGAGCTGGAGGCCGGTCTGGAAGTCGCCCGCGGTCTGGAGCGGGGTGTATCCGGCGTCGTTCAGCTTGCCGAGGTCCTCGCCGAACTCGTCCCAGGTGGTCGGGGGCTTGGTGAGCCCCGCCTCCTTGAACGCGGTCTTGTTGTAGAAGATGAGCGACTGGATCTGCTCGCCCACGCCGACGGTGTAGTGCTTTCCGTGCATGGCGTAGGTGTCGAACATGGGGGTGTCCTGCGCCCACTTCTCGTCGCTGAAGTCGACGAGGTGCTTCGCGGAGTTCTCGTCGGGGAAGATGGACTGGACGACGTCGGGCGGTGTGCCCGCGGCGAGTTGCTTCTGATAAGTGGCCGCGACGTTGCCGTCGTCGGGGCCGACTATCTCGACGTTCACACCGCTCTTCTGCTCGTAGGGCTCGACCAGGTTCTCCCAGTAGGTGCGGTCGAGATTCTCCGTCAGATTGACCATCATCCGAATGTGGGGCTTGTCACCGTTCGCGGAATCACTCCCCGTTGAGCAGGCGGCAAGCGTCATGAGCGGAACGGTCGTCACCACGACCGCATTCCGTACCCTGCGCCCTCTGATCTCTGATTTCACTGGCGGTTTCTCTTCTCCTCGACGGAAACCCCGCATGGTCTCGCGGACGGCGCTCCTTGATTGTCCGCTGCGGGGTATCGGACCGTGCCCAACCGGCCGATGACATGGGTCGCAGCGGCGCCCGAGGGCTGAGCCCCGACCGTGTGCGCCGCGGCCGCCGGCCTCCGGCGCGCCGTCACGCGCCCGCCGACCGGGGCCGGTTGGCGCGGGTGCGGGGCCGCGGGCCGGTCCGCGCCGAGGTGTACCAGTCTCATTCGCTCACTCTGCTGGCCGTCATGTCGCCGGATGTCGTCGCTGAGCATAAGGGGGCCAGGGGGGACCCGGTCGTACTACATCGTACGAATGCTATCGCGGTGAAGGGGTTCGCTGAAATCGGCTCCGGGTAGTGGTGAAGAGCGGGGTTCACAAGCCCTCCGCATCTCCTGCCCATGCCTGACACATCGCCATACGGTCGATTTGCCGCGTCAATTGGCATTCGCGGGGCCGGTCACCGAAGAAACGCGATAAGGGATAAAGGGGCGGGATGATCGCCCCTCCTCCCAAACACCCCCGGCATGACGGTTGTTGACTCCTGAGGGGGCTGAACGGGCCTCGGGCGGGCCCCACATGGCCGCGGGCCCGGCCGTGGTGAGGCCGGGCCCGCGGGCGGGGGTGCGGGGGTCAGGACGCGGGCGGTGGCGAGTCGACCACCATCCAGTCCAGCACCGGTGTGCTCTGGAGATACGCCAACAGGCACATGAACAGCAGGAACACCAGGCTCCACACGATGACCCGGCGGAAGAGGATGCCCTCCTTGCCCTGGAAGCCGACCGCGGACGCGGCGATGGCGAGGTTCTGCGGCGACACCATCTTGCCGAGCACACCGCCCGAGGAGTTGGCCGCCGCCATCAGCGCGGGCGACAGGCCCGCCTTGTGCGCCGCGGTGACCTGGAGGGCGCCGAACAGCGAGTTGGACGAGGTGTCGGAGCCGGTGACCGCGGTGCCGAGCCACCCCAGGATGGGGGAGAGGAACGCGAAGGCGCCGCCCGCCCCCGCCACCCACAGGCCCAGCGTGGTCGTCTGCCCCGACTCGTTCATGATGTAGCCGAGCCCCAGCACCAGCATCACCGTGAGGATCGCGAACTTGAGCTGGTCCAGGGTGCGTCCGTACGCGCGCAGCGCCCGCCCGGGGCCGAGCGCGAGCAGCGCCATGCTGAGGATGCCCGAGATCAGCAGCAGGGTGCCCGCGGCGGACAGGTAGTTGAGCTTGAAGGTGGTGGCGACCGGGTCGCCCGCGTCGTTGGTGATGTGCAGCCCCGGCCAGTTGACGATCCGGGTGACCGCCTCGATGCCGGTGCCCGACTTGCCCACCTCGGTCGGCGCCTTCCCGGTGATCGCGGGCACCCGGGTCGCCAGCACGAACACCACGATGATGACCAGGTAGGGCGCGTACGCCTTGAAGATGTCGAGCGGGGTGTCGCGCACCGCGGCGCCCTCGCCCGTCCTGGTGAGCACCGCCGTGCCGCCCGCGCCCGCCGGGGCACCGCCCCCTCCGCCGGAGCCCGCGGCGCCACCCGAACCGCCCGCGCCGGGGCCGGTGTCGCCAGCGCCCTCGTCGGGGTCGCTGTCCGTCTCCGTGTACGGCTCCCTGGCCTGCCACACCCGGGTCAGGGCGAGCACGGCGAGCGCCGAGGCCAGGGCGGCGACGATGTCGGCGAGCGGCACCGACCAGAAGTTGGACGACAGGTACTGGAACACCGCGAACACCACGCCCGCCACCACGGCGGGCTGCCAGGTCTGCCGCAGCCCACGGCGCCCGTCCACGATGAACACCAGCGCGAGCGGTACGAACAGCGAGAGCACCGGGGTCTGCCGCCCCACCATGGCGCCCAGGTCGTCCACCGGCATCCCGGTGACCCCCGCCAGGGTGGTGATGGGCACCGCGATGGCGCCGAACGCCACCGGCGCCGTGTTGGCGACCAGGGCGACGGTCGCGGCCTTCAGCGGCTTGAAACCGAGCGCGATCAGCATCACGGAACTCATCGCGACCGGCGTGCCGAAGCCCGCGAGCGCCTCCATCAGCGCCCCGAAGCAGAACGCGATGATGATGGCCTGCACCCGCTGGTCGTCGCTGATCGACGCGAACGACCTGCGCAGCACGTCGAAGTGCCCGGTCTCCACGGTGAGGTTGTAGACCCAGATCGCGTTGATCACGATCCACATGATCGGGAAGAACCCGAAGGCGGCGCCGAGCACCCCGCTGTTGAGGGCGTCGCCGACCGGCATCCCGTACGCCGCCACGGCCAGCACCACAGCGACGACCACGGATATCAACGAGGCCAGCCACGCCCTCATGCGCAGCACGCCGAGGAGCAGGAACAGCACGAGCAGCGGCAGGATCGCGACGATCGACGAGAGCCCGACGGAGTCCCCGAGCGGACTGTAGTCCTGTTGGTAGTCGGCGAGTTGATATGTGTGCATGTACCACCCCTCGGTTGGCGGCGCCGCCGTGGCGACGCCTGGGTGCCTGGTGGTGCGGCGGCTTGCCTGGCCGTCCCGGGGCGGGGCCCCGGGACACGGCCGCGGCGGGGGCCCGTCCGGGCCGTGGCGCCCCGCGCGGGGCGCCGGTGGGGTCCGCTACGGGCGCACGGCCGTGCCGGGGCCGTCGAGCGCCCTCGCCAGCAGCCGGTCGGCCGGCACCCCGCGCAGGGCGGCGTCCAGCACCTGCACGGTGTGCGCGACCGGCATGCGCTCGCCCATCCGGGCGAGCGTGGTGGAAATCTGCATCCAGCAGCCGGGGTTGGCCGTCACCAGGACGTCGGCGCCGGTCGCCAGCACGGCGTGCGCCTTGCGCTCGCCCAACTCCGCAGCGGGCTCCGGGTGCAGCACGTTGTACGTGCCCGCGCTGCCGCAGCACAGCTCGGGCTCCGCCAGCTCCCGCAGCCCGAGCCCCGGGATGCCGGAGAGCAGCCTGCGCGGCGCGTCCCGTACCCCCTGGGCGTGGGCGAGATGGCAGGCGTCCTGGTACGCGACCGTCATGGGCAGCGGATGGCGCTCCGCCACCGGGCCGAGTTCGTCGAGGAGTTCGGAGACGTCCCGCACCTTCGCGTCGAGCGCCGCGGCACGCTCCGCCCACCCGGGCTCGTCCCGCAGCAGGTGCCCGTACTCCTTCAGATGCGAGCCGCAGCCCGCCGAGTTGACGACGAGCGTGTCCACCCGGGCCGCCTCGAAGACGGTGACGATCCGTTTGGCGAAGGCGATCGCCTCCGGCTCACGCCCCGCGTGCGCCGACAGCGCCCCGCAGCAGCCCTGTCCGGGCGGCACCACCACGTCACAGCCCTCGGCCGCGAGCACCCGTACCGTCGCCGCGTTCACGTCGGGGAAGAACGAGCCCTGCACACACCCCGTCAGCAGCCCCACCGTGCGCAGCCTTGTGCCCACCGCGCGGGTGACCACCGGCAGCCGGGGCGCCCTGCCGAGCTTCGGGGCGAGCGACTCCATGGCGCGCAGCGGACCCGGCAGCCGCTCCAGCACCCCGGTGCGCCGCAGCAGCCGCCCCACACCGCTCGCCTGGTAGGCGCGCAGCGGGCCGCGCAGCGCGCGCAGCCGGGCCGGATAGGGGAAGAGGCCGTAGACCACGGCCCGCACCACCCGCTCGGCGGGCGGCCGCGCCACCCGGCGCTCCAACTGCGCCCGCGTCGCCTCGATCAGCTTGTCGTACTGCACCCCGGAGGGGCAGGCGGTGACGCAGGACATACAGCCCAGGCACTGGTCGAGATGGCGCACGCTGTGGGCGTCGAAGGCGTCGCCCTCCAGGGCGCCCTTCATGATGTCGATACGCCCGCGCGGGCTGTCCATCTCCTCGCCCCAGAGCACGTACGTGGGGCAGCTCGGCAGGCAGAAGCCGCAGTGCACGCAGTCGCCGATGAGGGCCGCGTCCGGCGGGTGGTGGGCGTCGAACGCCCCCTTCTCGGGCGGCCCCACCCCCGGCATCCCGAGGCCGACCGTGGCGCGGCCCGCGCTCGGCGCCACCGGGCCGCCGGGGTCGCGCCCCGGGCTGCCCGCGGCGGGTTCCGGAGCGCGGGACGCGCGCCCGGTGTGGTCAGCGGTCATCACAGCCCTCCCAGCAGCCGTCCGGGCGACAGTCGCCGCCCGGGGTCGAACTGGTCCTTGACCCGGGTCATCAGGCCGAACGCACCGCCCGGCGGGCCCCAGTGGTCCACGCCCGTGCCCGCGACCACCACCGCGGAGCCGTCGTACGGCGCGAGCGCCGCCCGCAGCGCGGCGAGGTCGCAGTCCCGGGGCACCGCCGCGTAGCCGACCCCGGTACAGGCGTGCGCGTTGCCGTGCGAGCCGTCGGGCAGCGCGTCGAGCACCGCGGTCAGCGCGGCCGGCTCGTACGCCAGCCGCAGCACCAGGCCGCCCTCCGGCCTGGCGCCGAACCACGCCGGGGGCGCCTTCGCCGCGGCGCCGCCGAGCAGCGCCACGGCGGCCCGCGCCTGTGCCCGTACGGACGCCTCGGTGCTCTCGAAGAGCACGGCGAACTCCGCGCCCTCCCCGAGTTCCCCGCCCCACCGCAGCTCGGCGGCGGCCGGGGTGAGCGGGGAGCGCGCCAGCTCAGCGGCGAGGCGGCCCGCGTGCGCGGTGTCGCGCACCGGCACCAGCACGGTGCGCGCGGCGGGCGGCAGCGGGTGCAGCCGCCAGGCCGTGGAGACCACGACCCCGAGGCTGCCGTGCGCTCCGGTGTACAGCTTGCCGAGGTCGTAGCCCGCGACGTTCTTGACGACCTTGCCGCCCGACCTGGCGACCGTGCCGTCCGCGAGGACCACCGTCACCCCGATGAGCAGATCGCGCACCGTGCCGTAGCGCAGCCGCCGCGGGCCCGACGCGTTGGCGCCGACGACGCCGCCGAGCGTCGCGCCGGGCTCCGGCGGGTCGAGCGCCAACTGCTGCCCGTGCTCGGCGAGCCGGTCCCGCAGCGCGTCGAGGCGCACCCCCGCCTCCGCGACCACCACCAGGTCCCCGGGCGCGTGCTCCACCACCCGGTCGAGCCCCGTGGTGCGCAGCAGCAGGTCGCAGGAGGCGGGCGGGGCCGCCCAGCCGGTCTTGGTGCCCGCGCCGACCGGGACCACGCTGCCGGTGCTGGACCGCAGCACCTCGGCGGTCTCGGCCACCGACGCGGGCGTCGCCACCGCGCCCGCCACGACCCCCGCCACCTCGGCCATCAGAAGCCCTCCTCGGCCATCAGAAGACCTCGCCGAGCGACGGGTCGTGGGTGTCGGCGGCGGTGCGCACCCCTGGCCGCTCGCCGCAGAGCCGGGGGGTGGGGAACTGCTTGCCCGGGTTGGCGATCCCGGCCGGGTCGAAGGCGCAGCGCACCAACTGCATGGTGTCCAGGTCGTCCTCGCTGAACTGGTACGACATCCGCGACCTCTTCTCCAGGCCCACCCCGTGCTCCCCCGTGATGGACCCGCCCGCGTCCACACACAGGTCGAGGATGGCGAAGCCCAGCTCCTCGGCCGCGTGCGCCGCGCCCGCCACCCGGTCGTCGAAGAGGATCAGCGGGTGCAGGTTGCCGTCCCCGGCGTGGAAGACGTTGGCGACCCTGATCCCGGCCTCGTCGGCCAGCCTGCCCACCTCGTCCAGGATCTCGGGCAGCCGGGTGCGCGGGATCACGCCGTCCTGGACGTAGTAGGCGGGGCTGATCCTGCCGACCGCCGCGAACGCGGACTTGCGGCCCTTCCACATCAGGGCACGCTCCGTGTCGTCGCGGGCGATCCTGGTCTCGAAGGCGGCGCGGGCCGCCGCGATCGCCTCGACCTGCCCGAACTGCTCCTCGACCTCCACCCGGGGCCCGTCCAGCTCGATGACGAGGACCGCGGCGGCGCCGTCCGGGTAGCCGCAGGCCACCGCGGCCTCGGCGGCCTCGATGGCGAGCGCGTCCATCATCTCGATCGCGGCGGGCACGATCCCGGCCGCGATGATGTCGCTGACGGTGCCCGCGGCGTCGGCCACCGTGTGGAAGCCGACCAGCATCGTGGAGACCGTCTCGGGCGCGCGTACCGTGCGCACCGTGACCTCGGTCGCCACCCCGAGCGTGCCCTCGCTGCCGACGAACGCGCCCAGCAGGTCGTATCCGGGGTGCTCGGGCGCGCTGCCGCCGAGCCGTACCGCCTCGCCGTCCGGCAGCACCACCTCGGCGCCCGTGACGTGGTTGACCGTGAAGCCGTACTTGAGGCAGTGCGCGCCGCCCGCGTTCTCCGCGACGTTGCCGCCGATCGAGCAGACCTGCTGGGACGAGGGGTCGGGCGCGTACGCCTGCCCGTGCGGCGCCGCCTCCCTGGTCACCCAGAGGTTGATCACCCCGGGCTCCACCACCACGCGCGCGTTCGCCGGGTCGACGGAGAGCACCCGGCGCATCCGGGAGAGCACGATCAGCACCCCGTCGGCCACCGGCACAGCGCCGCCGGAAAGGCCGGTGCCCGAGCCGCGCGCGACGAACGGCACGCCGTGCTCGGCGCACAGCCGCACTGTCTCCACCACATGGTCGCGGTGCTCGGCAAGCACCACGACCGCGGGACGCACCCGGAAGGCCGCGAGCCCGTCGCACTCGTACGTCCGGAGCTGGGCGGGTTCCGTGAGCACCCGCTGTGCGCCGATCCTGTCCCGCAGCGGCCCGGCGAGCCGTTCCGCACGCCCGCCGCCGCTGCCCTCGCTGGCGGTCATCTGCCTCTCCGTACGCCTTGGGTGAGTCCGGTGTCGGGCTACGTGAGTTTCCGCTAGGCGGTGGTCGGTTTCCGTCATGCGGTCATTGACGATGGTGCACGCATTGTCGAACCGGAGGTGGTTGAAGAGCAATACTATTGCGGGGGTTACTCGTTTCACCGGCGCCGACGCGTGCCGCGGGGGGGGTTCCTGGCCGGTTCCGCCGGGAACGGTGAAGGCCCTGTGTGTGTCCGTGTCGCCCCGCGTTCCCGCCGGTTGTCCCCTCATTCCCCCGGAAGCGCCCCGGTACCCGCGCGAACCGGCCCCGGGGGGCGGGGGGTTGAGCGCTCACGCCCCGGCAAACGCCGCGAAAACGGTCAAGTCCACCGGTGGGTACGCCCGGTGCGGGTGATCTTTTCGAGCCACGGTTCAGAGCCGTGCGGTGACAGTGTGTACTGTGCTGCGTGCGCCTCACGAGGCGGTCCGACTTCCCACCACGCCCGTCTTCCCTGGAACCGATTCGATGATCGAAATACCGGACCTGGTCGCCGGCTGCCTTTCCGCCGGGACGCTGGCCGCGTTCGTACTCGGCGCCGTACTCCTGCGGTCCCGACGCGTCAGAGCCAGGCAGCGACAGGAGATCGCCGCCCTCCGTGGACGGTTGGACGAGTCCAGACGAGCCACGGCGGCCGAGATGGAGCACCTCGCCGACAAGCGGGTCCCTGCCGCGCTCCAGAAGCTGAACCACCCTCACCTCCCCGTGCCGGGACCGCTGCTGCCCGAGGCGGAGGGCGGCAGGCTCGGCGCCGCCTTCGACCGCGTGCTCGCCGCCCTGCGCGAGGCGCAGAGCGCGCAGCGCCGCCGCATCGACGCCGCCGCCCAGGCCGGGATGCGCGGCGCCACCCGCGAGGTGCAGGCCGGCCTCTACCGGCTCCAGGACGCGCTGCGCGCGCTCCAGGAGAAGTACGACGACCCCGAACTCGCCGGCACCCTCTTCGCGTTGGAGCACGAGAACGAGCAGTCCCTGCGCCGCGCCCAGGTCACCGCCGTGGTCTGCGGCGCCTGGGTCGGGCTCGCCCGCGAGGAGTCCCACGTCGTGGACGCCGTCACCGGCGGCCTCGCCCGGCTGACGGGCTATCAGCGGGTACGCGTGCACAACCACCTGAAGGTCGGCACCGCACTCGTCTCGCACGCCGTCGAACCCGTCGCGATCATCGTCGCCGAACTCCTCGACAACGCCCTGCGGCACTCCGCGCCCGACACCGACGTCGTGATGCAGCTCGAACACGTCCACCACGGCGTGTGCGTCACCATCGACGACTCCGGCGTCGGCATGACCGAGGACGAACGCGACCGCGCCCAGCGCCTCGTGGGCGGCAGGGAGCCGATCCTGCTCACCGACCTCGGCGACCCGCCCCGTATGGGCCTCGCCGCGATCGGCCAGCTCACCCGGCAGTTCGACCTCAACGTCGACCTCACCTCCCGCTCCCCGTACGGGGGCGTGCGCGCCGTGATCCGGGTCGACGGCCGGCTGCTGACCACCCTCGACCCCGAGGAGCAGCCGCAGGCCGCAAGCTCGTCCCGCTCCACCCTCACCGAGGCCCCGGCCCAGGCCGCGGCCCCCGAGGACGGCGCCCACTCCTACGCGGCGGAACGCGAAGCCCCCGTTCGCGGCGGGCCCGCGCCTGTGCCCGTCGAGCGGCCCGCACCGGCGCCCGTCGGGCAGCCCGGGCCCGCCGCCCCCGCGGCCCCGCCGAGCGAACTGCCGCGCCGCCGCCGCAGGACCCCCGCGGCCCCGGGCGCCGAGCACAGCCCCCCGCCCGCGAACCCCGTGCGCCGCCCCGAGGAGGCCGCCGCCGCGCTCGGCGCCCTCCAGGCCGGCACCGAGGCCGCGCGCGCCGCGGCACCAGAACCGCCGGGAGCGCCCGCGCCCCGCGCCGCCGTCCCCGTTTTGGGCACGGCCGAGGACGACACCGCGGCGGCCGGGCCCGACACCAGGGACCCGGCAGCCGACAGCACCGCCAGTACCGAAAGCCACCCGGACAACCAAGGGGGAGCGGCCCGATGACCAGCCGCGATGCCGCCGACACCGCATGGGTACTCGATCCGATCCTGGAGGTGCCGCACGTCCTCGCCGCCGTCGTACTGACCCGTGACGGGCTCGTCACCGGATACAGCGAGGCCCTGAGCCAGGCCAGCGCGGAGCGGGTGGCCGCCATCACCAGCACCGTGCACGGCGCCTGCCGCACCGCGGCGGCCGCCTTCGCCGACCGCGACAGCGCCTCCGTGCGCCAGATCGTGGTCGAGTCCGACCACGGCTACATCCTCATCGTCCCCACGGAACACGGCAGTTGCGTGGCCGCCTCCGGGGACGGCGAGGTCCGCCTCGACCTGCTGGCGCACCGGGTGCACTCCCAGGTGGCACGGCTCGGGGAGAAGGCGATGGCCGCCGCGCCCCGCGCCGTCGACGGTGGCCCGGGGGCATGACCCCCCACCGTGGCGGCCGCCGTCTGGTCCCCGCGTTTCTGTCCACCGCAGGGGCGGCCCCGCAGGACTCCGCGAGCCTGGAGCGCCTCAGCGTGCTCACCGCGGACGGCGGGCCCGCCCCCCGGGACCTCCCGGCCGCCCAGCACGCCCTGCTCGACGTGCTCGACGGCGGCTCGCTGACCGTCGTGGAGGCCGCGGCCCTGCTGCGGCTGCCGGTCTCCGCGGTCCGCGTCCTCGCCGCCGCCCTGATCGACCGGAACCTGCTGCGTGCCCGGGCCCCGATCCCACCGGCCGCCCGGTACGACCCCGACCTGCTGAAGAGAGTGGCCGATGGCCTCCGTGCCCTCAAGCACTAGCGGTATCCATCTCCCCGACACCGCGCGGGATCTGGTGAAGATCCTGGTGGCGGGCCCCTTCGGGGTGGGCAAGACCACCCTCATCGACTCCGTCTCCGAGATCCGCCCGCTGCACACGGAGGAGCGCCTCTCCGAGGCGTCCACGACCGTCGACGACCTCGCGGGCGTCCGGGAGAAGTCCACCACCACCGTCGCCATCGACTTCGGCCGTATCAGCCTCACCGGCGGTGTGGTGCTCTACCTGTTCGGCACCCCCGGGCAGGAGCGCTTCAGGCCGCTGTGGCAGGACATCTCCTACGGCGCCCTCGGCGCGCTCGTACTGATCGACGCGCGCCGGGTCGACGCATCCTTCGACGTCCTCGCGCTGGTGGAGGAGGCGGGGCTGCCCTACGCCGTCGCCTTCAACGACTTCCCCGACTCCCCGCGCCACTACACGGAAGAGCAGTTGCGCGGCGCCCTCGACCTGGCCCCCGAGACCCCGATGGTGGTCTGCGACGCCCGGGACCGGGACTCGTCCATCGACGCGCTGCTCGCACTCGTCCAGCACCTGATCGACCACCAACCCCCGGAGCAGTCCAGGTGACCACGACATCCGCCGCCCCCCGCGTCGTCACCGACGCCGAGCCCATCAGGCTGTGGGAGAACGGCTTCGCGACCGACCCGCACCGCTACTACGCCGCGCTGCGCGCCCAGGGCCCCGTCGGCTGGGGCGAACTCGCCCCAGGAGTGCCCGCGTACGTGGTCACCGAGCGCATCGCGGCGCTCGACCTGATGCGCGACACCGACACCTTCTCGCACGACCCGCGGCCCTGGGAGAGCACCGTCTCCGAGGAGTGCCCGCTGCTCGGCATGATGCGCTGGCGCCCCAACTCGCTCTTCAGCGACGGCACCGACCACCTGCGCTACCGCACCACCCTCCTCGACGCCTTCGACCTGGTCGAGCCGCACGACCTGCGCGAGCGCGTGCACCGCGCCGTGCATGTACTGGTCGGCCGCTTCGGGCCGCGCGGCGAGGCCGACCTCGTCGCCGACTTCGCCAGGCCCCTGGTCTCCATGCTGTTCAACAGCCTCTTCGGGCTCCCCGACAGCCAGAGCGGCCGGCTCACCCAGGCGCTGGTCAAGGTGATCGAGGGCGGCGACCAGGCGGCCGAGGGCGAGGCCGAGTTCGGCGGCTACATCCTCGAACTGATCGCCACCAAGACCGAGGAGCGCGGCGACGACCTGACCAGCAGGCTGCTCGACCACCCCGCAGGGCTCTCCGCCGAGGAGGTCACCTGGCAGGTGTTCCTCACCGTCGCCGCCGGGCACGAGCCCTCCGCCAACCTGGTCTCCAACGCGCTCTCCCGCATCCTCGGCAACCCCGAGTACTACACCACCCTCACCAGCGGCGCCCGCCCCGTCATGGACGCCGTCGTCGAGGTGCTGCACCACGAGACCCCGCTCGCCAACTTCGGCATCCACTTCGCCCGCCGCCAGACCGAGTTCCACGGCACCGAGATCAGGCCCGCGGTGCCCATAGTCATCTCCTACGGCGCCCTCGGGACCTTCGCGGAGCGCGCCGCCACCGGGCCCCTGCACCCCAAGGACGCCTCCCACCTGTCCTGGTCGGCGGGGCCGCACGCGTGCCCGGTGCGCAGGGAGGCGCTGCTCATCGCCACCGAGGCCATCGAACGGCTCACCCAGTGGCTGCCCGACCTCGAACCGGTCCTCGCGCGCGACCGGCTCGCCTGGCGCCCAGGACCGTTCCACCGCTCCCTGATGGCCCTGCCCGTCCGCTTCACGCCACGCACCCCCGACCTACCGGCGGAGGACCGCACGTGACCCCGGGACAACGCACCGCCCTCGACCCCTTCGGCGCCGACATCCCCGCCGAGACCGCACGGCTGCGCGCCCTCGGCCCGATCGTCCCGGTGGAGCTGCCCGGCGGCATACCCGCCTGGGCGCCCACCGACTACGACACCCTGCGCCGCCTGATACTCGACCCCGAGGTCAGCCGCGACCCACGGCGCCACTGGTCGCTGTGGCCGGAGATACCCGACCACCCCACCTGGGGGTGGATACTCGGCTGGGTCGGCGTCGTGAACATGTTCTCCACCTACGGCGCCGACCACACGAGACTGCGACGGCTCGTCGCCCCCAGCTTCACCCACCGTCGCACCGCGGCCATGGCCCCCCGGGTGGCCGCCATCACCGGCGAACTCCTCGACGCACTGGCCCGCAAGGGCGCCGAGGGCGCCCCCGTCGACCTGCGCGAGGACCTTGCCAGGCCGCTGCCGATCCGTATGATCTGCGAACTCTTCGGGGTCCCCGACGAACTCCTCGCCGACACCGCCCGGCTCGCCGACGGCGTCATCGACACCTCGGACCCCAGCCCGGAACACGCCGAGATGGTGCAGAGCCTGATCTTCCGCACCCTGCCCGCGCTCATCGCGCACAAGCGCGACCGGCCGGGCGACGACATGACCACCGAGCTGATCCGGGTACGCGACGAGGACGGCGACCGGCTCAGCGACGAAGAGCTGATGTACACCCTGCTGCTGGTGATAGGGGCCGGGTTCGAGTCCACGGTCAATCTCATCGGCAACGCCATCGTCGCCCTCCTCTCCGACCCGCGTCAACTCGCCGCGGTGCGCTCCGGGTCCGTCGGCTGGGACGCTGTCATCGACGAGACCCTCCGCCTGCACCCCTCCTTCGCCACGCTGCCGCTGCGCTACGCCGTCAGCGACCTCACCGTCGGCGACACCACCATCCCGGCAGGCGACGCCATCATCACCACCTACGCCGCCTCGGGCCTCGACCCCGCGCACTACGGCGACGACGCCGCTGACTTCGACGCGGCCCGCGGCGCCGACGACCACCTCGCCTTCGGTATCGGCGTCCACCGCTGCATCGGGGCCCCCCTCGCCCGCCTGGAAGCCGCCACGGTCCTCCCCGCCTTCTTCACCCGCTTCCCCCACTCCACCCTGACCGTCCCCCCGTCAGAACTGCACCAGGTCCCGTCGTTCATCGCGGAGGGGTGGCGGGAGATTCCGGTGCGGTTGGGGGGCTGAACGGGCCGCGGGGGTGGTCCTCGGCTCCGCGGTCGGCGACGCGCTGGGCGTCCCCTTCGAGTTCGGGCCCACCGGCGCCTTCTCGGCCCGGTTCCCCGAGGCCGGGTGCGGCGGTGAGATGTGCGGTGGCGGCGGCTGGGACCCGGGCGGGGCACCCCGCGCTCGCGGCGGCCCGGCTGCGCCAGGTCGGGTGACCCGGCCCGCCCCACACCCCCTTGCCGCCCCGCGCCCCGCCGGGTGATGGTTGCCCCTGGGCCGCCCGGGGCTCCCGGGGACGGGAGCCGTATCCGGCGGCCCTGATCGCGAACGGATCGCGGCAGGGCAGGAGAGTGGGGCAGGGCATGGAGCCGAACGGTCAGGACAGCACCGCGGGCCGCCGCAGCCAGGCGTGGTTCGGGGCGGGCGGGCGCGCGGGGATGATCCACCGCTCCTGGATGCGCAACCAGGGCTACGGGGACGAGGTCTTCGACGGGCGCCCCGTCATCGGCATCGCCACCACCTGGTCCCAGCTCGCCCCCTGCAACGCACACCTCGACGAGGTGGCCGAGGCCGTGCAGCGCGGGGTGTGGCAGGCGGGCGGCTTCCCGCTCGTCTTCCCGGTGCTGGCCACGGGCGAGACCATCATCCGCCCCACCGCGATGCTCTTCCGCAACCTGATGGCCATGGAGGCCGAGGAGCTGATCAGGAACAACCCGCTGGACGGCGTGGTCCTGCTCTCCGGCTGCGACAAGACCACCCCGGGGCTGCTGATGGGCGCCGCGAGCGTGGACCTGCCCACCCTGATGGTCACCGGCGGGCCGATGCTGAACGGCAAGTTCCGCGGTCAGGACGTCGGCTCCGGCACCCATGTCTGGAAGTTCGAGGCGGAGATGGCCGCGGGCCGCATGTCCGAGTGCGAGGCGCGCGCCGCCGAGGGCTGTATGGCCCGCTCCAAGGGCCACTGCATGACGATGGGCACCGCCTCCACCATGGCCTGCATGGCGGAGGCGCTCGGCATGCAGCTTCCCGGCGGCGCCGCCTGGCCCGCGGTGGACATGCGCCGCATGGAGCTGGCGCAGGAGTCCGGCCGCAGGATCGTGGACATGGTGGAGAGGGACCTGCGCCCGAGCACCGTCATGACCCGCGCCGCCTTCGAGAACGCGATCCGGGCCAACGCCGCCATCGGCGGCTCCACCAACGCGCTCGTCCACCTGGTGGCCCTGGCGGGACGGCTCGGCGTGGACCTCGAACTCGCCGACTTCGACACCCTCACCCGCGACATCCCCACCCTCGTCAACCTGATGCCGTCGGGGAAGTACCTCATGGAGGACTTCTGCTACGCGGGCGGTCTGCCCGTGGTGCTGCGGCGCCTGCTCGAAGCGGGCCGTCTGCACCCGGAGTGCGTGACGGTGTCGGGCCGTACCGTCGCCGAGAACGTGTCCGCCGCCGAGTGCTGGAACGACGACGTCATCGCCCCCTGGGCGGAGCCCTTCCAGACCGCGGGCAGCGGCACGGCGGTGCTGCGCGGCAACCTCTGCCCCGACGGCGCCGTCATCAAGCAGTCGGCCGCCACCCCCGGACTGCTCGTCCACGAGGGCAGGGCCAGGGTGTTCGACTCGCCCGAGGACTACCACGCGGTGTGCGAGGACCCCGACCTCGACATCACCGCGGACGACGTCATCGTGGTACGCGGCGCGGGCCCCCGCGGCTACCCCGGCATGCCCGAGGTGGCCAACGTCCCCCTGCCCGCGAAGCTGCTGAGGGCCGGTGTCACCGACATGGTCCGCATCAGCGACGGCCGTATGAGCGGTACGGGGTACGGCACCGTGGTGCTGCACGTGGCGCCCGAGGCCGCGGTCGGCGGCCCCCTCGCGCTGGCCCGCGACGGCGACCGCATCCGCCTCGACGTCCCCGCCCGCCGCCTCGACCTGCTGGTACCCGACGAGGAACTGGCCGCCCGCACCCCGTCCACCACCCCCGCGAAGGCCGCCACCGGCTACGCCTGGCTCTACGTCAACCACGTCCAACAGGCCAACGAGGGCGCGGACCTCGACTTCCTGCGCGGCGCCCGGGGTTCGGAGGTCCCCCGCGACTCCCACTGAGCGCCGCGGGGCGGCGGCCGTGACGGGGGCCGCACCCCGTCGGCGCGCGGACCGCCGGTGTGGCCTCCGGGAACAGCGCGCGCAGCCGTGCCCGCGCTGAACCGCCGATGGGGAAGGGGCATGTGTGGCGAGGGTCGCGCCTCATCTCGCCCTGGAAGACAGGGAGTGCTTCGAGTCCCTGGTGGAACTCGACCCGCGCGCCACGCTGCGGTTCGACGAGGGGAGCGCGTTACTGGTCGACGTCGTGGCGGCAGATGCCGACGGGCAACTCTTCCTCACCGCCCACGAGGCGGAGCCGGAAGACGCGGAGGAGCAGCAGCCGACTCGGGCTCCGTGGGCGCGAAGCACGCTCTGGTGTGGTGGGCCGGGCGTTTGGCGCGGTCGGGGTCCGGCGTCGGCCGGCCCTCACTCCTCCCCGGGCCGCCTCCGCCTCCAGGACTCCCCGATGTGGTCGCGCATCGCCGCCCCGGCGGCCTCCGGGTCGCCTGCCAGGAGGGCGTCGTGGATGCGGGTGTGGGCGTGGTGGGTCACCGTCAAATCCTCCGGGGTGGGGTTTCCGCTGTAGCCGGAGGAGTGCAGCGCCCTGCCCTGGATGCTGGAGACGATGGCCCGCCCGAAGGCGTCGCCCGACACCTGGTGGATGAAGTCGTGGAAGGCGATGTCGGCGGCGGCGTACGCCTCCGCGTCGTCCAGCAGCCCGGCCAGTTCGGCCAACTGGCCACTCAGGTGCTGCCGTTCCGCGTCGGTGATCCGTTCGGCCGCCGCCGAGGCCATCGGGCACTCCAGGGTGATCCGGATCTGGATCACGTTGTCCAGGTAGCGCAGCCGGTCGTGCCGCTGGAACAGGGCGTCCAGGATCAGCGGGTCGAGCAGGCTCCAGTGGCTCTGGTCGAGCACCACCGTGCCCCACCCCTGGCGGGTGCTCACCAGGCCCTTCTCCGCGAGCGCCATGGTCGCCTCCCTGATCACGGTGCGGCTGACACGGAACATGGTGCACAGCGTCCCCGCGGGCGGCAGCACCGTACCGCTCGGGTACTCCTCGGTGACGATCGCCGTGGTGAGGCTCTGCACCACCGCGGCGGCCAGGGGAGGCCGGTTCCGCGGGGCGGGTGCCGAGGCCGCTGGGCCCGGGGGCAGGGTAGTCATCGTGCAGGGCTCTCCGTCGCTGTCGTGAGTGCGCGCCGGGCGTCGATCCGAAGGCCACACGCTGGGGGAACAGGGCAGGGTGCGGGGGAACGGGCGGGCGGATGGCAGGCGGTACGCAGGGGGACCGCAGGGGAAACTGCGGCGAAACCCGGGCCAGGATATCGCAGACCGGCCAGTCATCACTTGTATGATAAGTTACGACCGCATCGACGGGCAGGGGGCACCCACGCCTCCGCCGCCGAGACCCCCGTACCCCATCTCCCCGGGCGCCACAGCAAGGGGAGGGCCGGTCGGCGGTCCCCCGTCCCCCGTACGACCTCCCGGCACACCCCCGAAGCCAGCCGCACCACGGGCTTCGCGTAGGGCGCGTGAGCCAAGGGGCCCGCAGGCCCGGTCCCGGAGGCGAACAAGCCGAAAATTGAGGTGCTGATGAAGATCACGGGCTACCGGAGTCTGCGGACCGTCCACCGGTGGGGCCGCCCCGTGGGGGACGCCAACGGCTTCATCGCCAGCGGTGTCACCGAGGTTCCGGTCCTGCTGCTGGAGACCGACGGCGGTCTCACCGGCGTCGGCCTCGGCGCCCACGCGGACGCGGGCCGTATCTTCCCCGCCCTCGCGGGACAGGACCCGCGCGCCACCACCGCCCTCTACGACCGGATGCTGGCCCACACCTTCAAGAGCGGCCACGGCGGCATGACCTTCGGCACCATCGGCGCCTTCGACATGGCGCTGTGGGACCTCAAGGCGAAGATGGCCGACGAGCCCCTGTGGCGCACCCTGGGCGCGGCCGACCGCTTCGTCCCCGGCTACGCCTCCGGACTCGACTTCGCCCTCGACGACGACGAACTCGTCGCCCTCTACGCCCGCTGGGCCGAGCGCGGCTTCACCGGGGCCAAGATCAAGGGCGGCCTCGACACCGACCGCGACATCGTGCGCCTCGGCGCCGTCGCCGAGGTGCTGCGCGGCAACACCCGCTCGCCCGCCATGATGCTCGACGTCAACGAGAACTGGGGCAGGCACCAGGCGGTACGGCTGCTCGCCAGGATCGAGGACCGGGTGGAGCTGACCTGGATCGAGGAGCCCGTGCGCCGCTGGGACGTCGAGGGCAACCGCGCGGTGGGCCGTGCGGCCCGCACCGCCGTCGCCTCGGGCGAGAACCTCACCGGGCTCGAACAGTTCCGCCCGCTGCTCGCCGCCGACGCCGTCCAGGTGGTGCAGGCCGCCAGCGCCTGGGGCATCACCCACTTCCTGCGCGTCGCCACCCTCGCCCTCGGCCACGACCTGCCGGTGAGCCCGGTCGGCTACAACGCCAACCCCCTCGCCCACGCCGCCGCGGCCACCCCCAACCACCTGGTCACCGAGGTGCAGGACACCGGCATGCCCTTCGGACTCACCGTGGACCAGGTCATCGCCGACGGCGGTATCGTCCTCGGCGACACCCCGGGGCTCGGGATCTCGGTCGACGAGGCCGCCATCGGCGCCCTCCAGGAGACCGGCGAGTGGTCCCACCCCGACGGCCCCCATGTACGCCCCGTCGACGCGGGCCTCAGGCTGGTCCCCGAGGAGGGCCCCGCGGGCGCCGGAGCGGACGTGACCTCATGAACCCCGTGACCCCACACCTCATGCACCCCACGACCCCACCGACCCCCGCCGCCTGCACCGGCACGGCCGCGACGGCCCGAGAGGGGGTGGCGCCATGACCCGGCCGCGGGCGGTGCTCACCATGAACCCCCGGCAGCTCGCCGGAGCCCTCTTCGACGACGCCACCATGGCCCGGCTGCGCCGCGTCGTCGACATCGACCCCGGCCTGGTCCTCGGCGAACTCGACTCCGAGGGCTCGCGCGCCGCGCTGGCCTCCGCCGAGATCCTCATCGGCGGCTGGGCGGCGCCCGTGATCAGGGCGGAACACCTCCCGCACACCGCCCGCCTGCGCGCCGTCGTGTACGCGGGCGGTGTCGCCGCCACCCTCCTCGAAGAACCCGCGGTGTTCGCCGCCCGCGGCGTGGTGGCCGCCAACGCCCGCGCCGCCAACGCGGTCCCCGTCGCCGAGTACACCCTCGCCATGATCCTGCTCGCCGGCAAGGGCGCCCTCACCGCGGGCCGGCTCTACCGCCGCTTCAGATACCTGCCCGACCGCACCAACCCCGTACCGCACGGCGGCAACTACCGCGGCACCGTGGGCATCGTCGGCGCCTCCACCGTGGGCCGCGCCGTCCTCGGCCTGCTGCGCCCCTTCGACCTCGACGTCCTGCTCTACGACCCCACCCTCACCGCCGAGCAGGCCACCGCGCTCGGCGCCCGCCTCGTCCCGCTGCCCGAACTCATGGCACACAGCCAGGTGGTGTCGCTGCACCAGCCGCTCACCCCCGAAACCCGCGGCCAGATCGGCGCGGAACTCCTCGCGCTGATGCCGCGCGGAGCCACCCTGCTCAACACCGCACGGGGCGCCGTCGTCGACGAGGACGCCCTGCTAGCCGAGCTGCGCACCGGCCGCATCGACGCCGTACTCGACGTCACGGAACCCGAACCCCCGGCCAGGGACAGCGAGTTGTGGACCATGAGCAACGTGGTGCTCACCCCGCACCTGGCGGGCTCCATGGGCGGCGAGCTGCGCCGCATCGGGCAGTCCGTCGCCGACGAGGTGGAGCGGTACGCGGCCGGGCTGCCCTTCGCCCACCCCGAGGACCTGGCCGCCTCGGCCGCAGCGAGGGTGCGGTGAGCACGATGCGTACCCATGTGACCCCGCGCGGCCAGCGGCTGACCCGGCTCGGCCTCGGCGCCGCCCAACTGGGCAACCTCGCCAGGGCCACCACCGACGAGGACGCCGCGGGCGCCGTGGCGGCCGCGTGGGCGAGCGGAGTGCGCTACTTCGACACCGCGCCCCACTACGGCCTCGGCCTGTCGGAACGCCGCCTCGGCGCCGCCCTCGCCGACCGCCCCCGCGCCGAGTACACCGTCTCCACCAAGGTCGGCAGGCTGCTGGTGCCGAGCCCCCGGACCGCCGACCGGCAGGACGACGGCGGCTTCGCGGTGCCCGCCGCCCACCGCAGGCAGTGGGACTTCAGCCGGGACGGCATCCTGCGCTCCCTCGAAGGCAGCCTGGAGCGCCTGGGCCTCGACCGCGTCGACATCGTCTACCTCCACGACCCCGACGACCACTGGGAGCAGGCGTCCACCACCGGGGTGGCCACCCTGGTCGAGCTGCGCGACCAGGGCGTCGTCGGCTCCGTCGGCGTCGGCATGAACCAGGCCGCGATGCCCGCCGAGTTCGTCCGCCGCTGCGACATCGACCTGGTGATGCTCGCGGGCCGCCACACCCTGCTCGACCAGTCCGCCACCGAGGAGCTGCTGCCGCTCGCCCTGGAGCGCGGGGTGGAGGTCGTCGCCGCCGCGGTCTACAACTCGGGCCTGCTCGCCTCCCCCCGCCCCCCGGCCGACGCCACCTACGACTACACCCCCGCCTCCCGTGAGCTGACGGAACGCGCCCGCGCCCTCGCGGACGTCTGCGAGCGGCACGGCACCACCCTGCCCGCCGCCGCCGTCGGCTATCCGCTGCGCCACCCCGCGGTGGCCTGCGTCGTCCTCGGCGCCCGCGACGCCTCCCAGTCCACCGCCAACGCCCGGCGGCTCGGCGCCGAGGTGCCCGAAGCCCTCTGGGCCGAACTCACCGCCCTCGGCCTGATACCCGCCGACCCCGCCACCCCCGGGGAGCGGCCATGACCGTCATCGACGCCCACCAGCACGTCTGGGACCTCGGGCGGGCCCCGTACGACTGGCTCGGCCCCGCCATGGCCCCCGTCGACCGCACCGTCGCCTTCACCGAGGCGCGCCCCGCGCTGCGCGCCGCGGGCGTCACCGGCACCGTGCTCGTGCAGGCCGCCGACCACGACGCCGACACCGACCACATGCTCGCCACCGCCGCCGCCCACCCCGAGATCGTCGGCGTGGTCGCCTGGGTCCCGCTCGACGACCCCGCGAGGGCCCGCGCCCGGCTCACCGCGCTGCGCCGCGACCCGCATGTGGTGGGGGTGCGCGCCCTCCTCCACGAGCGGGCGGAGCAGGACTGGATACTGCGGCCGGAGGCAGGTGAAAGCCTCGCGCTGCTCGCCGCCGAGGGCGTCGCCTTCGACTACGTGGTCTCCGCCCCGGCCGCGCTGGCCCACCTACCGGAGCTGGCCCGCCGCCACCCGGGGCTGCGCCTCGTCGTGGACCACCTCGGCAAACCCCCGGTCGGCGGCGACGCGCGCGAGCGTGCCGCCTGGCGCGGACTGCTCGCCGCCGCCGCCCGCCACCCCAACGTGCACGCCAAGCTCTCGGGCCTCTACGCGGCCCACGGCCCGCTCGACTCCTGGACCACACGGGCGGTACGGCCCTTCGTCGACGACGCCCTCGACCTGTTCGGACCCGGGCGCCTGATGTACGGCGGCGACTGGCCCGTCTCGCTGCTCGCCGGGGGCTACGCCCGCACCTGGGAGGCGTACACCCACCTCCTCGCCGACCTCGACACCGCCGCACGGGACGCCGTGCTCGGCGGCACCGCCACCGCCTTCTACCGCATCGACACGGCCCTCCTCGACGCCGCGCGCGCCGCGGCCGTATGAACCGCCCCGGAAGGAACGCCATGGAACACCGCACCACCGCCCCGGACACCGCCGCCCTCGCGGGCTGGCTGCGGACCTGGGTGACGGCCGAGGGCGCGATCAACGGCTTCCACAACCACAGCGTGTGGGGCACCAACCCCTTCAGCTTCCTCGACTTCACCAGCGGGCACACCGCCTTCGCGGGCCCCGCGGTCGGCGCCTTCGCACAGGCGCTCGCGGCCGACCCCGACGAGCGCGGCACCGACCTGCTGCGCCGCCTGGTGCGCTACCAGTACTCCGAGGTGCAGGCCGACGGCCAGTACGAGCACATCGGCTTCCAGGTCGGCGAGTCCGCCACCCAGGGCCTCATCCACAACGCCGTCGGCAGCCTCGGCATCCTGCTCGCGCTGAAGCACGCACGCCATCTGCTGCCCGCCGACGAGGCGGCGGCCGCCCTGGCCGCGGTCCGGCGCAACCTCGACGCCTGCGAGGTGTACGGCGGCGGCCGGCCGGGCGAGGACGGCACCTGCAACCAGGAGTACGCCAGGGTCTGGGTGAAGCAGCTCTACACCGAGCTGTCCGACGACACCGTCTTCGCCGCGCAGCTCCCCGAGGACCTGGCCACCCTGGTACGCCTCTTCCACCACCGCGGTGTCCCCGACGACGACAGCGCGGCCACCTTCCGCACGGTCGGGGACAGGCGCGGCGGCGGCATCCTGGAGCCCGCCGAGTACTACGGCCTGTGCATCGTGCCGCTGGTCATCGGCTACCGCACCCACGGCGACCCCGAACTGCTCGCCGAGGCACGGCGGCTGTGCCGCCATGTGGCGCGCTCCGCGTGGACCGACACCGAGGGCGCCACCCGCTACCACCGCTACTGGTACGTCAAGGACGGCCGGGCCCTGAAGACCGACACCCCGATGCTGATCGCGGGCATGGGCCTGACCCTCTACGGCATCCACGAGGTGCTGGCCGAGGGCCCCGACGCCGAACTTGAGGCGTTCACCGAGGCGTGCCTCGCCACCTACGCCCGCTACCAGACCCCCGCCGGTTACTTCGCCTCGGCGAGCGGCTGGCACAATGAGGCCGACATCGCGCCGAGCACCGCCTGGCACGCGCACGACCTGCTGTTCCTGATGGCACGGTGCGGCGGCGGCGAGGGCTTCTGGGACCGGGTGTTCGCCGCCCGCGACCGGCAGTCGGTGCTGGTGAGCGACCGCGCCTTCTGGGCCGAGCGTGGTGCGCACTGGTGTGTCCGCAGCCCCCTGACCGCGGGCGACCTGCACCTCTACGGCCGCAAGGACCGGGCCACCTTCACCCGGGAGTTCTTCTCCTGGACCGACCGCGAGCCGCTGCCCGAGGAGTTGCACTACCCCGACGTCCCCGAGTTCTTCGTCGCGAACGACGGCATCCACCGCGTCGACACCGCCGAGGACCCCACCGACATCACCGCCGTCGGCCCGCTGCCCTACCGGGGCAGGCTCTGACGGCGCCGCCCGGCAGCGCTCGCGCCACCCCGTCCCGTACCCGCACACCCGAACGTCCCCCCGTCCGAACCGCCCAGGGGAAGCCGACCCACCGAGTGCCTCCCCCATCGAGGAGAAGAGAGACGACAATGATGTCAACCAGCCGATGGAGCAGGGCACGTGGCGCCGCGGTGGCCGCCACGGTTCCGCTGATCCTGGTCGCCGCCTGCTCGTCGGGCGGCAGCGGCTCGTCCGGCGGCAAGGACGGCGAGATACGGATGATGGTCAACCTCACCGACAACCTCGACCAGGCGTACTGGAAGAAGCTGGTCAAGCCCTTCGAGGACAAGACCGGGCTCAAGGTGAAGATCGAGGGCCCGACCGGGAAGTCCGTCGCCGAGTCCTTCCCCGAGCAGCTTGCCGCGGGCACCGCGCCCGACGTCATCCAGTCGATCTTCCCCGACGACGACACCGCGCCAGAACTGGTCGACCTGAGCGGCGAGTCCTGGGCCAAGGGCACCCCGATGTTCGAGAACTACGCCATGAAGCGGGAGCACTACGCCGTCGGCGTGGGGGAGCAGACCCAGTCGCTGATCTTCTACAACAAGGACGCGTTCAAGAAGGCGAAGATCAGCAAGACGCCCACCACCTGGGACGAGCTGGCCACCGACATGGGCAGGCTCAAGAAGGCCGGCTTCACCGCCATGCAGACCGCGGGCGACTTCCAGACCGGCCTCCAGCTCCAGCAGATCTACCACCCCGCGCTCAACCAGGCGCACCCCAAGTGGCAGACCGACGTCAACAACAGCATGCTGAACGTCGGCGACGCGTACAAGCCGATGTTCCGGATGTACGCGGACTGGATCAAGAAGGGCTACATCGCCAAGAGCGACGCGGGCCTCGACCCCTCCCAGGCCGACGGCAACTTCATCGCGGGCAAGGCGGGCCTCTACACCAACGGGAGTTGGTTCGCCGCCACCCTCGACCAGGCCGAGGACGTGCCCTTCGAGGTCGGGGTGTTCTCCCCGCCGGTCGACGACGGCAAGCCGTACCCGGGCCCGCAGGGCGCCACCATGGCCGACCCCTACATGATCAACAAGGGTGCGCGCAGCGAGTCGGACGCCAAGAAGCTGGTGAAGTACCTGGTCACCGACAAGGCCGCGATCGAGGCCCAGCTCGGCTCCGACGGTGTCTTCCGCAAGGACGCCAAGCTGAAGCAGACCGCCCTCGACACCGAGGTGCAGGGCATCCTCAACGACGCGCCCGAACTGGTGGCGGTCGGCGAGGGCCAGGGCAACGTACGGCTGCCGGTGACCGGGTTCAACCCCAAGTTCACCGAGGTCGCCCAGAGCCTCTACACCGGCAAGAGCCCGGACGAGGCCGCGAAGACCATCGACCAGTGGGTCAGTGAGAACCGCTGACGATGGCACGCAAGTCTCCCTCACGGTCGCGGGGATGGCGCGACGCCGGCGCCCGCGTCAGCATGGTCGTCCCCGCGATCCTGATTTACGTCGCACTGCTCGTCGTGCCGGTGGTCTACGCGTTCTACTACAGCTTCACCGAGTACAACGGCTTCCCGAACCGCATACCCGAGTTCATCGGCCTGGCCAACTACCGCACCATCTTCGACTCCAGTGACATCACCGGCACCATGGTGGTGACCGTGATCGTCGCCGCGGTGGGCGCGGTGGCGGTCAACCTGGCCGCGCTCGGCCTCGCGCTGCTGTTGCAGCGGACCAACAGGTTCAACACGTTCGGCCGGGTGGTCATGTTCTACCCGCACGTGCTGAGCGCGCTGGTGGTCGGCTTCCTCTGGCAGGCCATCCTGGGCCCGCAGGGCGTGGTCAACACCATGCTGGAGAAGGTCGGCACGGACAGCCTGCCGTTCCTCAGCGACCCGGACTGGGCGCTGTGGTCGATGATCCTGGTGATCGTCTGGTCGCTGTTCGGGGTGCAGCTCATCCTCTATCTGGCCGGGCTCCAGGCGGTCCCCGCCGACCTGCTGGAAGCGGCCCGTATCGACGGCGCCGGGCGCTGGCAGACGTTCCGCGCGGTCACCTGGCCGTCGCTCGCCTCCACCGTGACCGTCGCCATCATCACCTCCGGCATCTCCCTGCTGAAGACGTACGACGTCGTCGTGTCGCTGACCGGGGGAGGGCCCGCCGGGTCCACCAAGACCCTCGCCTACTCGATCCTCGCGGTCTCGTTCCCCCAGCGGAAGATCGGCGTCGCCTCGGCCCAGGCCGTGCTGCTGATCCTCGCGGCCGCGGTCCTCGCCATCACGGTCCTCGTCCTGCGCAGGCGCGCCGAGGACGACGCGGAGTCCATCGGATGAAGAAATCAAACAGTGCGGCCGCCGCGGTCCGGGTGGCGTTCATCTCCCTGGTGTCGCTCGGCATGCTCGTGCCGATGTACATCCTGGTGGTCAACACCTTCAAGAGCCAGCAGGAGATCCTCGCCAACCCGTTCTCGATCGACTTCGCCACGGCCACGTTCCAGCACCTCGCGGACGCCTGGGACAACCCCGACTTCAGCATCCTGAAGGGGTACGGCATCACCATCGCGCTGGTGCTCGCCGTGAACGCCATCGCGATGGCGGTGTGCGCGCCCGCCGCCTACGTCCTGGCGCGCACCCCCAGGCTGGTCGCCAGGCTGCTGCTCTTCTTCTTCATCGCGGGCATGTTCATCCCCACCCAGGTCATCCTGGTGCCGGTGATCTTCGTGCTGCGCGCGGTGGGCCTGATGGGCACCCTGCCGGGCCTCATCCTGTTCATGACGGCCACCACCATCCCGTTCACCCTGTTCGTGTTCTTCGGCTACATCAGGGTGCTGCCGCGCTCGCTCGACGAGGCGGCGGCCATCGACGGGGCGGGCAGGTACTACACCCTGTGGCGGATCATCCTGCCGCTGATGCGCCCGATCATCGCCACCGTGTTCATCCTGAACTCGCTCAGCGTGTGGAACGACTTCGCCAGCCCCCAGATGATCCTGGGTCCCGGCAGCGGCATCTACACGGTCACCACCGGGGTGTACCAGGCGGTGGGGGAGTACTCGACGGACTACACCAAGGTGTTCCCGACCCTGCTGCTCGCGGTCATCCCGATCCTGGTGATCTTCATCGTGATGCAGCGGCACATCATGAGCGGCCTTGCGGCGGGGGCGGTCAAGGGCTGAACCGGGGGGTGGTTCCGGCGGGCGGCCCGGCGTGGCCGCCCGCCCGCGCCGCGTCCCGCCATGTCGGCCAAATGCCCTGCACACAGGGCGAATTGGGGATGTACCGGCGTTGAAACGTAGCCCCGCCGAAGCTACGGTCAAGCCAGACAGCACACGTAACACCTTTTACATGTGTCCCACGGGACCCACCCCTTACCTGAGGCCGAACCGTGCTGTCCTCCCTCGGCCAGGACAGGAGTCCGACGAGCATGAGAAGAAGACAGAGACAGAGATGGGGCACGGCCGCCGCGGCGGCCGCGTTCGCCGCGGGCACCGCCCTCGGCACCCCGGCGGCCGCGGGGGCCGCCCAGGACCACGGCGCCGCCGCGGCGGGCACGACCGTCTACGTGGCCACCGACGGCAAGGAGGGCGCCTCCGGCACCCAGGACGACCCGTTCGCGACCGTCGAGGACGCCCGCGACGCGCTGGCGGGCACCACGAGCGCCGACGCCCCCGGCACCGTCTACCTGCGCGGCGGCACCTACCCGCGGGCCGAGACGGTCGAGCTGAAGGGCGCCGCGAACTCCTACGTCACCTACGCCGCCTACCCGGGCGAGAAGGTCGAGTTCACCGGCGCCGCCGACCTCGCCGCCGACAAGTTCACCCCGGTCGACTCGCTCGCGGACAGCACCGACGCCAAGTGGTCCTCGCTCGTCCGCATCCCCGAGTCGGTCCGGGCCAAGGTGTACGCCTACGACCTCGGCGCCGAGGGCATACCGGCGGGCGACATCTACAAGAACGGCTTCAACTGGGAGGCCCAGCCCTTCGCCCCCGAGCTGGTCACCGACGACGCCACCCAGACCGTCGCCCAGTACCCCAACGGCACCGACCAGCTCGACGCCACGGACGTCGGCGTCCAGGAGGCGTTCAAGGGCGCCAGGGACTACTTCTCCGACAAGACGCCGGACGGCAGCAGCCTCCCCTACGACGAGATGCTGAAGCTGCCGGGTCCTGTGTACTCGGTGGTCAGCGACGCGGTCAGGGAGCGCTACACCGACTGGGCGCCGCCCACCGACACCGGCTCGGAGAGCTCCACCGACCAGCCCGACCGGGACATCGACAACACCAAGTACGAGACCGACGGCTGGCTCTCCGGCTACTTCGGCAACAACTACGGCAACGACCGGGTCCGCATCTACTCGGTGAACCCCGAGGGCACCGACGACGACGGCCAGGCCGCCGACTGGAACATCCGCACCAAGTTCCCCACGATGTACGCGGCCACCGACAAGTGGACCAAGTTCGTCGCCCAGAACATCCTCGGCGAGCTGGACAGCGAGGGCGAGTACTACATCGACCGCTATGACGGCCACGATGTGCTCTACTACTACCCGCCGGGCGGCTCGATCGACGGCAAGCACATCACCCTGACCGCCTTCGACCAGCCCTTCTTCACGCTGGACGGGGTCACGGGCGTCACCCTCAAGGGCCTCACCCTGAACGGGTCCACCGGCAGCGGGGTGCGGATGCTGGACGCCGAGTCCTGCACCCTCGACTCCGACGAGATCATGAACGTCAGCCTGGACGCCGTCACCATCGGCGTGTCCAACCAGGTGCCCACCGCGCTGCCCGAGTTCACCACCAGCCGCGGCGGCCACGACAACAAGGTCGTGAACAGCAAGCTCCACGACCTCGGCGGCGGCGGGGTGTTCACCGCCGGAGGCGACCGCAAGTCCCTCGATCCCGGCAACAACACCGTCGAGCACAACGAGATCTACAACTTCTCGAAGCTCGCCACGTACACCCCGGCCGGCTACATGGACGGCGTCGGCAACACCTTCGCGTACAACGACGTCCACGACGCACCGCACATGGCGATCCAGATCATGGGCAACGACATGCGCATCGTCCACAACAGGTTCGAGAACATCCTCACCAACACCTCGGACCAGGGCGTCATCTACGCGGGCCGCGACTTCACGTACCTCAACAACGAGATCGCCTACAACTACTTCGGCCATCTCAACCACGCCGACGACCAGGCCGTCTACATGGACGACGGCGCCTCGGGGCTCGTCGTGCACCACAACTACTTCGAGGACGCCGAGCACGGCCTGTTCTTCAACTCCGGGCACAGCAACGTCGCGTCCGACAACGTCTTCAACGACGTCACGGACACCGGCCACGACAAGCTCTACCACTCCGAGGGCCAGAAGCTGCCCGTCTCCAACTCCATCGTCGTCATCGAGCGCTTCGACGACATGCTGAAGCCGGGCGACGGCACGCACTTCACCAACACCCAGGCCAACATCGACAAGTGGTACGCCGCGTACGCCGCGCAGTACCCCAACATCGAGGACTGGTACGTCCCGGTCGACAGCGCGGGCGAGGTGTGCGCCGCGGTCGGCACCACCGACTGCACCCAGAGCTACGTCTGGGAGGACCCCGACTCGCTCTACGTCCCCTCGCACAACGTGCTGACCCGCACGGTCCGCATCAACACCGGGGACTTCGCCTACACCGACGGCGCCGCGGGGCAGACGGTGAAGACCTTCAGCCCCGACTTCAACTCGTACGACGTCTCGGGCGACGCCCCGTCGGACTTCGCCTTCGACACCGCCACCGGCACCTTCGGCGCGGACTCCGCGCTGAAGACCACGGACGGCTTCGGCGAGGACTGGCTGAAGGACTGGAACGACAACTTCGACCTCACCGGCGTGGGACCGCAGGACTGACCCCCGCATGAGGACCCCCACGCGGCGGCGGACACAGCCGCGCCCTGCCGCCGCGTGGGCCATCCCCCCGGGCTCCGGGCCCGCTCAACGCCCCAGCTCCTCCGCCACGAACGCCAGCGCCGTCGCCGTCTGGAACGCGCCGCCGCCCTCGTGGCCGCCGTACGGCCAGATCTCCAGGGACTTGGGCCCCGCCCACCCGTGGTGCGCGGCGATGACCGTGCCTGGCGGGCAGACCGGGTCCCTCAGCGCCGCGGAGAACAGCGCGGGCGCGGTGGCGCGCGCGGCCAGGTTCACCCCGCCGAAGTAGTCGAGCGCGGCCGCCGCGATGGCGACGCCGCCGCCCTGCCCCGCGCCGTGGACCGCGACCCGGTCGGCATCCACCCGCGGATGCGCGCGCCGCGTCGACCGCCCGCACCGCGTCGGTGAAGAGCCGCCGGCAGATACGGGCCCGGTGTCTCACCCGGACACAGAAAACAGGGGGCGGTCGGTCGGGGACGCCCTGCCTCACCGGCCACTTACGTCCGATCTGTTGTGGCCGAAATGCGGGCGCTATATCTTCGGCCGGACCTCGATCGGCCTGCAAACAGCAGAGTGAGGAGCATCCCTCCATGGCGCTGCCCACCCCTGACCATCGGCAATCATCCCCCAGTCGTCGGACCTTTCTCGCGGCCTCCGCCGCCGGTGCCCTGGCCGCCACCGCGCTGCCCCGTTACCGCGCCGCCGCCGCGGAGCCCCTGCGCCCGGCCGGGGACCCCCGGGTGCCGGAGCGCGACGCGCTGCGGCTGTGGTACCCGGGCCCCACCGACCGGGACCGGATGATCGAACAGGCGCTGCCGATCGGCAACGGGCGCCTCGGCGCCCTCGTCGGCGGGGTACAGGACGGCGAGACGCTGTATCTCACCGACGGCACCCTGTGGACGGGCGGCCTCAACGACACCCTCGACGACGACGGCCAGTTCCCCTACGAGCAGGAGCACTTCGGCTCCTTCACCCAGCTCGCCCACCTCACCGTCGCCGTCCCCGGGCACACCGCGGACACCGTCACCGGCTACCGCCGCGCCCTCGACCTCAGCAACGGGCTCGTCACGTCCTCGTACGAGCACGGCGGCCACACCTTCCACCGCGAGGTCTACGCCAGCCACCCCGACGACGTCGTGGTCGTCCGGCTCACCTCCGACGGCGGCACCCTCTCCGGAAGCGTCACCCTCGACGGCACCCACGGCGAGACCACCGCCGCCGCCGGGGGAGTGCTCGGCATCGCCGCCGCCTTCGACAACGGGCTGCGCTACGCCGCCGCCGCGACCGCCACGGCCGCCCACGGCACCGTCCGCGCCTCCGGCACCGCCCTCGCCTTCGAGGACTGCGCCGAGCTGACCGTCGTCCTCAGCGGCGGCACCGACTACGCCCCCGACGCCGCCCACGGCTACCGGGACCCGGGCACCGTCCCCGCCGACCTCGCCCGCGCCAAGGTCCACGCCGCCGCCCGGCACCCCGCTGCCCTGCTGCGCGCCACCCATGTCGCCGACCACCGGCGCCTCTTCGACCGCATGGCGCTCTCCCTCGGCACGTCCGACGAGCGGCAGCGCGGCCTCGACACCTGGGCAAGGCTCACCGCACGCGCCGCGGAGGGCGCCCCGCCCGACCCCGAACTGGACGCGCTCTACGTCCAGTTCGGCCGCTATCTGATGATCTGCGGCTCACGCGACAGCGTCCCGCTGAACCTCCAGGGCCTCTGGCTCGACGGCAACTCGCCCGCCTGGATGGGCGACTACCACACCGACATCAACGTCCAGATGAACTACTGGATGGCCGACAGAACCGGCCTGCCGTCCTGCTTCACCCCCCTGATCGACTACTGCCTGTCCCAACTGCCCTCCTGGACCGACGTCACCGCCCGCACCTTCAACGACCCGCGCAACCGCTTCCGCAACTCCTCGGGCCGAGTGGCGGGCTGGGCCGTCGCGTTCTCCACCAACATCCACGGCGGCTCCGGCTGGTGGTGGCACCCCGCCGCCAACGCCTGGCTCTGCAACACCCTCTTCGACCACTACGCGTACACCGGCGACCGCAAGGTGCTGGAGCGCATCCACCCGCTGCTCCAGGGGGCCTGCGCGTTCTGGGAGGCCCGTCTTGTCACGACCACCGTCGACGACCCCGACGCGCCGGGCGGCACCCGCCAGGTCCTCGTCGACGACAAGGACTGGTCCCCCGAGCACGGCCCCCAGGACACCCTCGGCAACACCTACTCCCAGGAACTGGTACACGCCCTCTTCGGCAACTACCGCACCGCCTGCGAGGTGCTGGGCCGCGACCGCGCCCACGCCAAAGCCGTCGGCGCCCTGCGCGAACGGCTCTACCTGCCCCGGGTCAGCCCGGCCACCGGCTGGCTTGAGGAGTGGATGTCCCCCGACAACCTGGGCGAGACCGAGCACCGCCACCTCTCGCCGCTCATCGGCCTGTTCCCCGGCGACCGCATCCGCCACGGCGCCGGCCCCGACGACCTCCTCGCGGGCGTGCGCGCCCTGCTCACCGCGCGCGGCATGGACAGCTACGGCTGGGCCAACGCCTGGCGCGCGCTGTGCTGGGCGCGGCTGAAGGAGCCCGAGACCGCCTACCGCCTCATCGGCACCAACCTGCGGCCGTCCCACGACGGCGGCAACGGCACGGCACCCAACCTCTTCGACATCTACGAGGCGGGCCCGGGCGACGGCATCTTCCAGATCGACGCCAACTTCGGCACCCCGTCCGCCGTCGTCGAGATGCTGGTCCAGTCCCGCCCAGGACACGTCGAACTCCTCCCCGCGCTCCCCGCAGCCTGGGCGCGGGAGGGCCACATCACCGGCGCCGGGGTGCGCGGCGGCTTCGTGCTCGACCTGCACTGGCGCCACGGCCGCCCCACGAGCGCCGTGCTGCACAGCGTCGGCGGCACCGCCACCACCGTCGTCGCCGGACACCGCTCCCGCACCGTGCGGCTGCGCCCCGGAGCCTCCGTCACCCTCCGCGGCCCCGGGCTTTCCTGACGTTCCGTCGGGAATGCCCCCGCATGCCACCGGCCTGAACGGGCCACCGCACGCAGAAGTTTCAGTTAATTAGCAATAATCGTTGACAGCGGCGCGGGCGCGTCAGATCTTGGTGACTCGCCCGCGCCCGACCCCGGTCACGCCGTTACGTACCTGGGCCCGGAGGCGGCGCGTGTCCTGACACCAGCACCCCTCCGGGAGGGCAACCCATGTGGCAACGCGCGACGACGACCCCCCTCCGGCGCGCGGCGGCCGTGCTCGGCGCCCTCGCCCTCGCCGCCGTCACGGTCCCCGCCGCGCAGGCCGCGGAGGCGGGCACGGCCCCGGGCCGCGGCGGCGGACACACCCCGCTCGCCCCCACCCCGTACATGGGCTGGAACACCTACTACGGGCTCGGCGCGCCGACCGAGGGCCAGGTCAAGGACGTGGCACGGCAGATGGCCAGGAGCGGTCTGCTGCGCGCCGGGTACGACATCGTCTGGCTGGACGGCGGCTGGCAGGGCCCCGAGCCCCGCGACGCGCGGGGCAGGCTGACCGCCGACGCCGGACGCTTCCCCTCCGGCATCCCCGCGCTCGTGAACTGGCTGCACCGGCACGGCTTCAGGGCCGGGATCTACACCGACGCGGGCGAGTACGACGGCGGCACGAGCTGCGGCCTCGGCAGCGGCGGCCACCAGGAGCAGGACGCCAGGCAGTTCGCCGACTGGAAGGTCGACGCCGTCAAGGTCGACTTCCTCTGCGGGATCTCCCAGAAGCTCGACCCCGCGCCGACGTTCAAGAAGTTCACGGACGCCGTCGCCAAGACCGGCCGCCCGATGCTGCTCAACCTGTGCAACCCGCTCACCGACGACTGGGGCATCCCGCACACCCCCGCCCAGGACGCGCACCACGCGTACACCTACGGCCCCGCCCTCGCCACCTCCTGGCGCACCGACACCGACATCGCCTTCGGCACCCCGACCGCGGGGGAGTGGTCGAGCGTCCTGCGGAACATGGACAACAACGCCGCCCACCCCGAGGCCCAGAGCCCCGGCCACTACAACGACCCGGACTACCTCATACCGACCCGCACCCTGGCGGACGGCGGCTACGAGCTGAACCCCGAGGAATCCACCAGCCAGTTCGTGATGTGGGCCGAGATGGGCTCGCCCCTGGTGATCGGCTCCGACCCGCGCACGCTCTCCCCGACGATGCTGCGCACCCTCACCAACCCGGAGATCATCGCCGTCGACCAGGACCCGCTGGCCCGCCAGGGTGTCCGCGTCGCGGGCGACACCACCGCCGAGGTGTACAGCAAGGTGCTGCACGGCAGGGGCGGGCGCGCCGTCGCGGTGCTCAACCGCTCCGGCCGACCGGCCACCCGCACCGTGCGGTTCGCCGACACCGGCCTCACCGGGCGCGTCGCCGTGCGCGACCTGCGCGCCCGCCGCGACCGCGGCGCCCACACCGGCTCGTACACCGTGACCGTGCCGCCGCACGGCACCGCCTTCCTGCGGCTGTCCGGCCACGAGGCCGCCCCGGGCGCCGCGGGCACCGCCCGGTGACGGCGCCGTGCAGCCGTGCGTGAGCCAGCCACCGCAAGCAACCCAGGGAGCCACACCATGACCGCCATCCCCCGCCCGGGCCGCCGCGGAGTCCTCGCCGCCGGTGGCGCCGCCACGGCCGCCGCCCTGCTCGGCGGCTGTGTCACCGCCACGTCGAGCGGCGGCAAGAGCGGGGCGGGCGGCGGCCCCGTGACGCTCCAGTCCAACCTGTCGGCGCCCCTCGCCAAGACCGCGATGCAGAAACTCGTGGCCGCCTACGGCGAGAAGGGCGAGGGCAAGGTGTCCCTGAACACCATCGCCGCCGAGACCTTCCGCACCCAGCTCCCCACCTACCTCACCTCGGCCAACCCGCCCGACCTGCTCACCTGGTACCCCGGCTCGGTCGCCGACGCCTACTCCCGGCAGAACCTGCTCCTCGACGTCGGCGACATCTGGGACGGGCCCGACCTGTCGACGTACTCGGCCGCGCAGAAGAAGATCTGCACCGACTCCCGGGGCAGGAAGGTCTTCGTGCCCGCCTCCTACTACTGGTGGGGCGTGTTCTACCGGAAGTCGAACTTCGCCAAGTGGGGCGTCAAGGAGCCCAGGACCTGGGACCAGTTCCTCGACGTGTGCGACAGGCTGAAGGCCAGGAAGATCGCCCCCATCGGCCTCGGCGCGGGCAACGGCACCACCTGGGTGGCCTCGTCCTGGTTCGACTACCTCAACATCCGTATCAACGGCGCCCCGTACCACCGCGACCTGCTCGCCGGAAAGCACCGCTTCGACGACCCCGAGGTCCGCAGGGTCTTCGACCGCTGGGGCGAGGCGCTGCCCTACTTCGACCCCGACGGCACCGCCCTCGCCTTCCAGGACGCCACCACCGCGCTGCTCCAGGGCCGCACCGGCATGATGCTGATCGGCACCTTCTTCGCCGACGCCGCCCCCAAGGACGCCCTGGACGACATCGACTTCTTCCGCTTCCCCGTCATCGACCCCAAGGTGCCGATGGCCGAAGAGGGCCCCACCGACGGCTACTTCGCCAGCGCCCACACCCGGCGCGAGGCGGCGACCAAGAAGTTCATGGAGTACCTGGCCACCGCCGAGGCACAGGAGCTGTACGTCAAGGGCTCCTCCGGCACCTCCATCCCCGTCCACCCCAAGGCGAAGGACAGCGGCACCGCGCTGGTGAGGAAGGGCCGCGCGCTCATCGAGAACGCCGACGAGGTCACCCAGTTCTTCAACCGCGACTCCAGCGACGCCCTCCAGCCCTCCGCGGACACCGCGCTCACCCACTTCCTCTCCAAGCCCAAGGACGTGGGGTCGATCCTCACCACCTGGCAGCGCGACGCCCAGAAGATCTGGAGCAAGTGAGATGGCGGTCCTCGGCGCGCCCACGCGCCGCCGCCGCGCGACCGGGGTGCCGCCCGCCGTGCTCCTGTTCCTCCTGGTGCCGCTGCTCGCCGAGGGGTTCTGGGTGCTGTGGCCCGCCATCCAGGGCTTCTACCTCGCCCTGACCGACTGGGACGGGGTCGCCCCGGCGACCTTCGTGGGCTTCGGCAACTTCCGGGAGGCGTTCGGCGACTCGGTCTTCCGCGGCGCCCTCTGGCACACCGTGCTGTGGCTGCTGCTCTTCGGCGGCCTGTCGATCGTGCTCGGCCTCGGCGCCGCCCTGCTGCTCCAGCAGGAGCGCCGCGGCGTCGGCTTCTACCGGGCCGCGCTGTTCCTGCCCGTGGTGTTCTCGCTGGTCGCCACCGCCCTCGTCTGGCAGGCGATGTACCAGCCCGACGGGCTGATCAACCGGGCGCTCGGCGGCGTCGGGCTCGACGGCTGGACGCACTCCTGGCTGGCCGACCAGGACACCGCGCTGTACGCCGTCATCGTGCCCGCGCTGTGGCGCGAGATCGGCTATGTGATGGTGCTCTACCTCGCCGGGCTCAAGGGCATCGACCCCGTGCTCCACGAGGCGGCGAAGGTGGACGGCGCGGGTCGCCGCCAGCGCTTCAGGCACATCACCCTGCCCCAGCTCAGCAGCGTCAACGCGGTCGTGATCTCGGTCATCGTCATCGACTCGCTGCGCTCCTTCGACGTGGTGTGGGCCCTCACCCGCGGCGGCCCGTACCACTCCTCCGAGCTGCTGAGCACCTACATGTACTCGACCGCCTTCCAGTCGGTGCGCCTCGGCTACGGCTCCGCGCTCGCCGTGGTGATCTTCGTGCTGGCCTTCGGCGTCATCGTGTCCTACCTCGTCCGCGCCTTCAGGGAGGCCGAGTGATGGCTGCCACCGACACCGCGGCGCGCCCCGCCGCCGCCGAACGGCGCACGGCCGGGCGCTCCGCCAACGACCGGGCGAGGCGCCGCCGCAGGCTCGGCACCGCCGGTTTCCACACCGGCGCCGTTCTGCTGTCCGCGCTCTGGCTGCTGCCGGTGGCGCTCGTCCTCGTCACCGCGACCCGCTCCTTCGACGACATCGCGAGCAACGGCCTCGGCGCCCTCCCGCACAGCTTCACCCTCGGCGGCTTCTCCCAGGCGTGGACCGACGGCGGCCAGGGCAGGGCGCTGCTCAACAGCCTGATCGTCACCGTGCCCGGGGTGCTGCTGTCGCTCGGCCTCGCCTCCCTCGCGGCGTTCGCGCTGAGCCGCTACGAGCTGCCCGGCAGGCGCACCGTGCTGCTGCTGATGCTCGCCGGCAATCTGCTGCCCCCGCAGATCCTGCTCGTCCCCGTCTCCAAACTCAGCGAGCTGCTGGGCATGTACGACAGCCTGTACGCGGTCATCGGGGTGCAGGTCGGCTTCGGCGTCGGGTTCTACGTGTTTGTGCTGCACGGGTTCATGCGGGCGATCCCCCGGGAGATCCAGCAGGCCGCCGTCATCGACGGCGCCGGGCCCTGGACCGTCTACACCCGGATCGTGATGCCGCTGACCAGGCCCGCGCTCGCCGCGCTCAGCGCGCTGGCGTTCACCTGGATCTTCAACGACCTGCTGTGGTCCATCACCGTGCTGCGCACCGACTCCCGGATGCCGGTGACGGCCTCGCTGATCGGGTTGCAGGGCCAGTACGTGTCCGCGTGGAACGTGATCGCGGCGGGCTCCGTGATCGCGGCGGCGCCGACCGTCCTCGTCTTCCTCCGCTTCCAGCGGCACTTCGTGGCGGGCCTGAACCTGGGTGCGGTCAAGTAGCGCGGTCGGGGAGGGGCCGGCCCCTAGCCGAACAGCATGCGGAGGTGGTCGTTGAGGAAGAGGCCGTGCGGGTCGAAGCGGGTGCGCACCTCGTCGAAGTCCCGCAGCGCGGGGTAGAGCCGGTGCACGTCGGCGCGGTCGTGGCGGTAGAGCTTGCCCCAGTGCGGGCGGGCCTCGTAGTCCGAGAACAGCCCGTGCAGGTCGTCGAAGAACGCCTCCTCGCCGGTGTCGGGCCACGCACCGGCCGAGACCGTGATCGAGTCCCGCTCGAAGAACGGCGAGAGATACGCGTCGTCGCCCGCGGCGAATCGGAAGAACAGCGGGTGCGCGCGTTCCGGGTGCCGTTCCCGCAGCAGCCCGCGGGCGGCGGCCATCAGCTCGGCCGCCCGCCCGACGGGCATCGCGTACTCCATCTCGTAGAAGGGCGCGGGCGGTTCCGTGCTGCGGAAGGAGAGCACGTGGTGGGCGGGCTCGCCGTCCGCGCCGTCCGACTTGTCGAAGGAGAACGACAGATTGCGGTCGCCCATGGCGACGCCCGGCGGGCTCGGGATGCGGTAGCACGTCTCCAGCGAGTCGTCGTGCGGCGACCACATCGTCGAGTAGTGGCGGTGGGCGGCGAGGTCCGTTCCCAGGGTGTGCAGGGTGTCGCTCCACGTGGGGCAGCCGATCTCGCGGCGCAGATGGTAGCGCGGCTCGACCTGGAGCCGCACCTCCACGATGACGCCGAGCATGCCGAGGCTCACCCGCGCCGCGCGCAGCTCGTGCTCGTCGTCCTCGTCGATCTCGACGAGTTCGCCGCGGCCGTCGACGAGGCGGACGCCGCGCACGAAGCTCGCGATGTTCCCGATCCCGCTGCCGCTGCCGTGGGTGCCCGTCGACAGCGCCCCCACGATCGTCTGCTGGTCGAAGGCGCCCTGCTGGCTGAGGGAGTAGCCGGCGTCCCACAGCAGGTCGCCGAGGTCGCGGACGACCGTGCCCGCGGGCACCCAGACGGTGTCCGTGCGCGGGTCCACCCCGGCCGCTCCGGTCAGCGACCTGGTGTCGACGAGCATGCCGCCCGTCGGCGCGAGCGGCGACCACGAGTAGCCCGCTCCGGCGGGCCGCACCGGTATCCGCCGCCGCACGGCGTGGCGCACCGCCTCGACGGTCTCGTCGACGGTGCGGGGCCGCACGGTGTGCCGTGGGGTGGACGACTGGGCGCCGAGCCAGTTTGTCCAGACCTGGTCGCGGCGGTCGGGCGCCGCGAACTTCGGTGCCTCGGTGGGGCTGGAAACGGTCACGGTGGCTCCGCGGGTCTCGGCTCGTCGGGCCGCGTCGGAGCACGCCCCGGCGAGGCTGGGCGGCTGTTCATGAGAATCGTATCTCACGAAGCTCGCTAGGATGGCGGGATGCCGAGACCGCGCACCAGAGAAGTCGACCTCGAAACGGGGCGGGTGGACCAGAAGCGGCGCACCAGGGCCGCCATCGTGGCCGCCGCGACCGAGCTGACGCTCGGCGACGGGCCGATCAGCCTGGCCCGTGTCGCCCAGCGCGCCGGGGTGTCACGGGCGACGCTCTACCGCCACTTCCCCGACCTGCCGACCCTGGGGCTCGCCGTCGCGCGCGGCGTCTGGCGGGAGCCGGAGGAGGTCCTTGCCCCGCTCGCGGGGGTGACGGAACCGGTGGCGCGGGTGCGGCACGCGGCCGGCTACCTGCTCGCCACCATGCTGCGCTTCCGGCGCAGCGTCCGCGCCGTCATCGGGGAGTCACTGGCCGACCCCGACGCGCTCGGGCACCGCCCCGATCTGCGGATGCCGCTGATCGCCGCGGCGCTCGCCCCGACCCCCCTCGACCCCGCCGCCCGGGAGCTGCTGACCGGGCGGCTCGCGGTGGTCATGGGCCCCGAGGCGCTGTTCGTGCTCACCGACGTCGTCGGACTCGACGGGGACACCGCGGTCGGCCAACTCCTCGACCTCGCGGAGACGGTGGTGCGCGCCGCCCTCGTGGCGGCGCCCGACGCGCCGCCCGCGAACGGCTCCTGACGCCCCGTCAGCGGCGCGGCTGGGGGGACCTGCGGCGCCGCCACGCCTCCTCGATGTGCGCGGACATGGCCTGCGCAGCGCCCTCCGAGTCCCGCGCCAGCAGCCGCTCCACGATGCGGCGGTGCTCGGCGTTGGCGGTGCGGCAGGACGCCTCGTCGGGGGTGCCGTTGTACAGCTCGGTGGTGCGCGCCTGGGCGTGCACGATCCTGACGATGGACTGGCCGAGGCGGTTGCCCGACGCGTGCATCACGGCGGCGTGGAAGGACACGTCGCTCTCGATGAAGCGCAGCGGGGTCGAGGTCTCCCGGTCGAGCCGGGACAGCATCGCCTGCGCGGCGCGCAGGTCCTTGTCGCTGCCGACCGCGGCGGCCTGCGCCGCCATCTGCGACTCAAGCGCCGAGCGCACCCCCACGAGCTGGTCAAGCACGACCAGTTCGTCGTCGTGCTGGAAGGTGGCCGCGAGGACCACAGGGTCGAGGAGGTTCCACTCCTCCTGCACCGTGACGGTGGTGCCGGAACCCTGTCTGGCGTGGACAAGCCCCTTGGTCTCCAGGGCCTTCACGGCCTCCCTGACGGTGGTGCGGCTCACCCCGAACGTCTCGCACAGCTCCGCCTCGACCGGCAGCGCGGAACCGGGCGGGAAGTGCCCCGCCACGATCCGGTCCGTGAGGGCCTCGATCACCGCGTGGGCCAGCCTGGCCGGGCGCCGGGGCCACGGGGCCAGCTCAGCGACCGCGGGGCCCTCCCCTGTGCCGGGCTGCGCCATGTTCGGTTCCTCTCGTCGTGGGGGCTGGCCGGCTCGATTCTAGCCTGGCACCCCTTGACAGCATTCGTATGACGACTTACGTTACACGAACATTTCCGGGGAGCCGGATACGGCCCGCGCACCCGCGCCACCCCGCCGCCCGCTTCCCGTACGACACCGAACAGCAGCCGAGGTCAGCCATGCGCCAGGGTCACGACGGTGTGTTCCGCCGCACGGCGCGCCGCGCGTCCGCCGCCGTCGCCGCCCTCACCGCGCCGACCCTGCCGGCGGCCTGCGGCGAGGCGGGCCCGCCGCCCGCCGGGACCCGGGCCCCCTTCGCACCCGTCGCACAGCACCCCGGCAGCGAGATCACCGTGTGGGCCGACGCCACCCGGGCGCCGGGAGTCAAGGCGTACCAGAAGGCGCACCCCGGTGTGAAGGTGAAGGTCGTCACCTACAGCGGCGACGCCAACGGCGCGAACGACCTCCAGACGAAGGTGCGGCTCTTCGACCGGGCCGGTGGCGGCTGGCCCGACGTCGCCTTCAGCACCAACTACAACGACGCCGCGTGGGCCACCGAAGGCCGCACCCCCTACGCGGACCCGCTCGACGACGGCATCGTGCGCAAGTCCACCCTCGACGGCTTCGCGTGCTCTCCGCCGCCCGCATCGACGGCTGCTCGGAGTGGCGGGTGTTCCGGCACGTCGCGCTGCCACTGGCCAGGCCGGTGATCGCGCTCGTCGGGTTCTTCGACTTCACCGGCAACTGGAACAACTTCTTCCTGCCGTTCGTGATGCTGCCCGACAGCAACCAGTACCCGGCGCAGGTCGGCCTGAACAACCTGCTGACCTCGTCGTCCGTCTTCAACACCGCGGCCGGGCTCGGTGAGAGCATCATGCGGCCGGAACTCGCACTCGCCCCCCTGATCACCGTCGTACCGGTGCTCCTGGGGTTCCTGTTCTCCCAGCGGGCCCTCGTCTCGGAGATGCTCGCGGGTGCCACGAAGGAGTGAGCCAGATGCCCGAGTCCGCCGCGCGCCCACCGCGCCGCGTCGCGTCCGTGATCCGACTTCGCCCCGAACAGGAGGAGAACTACCGGGAGTTGCACCGCAACGTTCCCCGGCCGGTGCTGGCCACCCTCTCCCGCGCCCACATCACCAACTACTCCATCTTCCTGCGCGACCACACCCTGTTCTCCTACTACGAGTACACCGGCGACGACTACGAGGCCGACATGGCCGCCATCGCCGACGACCCCGACACCCGGCGCTGGTGGATGCTCACCGACCCCTGCCAGCAGCCCCTGGACACGGCGGGCCCCGGGGAGCGCTGGGCCGACGGCGAAGAGGTCTTCCACCTGGACTGACCAGCACCCGCCGAGCCCGGCCCCCGGCGCCCGCCGTACCGCCCCCGCCCCCGCACACCCCTGAGCACGAAGGAACCCCGCCATGCCGCACACCGCCCCCTCCCAGGCCCCCGAACTCGACGGCCTCGCCGCCCTGGTGACCGGCGGGGCCTCGGGCATCGGACTCGCCACCGCCCGGCTGCTCGCGGCCCGCGGCGCCCGGGTCGCGGTCCTCGACATCGCCCCCGACACCCTGCCGGAAGCCGACCGCGACACCCTCCTCGCGTTGCGGTGTGATGTGTCGGATGACGTTTCTGTGCGGGGTGCGGTGGGGGAGGTGGTGGAGCGTCTGGGGGGTGTGGATGTGGTGGTGAACAATGCGGGGATTGGTGCGCAGGGGACGGTGGTGGACAACGGTGATGCGGAGTGGCATCGGGTGCTGGATGTGAATGTGGTGGGGATGGTGCGGGTGGTGCGGGCGGTGTTGCCGTTTTTGCGGGTGTCGTCGTGTGCGTCGGTGGTGAATGTGTGTTCGGTTGCGGCGGTGGCGGGGTTGCCGCGGCGGGTGTTGTATTCGGCGAGCAAGGGTGCGGTGCTGGCGTTGACGCGGGCGATGGCGGCGGATCATGTGGGGGAGGGGGTGCGGGTGAACTGTGTGAATCCGGGGACGGCTGATACGCCGTGGATCGGGCGGCTGTTGGACTCGGCTGACGACCCAGTGGCGGAGCGGGCCGCGCTGGAGGCCCGGCAGCCGATGGGGCGGTTGGTGTCGGCGGAGGAGGTGGCGGCGGCGGTGGTGTATCTGGCGTCTCCGGCGGCGGCGTCGACGACGGGTACGGCGTTGGCGGTGGACGGCGGGATGGACGGCCTGCGCGTACGCCCCACCACCGACTGAACCCCCGCTTTCTGAAACGCGGTTCGCGCCGCCCACCGGGACGCAGTCCGCACCGCCCACCGAACCCCCTCGTCCCGGGGCGCAGTTCGTTTCGCCCGGCCGATCCCTCGCTCTCGGGGCGCGGTTCGCCCCCCCACCCGTACGACCTCCCCCCTCCTCCCCGACCCACCCCACCCATGCCCGAACGGAGAAGCACCGTATGACGACCGCACCAGGACCCGAGGCGTCGGCCGAGGGCGCCGTGCGCGGTGAGCGCGAGGGGCACGTCCTCCTGCTCACCCTGGACCGCCCCGCCAAGCTCAACGCCCTCACTCCCGCCATGACCGCCCAACTCGCCGACGCCGTACGGGAGGCCAACGCCGACGATGCGGTGCGCGCGGTGGTCGTCACCGGCGCAGGACGCGCCTTCTGCGCGGGCAGCGACATCGCGGGCCTCGACGGCTACGCCACCGCCTGGGAGTTCGGCGAGCGCACCGACTACGGCGACATCCTGCGCACCCTGAAGAAGCCCGCGGTCGCCGCCGTCAACGGCCACGCCCTCGGCGGCGGCCTGGAGCTGGCGCTGTCCTGCGACATCAGGCTCGCCGCGGTCGGCGCCACCTTCGCGGCGCCCGAGATCAAGCTCGGCTGGATCGGCGGCAGCGGCCAGTCCGCGCTGCTCGCACACAGCATCGGCGCGGGCAACGCCTCCTGGATGGTCCTCACCGGCGACCCCGTCGACACCGACACCGCCCTGGCCTGGGGCCTGGTGTCCAAGGTGACCGAGCCCGGCGCGCTCCTCGACGAGGCCCGCGACCTGGCCGCCCGTATCGCGGCCAGGGCACCGCTCGCCGCGCGGACCGCCAAGCGCACCCTGCGCGCCGCCCACACCATGGCGCTCGACGACGCCATCGCCCTCGAACGCCACCTCCAGACGGTGTGCTTCGCCACCGAGGACGCCGCCGAGGGCCGCGCGGCCTTCGCCGAGCGCCGCACCCCCGAGTTCAGGGGCCGGTGACCGCCATGGGAGTCCTCGACGGATACCGCGTCATCGACCTGTCCATCGCCATGGCGGGCCCGCTCGCCGCGATGCGCCTCGGCGACCTCGGCGCCGACGTCATCAAGGTGGAGCCCGTCAGCGGCGAGTGGCAGCGCCACGCCCCCGCGGGCGGCGCCACCGGCAACCGGGTCAACGCCTCCTTCCTGTCCCTCAACCGCAACAAGCGCAGCCTCGCCGTCGACCTCAAGTCCCCCGAGGGCCGCGAGATCGTCACCGCGCTGGTGCGCACGGGCGACGTCTTCGTCCAGAACTACCGCGCGGGCGTCGCCCAGCGCCTCGGCCTCGACTACGACAGCGTCCGCGCCCTCAACCCCGACATCGTGTACGTGTCCATATCCGGGTACGGCGAGGACGGCCCCTACGCGGCCCGCGCGGGCCAGGACCTGCTGCTTCAGGCCATGAGCGGCGCCATGGCCAACGTCGGCCGCGACGGCGACCCCCCGCAGCCCTCCGGCACCTACGCGGTCGACGCGATCACCGCCTACAGCGCCTTCGAGGCCGCCCTCGCCGGACTGCTGCACCGCGAACGCACCGGCGAGGCCCAGCACATCACCGTCAACATGCTGGACGCGGCCATCGCCGTACAGGCGCAGGAGATGTCCATCTACAGCGTCGGCCACGTCCCCCAGCACCGCGGCGCCGAGCCGCACGGCCACACCTACATCCGCGCCCCCTACGGCGCCTTCGCCACCGCCGACGGCTACCTCGCGCTCGCCATGCCGCCGCTCGCCACCCTCGGCGAACTCCTCGGCAGCCCCGAACTCGCCGCCATGGACGACCACACCGACGGCCACACCCACCGCGACAGGATCACCGCCATCGTTGCCGGGAAGCTGCCCACGAGGACCACCGCCGAGTGGCTTGCGCTGCTGGAGGAGAACGGCATCTGGGCGGCCCCCGTCTACTCCTACGCGGACGTGCTGGCCGACCCCCAGGTGCGCCACAACGGCTCCTTCGTCACCTACGAGCACCCCACCGAGGGCACCGTCACCACCCCCGGCTTCCCCTTCCGGCTCACCCGCACCCCCGCCGAGGTCACCAGGCCCGCACCGCTCACCGGCGAGCACACCCGCGACATCCTCGACGGCCTCGGCTACCCCAGGGAGCGGGTCGACGCGCTGCTCGCCCAGGGCAGGATCGCCGCCGAGACCCCCGGCGCCCCGGCCACCGGGGACGAGCCCGCGGCAGCCGCCTCATGACCGCCGCCCTCACCGGCATGACCTGGGACCACCCCCGCGGCCACCGCGTCCTCGACGCCCTCACCGAGCGCGACCGCGCCGCCCCGGCCGCCGGGTACGCGCCCGTCACCTGGCGTCGGCACTCCCTTGAGGACTTCGAGGCACGCCCGCTGCGCACCTTCTGCGACGAGGCCGACCTCGTCGTCCTCGACCACCCGGGCCTCGGCGAGGCCGTCGCCGACGGCTGCCTGCGGCCCCTCGACACCCTCTTCACCCCCGGTGAACTCGCCGCGCTCGCCGCCGAGTCGGCAGGACCCAGCTTCGCCAGCTACCACCACGAGGGCCGCCAGTGGGCGCTGCCCGTGGACGCCGCGACCCAGGTGTCGGTGGTACGCGCGGACGTGGCGCGGCGCCCCGGCACCTGGGCCGAGGCCCTGGCAGCCGCCCGCGAACTGCCCACCGCGCTCTGCCTCGGCGGGCCGCACGCCTTCCTGATGTTCGCGGCGGTGTGCACCGCACTCGGCGCACCCCCCTGCCAAACGCGCGACCGGGTGGTGGACCCCGCCGTGGGCGCCGCCGCCCTCGACCTGATGGCGGAGCTGCTGGACGCCGCGGACCCCGGTCTTTCCCTGCGCAACCCGATCGCGGTGCTCGACGCCATGGCGGCCCCCGGCGGCCCCGCGTACTGCCCCCTCGTCTACGGCTACGTCACCTACCAGGGCGCACTGCGCGCCTTCGACGCACCGCGCGGCGTCGGCGGGCGCGGCAGCGTACTCGGCGGCGTCGGCATGGCGGTCACCCGCTCCTGCACCGACCCCGACCAGGCCCGCGCCCATCTGCTGCGGCTGCTCGGCCCCGAGGTGCAGACCTCGCTCTACCCGGACCTCGGCGGCCAGGCATCGACCGCGGCGGCCTGGCGGGACCCGGTCGTCAACGCGGCCGCGCACGGCTTCTACCGGGACACCCAGGACACCCTGGACACCGCGTGGACCCGCCCGCGGTTCGCCGGCTTCGTCCCCTTCCAGCAGGGCGCCGCCGCCACCATCAGAGACGGGCTCGCCGAACGCACCACGCCCGCACGGGTGCTGGCGCGCCTCGACGCCGCCTTCCACGAGGCACACAGGACCGCACCGCACGCGGCGCACACGACGGGAGACTCGTCATGACAACAGCCGTGGTCACCGGGGCAGGCGGCTCCCTCGGCCGGGCCATCGCCACCCGGCTCGGCGCCGAGGGGCACACCGTCGTCGCCACCGACGTCGCCGCCGGACCCCTCGCCGACACCCTCGCGGCCCTGCGCGCCGCCGGGGTACGGGCCACCGCGCACCCGCTCGACCTCAGGGACCCCGACGGCATCGCCGCGCTCTACGCCGCGGTCGCCGAGGAGCACGGCGGCACCGGCATCCTGGTCAACAACGCCGCCGCCTACCCCGCCACCCCGTTCCTCGACGTGCCGCTCGCCGAGTACGACACCGTGCACGCCGTCAACCAGCGCGGCTACTGGCTCAACGCCCAGCACGCGGCACGCCAGATGAAGGCGTCCGGCGGCGGCGCCATCGTCAACATCGCCTCCATCACCATGCACGGCGGCTGGTCGGAACTCGCGGCCTACGTCGCCACCAAGGGCGCCGCCGCCTCCCTCACCAGGGCCCTCGCCAGGGAACTCGGCCCGTACGAGATCCGCGTCAACGCGGTGTCCCCCGGCGCGTTCCCCACCGCCGCCGAGGAGATCCACGCCGACCCGGAGGCGTACCGGGCGCACGTACTGGAGCAGCAGTCGCTGAAGCGGCGCGGCACCCCGGCGGAGCTGGCGGCCGCGGTCGCCTTCCTCTGCGGGGACGACGCCTCGTTCGTGACGGGGCAGACGCTGGAGGTCAACGGAGGATGGGTGATGGCATGAGGATCGACGGCGGCGACTACACACGGCGGCAGCTCGCCGAGCGCACGGGCGACCTCGCCGCGGTCGGCGGGGTGCGCGCGGTGACCCTGGACGACGGGGTCGAACGCGGCATCAGGGCCCTGGAGTTCCGCACCGGAGGGGGCCTGCGCTTCGAGGTGCTCGTGGACCGGGCGATGGACATCGGGGTGGCCGAGTTCGACGACCGCTCCGTCGGCTGGCGCTCCCCGACGGGCTTCCGCCACCCGGGGCTGCACGAGTACCACGACGAGAACGGCCTCTCCTGGCTGCGCAGCATGTCGGGGCTGGTCGTCACCGGCGGGCTCGACCACACCCTGTTCGGCGGCACCGTCGACGCCTCCGACTACCGCTACCCGCCCAAGGAGGGCGCCTGGCACGCGCTGCACGGCCGGGTCGCCAACATCCCCGCCAGGCTCACCGGCTACGGGGAGCGGTGGGACGGCGACACCTGTGTGCTGTGGGCCGAGGGCGAGGTACGGCAGGCGGCGGTCTTCGGCGAGCACCTGGTGCTGCGCCGCCGCGTCGAGGCCGACCTCGGCGGCACCGAGATCCGGCTGCACGACACGGTCCTCAACGCGGGCTTCGAGCGCACCCCGCACATGTTCCTCTACCACGTCAACGTCGGCTGGCCGCTGCTCGACGAGGGTGCCAGGGTGGCGACGGGGGCGGTGCGCACGGTGTGGGAGTCGGACAGCGTCCGCGAGCAGGGGCAGGGCCACGAGGTGATGCCCGCGCCGCTGCCCGGCTTCGTCGAGCAGGTCTACGAGCACGAGCTGCGGGCGGGCGACGACGGCCGCCACCGGGTGCGGGTCACCAACGGCCGCATCGCCCGCGGCCTCGAACTCGACTTCGACCCGGCCCAGTTCCCGCACTTCTTCCAGTGGCTCAACCTGCGCTCCGGCGACTACGCCCTCGGCCTCGAACCGTCCACCCACGCGGTCGGCGGCGACGCGGCGGCCCGCGCCGACGGCACGATGACCTGGCTGGAGCACGGCGAAGAGCGCCGCTACGACACGGTGTTCCGCTTCCTCAGGACCTGAGCGGCCCCGGGAACACCAGGCCCGGGGACGGCCGCCCCCGGGCCCCGCCGGTCAGCGGGGCAGACGCAGACCGGTGCAGCCGTGCCGCTCGGCCGCGCGCTCGGCGAAGGCACGCAGCGCGGATGTCAGGTACCCGGCCTTCGGGTCCGCGTACTCGGTGGCGTCGACGAGGAACAGCGCGCGTGCGGTGTGCCCGGGGCAGCGCGCGGTGGCCCAGGCGCGCGCCCGTTCACGCCCCGCGGGGGGACCGAAGTCCCCCTCCTCGTCGGGGCGGCTCCGCAACCGCTGCGCGTACACCCCGTAGTCGGCCTCGAAGGAGTACGCGACCGAGCTGAACGCCACGGTCCTGCCGAGTTCGCACCTCTCGACGGGCGCGGTGCCGCCCGCGTCGGTCTCCTTGAGCCAGCCGACCTCGCCGGTGTCCACGACCGGCTGTACGGGGATGCCGCGGCAGGTGCCGGTGGCGCTCTCGGGAGGCATCTCCCCGGCGGGACCGGGCACCCGCGGCACCTCCCCACCCGGCTTCGCCTCGCAGTGGCGGCGCTCGGCCGCCCGTACGGCGGTGGCGGTGACCAGCCGGGCGACCTGCCGGGCCCGGGCCTGTCCCGTGGTGTGCGATCCGTCGGAGGTCGCGGACACCACCACCGTGGAGTGCCGGTTGCCGCAGGGCAGCACGACGCCGGTGCTGTCCAGGTCGGTGTAGCCGCGCCAGCCGCCGCCGAGCGGCACCGGGAGGTGGTCGGAGCCGGCGGGCCCCAGCAGGGTCATGACACCGGCACCGCCCCCGGTGTTGGTGAAGCGGTCGGCGACGTCGCCGATGGCCAGGCGCAGGCCGGCCACCTCGCAGTCGTCCAGGACCGGTTCGCCGGGACCGCCGTCGTGGAAGTCGTGCCCCAGGCCGCCCTCGTCGTGGCCGGTGAGGACGGCGGACTCCGCCTCCGGTATGAGCCCCTGGCAGAAGTCCGCGAGGCGGGCCCGGTAGCGGTGGTCCCTCCCGGTGTCGCTGAACCGGTACCAGCCGAACGCGGCCACCGCCAGCACCACGAGCGGCAGCACCCCGTACAGACCGGCCCGCCGCACCCACCGCACCCGCATCCGCACCCCGTCCTCCGGCAGGCCGGGGATCCGGCTCCCGGCACCAGGCCCCTTTCGTACCTGTCACGAGAACCGCCGGTCAAGGCGGTTTCGCCGGGGCGGGGTCAGGAGTACGTGTGGTAGTAGATCAGCTCGCCCGACTCCCCTGGCGCCGAGTTCTGGCTCGGCACGAACAGGGTCACCAGGATCGCGTCGCGGCCGTCGGGCGCCTTGAGCGCGGTCACCGTGGGATTGGCGAACGCCAGGCTGCCGCCCGCGGTGCGGATGGCGGTGGTGTCCGCGTTGCCGGTGGCGTAGTCGTACACGAAGGTCCGCCAGGACCCGAAGTCGCCCTTGGTGTACTGGCCTTCGAAGAGCCCGTAGGTGTAGCCGCGGAAGGTGACGGCGTCCCGGTCGCCGATGTTGCCCTGGACGCCCCAGTAGAGCATGGCGTTGTCGACCTCGGGCTGAGGTGTGGCGCTCCACGACGAGAAGTCGGTGAGGGTGGCCCGCATCTGCCGGTCGACGTCGCAGTCCCGGTAGTAGTGGCCGCCGAGGTCGATCACCGAGTGGTCGATGTCGGGGGAGAGCTGGACGGAGTAGATGCTCGGGGTGCCCTCGGGGCACGTCGACAGGGTCTGCGGCGCGTCGAACTCGCGGGCGGGGGAGGCGGACAGCAGCGTGTCGCGCCCGGTGTAGTAGCGCAGCGCCACGTGGTTGCCGGGGTCCTGCTCCCAGGCGACGAGGAAGCCGCCGTCGGAGACCCGGGTGAGGGTGGGCTGCGAGGCGCCGGTGCCGAGGTCGGCGGCGAAGGTCCAGTTCAGCAGGTCGCTGGAGGTGGCGACCGAGGCGTGGAAGCGGCCGTCGTCCCTCATGGTGTGGTAGACGGCGAGATAGCCGCCGTCCCCGTCCTCGATGATCTTCGCGGCGTCCATGCCGTGGCCCGCGCTGTCGGTGGCGGCGTAGCGCGCGGTGGCCCCGGTGACGTCCTCCACCATGCCCCGCAGCTCCGCCCGCGGCCCGTCCGAGGGCGGCGGTTCCGCGGCGGCGCCCGGCGCGGTGGCGAGGCCCGCGGTGAGCAGCGCGAGCAGGGCGGCGACCAGGAACACGGTCCGCGGCCCGACGGCCGCCCGTCTTCCTGCGGGGCGGGGCGGGGCACCAGAACCCGACAGCACGATGGCGGTCCCTTCTGTGGGGGGCGAAACCGCACGGTCCGTGGGGGACGCTACCGCCGAACGCCGCCGGGGAACATGCCGCGTGCGGCTCCCGGGTCAGTGGTGGATCGGCAGCGGCGTGGTGTCGGCGAGCCGCCGCCCCGAGCCCCCCCAGTTGAGGGAGATCACCTCCGCCATGATCGCCACCGCGGTCTCCTCCGGCGTACGGGCGCCGAGGTCGAGGCCGATCGGCGAGGCGACCCGGGCGAGGTCGGCCTCGGGGACCCCCTCCTCGCGCAGCCGCCGCAGCCGGTCGTCGTGGGTGCGGCGGCTGCCCATGGCGCCGATGTAGCGCGCCGGGGTGCGCAGCGCCTCCTGGAGCAGCGGCACGTCGAACTTGGGGTCGTGGGTGAGCACACAGATCACGGTGTTCGCGTCGACCTGGGTGCCGGCGAGATAGCGGTGCGGCCAGTCCACGACGAGTTCGTCGGCGCCGGGGAAGCGGGCCTTGGTCGCGAAGACGGGCCGCGCGTCGCAGACCGTCACCCGGTAGCCGAGGAAGCGGCCGAGCCGCGCCACCGCGCCCGCGAAATCGATGGCGCCGAACACCAGCAGCCGCGGCGGCGGCGCGAAGGACTGCACGAAGACGCCCACGCCGTCGGCCCGCTGCTCGCCGTGCGGCCCGATGTGCACCACCGCGCTCGTGCCGCGGGCGAGCAGCCCGCGGGCGCGCTCGGCGACCGCCGCGTCGAGCCGGTCGTCGCCGAGGCTGCCGTGGGAGTCGTCGGGCGTGACGACCATGTCCCGCTCGGGCGGCGGGTCGCCCGAGACCAGCGACGCCACCGCGACGGGGCGAGTCTCCCGCAGCGCGTCGAGCACCCCCGCGAGATACGGGTGGTGCCCGCCGCCCGCCGGGCGCACGAAGACCTCGATGATGCCGCCGCAGGTGAGCCCCGCCTCGAACGCCGCGTCGTCGCTGACGCCGTACGTGGTCAGCGCGGGCACCCCGGACTCGATGACCTCACGGGCCAGTTCGTACACGGACGCCTCGACACAGCCGCCCGAGACGCTGCCCAGCGCCTCGCCGTCCTCCGAGACGGCCATCGCGGCGCCGGGGCCGCGCGGTGCCGACTTCCAGGTGCCCACGACGGTGGCGACGGCGAACCGGGCGCCGTCCGCGAGCCACCCGCCGATGCCGTCCGCGATGTCCCGCACGGTGCTCTCCTCTCGCCTCGCCCGAAACCGGCCGCCCATCCGCGGGCACGGCCCACGTGCCGGGCCGGCCCCACGGAAGCGGCCCACACCGGCGCGGCGCACCGGGTGCCGCAGCGACGCCCGCCGCAGAGCATGGGCAGCGGGCGCACCGCCGTCAACAGCGGGTTAAGCAGTCACTTATGCGCGCCCCCGGCGCCCCGCGGGGGACATAAGCGAGTGCTTAAGCGGCTGTTGACACCCCCGGCACCGAGGGCGCCCAATGGCGGCACGAACCGACCCCCAGGGAGTGCCCTCATGCAGGTTCCCGCTCCGTTCGAGTACGAGCGCGTGGGCAGCGTCGACCAGGCGATCGGCCTGCTGGAACGGCTCGGCGACAGCGCGAGGCTGGTCGCGGGCGGCCACAGCCTGCTGCCGATGATGAAGCTGCGCCTGGCCAACTTCGAGTATTTGATCGACATCAACGACCTCCACGACGAGCTGGGCAGTATCACCGTGGAGCCGGGCCGCATCCGCATCGGCGCCATGACCCGCCACCGCGAGCTGCTGGAGTCCGCCGAGCTGGCCGCCGCCCTCCCGATCTTCCGGGACGCCGAGCGGGTGATCGCCGATCCCGTGGTGCGCAACCGCGGCACCCTCGGCGGCTCGCTCTGCCAGGCCGACCCCTCGGAGGACCTGTCGGCGGTGTGCACCACGCTGGACGCGGAGTGCGTGATCCGCGGCTCGGGCGGCGAACGCGTCGTGTCCATGGCCGACTTCCACCGCGGCCCCTACGAGACCGCCGTCGAGGACGCCGAGATCCTCACCGAGGTCCGCTTCCCCGTGCTGCCCGGCTCGTCGAGCGCCTACGAGAAGGTGGAGCGGCGCGCCGGGGACTGGGCGGTGGTGTCGGCGGGCGCCGCGGTGCGCCTGGTGGACGGGGTGATCGCCTCGGCCAGGGTCGGGCTCGCCGCGGTGGGCCCCGGCACGGCGGGCATCGCGGGCGTCGACGAGGCGATGCGCGGCCAGGAGCCGTCCGAGGAGCTGTACGGGCGCGCGGGCGACATCGCCGCCGGGTCCTGCGACCCGGTCACCGACCGCCGCGGCAGCGCCGACTACAAGCGCCATCTGGCGAGGGAACTGACCGTCCGGGTGCTGCGCACCGCCGTCGCCAGGGCCACGGCGGCCCCCGGGAAGGGAGAGTGATCATGCAGGTGACGATGACCGTCAACGGTGAAGAGGTCACCAGGGACATCGAGGGCCGACTGCTGCTCGTCCACTTCCTGCGCGACCATCTGGCGCTCACCGGTACCCACTGGGGCTGCGACACCAGCAACTGCGGCACCTGTACGGTCTGGCTCGACGACGAGCCGGTCAAGTCGTGCACGGTGCTCGCGGCGATGGCGGGCGGCCACGACGTGCGCACCGTCGAGGGCCTGGAGCGGGACGGCGAACTCGACCCCGTACAGCGGGGGTTCATGGAGTGCCACGGCCTCCAGTGCGGCTTCTGCACCCCCGGGATGATGATGACGGCGCGGGCGCTGCTCGACCGCACCCCGCACCCGAGCGAGGCGGAGATCCGGGAGGCCATCTCGGGCCAGATCTGCCGCTGCACCGGCTACGCCACCATCGTGCGCTCCGTCCAGTGGGCCGCCGCCGAGGAGGCCGGCACCCGCCAGAGCGTCACCTCCGACGGCGCCCCCGGCGCCGCCACGACCGCGGGGAGCGCGTCATGACCACCGTCACCCCGGGCACCGGGCGCGTCGAGTTCGAGGACAACAACCACAAGCCGGTCGGGCACGGCCGGATGCTGCGCAAGGAGGACCCCAGGTTCGTGCGCGGCCGCGGCCGCTACGTCGACGACGTCCAGCTCCCCGGCATGCTGCACCTGGCGATCCTGCGCTCCCCGATGGCACACGCGAAGATCGTGTCCGTGGACACCAGCCTCGCCGAGGCCCACCCCAAGGTGCGCCTCGTCGTCACCGGCGCGATGCTCGCGGAGAAGAACCTCGCCTGGATGCCCACGCTGTCCAACGACGTCCAGGCCGTCCTCGCCACCGACAAGGTGCGCTTCCAGGGCCAGGAGGTCGCGTTCGTCGTCGCCGAGGACCGCTACTCCGCGCGCGACGCCCTCGAACTCATCGACGTCGAGTACGAGCAGCTCGACCCGGTCGTCGACGTGCGCACCGCGCTCGCCGAGGACGCCCCGGTGATCAGGGACGACCTCGAAGGCAAGACCGACAACCACTGCTTCGACTGGGAGACGGGTGACGCCGACGCCACCGAGGCCGTCTTCGCCCGCGCCGACGTGGTGGTCGAGCAGGACATCGTCTACCCCCGGGTGCACCCCGCGCCGATGGAGACCTGCGGCGCGGTCGCCGACTACGATGCCGTCGACGGCAAGCTGACCCTCTGGTCCACCACCCAGGCCCCGCACGCGCACCGCACCCTGTACGCGATCGTGGCGGGCCTGCCCGAGCACAAGATCCGGGTGATCTCCCCGGACATCGGCGGCGGCTTCGGCAACAAGGTGCCGATCTACCCCGGTTACGTGTGCGCGATCGTCGGCTCGCTGCTCGCCGGCAAGCCGGTGAAGTGGATGGAGGACCGCTCGGAGAACCTGATCAGCACCGGCTTCGCCCGCGACTACATCATGCGCGGCGAGATCGCCGCCACCTCCGAGGGCCGCATCCTCGCCATCCGCACCCATGTGCTCGCCGACCACGGCGCGTTCAACGGAACCGCCGCCCCGGTGAAGTACCCGGCCGGTTTCTTCGGGGTGTTCACCGGCAGCTACGACATCGAGGCCGCGTACTGCTCGATGACCGCCGTCTACACCAACAAGGCCCCAGGCGGCGTCGCGTACGCCTGCTCCTTCCGCATCACCGAGGCCGTGTACCTGGTCGAGCGGATCGTGGACTGCCTCGCCGACGAACTCGGCATGGACCCGGTCGCGTTGCGCTCGAAGAACTTCATCCGCCCCGAGCAGTTCCCGTACCGCACCAAGACCGGCTGGGTGTACGACTCGGGCAACTACCTGCCCACCATGGAGGTGGCGAAGGAGCTGGCCGGCTACGACAGGCTCCGCGCCGAGCAGGCCGAGAAGCGCGCACGCGGCGAACTCATGGGCATCGGGGTCTCGTTCTTCACCGAGGCGGTCGGCGCCGGGCCCCGCAAGGACATGGACATCCTCGGCCTCGGCATGGCCGACGGCTGCGAGCTGCGGGTCCACCCCACCGGCAAGGCGGTCGTACGGCTCTCCGTGCAGACCCAGGGGCAGGGCCACGAGACCACGTTCGCGCAGATCGTCGCCGAGGAGCTGGGCATCCCGCCGGACGACATCGACGTGGTGCACGGCGACACCGACCAGACCCCGTTCGGCCTCGGCACCTACGGCAGCCGCTCCACCCCGGTCTCCGGCGCCGCCGCGGCCCTGGTGGCCCGCAAGGTGCGCGACAAGGCGCGGCTGATCGCGTCCGGGATGCTGGAGGTCCCCGTCTCCGAACTGGAGTGGGCCAAGGGCGCGTTCCACGTCACCGGCGACCCCACCGCCGCCGTCACCATCCAGGACATCGCGATGAAGGCGCACGGCGCGGGCGACCTGCCCGAGGGCATCGAGGGCGGCCTCGAAGCGCAGATCTGCTACAACCCGGAGAACCTGACCTACCCGCACGGCGCGTACATCTGCGTGGTGGACGTCGACCCGGGCACCGCCGTCGTCAAGGTGCGCAGGTTCGTCGCGGTCGACGACTGCGGCACCCGCATCAACCCGATGATCATCGAGGGGCAGGTGCACGGCGGCCTCACCGACGGCGTCGGAATGGCCCTGATGGAGATGATCTCGTTCGACGAGGACGGCAACTGCCTCGGCGGCTCCCTCATGGACTACCTCATCCCGACCGCGCTCGAAGTCCCCGACTGGGAGACCGGGTTCACCGTGACCCCGTCCCCGCACCACCCCATCGGCGCCAAGGGCGTCGGAGAGTCCGCCACCGTCGGCTCGCCGCCCGCCGTGGTCAACGCGGTGGTGGACGCCCTGAAGCCGTTCGGCGTGCGCCACGCCGACATGCCGCTCACCCCCTCCCGGGTGTGGGAGGCCATGCAGGGCACACCCACCCCGCCGGTATGACACGCCGGGGCGGCAGGTGACAGATCGTGCGGCAATGTGAGGCAAGGAGGCGGCCGTGTCCGTACTGGCATCGCCCGTGACACCCGCGGGCACCGTGGGGGAGCGGGTGCGTGAACTGCGCACCCGGCGGGTGCCGTTCGTGCACGCCACGGTGGTGCGCGCCCAGGTCCCGTCCTCCGCGCACCCCGGGGACGAGGCCATCGTCCTCGCGGACGGCTCCATCGACGGCTTCGTCGGCGGGGTGTGCGCCGAGGGCTCGGTGCGCACCGCCGCCCTCGGCACCCTCGCGGACGGCGGCCCGCTGCTGCTGCGGGTGCTGCCCGAGGGCGAGCGCGACTTCCCCCGCGCACCGGGCGCCGAGGTGGTCGTCAACCCCTGCCTCTCCGGCGGCGCCCTGGAGATCTTCCTGCGCCCCGTGCTGCCGCCGCCGCTGGTGGAGGTCGTCGGCAGCACCCCGATCGCGGCCGCCGTCGAGGCGGTGGCAGAACTCCTCGGCTACACCGTCTCGCGCACGCTGCCAATGCCGCCGCCGGGCGACACGGCCGCCGTGGTGATCGCCGCGCACGGCCGCGACGAGGAGGCGGCGCTGCGTGCCGCGCTCGACGCGGGCGTGCCCCATGTGGCGCTGGTCGCGAGCCGTACCCGCGGCGGCGCCGTCCTCGAAGGGCTCAGCCTGACGGACGCCGAGCGCGCCCGTGTCCACACCCCCGCGGGCTTCGACATCGGCGCCCGCACCGCCCCCGAGGTCGCCCTGTCGATCATGGCCGAGGTGGTGGCCGCCGTACGCGCCACACCCCCGCCCCCGCCGGACGACGCACCGCCCGCCCCCGTCCAGGCCGTCGACCCGGTCTGCGGTATGACGGTCACCGTCGTCGACGGCACACCACGGCTGACGGACCCGGAAGGCGGCGAGGTCTACTTCTGCTCCCCGCACTGCCGCGACCGGCACGCCGAGCGGCTGGGGGCCTGAGGGTGCCGGTACCCGACTCCACCGGGCCCGCCGGGTTCACCGGCGCCGACGACGTGCGGCGCCGCCTCGCCGCCGCGGGCCACCTCGTCGACGACGGCCTGGCGACCGCGCTCCACCTGGCCACCGTGCTGGGCAGGCCGCTGCTCGTCGAGGGCGAGCCCGGGGTGGGCAAGACGAGCTGCGCCCTCGCCGTCGCCGCCGCCCTCGGCACGCCGCTGATCAGGCTCCAGTGCTACGAGGGCCTGACCGCGGGCGAGGCCCTGTACGAGTGGAACTACCAGCGCCAACTGCTCGCGGTGCGGCTCGCGGAGGCACGCGGCGGCGCGCTCGGCGAGGCCGATCTGTTCACCGCCGAGTTCCTGCACGAGCGGCCCCTGCTGAAGGCGCTGCGCCACCCGGGGCCCGTACCGCCCGTCCTGCTGATCGACGAGATCGACCGCGCCGACGACGAGTTCGAGGCGCTGCTCTTCGAGTTCCTGGGCGAGCACGCGATCACGGTGCCCGAGGTGGGCACCTTCGCCGCCGAGCGGCCCCCGTTCGTCGTGCTGACGTCCAACCGCAGCAGGGAGCTGCACGACGCGCTGCGGCGCCGCTGCCTCTACCACTGGATCGACTTCCCCGCGCCCGAGCGCGCCGCGGAGATCCTGCGCCACGCGGTGCCGGGCGCCGCGGAGCCGCTGATCGCCTCGGCCACCGCGTTCGTCGGCCGGGTCAGGGCGCTCGACCTGGACAAGCCGCCCGGCATGGCGGAGGCCATCGACTGGCTGGCCGCGCTGACCGCCCTCGGGGTGACCCGGCTGGTACGGGCGGACCTGCTGCGCACGCTGAGCACCCTCGCCAAGAGCCCCGACGACCGCACGGCCGTCCTGGCCGCGTTCGGCGCGGGCGCCCCCGGCGGGCGCGGCGAGGCCCACGAAGAGGAAGCGAGTGAAGCATGAAGATCGACAACGCGTTCGTCGTCGGGGTCCCGGTGGAGCGGGCGTGGGAGGCGCTGACCGACCTGGAGGGCCTTGCCCCGTGTCTGCCGGGCGCCCAGCTCACGGGCATCGAGGGCGACGTCTACCAGGGCAAGGTCAAGGTGAAGGTCGGCCCGGTCGTCAGCCAGTTCGCGGGGACCGCCCAGTTCGTGGAGTCGGACCCCGAGGCACGGCGCGCGGTCGTCAGGGCGAAGGGCAGGGACGCGCGCGGCGGCGGCAACGCCTCGGCGCTGATCGACATGCGGCTGGCGCCGGACGGCGACGGCACCGCGGTCACCGTGGCGACGGACCTCAACATCACGGGGAAGCTCGCCCAGTTCGGCAGCGGCATGATCAAGGAGATCTCGCAGAAGCTGCTCGGCCAGTTCGTCGCCAACCTGGAGGAGAAGCTGCACGCCCCGGCCGCCGAGGCGCCCGCGCAGACCGCGGAGCCGGGAGCGGCGCCCGCGGGGTCCGGGGAGGCGGCGGGCACCGCGCCCGCGGGGACACCGGAGACCACCCCGCGCCCCGCGCCCGCGGGGGCGTCGGCCCCCGACGCGGCGCACACCGCAGGCACCACCACGACCGGCACCCTCACCGAGACGTCGCCGGAGCGCCCCGAGCCCCGGCCGGAGCCCGCGGCGGCCGCGGCGCCGCCCGTCGAGCGGCCCACGCCACCGGCCCCCGTACCCCACGAGGCCACCGCCGAGGAGCCGCCCGCCGTCGGCGCACCTGAGGCCGCCCCCGAACCGGCCGCCGCGGCACCCGCCGCGTCGGGCACCGCCAGCACGTCAAGCGCCCCGAGCACGTCAAGCACCCCGCGCACCCCGGCCGCCGCGGAGGAGCCCGAGGCGTTGGACCTGATGAGCCTCGCGGGCGGCTCGGTGTACAAGCGGGTGATACCGGCGGCCGTGGTGGTGCTGATCGTGATCGCGGTGGTCGTGTACTTCCTCGTCAGGTGAACGGCGCGGACGGCCGCGCCGCGCCGCTGCTGCCCGCCGTGGACCGGGCCGCCTTCGCCGCGGCCCTCGTGGACCGGCTGCGTACGCGCGGCGTGCGCACCGGGCCCGCCGAGGCGGCCGACCTGGTACGGGCGCTTGCCGCCGGGTGCGCGGCGGACCGCACCGGGCTGTACTGGACGGCCCGTATCTGCCTGGTGCGCCACCACGACGACCTGCCCGCCTTCGAGGAGGTCTTCGCGGCCGTCTTCGGCGACGCGGTGCTCGGGCTCGACCCGCACGCACGGCGCTCCGCCCCCGGCAGTGCCGCCAGGGGCCGGGACCGCCCCGCCAGGATGCCGCCCGGCGCCCCGGTGGACGCGCCGGGGCGGGACGGTCTGCCCTGGGTGACACGCCCGGCGGCGGTGGCCGCCGCAGAGACCGCGGGGGAGCATGCGCGCGGCGTGCCCGAGCGGCTGCCCAGCGCGCTCGCCGGACTGCTCGACACCCCCTTCGAACAGCTCGAACCCCCGGACGCCGCCGCGCTCGGCGCCCGCCTCGAAGCCGCCCTGCGGGTATGGCCGACACGCCGCTCACGCCGTCTCGCGCCCCGCAAGGACGGCGCGCGGCTGCTGCCGAGGGCGACACTGGCCCGCGCCAGGCGCACCGGTTTCGAGATGGTGCGCCCGGTGTACGCGGGCCCGGTGCCGAGGCCGCGCCGGGTGGTGATGCTCTGCGACGTCAGCCGCTCCATGCAGCCGTACGCCGTGGCCTATCTGCACGTCATGCGGGCGCTGGCGGTGGCGGCGCCCGGCGCCGAGGTGTTCGCCTTCGCCACCGCGCCGACCCGGCTGACCGCCGTGCTCGGCCACCGCTCGGCGACGGCGGCGGTGGCAGGCGCCTCGGAGCAGGTCGCCGACCGCTTCGGCGGCACCAGGATCGCCGGCTGCCTGCGGGAGGTGCTGGCCTCACACCACGGCGGCCTGCTGCGCGGCGCCGTCGTCATCGTCGGCTCCGACGGCTGGGACGCCGACCCGCCGGAGCGGCTCGGCGCCGCGGCGGCCAGGCTGCGGCGCCGCGCGCACCGCGTCATCTGGCTCAACCCCCGTGCGGACGCGCCCGGTTATGTGCCGGGCACCGCGGCGATGCGGGCCGCGCTGCCCCATGTCGACGCGCTGCTGCCGGGCGGCACCTTCACGTCCCTGCTGCGGGCGGTGGACGAGATCAGGGCCGCGTCCTGGGGAGCGCGGCGCCCCCCTGCGCCCGCCGGGCGGTGAGGGACGGCACGCGCGTCAGCTCCAGAGCGTGACGTGGATCGCGGGCTTGAACCGGCCCGCGGTGACCCCGGCGCCGCGCAGCATGGCCTGGGTGGCCCGCGGTGTGGTGACGAAACGGGCCAGCTCGGCCGCGGGGGGCGGCGCGTCGCGGTCCCGCAGGGTGAAGACGTTCCACGACCCGCGCGCCGGCAGCGAGGGCCCGGTGACCTGGGCGAGCACCCCGGCCGCGAGGTCCTTGGAGACGGCGAACGCGACACTGAGGGCGATCCCCCTGCCGTGCTTGGCCTCCTCGACGGCCGCGGCGTGGCTCTGGAAGATCTGCTGGTTCGACTCGGGCACCCCGAGGCGCCGCAGCACCGTCGGCACCATGCCGAGCCTGCCCACCGCCGAGGGCCCCAGCAGCCAGGTCTGGCCCCGCAGTTCGGCCTGTCCGACCCTGCCGCCCGCGAGCGGGTGCCCGGCCGCGACCACCGCCACCATCTGGTAGTTGAGGAACGGGGTGCAGCTCAGCGAGGAGTCGAGGGTGGCGGGCGGCGGCCCGAGCGCGACATCGACGGCCCGCGAGGACAGTTGGGCCGCGAAGTCCTGCGGATTGAGCACGCTCAGCTCCACGTCGAGGTCGTCGGCGCGCCCCGCGAACAGCTCGATGAGCCCGGGGGCCGCGTACTCGGCGAAGAGGCTTGACGCCGCCATCCGCAGCAGTCGGCGCCCCGACGCCGCCTGGCTGACCTCCAGGATGGTACGGCTCTGCAACCCCAGCAGCTCGGCGGCCCTGCTGGCGAGCCGCAGCCCGCCCGGGGTGAACGCGAGACCGCTCGCGGTCCTGGCGAAGAGCCGGTCCCCGAGTTCCTTGCGCAGATGGGCGATGTGCAGCGAGATGGCGGGCTCGGTCACGTCGAGGTCCGCGGCGGCGGCCTTCAGCGACCCGCCCCGTACCGTCGCCAGGTACGCCCGTAGTTGTGTCGGCGTCAGCTTGCGCCTCCGTTTGCCCAGATGAGCGGTCTTCTGACCAGCACGCTATCCCAACGGCGACGGGAGGGCTACGGGTCGTGAGCCGGTTGTCCACGCGCGCACCGATCACCCGGGCGATCACCCGGTGCCGCGCTCACGGCGCGGGCGCGACGTCCCCGGCCCGCCTGAACCCCTCCCACAGCGGCCCGCCCGCCTCGTCGAGCACCGCGCCTGCCACGTCCAGCAGGGGGTGGGGGTCCTCGTCGCCGAGGCAGGCACGCACCGCCGCCTCCATCTCCCGCAGCGTCTCGGGCGCCACCTCCCGCAGCCGCCGCGCCGCCCACTTCCCGGTGCCCACCCAGCCGCCGCGCACCAGCACCGCAAGCTCGGCGGTGCGCCTGGCGATCTCCGCCGCGACGAACGTCCGCTCCGCGGGGTCGACGCAGCCCCGCAGATCGTCCAGCAGGTCGGTGAGCGCGTAACGGTACGGCTCCAGCTCGTACGCCCCGATCGGCCGCGGCCCCGCGGCCACCCGCTGCCGCGCCTCGGCCACCAGCGCGGCGCCGCAGCCGTCGCGGTCGTGGACGAGTTCGCCCCGGGCGCACAGGAACAGCAGCGGCGACCTGCGCCGGGCGGTCTCCCGGTCGACGAAGCCGCGCCAGCTCTCCACGGTGTGCGCGAAGACCTCCACGGGCCAGCCCGCCTCGGCCAGACTCAGCCGGTACGGAGCGGGCGCCCCGTCGAGCAGGACGACCAGGTCGAGGTCGGAGTACGCGGTACGGGCCGACGTCAGCACACTGCCCCCCAGCACCACGGCCCGCGCGTCCGGATGCAGCCGCAGCGCCGCCCCGCGCGCGGCGTCCCGCGGCGCGGGACGGCCGCCGTCGCCGCTCAACACCGGGCGGAGCCGGGGGAGTCGGCCCGGACACCGCCGGACACCGCGATCGTGTCGTCCTCCGCCATGCACCTCACCTCTCCCGCGCCTCGGCACCTCCCGGGACGCCGCCGTGGCGGGCGCCCGGGGGCGCATCCTCGCACAGCGCGGCCCCGTTCCGCTGACGGATTCCTGGCATCGCGGACGGGTCCCGTGGGCGCAGGGCACCATGCCGGGCGAGGGGACACGCGCGACGCCGGGCCGGGCGCGTGCCCCGCCACGGACCGCGAGGGCCTGCTCCTGGTCACCGGGGGTTCAACGGCGCCCTGCGGGTCTGGGACGTCGCCTCACGCAAGCGGCTCCTCACGGACCGGCACGGGGAGCGGGAGCGGGCGCGGTGCATGGGCATGGCCCCCGACGGCTCGTACATGAGGGCGGGCGACCTCGGCGACGGCATCGTCCCCCGTGAGCTGCCCTCGGGCGAGGCGTCCCCGCGAGCCGCGCCGCCACCGCCTGTGCCGCTCACCCGCTCACCCGCACAGGCGCCCAGGCGCACCGTACTCACCCGCCACGGGACCGGTCACGCCCCGGAGCGACCTGTCGAAAACCGGTTGCGGACCCGCGGGAGAGCCCGCGAGAGTGACCGCCGACGCCGCGCCACCAGGGCGCGGATCGCAAAAGAGAGGAGGGATAAGCCCATGATCGCCACGACGACCGCGCTTGTCCCCTCCCGGGGTGCGCACCGCGTCTGACCCCGGAGCGGACGGGCGCCCTCATCCGGAGAGTGCCTTGACCGTGACACCGTACGACCTGACCGTGCGCCCGATCACCGGGCGCGCGGAACTCGACCTCTTCCGCCGGCTCCCGTACCTGAACAACGGGGAGCTGGCCGGCGACCTCGACTCGGGCCGCCGCCGCCCCGAGTGGCTGTGGGTCGCCCTGCGCGGCGACCGCCTGCTCGCCAGACTCGCCTGGTGGAGCCGGCCGGGCGCCAGCGCCCCGCTGCTCCTCGACTTCCTCGACCTCGACGACACCGCACCGCGCCCCGAACGCCTTGAGGCGGGGGAGCGGCTGCTGCGCACCGCGCTGGCCGCCACCGTCGCCGAGGGGGCGCCGCCGCCCGAGTACGGCCGCTACGTCCCGTCCGACTGGGGCGAGCACCCCGAGACGGCGGGGCCCGTGCGGGACCGCATGACGGTGCTCGAACGGACCGGCGCCCGCCTCTTCGTCGAGCGGCTGCGCCTTGAGTGGCGCCCCGGGACACCGCTGCCCGCGCCCTCGGGGCGGCTGCGCTTCCGCCCGGTCCACGGCAGGGCGGAACTGCTTTCGCTGATGACCTCGGTCCTCGACGGGACGCTCGACGCCCACGGCCGCGCCGACCTGACCCGGATGTCCGCGCCCGCCGCGGCCGCCGACCACTACGAGGGGGAACTGGCGCGCCTGCGCTCCCCACGGGACTGGTGGCGCGTGGCGACCCTGCCCGGCGGGGAGCCGGTGGGCTTCGTCCTCCCCGCGCACAACGGCTACAACGCCGTGATCGCCTATATCGGGGTCCTGCCCGCCCACCGGGGCAGGGGCCATGTGGACGACCTCCTCGCCGAGGGCACCCGCGTCCTCGCCGCACAGGACGTCCCCCGGGTCCGCGCCTCCACCGACGTCGGCAACACCCCGATGGCACACGCCTTCCGCCGCGCGGGCTACGTCGACTTCCAGCACGAGATCAACATGACCTGGTCAGGGCCGCCGACACCGGCACCGGCACGGGAGGCGACGTAGGGCGGTCGCGCGACACCGCGTCCGCGGCGGGGCACCGGGCGCCCTCCGGCCCCCGGTCGCCGTGGGCGGCGGCCGGTCACCGCAGGGCGCTGTCGGTGGCCTGTAGGGGCTGTCGCCCGGGTGTACGTGCCCTGTCGGCGCCGGGTGACACGTTGGCGTGGACTCCGCCGGGCGCCCGCCCGGCGGGACCGCGACACCCGAGGAGTGGCCATGCGCACCCCTGTCACCATCATCGGCGCCGGACTCGGCGGCCTCACCCTCGCCCGCGTCCTGCACGTCCACGGCATCCCCTCCGTGGTCTACGAGGCGGAGCCGTCCCCGCAGGCCCGCAACCAGGGCGGGATGCTCGACATCCACGACTACAACGGCCAACTCGCCTTGCAGGCGGCCGGGTTGATGGACGAGTTCCGCGCCATCATCCTGGAGGGCCGCCAGGCGGTGCGCTTCGTCGACAGCGAGGGGACCGTCCTGCTCGACCAGCCCGACGACGGCACCGGAGGGCGCCCCGAGGTGCAGCGCGGCGACCTGCGGCAGATGCTGCTCGACTCCCTCCCGGCGGGCACCGTGCGGTGGGGCCGCAGGGCCGACACCGTCCGCGCCCTCGGCGGCGGCCGCCACGAGGTGGCGTTCACCGACGGGAGCAGCGTCACCACGGAACTGCTCGTCGGCGCCGACGGCGCCTGGTCGCGCGTGCGACCGCTGCTGTCCGACGTCACGCCCGAGTACGCGGGCACGTCGTTCGTCGAGACCTACCTGTACGACGCCGACACCAGGCACCCGGCCGTCGCGAAGGCGGTCGGCGGCGGCACCTTCGGCGTGTTCGACCGGGAGGGGAGCGAACTGGGGCTCGCGGCACACCGGGAGAAGGGCGACACCGTGCACACCTACGTCATGCTGCCCAGGCCCCAGGAGTGGTTCGACGCCGTCGACTTCACCGACCCGGCCGCCGCCACCGCACGGATCGCGGCCGAGTTCGACGGCTGGACACCGGACGCCGTCGCCCTGATCACCGAATCCGACACCGCGCCGCTGCTGCGCCTCCACCACACCCTGCCGGTCGGGCTCCGCTGGAACAGGGTGGCGGGGGTGACGCTCGTCGGCGACGCCGCCCACCTCGCCGCCCCCAACGGCGAGGGCGCCAATCTCGCCATGCTCGACGGCGCGGAACTCGGCGAGGCCGTCGCCGCCCACCGCGACGACACCGAGGCCGCGCTCGACGCGTACGAGCGCGTCATGTTCCCCCGCAGCGCCGCCGCCAACACCCAGGCCGAACGCGAACCCACGAAGGAAGAGATGATCGCGTTCTTCAGCCGGGACCATGCAGAGCGGCCCAGCTAGGCCGCCCGCCGCCCGCCGCCCGCCGCCCGCCGCACGGCAGTCGCGGCGGGCGCCCGGCGCCGGTCACCTCGCCCGGCGGGCCACCGTGAAGTGGTCGACGCGCTCCCCGCTCTCCGCGATCGCGGACACCGTCAGGGTGGACTCGCGCCCGGCGTGGGCGGGGCGGACGTCGACCGACAGGAAGGAGTAGCCGGTGTAGCGCACCCGCGACCAGTGCACCGTCTCGGCGACGTGCCCGCCCTTGGCCTGGTAGTAGCTGTCCACCGAGTCGACGTCCTCGACGTGGCCCTCGTAGGAGTCGGCGACCGGGAAGGAGTACAGGCTCTTGCCCGCCCCGCCCGCGGTCACGTACACGACACCCTCGGTGGCCGGGCGTACGGTGGCGCCGATCGGCAGCGGCTTCGACACCGCACCTGACCTGATCGCGTCGGTGCGCTCGTAGACGTGGTTGTGGCCGTTGATCACCAGGTCCACCTGGTGCTTCTCGAAGAGCGGCACCCAGGCTTCGCGCACACCGCCCTCGGAGGCGTGCTCGTTGGTGGTGGAGTAGGCGCAGTGGTGGAAGAAGACCACGAGGAAGTCGATGCCGCGCTGCCCCCGGTAGCGTGCCAGGGTGTGGTCGAGCCACGCGGTCTGCCCGCCGCCGCTGATGCCGAGGTTCGCCGGGATCTCGTACGACACGTCGTTCGCGTCGAGCGCGACGACCGCGGTGTTGCCGTACACGAAGGAGTACGCCCCGGGCTGGTTGGCCGGGCGGGGACCGTTGGCCGGGAGGGTCCAGCGTGCCTCCTGCCCGCCGTAGCCGTTCGGCGAGTACCACGCCTCCATGTCGTGGTTGCCCGTGGTGACCATCCACGGCACCCGCGCCGCCACCGACTCCGTCTGGCCGAGGAACTGGTCCCAGGTCCGCGCGTCGTAGTCGGCCGAGTCCGAGGACTCTCCCGACCCGTCGGGGTCGGCGTAGCAGATGTCGCCCGCGTGCAGATGGAAGGAGGGGTTCCGGCCGAGGATCAGCGAGTCGTTGGCGAGCGCGTGGTAGCTGACGCCCTGGTCGCCGAAGGCGGTGAAGGTGAAGCTCTCCCTGCCGGACGGCGCGGTGGTGAAGCTGCCGATCGTGGCGAAGGCGGCGGCGTCGGCCGGGTCGAAGCCCTCGTGGCCCACCCCGTAGTAGTAGGTCGTGCCGGGGCGCAGACCGCTCAGTGTCACATGGTGGTAGTACTGGTCGACCGCGGGCAGGCTGCTGCCCGGAAGCTGCGGGGTGTGCAGGTCCCGCACCTCGGCCGGGACCCGGTGGCCCAGCGACCACGGCTTGAGCCCGTACCTGAGGAACGGCCGGCGGACCGCGAGCGGCACCTGCCAGGAGACGGTGAACCGGGTCCGCGGGTCGGCCCCGTACTGGAGGTGCCGCCCGAACGGCGCGACCAGCGAGCCGTGCACACCGTGCCCGGTGGCCGGGCGGCCCACCAGGGCCGGTGTTGTGGCACCCGCGGCCCCGGCGGCGAGTCCGGACACCGCGACGGCGCCCGCCGCGACCGCGCCCCCCTGCACAAGCCGCCGTCTGGTGAGCCGGGACCGCAGGTACTCGTGCTGCTCCGCCATGCTCAGCTTCTCGACGAGTTCGGCCTTGATGCCCATCTGTGGAGTATCCATAACGGGGAAGCTGTCAGTGCGCGTCGAGGCCCCGACATACGGGAGGCGAACGAACGGTGTCGGAGGGCTGTCCGCAGTCCCCCTCCGGCTCGCCCCGCGCCCTCACGCCGTGCCTGTCGGACCCTCACACCGTGCCCGTCAGATCCTCCGCGTATCCCTCGATCGCCCCGCGGTACTCCAGGACGGTCGGGTCCGTGCTGGTGGCGGCGACAAGACGCAGGAGGAGGCGGGTGCACTCCTCGTGGCGGCCTGTGTTGAACAGCGCCATGGCGAGGAACGCGCGCAGCCCGCCGTCCTCGGGGAACTCCGCCACGCCCTGGCGCAGGGTCTCGACCGCGGCGCCGTATCTGCCGAGGACGCGCAGGGTACTGCCGAGGCCGAGCAGCGCGCCCCGCCGGTCCTCACCCCGCAGCCCCGGAAGCCGCAGACAGCGCTCGTAGTACGGCACCGCCTCCGCCTCAAGGCCGAGCACGTCATGGGCCCACGCGGTCTGGTACGCCACCTCGGCGTCCTCGGGCCACGCCGCGGCCAGCGCCACCAACTCCCGCCGCGCCCGCTCCCGTTGCCCGCTCTCCCGCAGCGCCACCGCCGCTGCGAGCAGCCCGCCCCTGCCGCCGTCACCGTTCTCCGTCATACGCAGATCATCCCGTACGCCCTCCAGCCGCAATGGAAGCGTTTCCACAGCGATCGCACAGTTTCCGCACCGTGTGCCATCGGAAAACGGCGCCCCGGAGCCGGGTCCAAGCCCGTGCTGGCACCCAACTTGACCGAAATACAAAGGATTTGCGGCCGTGAGCCTGCGTGATGTTTGGCGCAACCCCTCCCCTCGGGGACTCTGGACGCCGTACAGTCACGCGGGGTGTTTCCAGTTTCTTCCAGACCGGTTCCCGTACGGGTGCGCGACGGGTGCACACACGGGTTCACGGCATGGGTCTCCACGGACGAAGGGAACGTACCGATGCGACGCGCGAGGGTCGCCGCTGCTGCGGCGGTTGTGGTGCTGGCGACACTGGCCGCCGGGGGCTGCGGCGGTGGCGGTGACGACGACGGCTCGAACGCCGACGCGCCCCCCGTCGGAGCCGACAGCCCCGCACTCCTCAGGGAACTCGCCCAGGTCAGAGCCACCGACCGGGCCCGCGCCTGGACCACCTACGGTGACCTCGCCGCGCAACGCGCGCTGGGCGACGGCACGGCACCCAGCACACTCTTCACCCTCAGCGGCTACGGCTGGCCCACCACCCAGGCCCGTGACGTCGAGGCACGCGGAAAGCTGGGGCTCTCCGGCGCCGCCGCTGACCGCGCGATCGAGATCGGCGAGACCCATGGCACGGGCCGCTTCGACGGCGGCGTCGACACCGGGGCGGTGGCCGACGGGGCGAAGCGCCTCGGCGGCCACGAGGACGGCAGCGCGGGACCCCTGACGGTGTGGCGGCTCGCCGCCGACGACGCGGTCGCCAAGAACGGCGACATTGCCCAACTCTCCCGGGGCTCCGCCGACTTCAACGTCATCGCGGTCGGCAAGGACACCGTCGTACGGGCGCAGTCCGCGGCCGCGGCGAAGGACCTGGCCGCCGACAACAAGGGCGATACCCTCGCGCGTGACCCCGAGGTGCGCGCCGTCGCCGACTGCCTGGGCACCCCGCTCGCCGCCACCTTCTCCGACCGGCACATCACCGCGGGCGGCGCCTCCCCGAAGCCCGCCGACTTCACCACGGGGGCCGGGGTGACCGGCTCCGACCCGAAGAAGCTCACCCAGGTCGCCTGTCGCACCACCGGTTCCGCCGCGGAGGCCAAGCGGACCGCCACCGCCCTGCGCACCGAACTCGCCCACGGCACCACTCGGTTGAGCAGGCTCCCCTGGAACACCATGCTCGCGGACGCCAAGGTCTCGGTGGTCGCGGGCACCACCGTGAAGGTGACCGCCACCTCGAAGAAGAGCCCCCAGGTGGTGCTGGAGATGATGCGCTCGGGAGACCTGTCCGACCTTCTCGACACCTCCGGATGAACGGTGGCCGCGCCTCCGACAGCAGGGCCCCACCTCGTTCACACCGCCCCGTCTCTCGCACCCTCGTCTCCCGCCCATGTGGTGCCGCCCGCCCGGACGAACCGCCGGAGGTGGCCGCGTACCGTCTCCGGCTGTTCGAGCCAGGGCTCGTGGCCCGCGTCCTCGACACAGGTCAGGGGCACCCCGAGCCGGTGTGCGAGCGAGGCGAGTGCCGTCAGTGGCCTGGGGGCCCGGTCGGCGCCGATGATCTCCGTCCGCTCGGGCAGCCGGACGCGCAGCGTGTCGAGGTGCGGGGCGAGCGGGTCCGTACGCCCCTCGGCACCGAGTTCCCGGTTCATGTCCCAGTTGACCGGTCGGCGCCGCACGGCCGCACGCGCGGCCCGGCTCCGGCCCCGTACCGGCTCCGCGTGGTCGGTGGACCAGGCCAGCGTCAGCAGCTCCGCCTCCTCGTCCGCCGTGCGGTGTGTCCGCTCCTCCAGCGCGCGGAGCCGGTCGCGCTCTGCCGCGGACATCCGGCGGGCGCGCTCGCGCCGGTACCCCGCACGCCAGTCGCCGACGAACGGCCCGCACATCAGCAGCATCCCGGCCACCCGCTCCGGATGGGCCAGGCAGAAACGGCAGGCCAGGTCGCTGCCGTAGGAGTGCCCCACCAGCATTGCCCGCGGCGCCTCCCATAGGTCGAGCAGTCCGGCGAGGTCGCGCACATGCCGGGCGAGGGTGTGGCAGCCCCGCCACTCGGAGCCGCCCGTGCCCCGCTGGTCGTAGCGGTGCACCGGCGCGAGATCCGCGACCGCCGCCGCGACGTCCTCCAGGTAGTCCGGCAGCCCGGGGCCGCCGTGCAGCAGCACCACGGGCGGCTCCCCGCTCCCGCGCCGCCCCAGCCGCCGCCAGCGGATGCGCGCCCCGTCGTCCATCGATGCGAGGCCCCCGGCCTCCGTCATGTCCACCGCCGGGAACTTACCGGCGCGGCGGACTGGCCACCAGCCGATACGGGCCCCGTGCGGCGGTCCTGCCGGGCGCGGGCCCCGCGAAGGACGCGGCGGGGCGGCATCCGTGTCGTCGGCGGCGTTGCGTAAGGTCGGCCGTGTGACGATCACCGTACGCAGGTCCCGCGCCGACGACCACGCGGCGATCCTGTCCCTCATGGACAAGGCCCGCGGTGTGGGGCTCAGTGACGAGGAACGGGCACGCCGGGGCTTCGTGCAGGGCGAGATGACCGCGGCGCTCCTCGACCGCTTCCAGGCGGGCCCCGGCATCTTCGTCGCCGACGCCGACGGGGAACTCGCCGGCTTCGCGATCACCAGCGAGCCCGGCGGCCTCCCGCCCGGACATCCCGCGGCCGTGGCCGTCACCGCGGTCGTCGAGGCGGCGGACGGCCGGGACCTGGGGCGGCTCCTCCTCTACGGGCCCGTCGCCGTCGACGAGCGCTTCCAGGGGCGTGGCGTGCTGACGAAACTGCTCGCCGCACTTGCCACGGCTCTGCGCGACGACTACGAACTGGCCGTTGCCTTCGTCGAGTTGGCCAACGAACGCTCCCTCGCCGTGCACCGGCACTACGGGATGGCCGAGGCCGCCCACTTCGAAACGGACGACCGCGCCTACGCCGCCTTCACCTTCCCCCTGGCCGCCATGGCCCGGCGGACGCCCTGAGGGAGCCCCTGCCGAGAGCGGGAGGACCCGGGTGGGCCGCTTGTGCTGCCGCGCGACCCCGCCCCCGCGTACCCCTGATGCCGAGCCCGTACCGCGCGCCCCAACTCCCCTCCGCTTGTGCGTGTTTCGTGGGTGATGCGAGGAAGTTTCGTGACCGGCCGGTGAGTTGGTGACGCGCCATTTACGCGGGAGAAGCGTCGCGTTACCGTGTGGGAGCGCTCCCATATGGGCCGGGTCCATGCGCGCCCTCCCCGTGGGAGCCCGCCCAGAGTCCCCCCACACTCCACCCCCAAGGAGATCTGCCCCATGGTCAAGCGACACACCGACAGAGGAAAGAGGCCCGCGCTGCGGCCGCGGCACCTCGCGGGAGCCCTCGGAGCCGCCGCGCTCGCCCTGGTGTTCGTGTCCATGCCGTCACCGGCCTCGGCGCACGGTGTGGCCATGTCGCCCGGCTCGCGCACCTACCTCTGCTACGAGAACGCGCAGACCGACACCGGCGCGCTCGACCCGAGCAACCCCGCCTGTGCCGACGCGCTCGCCGAGAGCGGCCCCAACGCGCTCTACAACTGGTTTGCCGTACTGGACTCCAACGCGGGCGGCCAGGGCGAGGGCTACGTGCCCGACGGCACCCTGTGCAGCGCGGGCGACAAGTCCCCTTACGACTTCTCCGCGTACAACGCGGCCCGTGACGACTGGCCCAAGACCCACCTCACCGCGGGCTCCACGATCCAGCTCCAGTACAGCAACTGGGCCGCCCACCCGGGCGACTTCCGGGTGTACCTCACCAAGCAGGGCTGGTCCCCGACCACCCCGCTCGCCTGGTCAGACCTGGAGCTGCTCGACACCGTCACCGACCCGCCCCAGGAGGGCTCGGCAGGTCAGAACGGCGGCCACTACTACTGGGACCAGGCGCTGCCCTCGGGCCGCAGCGGCGACGGCCTCATCTTCATCCAGTGGGTGCGCTCCGACAGCCAGGAGAACTTCTTCTCCTGCTCCGACGTCGTCTTCGACGGCGGCAACGGCGAAGTGACCTTCTGAGGCCCCCGGTTCCCCGCGCCGGGCCGCGGCACACCGCCACGGCCCGGCGCCCCGGCGCGGAACCACCCCTCTGCCGCGGGCGTCTGTGTACGCGGACGAACGCAGAGGCAGGGGGGATCTTCCATGCGCAGACGTACGAACGCCGTGGTGGGCGCGGCGGTGGGCGCCGCCGTGGCGCTGACCGTGCTCAGCGGGTGCAGTGACTACAACGACAAGCGCGGCAAGGGCGACGCACCCGTCTCCGACAAGCAGGGCGACAACACACCGGCGCAGGTCTACAACTTCCCGGACGGCTTCGGCAACTTGGCCACCAAGTGCGTCGGCCACGGCAACCGCGCCTATGTCACCACCAACGACAACGCGCCGTCCAACATCGAGATCCGGCCCGACAGCAGTTGCAAGGACACCCCGTGACACCCCGCCGCCAACTCGCGCGCGGCGCGGTGGCGGCGGCCGGGTGCGCCCTGCTGCTCGTGCTCGCCACCGGCTGCGGCGACGACTACGACGAGACCCGCGGCAAGGGCGACGCGCCGGTGAAGGGGCGGCACGGCGACGACACCGCCGTCGAGGTCTACAACTTCCCCGATGGCTTCGGCAACCTGGCCACCAAGTGCGTGGGACCCGGCAAGCGGGGCTATACCAGAACGAAGGCGTACAGCCAGGACTCCGACGACGACGATCCCAAGTTCGTGCCCGCGCATGAGGCCGTCGTCGACGACCCGGCCTGCCACTGAGCGCCCCACCCGCGACCGCGCCCCGCACCACCCTCCCGTCACGGCTTTCCGCGTACGCGAAAGGCCGCCGACGGGACCCTCAACCCGTCGGCGGCCGGTCTCAGGGGGCGACGATCACCCCCGTGTCGCCGTCGCGGCCGCAGCCGCGGGGGCGCCGTTCGCGGGCGGCACCACGGCCGGCACACCGCCTGCGCCGCGCAACCGCGTCAGCACCGTGCCGAGCGTCAGGCTGCCAGGACCCAGGAACACGATGAGCAGCAGCGCCCAGCAGAACATGACGGCAGGCTCACCCCCGTTCTGGATCGGCAGCAGCCCGTGCGGCTGGTGCTCGGTGAAGTACGCGAAGGCCATGGAACCGGAGCCGACGAGCGCCGCGCTCCTGGTGCCGAGGCCGAGCAGCACGAACGCGCCCGTCACGAACTGGATGAGCGCGGCCCACCAGCCCGGCCACTCGCCGACCGACGGCCGGGCGCCGTGCGACGCGGCGAGCACATGGAAGAGGGTGGACACACCGTGGAGGAAGAACAGCAACGCCACGACTATCCGGAAGAGTCCGAGCACATGCGGTCTCAGTCTGTCCAACTGATTCATCGGGAGGCCCTTTCTCGCGTGCAGCGATGATCAGGAAGGACCACGGAGCCCGGGCGGGGCGCTCCGTGGAGTGGTGCGCGGTGCGCGACCACCCCCGGGGCCCGGCGGAACCTGAACCGCCTGAGGAGTCACACACCGCCCGGCCGGCACCCGCGACAGACCGTCCGCCGGTACGCCCGACCGGTTCTCACTGACCGGGAGCGGCACCCGCCGCGCCTGCTCCCGTGGCCAGGTCATAGGCGAGCTGCGGGCCGAACTCGCCCGCGGGGCCCGCACAGCCGTCCGCCTCACCGGGCAGCTTCACCCAGAGGAACGCGTCGATCTGCTCGTCGCCCGTCTGGTCCGTGCTCGGCGTGCCGATGGCGCGGCCCGCCGGGTCGCACCACTCCGCGTCCGGGGCCGGGCCGTTGCCGTTGCGGCTGGTGTCGACGACCGCGTGCAGTCCGGGATCACCGACGGCGGCCAACACCGCTTTGTCGTAAGCGATCTCATCGGCCGTCAGGTTGTAGTTGGAGACGTTCGTCGAGATGCCGTCGGCGCTGTCCGCGATGTCGGCCGCGACCAGGCGGCTCGCGATCGCGTCAGGCGCAAGCCAGTTGGAGTGCCCCGCGTCGAAGTAGACCTTCGCCTGGTCCGACGCGGCCTTCAGGGCCTTGCCCGCGTACCCGAGCGACGCCTCCGTCTCGGCCTGCTGCCCGGCGTCCTGGCACGTCGACATGTTGGAGAGCACATCGGGCTCCAGGATCACCGTCGCCGCCCGGCCGTCGAGGCCCGCCGCCAGTTCGTCGACCCACGCGCGGTACGAGGCGTGGTCGGGGGCACCGCCGCTGCTCGCGCCCGAGCAGTCGCGGTTGGGGATGTCGTACACGACCAGGATCGGGACCTTGCCCGCCGCGGCCGCGTCACCGACGAACGCGTCCACCTCGGCGCGGACGGTGTCGGTGTTGGTCTCGGTGAACCAGCGCGCCTGCGGCACGCTCGCGATCCGGTCCGCGATCATCTGGGCGCGCGCGTCCCCGGGGTTCTCCGCCACCCACCGGGCGGCGTTGGTGTCGGGGTCGACGTAGAACGGCGAGTCCTCTGCCGCCGCGGCGCCGCCCGGGGCGGCGACGGTGGCGAGGGCTGCTGCCAGGGCGCAGACCGCCGCGCCTGCGGACCTGCGGAGCGTGGTGCTGGGGGCCATCGGGGCTCCTGTAGGGGAGGGGGTGCGTGTGGGGGCCCGCTGCGGGGAGCGGGTGGTGCCGTGTCCCATGGGGGGATGCGGGGGAGGCGTCCGGCCCGAAGCGGGGCTGGCGGATCGGGCCGGACGGGCCTGGTTTCCCGTGGGGGGAGGTGTCGGTGCGGTGGGTCGGGGAGGGGGAGGCCGCCGGGCCCGGCTGTCGGTGTCGCCGGGCCCGGCGGTGTGCCGGGCCGGGCCGCGCGGGGGCGTGTACGCGGCTCACACGGCCTAGCGGCGAGGTGACGGCGGGGTCCTGGGCAGATCGCCGCTCGTCACCGGGTGGCCTTGACGGGCCCGGGTGGGCCTGGCCGGGGGCACGGTGTGCTCGTGCGCCGTCGGCATGAGGGACGACACGGGGGCGTCGGTGCCGCGGCGGTGCGCGGCGTCCTCGCCGGTGCCGGGCAGGACCAGCTCCGTGAGCGAGTAGCCGGGCAGCGTGAGCGACGCGGCGCCGTCGTCGAGGCCCTGGTCGGGGGCGTGGACGATGGTGCCCGGGTCGTCCGCGCCGTACCGGAAGACCTGTGCGGAGGTGCTGCCGGACAGGCCGGAGACCGAGAGCGGCGCGGTGACCTCCTCGGTGGACTTGTTCACCACCATCAGCGTCAGCGCACCGTCACCGGAGCGGCGGGCCGCGAAGACCGACACCCGGTCGGGGTCGTCGCTGCCCGCGGTCAGACTGGTGTCGCCGAACGCACCGCCCCGCCCGTCGTAGTCGAGGAACATCCGGAAGGCGTACGCGCCGGGGTCGGTGGGTGCCGGGGGCGACCACAGGGTGGCGAGGTCGAGGCCCTCGCGGCCGAAGATGCCCAGCACGTCCGCCTCGGCGAGCGCGCCGTCCATTTGGTCGAGCGCGCCCCAGTTGTACTCGCTGACCGCCAGCTTGGTGCCGGGGTAGTCGGTGTCGACGAGCGAGCGCATCCGCGGGATCAGGTCGACCGGCTGGCCGATCCAGCTCTCGTCGGTGTATGACGGGTCCCACAACTGCCGGGTGGAGCGCAGCCGCAGCGCCCGGGTCTCGGCGCTCTCGTCGCCGCTCGTGATGCCGGTGCCCTGCGGGTACCAGTGGTTGTCGTAGTAGTCGAGCAGCCGCTCGCCGTGCTCCTGCTCGTACGCGGCCATGTGGTGCAGGTACCAGTCGGCGAACGGGACGCCCCCGTGGGCGGCTCGGTCGGGCGGGTTGCTCCAGCAGTCGCCGCCCTCCTCGTTGCAGACCTGCTGGTCCTTGCCGGAGAGGGTGAGGGAGTTCCAGCCCCAGCCGACGGGACCGAGGGTGCGCGCGGCGGGGTCGGCGGCCTTGACGGCGCCCGCGATCTCCTCGGTGCGCTCCGCGATCTCGTCGTATCCCGCGCCGTCCGGGTGGACGTCGCGGTGGGTGGAGTGCCACAGGTCGGGTTCGTTGTCGAGGTCGTAGTAGCGCACACCGCCGTCGTCCGCGGTGCCGTACGTGGCGGTGAGGTGGCCCAGCCAGTCGGACACGTAGTCGGCGCCCGCCGGGGTGCTGGTGTCGGCGGGGTCGTTGCCGGTGACCGGGGCGCCGTCCGTGCCGAGGCCGTTGCCGCAGTCCGGCATCCACTCGTCGGTGCTCTGCTGCGGCCCGTACTTGGCGACGCTGAACCCGCACGCCTTCTCACGGTCCTTGGGCACCCAGCCGATCAGCGGCACCGTCAGGACGGTCGAGGTGCCGGCCGCGCGGTCCTTCTCGACGAAGGTGTCGGTGGCCGAACCGTCGGGCAGCGCGGCCGGGTCGGCGACCTCGTCCGGGATGTTCTCGAAGTACCAGTCGGAGGCCCGGTTGCTGGTGCTCGTCAGGTAGTTGTAGCGGGTGGTCGCGTTGCCGCCCCAGCGGTCCACGGGCAGCTTCAGCTCGGAGACCAGGGACGCGTCGGCGAAGTTCATGCCGTAGATGTCCCGGCTGATGGGGTGGCCCTGGGCGGCGGCGTCCACGGTCAGCGCGGGACCCGCCGCCGCGGCGCCCGCGTACGGGGCGCCGGTGGCAAGGCATACGACGGTGATCGCCGCCGCCAGCGGCGGCAGAACCTTCCGGGTGGAGAGCACGGGCCCCTCCTGACGGGTCACGGGTGCACGGCACGAACGAGCACCGCGGCATGCCCTCGCGAGCACGGCGGCCGGTACGTCCCACGCCCGGACGAGGCGGAGTGCCGAAGCGACGTGCCTCAGGCACTCGCCCTTCCTGTCCGGGACATGACATACATGGAGGGCCGTCGGGCCGAGCGTCGGCCGGGGTGGCTGGGAGCGCTTCCAGAGAACAGCCATCCACCCGATGCCGTCAAGAGGATGTTCAACTCTTGTTTCGACCCGGTCACTTGGGTCCGTCTCCAGCGCGTGATCCTTCAAGTGTTTGCGGTGTGCTACTTCCGCCCGGGTATTCCACTCGTTACAGTCAGAGGGGTATGGGAGCGCTTCCATGGCGCTTTTCGGGACACGGGCCGGGTCCCGCGCGAGCCGCGCGAGAGCGGCGGCCAGATGCGGACGACGGCCGATGACGACCGGCCACGACCGGGGACAACCGAGAAATGCCGAGGGAAGACGACATGACCGCAGTCGGCGCTCCACCCCCCGTGCGAGAAGAAGCGGGATCACTGATGCGCGACGAGTCCAGCGTGCCCGCCCTGTCCTGCGACTTCTCGGTGCCCGCCGAGCCCGTGTCGGTGCCCGCGTCGCGCGCCATCGCGGGGCACGCACTGGCGGCGTGGGGGCTCGCCGACGAGGACACCCTGTGCGAGACCGCGCTGCTGGTGCTGAGCGAGCTGGTCACCAACAGCGTGAAGCACGCGGCCCGGCTCTCCCCGAGCGTCGACATCGGACTCACCCTGACCGGCGGCGAGTTGACGGTCGCCGTCCACGACAGCCATCCGCACCGCCCGGTGGCCGCGCCACGCGCCCGCGAGGACGGCTCGGGCGGCTGGGGCCTGCGCCTCGTCACCGACCTCGCCATCCGCCGGGGTGGCGCGGTCGCGGTGCGCGCCGACCGCGAGGGGCCGGGGAAGACGGTGTCCGCGAGGCTGCCGCTGAGTGCGTGAGGGCCGTTTGGCCGGCCGGTGGCGGGGAGGGGCCGCCGGGGCGGGCGCCCTGACACCTGCTGTGTGGGCCGCCGGGCGGGGCTCCTGGGCGGTGGCCTCGGTGTGGGTTGGGGCGGCTGCCACCTCCCGGGGGTCTACGTCCCGGTGCGGTGCGGTGCGGTGCGGTGCGGTGCGGGCCCCGGGCCCGCGTGGTCCCGCCCAGTTGCCATGGCCCCAACCCGGGCGAGTGCGGCCCCCGCGCTCCCGTGCTCCCGGCGAGCATGGCCCAACCGGGGCCAGTGCGGCCCCGCCCCGCGAGGTGCCGCGGCTCTCCCGTACCGAAGCGGGCCCCGCCGCCCGGAGGCCGTACGGCTTCCTCAGTCGCGTGGTCCCTCCCGCATCACCCCCGCGAGCAGTAGGTCCACCAGGCGGTCCGCCTGGTCGCGTTGGGCGGGGCTGCCTGCCATGAGGGCGATGCCCGCCAGGGCGGCGAGTACGTCGTCGGCCCGCACCGAGGGGCGGAACACCCCCTCCGTACGGCCGTGTTCGAGCAGGATCTCGATGGCCTCCGTCACCCGCTCGACCGTGCCGATGCGCGAGTCCGTGTTGCCGTCGGTGAGCGCGCGCAGGGTGTCGGCCATGCCGCTCTTGAGGCTGAGGTAGTCCAGGAACTTCGTCAGCCAGGCGCGGGTCGCGTCCAGCGCGTCGCGCTCGGCGGCCAGGGTGCCTGCCGCGGCGCACAGGGAGACGAGCGACTCCCGGTAGACCGCCTCGACCAGGGCCTCCCTGGTGGGGAAGTGCCGGAACAGGGTCGCCACGCCGACGCCCGCGTCACGCGCCACCGCGTTCAGGCTCGCGTCCGCGCCGTCCGTGGCGAACGCCCTCGCCGCCGCTTCCATGATCAGTCGGCGGTTGCGCTGCCCGTCGGAACGGGGCGCGCGGCGCCGCGGGGCGGGGTGTGCCACCGGGACCTCCTTGCTAAGCGGAGTGCACTTCGGTTAATCTCGTTAAACGGAACGAACTCCGTTTGAACTCAGTCTAGCGAGGACACCACCATGAGGCACAGGGTGCTGGGCGCCACCGGTATGCAGGTCAGCACGGTCTGCCTGGGCGCGATGATGTTCGGGAGCATGGGCAACCGCGACCACGACGACTCGATCCGCGTCATCCACACCGCGCTCGACGCGGGGGTCAACTTCATCGACACGGCCGACGTCTACTCCGCGGGCGAGTCCGAGCAGATCGTCGGCAAGGCGCTGCGGGGCTCACGGCGCGACGGCGTGGTGCTGGCCACCAAGTTCTCCATGCCGATGGGCGAAGACCCGAACAGCCGCGGCGGTTCGGCCCGTTGGGTGCGGCGTGCCGTCGAGGACAGCCTGCGCCGGCTCGACACCGACCACATCGACCTCTACCAGATCCACCGGCCCGACTACGACACGGACGTCGAAGAGACCCTGTCCGCCCTCTCCGACCTGGTGCGCGAGGGCAAGGTGCGGGCCATCGGCTCCTCCACCTACCCCGCCGAGCTGATCGTCGAGGCGCAGTGGGCGGCACAGCGAGGCGGGCACCGGCGGTTCACCACCGAGCAGCCGCTGTACTCCGTCCTCACCCGCAGTGTGGAGCGGGCGGTGCTGCCGACCGCGCACCGCCACGGTATGGGGGTGCTGACGTACAGCCCGCTGAACGGCGGCTGGCTCTCCGGCCGCGCCGACCCGGCCGGGGGACAGCGCGCCGCGGGGCGGCCCACCATGTACGACACGTCCATCGCGGAGAACCGCGCCAAGGCCGAGGCGGTGGCCGCCCTCCGCGAGATCGCAGCGGAGGCCGGTCTCACCCTGCCGCACCTCGCGCTCGGCTTCGTGCTCGCGCACCCGGCGGTCACCTCCGTGATCATCGGCCCCCGCACCCACGAACAGCTCGTCGGCCTGCTCGACGGCGGCGATGTCGAGCTGCCCGTGGACGTCCTCGACCGTATCGACGAGGTGGTGCCGCCGGGCGTCGACGTCAACCCGGCCGACAACTACAAGGCCACCCCGCCGGACCTCACGGACCTCGCCCTGCGCCGCCGCATCTACGGCCTGCCGCTCCCGGGCAGGGCCGCCACCGCGGCGGTGGCCGCGGCCTGAGGGGGCGGGGACGCCCGCTCCCGCGGTCCCTCGGCCTCGCGAAGGGACGGCCTCGGTGTGGGGGTGGGAACGCGCCCTGCGCCTTCGAGGAGTGAACGCGAGAGACGTGGCGTGGGGAGCCGTGCGCACCGAATCCGCGAGCAGGCCACCGGCCCGTGTAGGGAAGGGCGTTCGGGGCCGCCCCACACGCCGAAGGGCCCGGCGATCCGTGGATCACCGGGCCCTGGACTGGAGTTGACGTACCGTCAGGGATACGCCACATCGCGAGTGTTGCTAGTCCACCGGCGGGTACGCGTTCTGCACCAGCTCCTGGAACTGCGCGGAGAACCAGTCACCGGACAGCGGCGCGTCGGGCAGCGCCCCCGAGGGGTTGTTGCCGTTGCGCGGGTTGCCCTGGTAGGAGGGGTCGCACATCTGGTCGAAGCCCTTGCCCTGGTCGTTCGGGATCTCCTTGCTCGACCCGTCGGACTCGCCCGGGGGCTTCATCCACACATACGCGTCGATACCCTGCTCGGGAGAGGCGGTCGGGCGCTCGCCGAGGCCGGCGCCGGACTGGTTGCACCAGTTGCCGAGCTGGATACGGCGGTCGACGCGGCCACCGTCCACATAGTCGTCGGCGCTGGTCTCGGGGCCGGGACCGGTCGGACGGTCGGCGCCGCCCCAGCCGTTGCGCGAGGTGTCGATCAGGCCGCCGATGTCGCTCGGGAAGCCCTGGCTGACCAGCTCCTGGCGGAAGTCCTGGGCGAAGCTCAGCTCGTCGACGTAGTTGTTCCAGTCGATCCACTTGGCCTGCTCACGGACCGGCTGGCCGTTGACGGTGTCGTCGACCTTGAAGTAAGGCTCCTCGGTCGCCGAGTAGTTGGCCGTGTTCGCGATGAAGCCGGCCACGTCGTCGGGGGTGGCGCCCTCGGTGCTCGCCGCCTCGGCGATGACCTGGGCGGTGGCCGAGAAGTTGTCCTCCCAGCCGATCCAGCCGTGGTGGCCCGCGTCGATGTAGTTGTACACGTTCGGGATCGGACCGAGCTGGGCCAGGGCGTAGCCCACGCCCTTCTGGTAGTTCCCGTTCGCCTTCATGGTGTCGCAGTTCTCGGTGGCCGTCTCGCGGTCGCCGGTGTTCGTCACCAGGTTGGGCAGGGAGTCGATCTCGATCGTGTTGACGATCCGCAGGTCGGCATAGGCCGGGTCGGCCTCGATCTCGGCGATCGGGTCGATGAACTCCGACTCGTAGCGGTCGATGTCGTCCGGGCCCAGCTCACCGTTGGAGGCCAGCGCGGCGCAGTCGCGACCGGGCAGGTCGTAGACCACGACCTGGATCAGGTTGGCGCCCTGCTCCAGGGCGGCGTCCAGGTGGTCGCGCAGACCCATCGCCCCGTCTGTGCCCTCGATGGCCGCGATGCGGTCCATCCAGACGCCGGTCGGCTCATTCGCGACCGCCTCGCCGCCCGGCTCGGCGGCGGCCTTCGCGGACCAGTCCGGGTTCACGTACACCGTGGCGCCGTCGTACGGATTGTCCACGCGCTCAGCGGCGGGGGCACCGCTGGCGGCGCCGCCGCCGACCATCATCAGCCCGGAGGCGAGCGCCATAGCGGCCACCGCGGCAAGGCTGCCGCGACGGTAGCGCGAGCTGTGTGGGGGGCCTGATCTCATGCTGAACTCCTTCGTTGTGACCGCGACGGAGTTGTCGTGATCATGACATGCAGTCAGAAACGTCGCTCCATTACGGGCGGGGGGAACTGGGAGCGCTCCCATGGAAGCGCTTCCAGTTTTTTTGACCGTACCAGCGCCGTAACACTCTGAAAAGGGCTCGCAACAATCTGGTGTCCCTCCGGGGCGATGGCTCCGGAGCGGTGCCGGTACGGAGACGTGGGAGGGGTGTGCGGGCAGCGCCCGGCAGCCCCTTCCGGTGTGTGCGTGGGCGCCTCGGTGTGTCCGGGCGTGCGGTGCGTGGACGTCCAAGTCGCCTTGTGAAGAGGGAAGTTGTATGCCGCCGGGGGTGCGGTGGGCGGGCACGGGCGGACGGCACGGGTGCGGCGCGCGCGTCCTGGTCGGCGCCGTACCTCTCCGGTCCGCGCCCGTGCCACCGTTGTGCGGCGCCGGGGACCGTCCGTCCGTGCCCGGGCGCCGACCGCGCCCGGTCGCCGCCCCGTCATGGGGCGGCACCCAGAACCGTGCCGCTGGTCGTGCCCGCGGCGGGTCCCGGGAGATATGGGGTGTCATCGGGCGCCCTCCGTACCGGCGCCGCCGCTCTTCGCGGCCTGCCGGTCGGTGCGCGCCGTGAACTCGGCGGGTCCCGAAGTGCTCTCCGGCGCCGGGCGGGCGGGGGCGACGCCCTGTATTCGTAGGCCGGGGTGCCGCCAGGAGGCGGTGGCGCTCCGGCCGTGGGCCTCGAACTCCGGGAAGACGGCTCGCCGCCGGTCGCTTCTGTCGATGCCGCCGGAGTGCGTGGTGGTGAACTCGCCTGCGGGGAACAGCACTTCGGCCTCCTCGGGGGAGTCCTCGGCCCAGACGTCGACGGGCGATCTCTTCCCGTCGAGCGAGAGACCCGCCCACTCCTTGGTGGGGTGCGGGCGGGGCGAGGCGAAGTGGGCGTGTGGGGGACGCCGGGTGTGGGCGAACGGGGTGCCGTCGTCGAAGCCGTAGGTGCTGCCGTGCTTCTCGGTCCGGGCGTGCACCATGTGACTCGGGCCGACGCTCTTGAGGCGCCTTGCTGTCTCGTCCGCCCGTAAGGGCCCCCGGTGGTTACTCTCGCCGCTCAGCGAGTCCTTATAGGGCGGCCGGGCGTCGAAGCTGCCGTACGTCTCCCGGTGGCCGCAGGCCAATTGGCGGCGGTTCCTCACGGCGTAGTACTCGAAGCCGTCCCCCCGGAAGTGCGCACCGCGGTGGCCCACGGAGCCCTCGGGTGCGGCGGCATCGCTCACGGCATCGGGCGGTGCGAAGGTGCCGGTCGGCGGCGGTGTGGCGGAGGCGCCGGGCGTGGCGCGAGGAAGTTCCCGCGGTCTCATGGCGCCCCCTCGGGCTCGTTCTCGACGGCGGGCGGCGCGGTGCGTGGTGCGCGGGAGCCGGGGCGGCCGTGCCCAATCCCGTGCTCCCGCACGCGGGCGGGCGCGGCGCGGTCCCCTGGGCGGGCGGCCCTGTGCTCCGGCCTCGGTGGGACTCATGCGCTGCCTCCGTGTGAAGCGGTCCGGCAGGGGTGGGGCTGTGGTGCGCGGTGTCCGCCCGCGGTGGGGGAGTGGGCACCGCGCGACGGCGCCGCGCGTCAGGCCGTGTCGTCACACCACGGCCTGGGCCGGGGCGCGGTGGCCGCGCAGCCGGTGGCCGTGGCTCCCGCGTGCGGGCGCACGACACGACTCGGGGGTGTGATGGGCTCCCCGTGGCCCGGTAGGAGTGCCTGGGAGCGCTCTTAGACTGAGTGGGTGGCGGGGGCGTGTCAAGGGTCCGGATGACGGGAGTTCGCTCCCCTGGGCAACCGCCCCGTAACACAAGGCAATCCGCAGGTTGTTTTAAGGCTCCCATAAATCCCCAGCTCAGAAGGGGAGTTAGGGTGCGGCGAGGCGCGACGGCGGTTGTCCGGGGTGTTGCCGGGGCGATCCGACGGGTTTCCAGTCTGTCATGTCCCCGCTACAGTCCAATCTGGGAGCGCTTCCAGAGCGCTCGGAGTGCGATTCGCTTCCGCCCCCACAGGAGGACATCGTGCGCGACCGTGCGGCACATCCCTGTCCGCGGAGCGCGGTGGCACTAGGTCGTGTCGTTTGGATCTTCGTGGACCAGGGTGCGGCGTCAGATGCTCCCCCACTGCCCCGAAGGGCGTGGGAGGTGCCCCCACCATCGCA
>NZ_JBITGT010000019.1:0-163271 GCF_044457285.1 Streptomyces sp. NPDC050560
ACGGCTCGATCACCGCCCACGATTCATCGGTCACCTCATGACGACGCACCACGAACAGACCAACGACGCCACAACTTTGCGGACACGCCCTAGGCGGGGGTGACGCCGAGCCCCCCGAGGCCGCCGAGCCGTACCGCGACCGAGCCGTACGGGGTGCGCAGCCGCAGCCAGGAGCCCGCCGCCAGCAGGTCCACACCCGCCCCCGCCGTCTCCCGCGGCGCCGCGGGAGCGGGCGGACGCAGAAAGCCCAACGACTGGGCGGCGTGCACGGCGCGCAGCGGCAGCCGGGTGTCACCGGCCGGGCGGGACCACAGGTCGTGCCCGAGCCGGTCGAGTTCCGGCCGGGTCCGCGCCTCCGGCGCGAGCCGTGCGGCACGGGTCCTGAACTCGGCCACCACGCCCGCGACCGCCGCGCTCAGCGCGGCCGGCGCCGGCAGCCCCGGCTCCGGCCGCCAGCCGCCACGCGGCGGCAGGATGCCCGCCCACGGCGGCCCGGTGACGGCCTCCGGGACCTCCCCCGTCGCGGCAGCCTCGTCGAGGGAGTCCAGCAGCTCACCCGCCGACACCGTGGTGTCCAGCGTGTGGTCGAGACCGTGCTCGTAGGGCTTCGACAGCAGCGCCGTGCGCACCGCGATCACGTCGAACGCGGGCGGGCGGCCGAAGACGGCCAGCTTGGTGCCCGCCGCCTGGAGCCGTACCGCCGCCGCCCGGTCATAGTGGACCAACCGCCCCAGGAAGGCGGCGAGATCCCGCGCCTCCCCGGGGTCGGCGAACTCCACCGAATGCCGCGGCCCCGTCATGCGACCAGCGCCCGCGACTTCTCGCGCCCCTCGTCCCTGCCGTCGAGGAACCCTTCGAGGAAGGCCAGCTCGTCCGCCGTCAGCCGCCGCGGACGCTTCGCATCGAGGTCGTACGGCACGATGACCGTCGACGCCCGTGCGTAGAGGACGTCGGGACGCTCCCCGCCCTCCACCGCGGGCTCACCCGCCGCATAGTCCTTGACCTCGTACGACAGCGTCACCGCAGCCGACCTGATCCGGGTGACCCAGGTCTCCACCGTCACCGGCTCGTGCCGGTGCACCAGCGGCCGCACATAGTCGATCTCGTGCCGGGCCACGACGGTGCCCTCGGTGAACGACGACGTGACGCCGTCCGGCGCCGGCCGGAACATGAAGTCCACCCGTGCCTCCTCCAGATAGCGGAGGAAGACCACGTTGTTGACATGCCCGAAGGCGTCCATGTCCGACCAGCGCAGCGGACAGCGGTAGATGTGCCGTGCCACCCGCCTCAGCCCCGGGTGAGCTTCTTGTACGTGGCGCGGTGCGGGCGCGCCGCGTCGGCCCCGAGCCGCTCCACCTTGTTCTTCTCGTACGACTCGAAGTTCCCCTCGAACCAGAACCAGCGGGAGTCGCCCTCGTAGGCGAGGATGTGCGTGGCGACACGGTCCAGGAACCAGCGGTCGTGGGAGACCACCACCGCGCACCCGGGGAACTCCAGGAGCGCGTTCTCCAGCGAGGACAGCGTCTCCACGTCCAGGTCGTTGGTGGGCTCGTCGAGGAGCAGCAGGTTGCCGCCGAGCTTCAGGGTGAGCGCCAGGTTCAGCCGGTTGCGCTCACCGCCGGAGAGGACGCCCGCGGGCTTCTGCTGGTCGGGCCCCTTGAAGCCGAACGCACTCACATAGGCGCGCGACGGCATCTCCACCTGGCCGACGTTGATGTAGTCCAGTTCGTCGGAGACCACCGCCCACAGCGTCTTCTTGGGGTCGATGTTGGCGCGGCCCTGGTCCACGTACGAGATCTTCACGGTGTCGCCGACCTTGATGGAGCCGCTGTCCGGCTCCTCAAGGCCCTGGATCATCTTGAACAGGGTCGTCTTGCCTGCGCCGTTGGGGCCGATCACCCCGACGATGCCGTTGCGGGGCAGCGTGAACGACAGGTCCTCGATGAGCACCTTGTCGCCGAACGCCTTGCCCAGCTTCTCGACCTCGACCACGACATTGCCCAGCCGGGGGCCCGGCGGGATCTGGATCTCCTCGAAGTCCAGCTTCCGCATCTTCTCCGCCTCGGCCGCCATCTCCTCGTAGCGGGCGAGACGGGCCTTGGACTTCGCCTGGCGGCCCTTCGCATTGGACCGCACCCACTCCAGCTCGTCCTTGAGCCGCTTGGCGCGCTTGGCGTCCTTCTGGCCCTCGACCTTCAGCCGGGACCGCTTCGTCTCCAGGTACTTGGAGTAGTTGCCCTCGTACGGGTAGAGACGGCCCCGGTCGACCTCGCAGATCCACTGGGCGACGTTGTCGAGGAAGTACCGGTCGTGGGTGACGGCCACCACGGTGCCCGGGTACTTGGCCAGGTGCTGCTCCAGCCAGTTCACCGACTCGGCGTCGAGGTGGTTGGTGGGCTCGTCGAGCAGCAGCAGGTCGGGCTCCTCTAGCAGCAGCTTGCAGAGCGCGACCCGGCGGCGCTCACCACCGGAGAGATTGGTGACGGCCGAGTCGCCCGGCGGGCAGCCCAGCGCGTCCATCGCCTGTTCGAGCTGGGCGTCGAGGTCCCACGCGTTGGCGTGGTCCAGCTCCTCCTGGAGCTTGCCCATCTCCTCGCCCAGCGCGTCGGTGTACTCGGTGGCCATCTGCTCGGCGACCTCGTTGAACCGGTCGAGCTTGGCCTTGATCGCCCCGACGCCCTCCTCGACGTTCTCCAGGACGGTCTTGTCCTCGGTCAGCGGCGGCTCCTGGAGCAGGATGCCCACCGTGTACCCGGGCGACAGGAAGGCATCACCGTTCGACGGCTGCTCAAGGCCCGCCATGATCTTGAGAATGGTGGACTTCCCGGCGCCGTTCGGCCCGACGACGCCGATCTTCGCTCCTGGATAGAAGCTCGTCGTCACATCGTCGAGAATCACCTTGTCGCCGTGCGCCTTGCGCGCCTTGCGCATGGTGTAAATGAACTCAGCCAAAGGAAACCGTCCGGCAGCTTGAAACCAGCAGAGGCAGTACGCGATTCCGCCGCGTGAGGGCAGACGTAGCCATTTTGCCGTACGGGGGTGCTCTGGGGAAAACGGGTTGGGGGACGGGGGGTGGGGGGTGGGTGCGGGGGTGGGGTGAGGGGTGGGGGTGGATGGGGGTGCGGGGGCTCTCTTGGGGGGGGCGGACCGGGCTGCGCGGGGGCTCTCCGGGGGGGTGGGGCCCGGGCCCCCCCCCCGGCCCGGGGGGGGGCCCCCCCCCCCCCCCCCCCCCCCCCCCCCCCCCCCCCCACGCCCGCCCCCCCCCCCCGCGCCCCCCCCCCCCCCCGGGCGCCCGCGCGCCCCCCGGGGGGGGCGCGCCCCCGCCCCCCCCTCCCCCTCCCTCCCCTCTCCCCCACCCCACCTCCACCCCCCGAAAAGCAACCGGCCCCATCCACCCCCACGAGGGGGCGAATGGGGCCGTGGTGTTCTCGGTGGGGCCTGCGGTCATCGGGGACCGCAGGCCGCCGCCGAGTTCACTCGGGCTACGCCCTCCTCTTGCGGAGGAAGAACACCGCGCCGCCGCCGACGAGCACCAGCGCGATGGCGATGCCCGCGATCAGCGGAGTGGAGCTGGAGCTACCGGTCTGGGCGAGGTCTCCACCGGTGCTGCTGGAGGAGGAGCTGCTGCCGCCGACCGACGCGGGGCTCGGCTGTGACGAGGGGGTCGCGGAGCCGCCGCCCGCGGAACCGGTCTCGGTCTTGCAGTCGAGGACACCCTTGAAGTGCTTCTCGAAGCCACCGGGGCCCTTGATGGTGAAGTCGTACGCCTGGTCCTCCTTGACGGGGACCGTGATGGTCTGCGACTTACCGGCCTCGATGGTGTGCTTGCTGCCCATCAGCTCGAAGGTGAACGCCTGGTCACCCTTGTTGCTGGCGGTGATGTCGACGCCGCCCTTGGCGCAGTTCTTCTCGGCGGACACCGCGGGGACCGCACCCTTGCTGGCCCAGTTCGCGGTGGCCGTCGCGGAGACGGTGGACTCGCTGGAGCCCGCGAGGATCTGGGTCTGGCTGCGGGTCTGCGAGGCGAAGGCGCGGCCGACCGGGACGGTGGTGGACGCCTGGACGGTCAGCGCGGCGGAGCCGTCCGCGGTGCCCTCGGGTATGTCGAAGAAGAGCTGGCTGCCGTCGGCGGCCTTGGTGACGGCCTTGCCGTCCTTGTCGACGATCTTCACGCCGCTCGCGGAGTCCGCGGGCGGGGTGACGGTGGCCTGACCGGCGTTGGTGCGCACGGTCACGGGGCCCACCTTCTCCCCGGCGTGGCCGGAGACCGCGGGCGGCTCCAGCGTCAGCGACGCCTTGGGCTCGGCCAGGTTCTGCGCGCTCTTCTGGAGGTAGTCGGCGAGCTTCTCGGCGGCGGGGCTCTTGGCGTCGACGTCGGCGTTGTCCGAGTAGCGCCAGATGGCCACCTGGGTGCCCGCCGCGGCGTCCTGCGCGGTCAGCTTGTCGGCGCCGGCCTTCTTCGCCAGCGAAGCGAGGTCATTGACCTGCGGGAAGGAGTTCTGGAGTATCCAGTTGATTTTGCCCGCGTTGGGGTTCCCGTTGAGGGACGTGCCGCTCCAGGGGGTTTCCTGGTACTTGGCGTCCTTCTGGGTGGGGTTGTGGATGTCGATGCAGTACGTCTGGAGCGTGCCGCCGTTGTCGACGGACATTTCGAAGAGACCGGCGGAGACTTTCTCGTTCTTGCCGTGGTCATGGATGACGGCGTCGCCATAGGTCTTGAGCCCGCCCAGCGTGGCGGTGGCGCCGCCCTGCTGCTGCGGCGCGTCGTCGGCTACGGCCACACCGGAGGTGGCGAAGGCGCCCGCCGCCACAAGGCCGGACACCATGGTCGCGGCGGCGAGGCGGGCGGCCCCTCGCCGATACACAGAGAGTGCAGAAAACACAGATTTTCCCTCCGGGCGGGAGCCAATGGCATGGGGGACAGCCGGCCCGCCAGCAGATTCGGATGCTCAGGGTGCCCCGTGAGTTACGCCCGGCATCTTAGGAAACCGGGCACAACTTCACCCCCTGGCCATACCATCGGATAACCGATCCGAATCCGAACCGTTATCTGAATCCACGTTTGCCGACTGGTCTTATCGACAAATCAACGGAACTTCCCCATGGATAAGCCACAGTTCGGGCATTCGGCCTCACGTGGCGCGGCTCAATTGCCGCGACCGTCGAACACTTGATTCCGCTTCGTTGGACACAATTGGAATACTTGAATCCTCTTGTGTGGGCGGGATATTTCGACGACCTTCGGAGCCGTCGCCCCCTCCCCTTTCGGCGCCCGATTCCTCCCACGGTGCCGCGTCCGCGACGGCCGCTTCCCCGCCTCCGCCGGTCGGTTCGGGGGCCGGCTTGGCGACAGGGGCCCTGCGGAAGGCCGCCGTGCCGCGGGACAGGTCGTGCCCGACCAGTTGGGCGTCGATGTCGGCGCCAATCCTCGGCGGGGTGGCCCGGTCGTCGTCACGCACCTTCAGACGGCCCCGGACGAACACCGGATCGCCGACGGCGAGGGACGCCGCCACGTTCGCCCCCAGGTTCCACCGGGCCCAGACCGTGAAGAAGTTGGTGTGCCCGTCCGTCCAGGCATTGGTGGCGCGGTCCCGGTACCGGGTGGTGGACGCCAGCCGGAACCTGGCCAACTGGCCGCCCGGTGTGTCCCGGAACACCGGGGCGGTCGCGACGTTCCCCACCACCGTCACCGTCGTCTCGCTCATGCCGAATCCCTCCCATGCCACTGCGGTCGCCGCGGGGAACCGCTGCCGGTCCCCCGCGGGGCGCCCCGGTGATCCGGGCCGCGAGACCAGATTGCACGGTGCGTGACGATCCCGCTGCGGGCTGTGGATGACGGAGGGCTTGTGGATAACTTCGTCACCCACAAGGGTGTTGAACGTCCCGTGCTCCCCCCGGCTCACCCCAGGCGGGCGCCCACCGCCGTGTCCCCCCGCACCCGGACGTACTGCTCCCGTACCTCCGCGTACCGCAGCAGCTCGGCGGCCACGGGGTCCAGGACCTTGGCCCTGCCGCAGGCCGCGGCCGCCTCGCGGAGCCTGCGTTCCGCCTCAAGTCCGTACCGTCTCGCGGGGCCCCTCGCGGAGAGGCGGCAGATCCACTCGACGCAGGGGCCGCCCACAATGCCGATCGCCATCAGCAGCACCGCCACCCCGAGGTTCGGCGGGCACACTCCGACGATCTGGCCGACCAGCCACAGCCCGCCCAGGATCTGAAGCAGCGTCATCGACGCCTGCACCAGCACGGCCGCGGGCCACCAGCCGGGGCGCGGCGGCCGGTCCTCCGGGGCGCCCACGGTGACCGCCAGCTCGTCCAGGGCCTCGGGAAGCCCTCGCGAACCGCGCACGGCGGCCTCGCGCACGGCCTGCCCCCACGGAGCGGGGAGCCCGGAGGCCGCCTGGTCGGCGACCGTTCTGACGGCCTGTTCGACCCGGGCGCGCGCCGTGGTCTCCTCGGACGCCGGAGCGCAGGCGACGGCGCCGCTCTGCGGGGCGCGGCGGGCCCGGTGCCAGCGCCAGAGCCTCAGCCACGGGGTGCCGCACGCCTTCCCCGCGTGCCGCCGCCAGGCGCGTTCCGCGGCCTCGCCCGCGGCGGCGGCCCCGATGGACTCGGCGAGGCGGTCGGTGAACTCCTCGCGCGCGTCCTCGCCGAGGCCCGGGCGGCGGGCGGTGGCGTAGACGGTTTTCAGCCCGGCGGCCGCGGTGTCGATGTCGGCGGCGATCCTGCGGGCGGGGGCGCCGCGTTCGGCCACGAACTGGCCCAGGGCCTCGCGCAGTTCTCCGACGCCGCTCCCGGTGGCCGCGGAGGCGGCGAGCACCGTGGCCCCCGGTTCCTCGTACTCGCCGAGCGCCACGCCGTCTTCGTCGAGGAGCCTGCGCAGGTCGTCGAGTACCTGGTCGGCGGCGTCGCCGGGGAGCCTGTCGATCTGGTTGAGCACGACGAACATCACTTCGGCGTGCCCGGCGAGTGGCCGCAGATAGCGGTCGTGGAGGACGGCGTCGGCGTACTTCTCGGGGTCGACCACCCAGATGACGGCGTCGACGAGCGCGAGTACGCGGTCGACCTGGTCGCGGTGGGCGGCCATGGCCGAGTCGTGGTCGGGGAGGTCGACGAGGATGAGGCCGTTCAACGAGCCGTCGTGGCCGGGGAGCGGGCGGCGGCGCAGCCGTCCGGGGATGCCGAGGCGGTCAAGGAGCGGTTCGCCGCCGTCGCTCCAACTGCACGCCACCGGGAAGGAGGTGGTGGGCCTGCGGACACCGGTGTCGGAGACGTGGGTGCCCGCCAGGGCGTTGAAGAGCGAGGACTTGCCGCTGCCGGTGGCGCCCGCGAGGGCGACGACGGTGTGCCGCCCGGACAGCGCCTGCCGTGCCCCCGCCTCGTCGAGCACGCGTGTCGCGCGCGCCAGATCGCCGGAGTCGAGGCGGGCCCTGGAGAGGCCGACGAGTTCACGCAGCGCTTCGAGGCGTCCGCGCAGGCCGTTGTCGTAGAGGGGGTGGCCCTGCTGCTCGGTGTCGTGGGCGCCGTAGACCGGGTTGGGGCCGCCGGGGGCGGGAGAGTCGAAGGCGCGGCGGGCGATGAGGCCGTCGTCCCACACGTCGACGGCGCCGCCGCGCCCGGCCGTGTCGGCCGGGGGCTCGGCGCGGCGCACGCCGGGAGGGGTGGGGCCGCCGACACGCGTGTACCGCCGATCGGCCTCCACGCGCGCGTGCCCGGCGGGAGTCCCCCCGTCTCCCGCAGCAGCCGAGGCAGCGGCGGCAGAGGGGTTGGTGACATCGCTGTCCTGTGCCGCGCCATTGGCTCCGGGGGCGTCCTTGTGGCCTTGACCGGTGCCCGGCGCGGGGGTGGCGGACGCGGAGCTGTTGCCCGAGTCCTGGCGGTCGTCTTCCGCCCGGGTGCCCGCGGCCTCCGGTGGGGTGCGGGAGGCGCGGGCGGTGGGGGGCTGTTGGAGGTCGGCGCGTGGTCCCGGGGGGTCCGCGGCCGCGCCGGTGTGGGGTCCCGCGCCCGGGGAAGCGCCCGTGGCCTGCTGGTCGGTGGGCTCTGCCGGGTCGGTCACGGCGGTCACCTCGGTCACCTCTCCTTCTGTTCCTTCTGGAGTACGGACAGCGCGGCGATGAGTTCGGCCTGGGGCTCCGGCCGTACGCCGAGGCTGTCGAGCGGGGCGAGGCGGCGTTCGCGCTCGTCGTGGAGGATCTGGGAGACGTACTTGGTGAGGAGTCGGCCGCCGCGGTCGCGCAGCCGCAGCGCGCCGTGGGCGCCGATGCGTTCGGCGAGCTTCTCCCCCGCGGAGCGTGCTCGGCGTCCGCCGAGGAGGGAGGCGGCGAGGAGCGCGGCGACGGCCTCGGGCTCCGGGGGCGGGGTGGTGGACTTGTCGAGGGCGCGTACCTCCTCCTCGGCGTACTCCTCGGCGATACGGCGCCAGCGGCGCACGGCGAGCCCCACGCGGTGTTCGACGAGGTGCTGTTCTGGGCGGCAGCCGGTGAGCCCGGGGGCGGTGGCCGCGGGTTCGCGGCGCCAGCGCTCGTCGATGCGCTCGTCGGCGGCGGTGACCGCGCACAGCAGCAGCGCGACGAGGCTTTCCACGAGGGCGTCGAGGAGTTCGGTGGGGCCGCAGTCGAGGGGGTAGCCGCGCCACCGCTTCAGCGCGTCGCCTGCGAGGACGGCGCCCGCCTGGAGCCGCCCGCGTACGCGCGCGTGCTCCTGTTCGTACGCCGCTTCGACCGCGGTGGTGAGGCGGAGGGCGGCCGCGTGCTGGGCGGCGATGGCCCCGGCGAGTTCCGGCATGCGGGTGCGCAGGGAGTCGAGGACCCCGTGGGCGGTACGGGCGGCTACGCGGGCGGCGGCCGCGGGGTCCTGGGCGCGGTGGGTGAGCCAGGCCCGCAGCGCGGCGACGGCGGTTTCCGGCAGGAGTCCTCCGCCGCCGGTGGACTCGGGCAGTTCCGGGACGGTGAAGCGGGGCACGTCGCCGAGGCCCGCCTTGGCGAGGAGGGCGCCGTACTGCTGGGAGACCTCGCCGACGACCTGGTGGGGGACGCGGTCGAGGACGGTGACGAGGGTGGCGTTGTACTGCTTGGCGGTGCGCAGGAGGTGCCAGGGGACGGCGTCCGCGTAGCGGGCCGCGGTGGTCACCATGATCCAGATGTCGGCTGCGCAGACGAGTTCGGCGGCGAGTACGCGGTTTCCTGAGACGAGGGAATCGATGTCGGGAGCGTCGAGGAGGGCGAGGCCGCGGGGCAGCGCGGGGGCGGTTTCCAGCCGGAGCACGGGGGTGTCGGACGGGGGGCGGCGACCGGCGGCGGTGCGCCCCGGGCCGCCGGCCGCGCCGATGGGGGCGGCGGTACCGCGGCCCGCGCGCAGCAGTCTGGTGCCGGTGCCGCGTCCGGTCGCGGTGCTGGCCGCGGTGGGGCCCTCGGTGTCGGTGCCGGGGCCCCATTCGCGGATGAGGTCGGGGAGGATGCGGGTGTCGGCGAACCAGTGGCGGTCGTCGGGGTGGCACACCAGGACCGGCGTCCTGGTGGTGGGGCGCAGCACGCCCGCCTCGCTGACGCGTCTTCCGGCGAGTGAGTTGACCAGGGTCGACTTTCCGGCGCCCGTGGAGCCGCCGACGACCGCCAGGAGTGGGGCGGCGGGGGTCGTGAGGCGCGGTAGCAGGTAGTCGTCGAGCTGGGCGAGCAACTCGGCCCGGTTGGCACGCGCGCGTGGTGCTCCCGCCAGGGGCAGGGGGAAGCGGGCGGCGGCGACGCGGTCGCGCAGCGCGGAGAGTGCATCGAGCATTTGGGGCCGTACGTCCAGAGTCACCACATGTGCAGAATGCCCAATTTTGACTGATTTATGAAGCATATGGGCGCCTCTGCGTGCCGACTCGACGCATGTGGGGCAAGGGGCGACCGGGGCAAGGCATAACGAGTGCACAACACCCGGCCCCCGAGGCGCCAAAAGCAATGCGAGATTCGCAACTGCCTGCGATTATCAGGATCGCTTCACCGAACCTCCACATCATGGCGCGCACGCGAAGCACCAGGGACCAGGAACCGGGAGCCCTATCCTTGTCCCCGGCCCAGGCAAGACCGGAGCCCCTCCACCGGACCCCGGCCTCGCCACGCACCACCCGGCCCCCGTAGCTCAGTGGATAGAGCAGGCGCCTTCTAAGCGCTTGGCCGCAGGTTCGAGTCCTGCCGGGGGCGCTCCAAACATGGCTGGTCAGGGGCCACCCCTGCCGCCGTGAGCGGGGCCGTGATGTTACGGGTCAGTTGCCCCAACTGTTCTGCCGTGGCGCGGGGCAGCGTCACTTGAAGCTGGATCTCACGCCGCGGTCGCAGGTAGTGGACTTCCAACTGGAACGCGTCGTACAGCCGTCGCTGCTCACTGACGGGCAGCTTCGCGATACTCACAACAAGTCGTGGCAACGCGTCGACCAAGTCCGTGTCGCGCGGCCCGCTGCCGCTAGGAGCCTCCTCAGACTTCTGAAGCTCGGCAAGCAGACGGCGACGCTCACACTCGTGGCGTTGGAAGCGTGCGCGGATACTTCGGCGGAACTCCCGGTCGGCCTCATCACCACCGTCGCTAGACTGCTCCAGCTCGTCGAGTAGGCGCTCTTTGCGGCGTCCGAGCGCTTTGATCTCTTTGCGGAGGTGCTCGGCCTTCCGCGCGTCGGCGGCTTCGGCAGGAGACTCCGAAGCTGCCAATTGAGCCCGTAGATGGTCGACGCGGCGGGGCCCCAGGACATGCTCGCCGAAGAACCAGTGCACCGCCCTCAGAAGGATCTTCTCACCGACCCAGAGGGCTTTCGGGTGGCGATCGAACCATGCCTCCCTTCGGTGATGGGCGTCGTCGCGGTAGCAGACGAAGTACGGCAGGTCCTTGCTCGTCTTGCCCGACATACGACGCCCACATAGCGCGCAACGGATATAAGAGCGCAAAGCGTATTCGCGCTTTGTGTCAGGATGTGAGTTCTTTCCGCTGCCGCTACGAGAGCCCTGGCCAGCCCGCCTGTGAGCCCAAGCCAGATCGAAGACCTCGCGCGTGACGAGGGGCTCGTGGACAGGAAGGGGGGACCAGACCCACTCGGAGACAGGATTGCCCTTGTTCCCCCTCTTCTTCCTCGCCTTGCGGTTCCACACCTGGTAGCCGGTGTACTTGGGGTTCTCCAGAACACCCCGAACGGCCTGCACGGTCCACAGTCCCACCGTGGCCTCCGGCCGGTTGGCTGTGGGAGGCGGATATCGCTCCGGGTTCAGATTGAGCCGGTTGGCGATGGCCTGGTAGCTGAGTCTTTCCAGAGCACGAAGCGAGAAGATCTCGGTGACCACAGGGCCGCAGGCGGCATCCGGGACGAGACGGTGCTTCGTACGGCCCTCGGCGCGGCGGGCGGGGACCGGGTGAGGCACTTTCTCCGCGACGTACCCATAGGGCGGTTTGCCAACATTCCAGCCCTGATGGGTGTGCTCGATGAAGCCGTCCCAGGACAGTTCCAGCATCTGGAGGACGTACCACTCGGCCACGGCCTGCTTGACCCGCCGGGTGAGGGTGGGGGTCGCACGCTTGGCCGTGGAACTGGTGAGGATCGGTTCGTCGGCGGCGCACAGAGCGACCCCGCACTGTTCCAGCTCATGCTCGATCTTCGTGCCGAAGTACGTACGCCGGGCGACGCGCTCGATGGACTCACAGATCACCGCGGCGAAGCGCCGTGTCGAGCTGTGGGCCTCTTCCAGAAGGTCAGTGATGCCGCCGTCGCGCGGCACGGGGATGGCGAAGCGCTCATGAGCGGTGCTGTGACCGCGGGCGTCGAGATCCTTGCGGCCTGATTCGACGTCATAGAAATGAGCCACGATGACCCAGCCGGGCGGCAGCGCCGCCCGCGCGTTCCGCAACTGGCGCGGCAGAGAGAGGGTTGGGTCCTGGGAGTCCTCCGTCGACGTGCGCCCGAGCCAGGCCACCGCGACGGTGGCCTGGACTGCTGACGGTCCACTGGTGGACGGGTTCCAGGGCATCCCCGAAACCGCTGGCCCTGAGAAGGTCTCGGGTGCCGATGCCATGACGGTCCTTTCCTGCCGTCCTCATACCGAAGGACGGTGAGGACGGCCGCTACTCCTCAGCGGCAGCGTCTTCGTCGACAGCAGGTGAACGGGTGGCCAGCCAGGTCAGCGCCTCTCTGATCGCCTCTGCTTGACGTCGAGCAAGTGCATTCCCGGCGGGCCCGTCGACGACGACGTACCGTACGGTCACAGACGATGCGCCCCTTGCCCGCGCCACTGCCGAAGTTCCTGGTAGCGCAGACGACACGTCGTCTGACGACGATGGACGCTCGCCTCCAGCCGCGTCGTCAATACCGTGGTTGTGTCTGTTGACTGGCGAAGCAGACTGGGGCATGGAGACGGCCTTTTCCTCCTCATCAGCAGCCCAGTCGAGTCCTTGCACTCCCCTCAGCAATTCTTCGGGTCCACGCCCCGGGGCTCGGTGTCACGGGACCAGGGCAAGAGGGCCGGGCGAGTGAAAACCAAAACGTCCTCGTGCTGGATCACCGACAGCGGGATTCCTTCTCGGCGGGCGTCGCGGACGTTTTTCATCTGGAAGAAGGACGGGCGCGGTACGAGGCGGCCGTTGCGGATGCCGGCGAGGAGGGCGACGCAGCGGGCGGTGGGGATGAGTCCGGCGGTGCGGCCTGCGGCGAGTACGGCTGAGGGCAGGTCGATGAGTTCGCCGCGTTCGCGCCAGGGGCGTGCGGTGACGACGACGGTGCCGCCGGGCCGCAACAGGGTGCGGCACTGGGTGAGGATGCCGGTGAAGGCGCCCAGGAGCTGGTCGTTGGAGACGTGGGCGAGGTTGGTGGGGTTGCGGCTGTAGCGGTGGTCCCACTTGGCGACACCGGGTTTGCCGCTTTCGCGGGTGGAGCGGACGCGGCCGTGGGCGCTGGTGCCGTAGGGGGGTGAGGTGAGGACGAGGTCCACTCGGCCGTGGAACGCCTCGGGGATGAGGGTGGTGAGGCGTCGTGCGTCTCCGTGGTGGACGGTCGCCGTACCCGTGCCGCCGCGGTGCTCGGCGTAGGCGGCGTTGAGCCGGGCGAGGTGGGCCCAGCGTGTTTCGTATTCGACGCCGAGTGCGTGGCGGCCGAGGTCGATGGCTTCGACGAGCGTGGTACCGATGCCGCACAGCGGGTCGAGGACCAGGTCGCCGGGGTGGGTGTAGGTGCGGATGGCGTGGGCAGCGAGGGCCGGGAACATCTTCGCGGGGTGGGCGGAGGTGCCGGGGACGTAGCGGTTTTTGCGCTGAGCCCAGGGCGAGGTGGGGGCGGTGTTCCACAGCGAGGGTGAGGTGGGCACGCGGCTCCTTGGGCTTCAGGCGTAGTGGATCGCGGAGAAGACGATGAGGTCGCTGTGGGTGACCCCGGGGTCGGCGTCGTCGGGCGGGCTGGGGACGAGGCTGTCTCCGTCTGGGCGTGCGTGGGCGATGACGATGTGCTGGAGGTAGGTGAAGCCGGCGGTGCGGGCTGCGGCGATGAGGGAGCCGAGGGGGTCGGCGAGGGTTCCATCGCTGCGGCGCTGGCGGGCGGCCAGCAGGAGGGTTCCGTTCGCGGGCAGGAGGCAGTGGGCGCGGTGGAAGAAGCCGGGCCAGCCGTTCTCCATCGCGGCGGACATCTCGGTCGAGAGAGGGGCCAGGCGGTCGCCGGGGGCGGGGAGGGCGTCCGGATGGAGTTCGCCGAGGAGCAGGGAGGCGGTGGTGGTGTCGGCGTCGTCGGTGTCCAGCGTGCAGCGGATACGGGTGTCCATGCCGGGGGCGGTGTCGGGGATGGAGATCCGCAGCAGGGGCGCGGGCGGGTGACCGGGGCGGCGGGCGAACTCGGAGCGGATCTTGGCGGTCGCCCAGTCCGGCAGCACGCGGTCGGCGGCGGGAGGCTCGGAGGACTGTGCGGGGTCGGGGAGCCAGATGGTTGCCGGAAGCGGCGCGGAAGGGCCGTGGGCTCGGTTGCGTGGTGAGGCGTGGGACATGGGGCGTTGGGCCCCGGGGACGGGGATCGGGTCCGTCACGTGCTGACGAGAGGTGATAGGGAAACGCGGCGGTGGAATTGCCATCGCCTGTGCGGCCGTTCGAACCGCACCGGCGAGGCGGACGCACGCCGGTCCACATAGCCGCTTTCCGCCCATGCAGAGATGTCCTAGCAGGTCAGGGCGGGGCGAGCCAGGTCCGGGCCGGTCGCGAGCCACCGCCGAGCCACTGCGGGAGTCGGGGACGGAGACGAGCGCGGGATCGCGAAATTTCTTCATGTTCGATATCGGATGCTCCCTGCGGGGGAACGGCACCGGTCAGCCGCGGTGGGCCAGTTGGGGGCCATCGCACAGGCCGGACCACAGGGCGGGAGGCGGCTCGGCACCGGCACGCGGACGGTCCGGGGCTGGTGCGGCGGGTTGAAAGGGGTGGCGGCAGACGTTGTCCGCCACGCCCCGCAAGGAGCATCCGTGCACCACTCGCACTGCACCGCCTGCCGCCCCACCCGCCCGTACGGCGATGACCGTTCGCCGCTGCGTGCGCTGGAGGAGTCCTTCCTCGCCCTCGCGCGTACGCCCGTCCCGCTCACCCTCCCCGCAGACCTGGTCTGGGCGGAGCCGGAGTGCGCCACGCTGCCCGTCGACCAGGTCCGGGCCCGCCTCGCCCACCCGGCCACGGAGCCCGCTCTGCGCCGGCAGACCTGGCAGGAAGTGGTCACGCGTGCTCAGCGACTTCGCGAGCCGTGGGAGACCGTGGCCCTCGCGATGACGCTGCCGGTGCTGCGCCGGATGCTCGCCCGCCTGACGCGTCCGGCGGGGCTGGAACGGGCTGACCTTGAACAGGAGGCGCTGACGGCGGTCACCGCCGCTCTGCGGGTCGTGGACATGGAGGTCCAGGACGTCGGCAGGGAGCTGTTCGCCGCTGCCGACCGGGCGGTACACCGCGCCGTGTACGCGGCTTGGCGCCGCGCGGCGCGGGAGTCGGGACCGCAGCCCGAGGACCTGGACGAACTGGCATTGCCCGGGTGCAAGGACACTGCCAAGAGTGCTACCGAGGACGCCGACGAGTATTCGGTGCTCGCCGGCGCGGTCAAGGTCCAAGTCCTGAGCGTCGACGAGGCGCGGTTGATCGCCCGCACGCGGCTGGGCGGGGAGCTGATGTCCGCACTGGCCGCCGAGCGCGGGGTGAGCGCCCGTCAGCTCTACCGGCACCGTGCGGCCGCCGAGCAGCATCTGGCCGCGTACCTCAGGGGCGGGGCGCGCGGGGGCGGGGCGCGCGAGCAATGAGGTGAACCGGGCAGGGGATTCCGGCTGCGGATGTCAAAGCGTCCCCGTCGGAATCCCTATCACCGGTGACGGCCTTCGCCGGTGCCCCTGGCATTCGGAGGAGGCCGGTCAGGCGCACGCCCGGCGGGCAACGCCGGTCGTGCGCCGCGGGTGGGGTGAGCACACCGTCTCGTGCTGACAACCCGAGCCCCCGTTTCCCGCCGTCCGGCCGAGGAGGACGGCCCCGGGAACGAGGATCGTGCTCACCCCACCTCCACAGCCCCCCGTATCGCGCTGCCCTGCGTCGCGGGGGCCCGGAGCTGTCCGTCGTACTGCATCGTCTGCTGGAGGTCGTTCGCCGTGCCCGCAGAACTTCGCCGACCGTGCCGACTGCCGAGCAGGACGGTGGCGCGCCGGGCGGCCCGGACCGGCTGCGCCGCGGCCCTGGCGCCCGCGCTGATCCTGATCGCCTCGCCGGTGGCGTGGGCGGTCGCGGACATCCCGACCGTGATCGACAATCTGCGCAACTGGATCATCGGCCTCCTCGCCGGCCTTGCCACCCTGTTCCTGACCTTCGGCGGGCTGCGCTACCTGATGGCCGGGGGCGACCCGGGCGAGGTCGAAGCGGGCAAGCGGGCCCTGAAGGCCGCAGCCATTGGCTACGGGCTGGCCGTTCTCGCACCGGTTGTGGTCACGGTCCTGCAAGGCATCGTCGGAGTCGGCGGCGGGTCCCAGTGAGCAGCGCCCGACCGGCGCTGCGGCGCCTGGTGGTGCTGCTGCCCGTGGTGCTCGTCTTCCTCCTCGTACCGCCCGCCGCTGCGTTCACCGTGCATACGGCCTCCGCGGCGGTCATGACGGCCCCGGAGGCCCCCGAGCCGGAACCCCATCCCGCCCCCGGACCCTCCGCCGCAGACGGCGCGCACGACTCACCGACTCGGCCCGCCCCCACGCCCGGCCCGACTCCCGCCCCGGACCGCCCCGCCCCCGAACGGCCACCTCCCGCTTCGCCGGAGCCGACTCCGGGCCCGACGCCGCAGGCGTGCGCGGCGGACGGTGACCCCAGCGACTGCGACAACAGCGGCGGGTTCGGACTCGGCGAGATGCTCGACATCCCGGGCATGATCGTGAACGCCGTCACCTCGTTCCTCGGGACGCTGGTCGAGCAGATCATGAAGCCGGTACGGGAGTTCCTCGCGGATACCCTGCTGGCCACCCCCGACGTCACCGGGCACGCCGACATCAAGCGGATGTGGACCGGGACACTGACGCTCACGGTCGGCATCTACGTCCTGTTCGTGACCGCGGGCGGCATCACCGTCATGGGCCACGAGACCGTCCAGAGCCGCTACACGCTGCGCCAGATCGCCCCTCGCCTCCTGCTCGGTATGACCGCGGCGGCCACCTCACTGACGGTGATGGCCAAGGCGATCAGCCTCTCCAATGCCCTCGCCCACGCGATCATGGCCACCGACCTGAAAGACGCCGGGCAGGGCGCGGTCGAACGGGTACTGCCGTTCGCGCTGTTCGGTGCGCCAGGGCTCCAGTTGTATCTGCTGGTCATCGGCATCGTGATGATTGTGCTGGTCCTGGCCGTGGTGATCGGGTTCTTCGTACGGATCGCGGTCATGGCGCTGCTGGCCGTCGCAGCGCCGCTGATGCTCGCGTGCCACGCGCACCCGTTGAGCGATCCCGTCGCCCGGTTGTGGTGGCGGGCCCTGGCCGGGTGCCTGGTCATCCAGGTCGCCCAGTCCCTGACGTTCGTCCTGGCCCTGAAGCTCTTCTTCGCCCCCGGCGCGACGACCCTGGGCATCCCCCGCTCCGATCAACTGGGCACGATGCTCGCCGGGGTCGCCCTCTTCTGGGTGCTCTTCAAGATCCCGGGCTGGACGCTTCAAGTCGTCCTGCGTGGCACACCCCTGCACAATCCCCACGTCCCCAGCGGGGTGCGGATGCTCAAGCACCTGGCGATGTACCGGATCGTGGAGCACTACCTGCCCGGCCGCGTGCCTCTGGGGCGCGGGCCGGGAGGAGGCGGCTTTGGCATCAGGCACTGGGGAGGTCCCGGGGGCGGGGGTCTGCCCGGAGGCGGCGGAGGCCGGCCGAACGGACCCCGCCCATCGCCCCGCTCCCGCACGCGCACGGCCAACCCAGCCCAGGGCCCGGAGACGCGCATCCCCGTCGCCGCCCCCGAAAGCCATCGCCCGGCACCGGAAAGGGCGGCTCCGCGAGGCCCCGGGCCGGCCGGTTCCGAACGGTCCCCGGGCCGGGAGCCGCTGCCAGGCCGCCCGATGGGCGCCGCGTTTCCACCGCCTCAGAAAGCGCCGCCCTCCCGTCCGGGGCCTCAGGCGGCCCCCGTCCCCCGCGCACTGAGAGGCCCCGGCATCGTGACGCATCCCGCCCAGGCACGCCGCACACAGCAACTCGCCCTCCCCGTCACCGCGGAACGCGTCCCGGCCCGCCCTCCGAGACCGACGCAGCTCTGGCTGCCCATCACCGCCGAACGCAGCACGGCACCGCCGGGAAGCCCCGTACCGCCACCAGCGCCCCCGCGCGGCCTGTTCCGCTCGACGGCCGACCGCCCTGTCCCGCGCTCGCCCCGGACTCGCCAAATGACGCTGCCCGTGGCGGCCCCCCGCGTCCGTGTCCGTCCGCCGCGTCCCGTTCAGCTCTGGCTTCCCCTCGAACCGCCCCGGAGGTGACCCCGACATGGACCAAACAGACGAGGCCGTACCGGCCACCCGTGTCCCCGTCGACATCTCACGCCCCGACCGCCTGGTGGGGCCTTTCACCGCGCGGCAGACCGCCATCCTCGCCAGCGCCGCACTCGTGCTGTACGGCGGCTGGTGGGCCAGCCGCGGATTCCTGGCACCCCTCGCCTATCTGGCGTTGACGGTCTCGATCGCCGGAGCGGTCACCGCCCTCGCGCTCGGCCGTCGTGAGGGCGTCGGCCTGGACAGCTTCCTGCTCGCCGCGCTCACCCACCTGCGCGCACCCAAGCGTCGTGTCCACGCCCCCGAAGGGGTGCCGCCGCTGCCCTCAGCCGTTCCCCGACGCTGGGCCGACGCCGCGGGCAGGCCACCGGCCGCGATGACGATGCCGTACGACGGCGTCACGCCCGCCGGCGTCCTCGACCTGGCCGAGGAGGGGAAAGCCGCCCTGGCGACCTGCTCCACGGTCAACTTCGAGCTGCGCTCGGCCGCAGAACAACAGAACCTGATCGCGGCGTTCGCACGCTGGCTCAACTCCCTGACCGGGCCCACCCAGGTACTGGTGCGCTGCCACCGACTCGACCTCGCTCCGACGGCCGCCACCCTGCACCACAAAGCCGCCGCACTGCCCCACCCAGCGCTGGAGCGGGCAGCCCGCGCTCACGCCGACTTCCTCGCCGACCTCGCCGTCGACAGCAACCTGCTGGCCCGGCAGGTCGTCCTGGCCGCCCGCGAGCCGGCGCCCGACGGCGGCCGACGCCGGACAGGAAGCGGGCAGGCGGGAGCCGGGCGTGCGCTCCAACGCGTCGCGGAATCCGCCCGCGCCCTCGCCGCCGCAGAAATCACCGTCACCCCCATGAACCCCGCTCAGAGCACCGCCCTGGTGAGCGCCGCCTGCAACCCCGACACCCCTCTGCCGCCCGAACCCCGAACGGAAAGCGGTCCCTCATGAAGCGCTTTCCCCGTCAGCCCGTCGCCGGGCAGCGGACTGTGGACGGGGCCTCGCTGCTGGATGCCGCCGGTCCCGAGGCCGTCGAGGTGCACGCCCGTACCCTGGCCCTCGGCGCCCACCTAGTGACCAGCATGGTGGTCACCGGCTATCCGGCCGAGGTCACACCCGGCTGGCTGTCCCCGCTCGTGAACTACCCCGGCCACCTCGACATCGCCCTGCACATCGAGCCCGTCCCCAACCCCCTCGCCGCCGCCGGCCTGAAGAAGCAGCGCGCCCGTCTGGAGTCCGGGCGCCGCACCGGCTTCGACAAGGGCCGCCTCGACGACCCCGAGGTGGAGGCTGCCGCCGCGGACGCCGCCGACCTCGCCTACCGCATCGCCCGCGGCGAAGGGCGGCTCTTCCAAGTCGCCCTCTACCTCACCGTGCACGCCCCCGACGAGGCCACCCTCGCCGAGCAGGCCGCCGCCGTCCGCGCCATCGCCGAATCCCTTCTCCTGACCGTCGCTCCCGCCACCTACCGGGCCCTGCCCGCGTGGCTGGCCACCCTCCCCCTCGGCATTGACACCCTGCGCGTGCGCCGCACCTTCGACACCGCGGCCCTCGCCGCCTGCTTCCCCTTCACCAGCCCGGACCTGCCCGTCACCACCGCGGACGACGGCACCGCCTCGGGCGTGCTCTACGGGCTGAACGCCGTCTCCGCCGCCCCGGTGATGTGGGACCGCTTCACCCAGGACAACTACAACTCCATCACCCTCGCCCGCTCCGGGGCCGGCAAGAGCTACCTCGCCAAACTCGAACTGCTGCGGCTGCTGTTCACCGGCGTTACCGCCTCGGTCATCGATCCCGAAGACGAATACGTCCGCCTCGCCGAAACAGTGGGCGGCCAGATCATCGCGCCCGGCGCCGAAGGAGTGTGCCTCAACCCCTTCGACCTGCCCCCGAGGCCGCACGAGACCGACGATGCCCTGACGAGACGTGTGTTGTTCCTCCACACCTTCCTCGCGGTCCTGCTCGGCGCCGAACCGGCGACCGCGGAGAAGGCCCTGCTGGACCGGGCCCTGCTGGCCACCTATGCACAGGCCGGAATCACGTCGGACCCCCGCACCTGGCAGCGCACCCCTCCCGTGCTGGCCGACCTCGCCTCGACCCTGGCGCAGGAGGCGTCCCCCGAGGCGAAGAGCCTGGCCGAGCGGCTTGTGCCCTTCACGACCGGCTCGCACGCCCGCCTGTTCAATGGCCTCAGCACGCGCGCCGCCACCGGACACCTCGTCGTGTTCGCCCTCCGACGGCTCCCCGAGGAGGTCAGGGCTCCCGCGATGCTTCTGGCCCTGGACACCATCTGGCGCCACGTCACCCACCGCACCCCCGCGGGCCGCCACCTCGTCGTCGTCGACGAGGCGTGGACCCTCATGCGCAACGGCGCGGGGGCCGAATTCCTCTTCCGGATGTCCAAGGCCAGCCGGAAGTACTGGACAGGACTCGCCGTGATCACCCAGGACGCCGACGACGTCCTCGCCTCCCCCCTCGGGCGCGCCATCGTCTCCAACGCCGCCACCCAGATCCTCCTGCGCCAGGCACCACAGGCCATCGACACGATCACCGAGAACTTCCACCTCTGCCACGGCGAGCGGGAGTTCCTCCTCACTGCCACCCGCGGCGAAGCTCTCCTGCTCACCGGCGACCGCCGGCACAAAGTCGCCCTGATCAGCGTCGCGGCGCCCGGCGAGCACGAGGTCATCACCACCGACCCACGCGAACTCGCCGCCCAACAGCTCGACGACCCGGATGACTTCGATGGGGCCCACGGCTCTCGGACAGAGTCATGATGGCGGGGACAGCCCGCACCGCCCCCCAGCCCCGCGGACCGCTCGTCGACTTCCTCACCGATCCCGGCACCACGTGGACATCCGTCACAAGCGGTGGCGCCCACTGGCTCGGCACACACGCTCCGACCCTGCTCCCCGGCGCCGCGGGCATCCTGGCCACGGCCGGTGCCCTGAAACGCTCCTGGCGGCTCCTGCACCAGCAGCGGCTTGCCGACGGCGCCCACGGCGTCGAGATCCTCGCCCCGCCCACCGTGCCACGGCGCGGCGGTGAGGTCCTGTGGGCCCAGCTCACCGGACTTCTCCGTCCCTGGTGGCGGCGCCTGCTGACCGGCCAGCCCCACCTCGCCTTCGAATACACCTGGTCCCACACGGGACTACGCATCCGCCTCTGGGTCCCGGGCACCGTGCCCCTCGGCCTGGTACGCCGCGCCGTGGAGGCTGCCTGGCCCGGCGCCCACACCCGCGTCACCACCGCCACACCCCCACTCACGGCCGCGCACACGGTCTCGGCCGGACGGCTGCGGCTGGCCCGCCCCGACGCCCACCCGCTGCGCACCGACCACACCACCGATCCCCTGCGCGCGCTGCTCCAAGCCGCCACCGGCATGGGCGAGCACGAGACCGCGTGCGTGCAGATCCTCGCCCGCCCGGCTACCGGCGCCGCCCTGCGCCGCGCCCGCCGCCAGGCCAGGCGCCTGAAGGTCGGACGCACCCCAGCCCGCCTGCCCACCCTGGCCGCGCTGCTCCTGCACCGCCCCCAGCCCACCAGCACCGGCAAACAGGACCCGGAGCACGGCCCGGCCGTGCGCCACGCGGCCACGAAGCTCGCGGGCCCCCAATGGCAGTGCGCCCTCACCTACGCCGCCACCTGCCACCCCGCGGCAGAGCGGGCGGGCGACATCGCGCGCGGGCGGGCCCACGCCCTCGCCTCCGCATTCGGCCTCTACGCCGACCACAACTACCTCGCCCGCACTCGCCTGCCACACCCCGAACCCGCACTCGCCGCCCGCCGCTTCCCGCCGCGCTGCGCGCTACTGTCCGTGCCGGAACTCGCCGCCCTCGCCCACCTCCCCGTCGACGCGGACGCGCCCGGCCTCCAGCGAGCCGGCGCCCGCTCCGTCCTGCCACCCCCCTCCATCCCCGCCCCGGCAGCCGACGTCAAACCCCTCGGCCGTTCCGACACCGGCGCCCGCCGCCCGGTCGGACTCGCCGTCCCCGACGCCCGCCACCACCTCCACGTCATGGGCGCGACCGGCTCCGGCAAGTCCACCCTCATCGCCAACCTCGTCCTCGACGACGTCCGCCACCACCGCGGCGTCATCGTCATCGACCCCAAGGGCGACCTGGTCACCGACCTCCTCGACCGGCTCCCCGACACCACCGCCGACCGCCTGGTCCTCATCGACCCCGACGACCCCCACACCCCGCCCTGCCTGAACGTCCTCGGCGACACCGGAGCCGACATCGACGTCACCGTCGACAACATCACCGGCATCTTCCGCCGCATCTTCGCCGCCTTCTGGGGACCCAGAACCGACGACGTCATGCGCGCCGCCTGCCTGACCCTCCTCAAACACCGCGACCGCACCCGCCAGTTGGTCACCCTCGCCGACATCCCCCGCCTCCTGGGCGAACCCGCCTACCGCCTGCGCATCATCCCCGCCCTCAAAGACCCCGTCCTGCGCGGCTTCTGGACCTGGTACGAGTCCATGTCCGAGCCCTCACGCGCCGCCGTCATCGGCCCCGTCATGAACAAGCTCCGCGCCTTCCTGCTGCGCGACTTCGCCCGCCGCACCATCAGCGCAGGACCCTCCACCTTCGACCTCGCCCACGTTCTCGACGGCGGCATCCTCCTCGCGCGCCTCCCCAAAGGAGCCCTCGGCGAAGAAACCGCCCGCCTCCTCGGGTCCTTCATCGTCGCCGGCACCTGGCAGGCCGCCGCAGCCCGCGCCCGCACCCCCGAACACACCCGGATCGACGCCGCACTCGCCATCGACGAGGCCCACAACTTCCTCACGCTGCCCTACCCCCTGGAGGACATGCTCGCCGAAGCCCGCGGCTACCGCCTGTCCATGCTCCTGGCCCACCAGCACCTCGCGCAGCTCCCCCGTGACCTGCGCGAGGGCATCTCCGCCAACGCCCGCAACAAGCTGTTCTTCAGCGCCTCACCCGAGGACAGCGCCGCCCTGGAACGCCACACCCTGCCCACCCTCGCCGCACACGACCTCGCCCACCTCGGCCCCTACCAGGCCGCCGCACACCTCCTCACTGGCGGAGCCGAAACAGCCGCCTTCACCCTCACCACCCACCCCCTGCCCCAACCCGTCCCCGGCCGGGCAGCAGACCTCCGTGCCGCGGCCGCCACCCGCACCCGCCCACGCCGCGCCACCCCCTAACCCGGGCCCGCCCCCACACCCCACTGGAGAACAGCGCATGCCCGCACTGCCCCGCCCCGCCAACGGCCCCGGCTCCCGCTACACCGCCCGCGCCGCCACCACCCGCCGACGCCTCTCCCCGCACGCCAACATCGCCGCCCTCGCCCGCCGCCTCACCCTGCGCGACCTCTGGCTCATCCGCATGCTCCACGAACACCGCGTCCTGACCACCCACCAGATCGCCCGCCTGGCCTTCCCGTCACCCCGCTCAGCACAACGCCGCCTGCGCACCCTGCACCACGACGCCGTCCTGGACTCCTTCCGCCCCCTCACCCAGTCCGGCTCCGCCCCCGAGCACTACACCCTCGGCCCCGCCGGCGCCGCCGTCCTCGCCGCCCACGCCGCTCTCGATCCGGCCGCCCTCGGATGGCGCCCCACCCACACCGGACGCATCGCCTACAGCCCCACCCTCGGCCACGACCTCGGCGTCAACGAACTCCTCACCCACCTCGCCGCCCACGCCCACACCACACCCGATGAGGGCCTCGCACTGTGGCTATCGGAACGCTCCTGCGCCCGCCGCTGGAGCGACATCATCCGCCCCGACGCCTACGCCCACTGGCAGACCAACGGCCGCCTCCTGCCGTTCTTCCTCGAACACGACACCGGCACGCAGCCCCTCGCCCGCGTCGAAGCCAAACTCGCCAGCTACGCCGCCTTCACCACCGCCACCGGCACCCGCCCCGCCCTCCTCATCCACACCCGCACCACCACCCGCGAACAAGCCCTCCGCACCCGCCTCACCCCCACCGCAGACCAACTCGACCTGAACATCGCCACTTCCTCCACGGACCTCACCACCACCAACCCCTGGGGCCCCTGGTGGGCCCCACTCCAACCCGGCACACACCGCGAAACCCTCACCCACCTCACCGAACAGTGGCGCCACCTCACCCCCGCCACAGGACTCGAACCCACCGACGCCGACACCGCCCTCACCCTCCCCGTCCCACCCCGCCCGCCCAAAACCACCCCCACCCTGTGAATTCCCCCCTCACCAAGACCGCCACCGGCATCGGATGCACCCTCCTCACCCTGCCGGTACTGGCCGCACTCACCGGCGCCGCCCTGCTCAGCAGCCTCTCCTCCACGAGCACGACAGCAGCCTCACCCAGCACACACGCCCTGGCCGACATTCCCGCCGGCATGCTCGCGCTCTACCAACGCGCGGCACCCACCTGCCCCGGCCTGCCCTGGACCCTCCTCGCGGCCATCGGCAAGGTCGAGACCGACCACGGACGCCACCCCACCATGGTCTCCACCGCCGGAGCCGTCGGACCGATGCAGTTCCTCCCCTCCACCTTCCAGCACTACGCACGCCCCGTTCCCCCCGGCGGAAAGAACCCACCCACCCCCTGGGACCCCACCGACGCCGTCTACGCCGCCGCCCGCCTCCTCTGCGCCAACGGCGCACGAAACGGCAAGAACCTCCGAGCCGCGATCTACGCCTACAACCACGCCACCTGGTACGTCGACAAAGTCCTCAAAACCGCCCACACCTACGAAACCGCAAACACCGCACCATCCAGCACCGCCGCCGCCGCGGTCGCCTACGCCCGAGCCCAGATCGGCACCCCCTACCTCTGGGGCGGCAATGGCCCCGCCGAGGGCGGCTTCGACTGCTCCGGCCTCACCAAAGCCGCCTACCACGCCGCCGGAACCACCATCCCCCGCAGCGCACAAGCCCAATACGAACGGGGCCCCCGCCTACCGAAAAGAACACCGATCGCCCCCGGCGACCTTCTGTTCTTCGGTACCGACCCCCGATCCATCACCCACGTCTCGATCTACATCGGCAGCGGTCGTGCTATCGACGCTCCGCACCCCGGCGCCACCGTCCGCGAAGGACCCGCACGGACCAACTCGTCCTCCTACCAGGGCGCCACGAGACCGACGGCATGGGCCGAAGAGGATCGGTGAAGCAAACCAGTACCGGCAAGAGGATCAGCTGTTTTAAGAACGGCTAACACAATTAGGTACATCGGCCCTGGTAACCGCTCTAAAGCCAAGCCGACAGATCGAGATCGAGGACGACCTCTTCAGAGAGCCACCGTGGCGGTGAGATCCCGGCGGGCTCAGGCGATCGGAGGGGATCCCGTGAACCCTCCGGCTTGCGCGCGGCCCCCACCCCTGTCGTGTGATCACGCGGTCGGGTGGTCACCGACCTGGCGGTCACGACCCGCACCGTATCCGGCACCGGCCATGGCAGCGCTGAAGAGCGCGAGCAGAGCGAGAGGGAGTGTCCAGCCGCCGGTCCCGTCGTGCAGGATGCCGAGCAGGAGCGGGCCGGCCGCTGCCACGACGTAGCCGATGGACTGCGCCATCCCCGCCAGAGCCGCGGCCTCGCCGGTACTCCCTGCGCGTTGGCTCTGGAATGTCAGGGCGAGGACGAGGCATGCCCCGCCGCCGAGACCCAGGAGCGCGCAGGCGAGAAGCGACAGGCCGGGCGCGAGCAGCAGCAGGGCGAAGCCCCCCGCGACGGTGACCGAGGCGCCTGCGGCGATCCACCGTTGGTCGCGGCGTCCGCGGGTGAGGAGGGGGATGAGACTGCTCGCGAGCAGGGCGACGAGCTGGTAGTAGAACAGCATCCACCCTGCCGCGGTGCTTGTCATGCCCTGGTCTACCAGGATGCTGGGCAGCCATGCGATGACGGCGTAGAAGCCCAGGGACTGTAGACCCATGAAGAAGCTGACCTGCCACGCCAGCCGGGAGCGCCACGGGACCCGGCCGCGCGTCGTACCCGTGGTGGCAGCTTGCGGCTTGTCGCCGCGTACCCGGGGAAGCCAGACCACGAGCGCGACGACGGTGAAGGCGAGGCCCCAGGCGAGCGCGGTGTGCCAGGAACCCGGCAGGGTGTGCGCGAGGGGGACCGAGATACCGGAGGAGACCGCTGCCGTCAGACCCATGACGGTGACGTAGAGCGCGCTGACGGTGTGGATGCGTTCCAGTGGGACACTGCGCCTGATGAGTGCGGGCAGCAGCACGTTCCCGAACGCGATGGCGGCAGAGAGGATCACCGTGCCCGCGAACAGGCAGATGACCGAGGGCATGGACCGGATAATCGTTCCGATGGCCAACGCGACGAGAGCGGTGACCAGCAGGCGTGCGGTGCCGAAGCGATAAGAAGCACGGGCCACCAGGGGGGAGGTCGCCGCGAAGGTCAGCAGCGGAAGTGTGCTGAGAAGTCCTCCCCAGCTCGATGTCAGTCCGCTGCCGTGCTCGATCGCCGGGAGCAACGCGCCGACACCGGTCAGGGTCGTGCGCAGGTTTGCCGCTATGAGCAGGATGGCGAGGACAAGCCCGAGCGGGACGGCGTGGCGTGGTGTGTCCGGGGCGGTAGTCCGATGGCCGGTGACCGCGTCAGTGGCGGTCGTTTGTTCGGTGCTCACTGCCTGGCCTCCGTTTGTGGCGTCCCTGCTTCCGGCACGGGCGTCTCCGTTGTGTGGTCGTGGTTGAGGCGGACGATCGCGGCTGCGGTGTGTCGGGCGCCGATCTCGTCGCCTGCCTCGATGGCGTCGACGAGCCTGACATGGAGGCGGGCATGCCCATCGGCGGCATCGGCATCCCAGGGCAGGCCACCCAGGGTGGATGCGAGAGCTGTCCCCAGGTAGTCGTAGACCTCGATGAGAAGGGCGTTGCCGCTCGTCTGTACAACTGTCCGGTGGAACAGCCCGTCCACGCCGACCACCGCCGGCATGTCACCACTGGCGGTGGCCCTTTCCACGTCGCCCAGGAGATCTCTCAGCTTGTCGATGTCGTCCTGGCTGCGACGCCGCGCGGCAGCCCCGGAGGCATGCTCCTCCAGGACCGCACGCAGTTCGAGGACCTCGTCGCGCTCCGCCGAGCTCGCCCGCCGCACCATCACCGACTGGAGTTCACTCGAAGCGCGAACGTAGGTTCCGTCGCCGACGCGCGCCTCCAGGAGCCCCAGATGGACCAGGGCGCCGAGCGCCTCACGAAGGGTGGTGCGTCCGACTCCAAGCTGCTCCACAAGGTCGTGCTCGGACGGGATACGTGTTCCCACAGGCCACTCACCTGCTGCGATGTGCGACCGGAGGCTGTCCACGAGCTGTGCTGCCAAGCTTGCCGTTTTGCGTGGGGCCTTGATGTTGTTCACCCCCGTAGGGTACCAATACGAATGTCAGACATTTGCCTACCCGGGTCCCGGGTGTCAACGATGCGTGTGGTAAACGAGGGGCTGGGTGCCACCGCAGCCCTTGCCGTCCCCGTACGCGGCGCAGGGGTTGACCCCTTGGGGGCCGCGCAGGCCCTCGACCCGCTGCAGGCCCTCGACCCGCTAAATGTGAAAGTGTATTCTGTTTACATGAGTCGCTACGACGCACAAGGCCGACTGGAGCTGGCGGACCGCATCCGCAAGACGGTCCTGCCCGAGCGGGGTCAGATCCCGATGTTCGTCTACACCGACCCGGACGTTTACGAGCTGGAGCGTGAACGCCTGTTCGGGTCGACGTGGCTGTTCCTTGCCCACACCTCCGAGATCCCCAACCCGGGGTCGTTCGTGGTGCGCAGCATGGGGGAGGAGTCCGTCATCGTCGGGCGGGGGGACGACGGTGTCGTGCGCGTCTTCCTGAACGCTTGCAGGCACCGCGGTATGCGGCTGGCCTGTGAGGACTTCGGGGAGGTGGCCAACTGGCGATGTCCGTACCACGGCTTCACGTACGGTTCCAGGGGCGAGTTCATGGGTACCTTGATGGGCGCTCCGTTCGAGCGATCGGCCTACCCTGAGGGTCTTGACCGCGATGCGCTCCACCTCGTCGAGGCTCGCGCGGAGATCTACCAGGGCCTGGTGTTCGCGACGTGGTCGAGGAGCGGGCCGTCACTGGACGAGTTCCTGGGAGACGTCCGCTGGTACCTCGACCTGATCGTCGGACGGGCCGAGATGGAGGTCGTCGGCGTGCCCGAACGGTGGATGGTGCCGACGAACTGGAGGCTGCCGTCGGAGAACTTCACGGCGGACGCCTATCACACCGCCACCGCGCATTCCTTCCTCTCCCGGCTCGGCATGGTCAAAGGTGTTGACTTCGGTCGCGACGGCTACCACGTCGATCCCGGCGGGGGCCACGGACTCGGGATCGGCGTGCACTTCGACGGGGAGTCCTATTTCCCGGCCGAACTCGCGGAGGAGTACGCAACCCGTCTCGACGGGGGCCAGGCGCAGACGCTCGCGCGGGTCAAGAACCTGCACGGCAACGTGTTCCCCAACTTCTCCTTCCTCATCCCGAACTTCATCGAGATCGAGGGGCGCCGTGTGAGCGGCGCGATGCTCCGGGTGTGGCAGCCGGCCGGTCCCGACCGCACCCAGGTCTGGTCATGGCACCTGGTGGAGCGGGGCGCGCCGGAGTGGTGGAAGCGCTTGGGCAGGAAGATGTACATCCAGACCTTCAGCTCGTCCGGGATGTTCGACCAGGACGACACCGAGAACTGGGAAGCGCAGACGAGGTCGTCCAACGCCGCGCTGTACCGCCAGGAGGAGTTCCTCCTGCACTACGGCATGGGCCTGGACGCGCCACCGCTGCCGCCGGGCGAGTTCCCCGGGCCGGGCGATGTGTACGACGGCAAGTTCAGCGAAGCCGCGGCCCGGACCTACTACCGGGTATGGCGCAACCACGTCCTTGAGGAAGTGCGATGACTGGGGCCGGCGAAGGAGCGACGGTCGACCTCGCGACCCGGGTCGAGGTGGAGGATCTCTACTACCGGGAGGCGGAACTGCTCGATGAGCGCCGCTGGGAGGAGTGGCTGGAGCTGTTCGCCCCGGAGTTGGAGTACACCGCGCCGATCCGGGTGACCCGCAGGGCGCCGGCGAACGACATCATCGACGACATCGGTCACTTCGACGAGACGAAGTCGTCTCTCGGCCTGCGGGTCAAGCGACTGCGTACCGACGTCGCGTGGGCCGAGAACCCCCCGTCCCACACGCGCCGCCTGATCACTAACGTGCGGGTGCGCCGAGAGACCGGGACCGGGCAGCTCGCCGCTCGGACGAACATGATGCTCTTCCGCAGCCGAGGTGATCACGGCGCGCACGATCTGATCGTGGGCGAGCGGCGGGACACCCTGCGGCGCGAGGGGGAGGCATGGCTCATCACGCGACGAGTGATCATCCTGGACCAGTCGTCACTCGGGACCAAGAACCTTGGAGTCTTCCTCTGATGCGGCTCACCGTCGACCTCTCGCTCTGCCAGGGATACGGCAACTGCGTACCCGCCGCGCCTGACCTGTTCGACCTGGACGACGCCGGACAGGCCGTCGTCCTCCGGGCGACTCTCGACGACCCCGCCGATCAGGCCGCAGCCCGCGCAGCGATCCCGCTGTGTCCGATGAGCGCGATACAACTCACGGAGTGATGTCGGCCCACCCTCGGAAGAGGGGCCCTCATGCACGCTAGGTGTCTACAGACGACAGTAGATCTTATGGGCGTGACGTGCCTGCGGACAGCGTCCGCAGCCGACATCCCTTGTCACATGACCGCGTCAAAGGAACACCCATGAGTCTTGCCATCACTTCTCTCGGGCTGAGCCATAGCGGCGACCTCGACGGCACGCCGCTGGCGGGCGATGCGCTCGTCTGTGACGGCGGGGTCATCACATGGATCGGTGATTCCAGCGATGTGGATGCGGGCGTCCACGACACCGTGCTCGATGCCAACGGCGCGGGTGTGGTCCCTGGCTTGATCGACTCTCATGTGCACGTCACATTCGGCGACTTCACTCCGCGCCAGCAGACCGTGGGGTTTCTGGAGAGCTATGTCCACGGGGGAGTCACCCGTGCGCTCAGCGCCAGTGAGGTGCACGTGCCGGGTCGACCGAAGGACCCCGAGGGCGTCAAGGCCCTCGCGGTCGCGGCGCAGCGTGCGTTCCAACACTTCCGGCCCGGTGGGATGACCGTGCACGCCGGGTCGGTCATCCTGGAGCCGGGGCTCACCCTTGCAGACTTCCACTACCTGCGTGAGCAGGGCGTATGGCTGGCCAAGGGGGGGTTCGGGGCCGTCCGTTCCCCGTTGGACTACGTTGACCTCGTCCGGGACGCCAGGGAAGCGGGCATCGTCGTAACCGTCCACACCGGCGGCGGGTCCATCCCGGGGACATTGGAACGGATGGACGCCGACGCCCTGCTGAAGATCAACCCCAACGTCGCCTTCCACGCGAACGGCGGACCGACCGCCATGCCCCCCGGGCACAACGAGCGCCTGGTGACTCAGAGCGACATGGCTCTTCAGCTGGTGATGGCAGGCAACCTGCGCTCCTCCCTGGAGCTTTGCGGGCTGATCCGTGAACACGGGCAGGAGTCACGCCTCCTGATCGCAAGCGACACACCGACCGGGACGGGCGTCGTCCCGCTCGCGCTGTGGCACCTGATGGCCGAACTCGTCTCGCTCGACGGACTTTCCTGGCAGACCGCCATCGCGGCAGCCACCGGCAACGTTTCCAGGATTTACGGCCTCGATGCCGGACTGCTGGAGGTCGGTAGGCCGGCGGATCTGCTCGTGCTCGACGCACCGCTGGGATCGGCGGGCGGGACCTGGGCGGAGGCGCTGGAGGTCGGGGACATCCCCGGCGTGTGCGCCGCGATCACCGATGGTGTCGTCCGCTTCACCCGAAGCCGCAACACGCCCGCGGCGCGGACCAACGTCACTGTGTCCGGGCCGGCCTCGGCGGCTTTGACGGGCTCGCACTGACGTGGGCTCCCCCACGACTCAGAAGGAAAGGAAAAGGAAGAGGATGGCGTCCAGCGACTTCGATGTGCGCGCTTGGCACACCACGACTGAGGAGATTCACAGCGACGGCGGCCCCACGGTGGAACAGCCGTTGATCAAGGCCGCGGTGACGGCAGTGATCCGCAACCCCTACGCCGGCCGGTACAGCGACGACCTGTCCGAGCTGCTCGAACCCAGTGGCGCGCTGGCAAAGGCCCTCGTCTCCCGCGCCCTGGCCGCACTCGGCGGGGCCGAGGCGGAGAGTTGTGGGAAAGGGGCGATCGTCGGCGTCGCCGGGGAGCAGGAGCACGGGGTGGCGTGCCTGACGACACCCTTCGGCGACGCGCTGCGCGACGGCATCGGCGGCAACGGCTGGGTGACGTCGGCGACCAAGGTCGGCGGGGTCGGCACCTCGATCGACATCCCGCTGGCCTACAAGCGCGCCCTGTTCGTGCGTGAGTTCTACGACGCCATCACGGTCACCGTGCCGGCGGCACCGAGACCTGACGAGATCGCAGTGATCGCCGCTCTGGCCACGCGCGGCCGTGTGCACCACCGCGTCGGCGGTCTGTCCAAGAGCGACGCGAAGGGGGACGGGCTGCGATGAGCAAGGGACTGCTGTTCTCACAGATGCAGCCGCCGCCCGGTGGGGAGAACGACTTCAACGACTGGTACGAGACGGAACACATCCCAGCCCGGTTGGCGATCCCCGGCTTCACGCACGCCGTGCGCTACGTCCAGGACGCCGACCCCCGCTACCTCGCCTGCTACTTCCTCGACGACATGGCGGCGCTGGGGACCGCCGAGTACCAGGCACTGAAGTCGGACCCGTCGCCGCGCACCGTGCGCATGCTGGACAGCGTCTCCGGCTTCACCCGCTACATCGCGGATCAGATCTCCGACACCGCCGCTCTCGGTACGAGGCCCGATGCGACGGGCAGCGACCACGTGCTGTTCGTGGTCGCCTTCTCGGTCCCCGAGGAGGAGCGGGAGGAGTTCGAGGGCTGGTATGAGCAAGAGCACGTTCCGCTGCTGATGAAGGTGCCCGGCTGGCTGCGCGTGCGGCGCTTCCTCGTCCGACCCGGGTTCGCGGGCGAGCCGTGGACGCATCTCGCGCTGCACGAGATCGCTGATGCCGGGGTCCTGGGCGCCCCTGAGCGGGAGGCGGCGCGCAACACCGCGCGTCGGGACGCGCTCGCCCAGCGCCCTTGGTTCCACAGCGGCCGCTGGGTCTACCGGCCCTTGTCATGGAGTACACCGACGGTGAAGGGAAGCTGACGATGGCATTGGCATACACGCGAGGCGAGATCAAGGAGCGAGCCGCGCAGGAGTGGCAGGGCGGGTGCTCGGTCACCCTGCCCTCTTTCACCGAGGACTTCTCGGGCCTGAACGAGGCCGGTATCCGGCACGACGTCCGGCGTGCCGCCGAACTCGGCTTCTGGGGCACGCTTGTCGCATCGGAGAGCGGGACGACATTCGAGGAGTACCTCCGTTTCCTGGAGGTCGCCTGTGAGGCCGCCCCGGCAGGATTCAGGATCGTCGCGCACCTCAGCTTCGACACGGTCGAGCAGTCGCTGGTGGTGGCCGACCGGGCCACCGGGCTCGGTGCCGAGGCCGGCCTGCTGTCGTACCCGCCCGCCTTCCGGCCCGGCAGCCCGTCCGACATCGTGGAACACACCCGGTATGTCACCGACCGCACCGATCTGGCGATCGTCCTCTTCGCTTCCTCCGCCTGGGGTTTCAAGACGCTGCACCCGGCCGGGTTCCCGGTCGAGGCACTGGAGGAGATGAGTCGGCTGGAGACAGCGGCGGCCCTGAAGTACGAGGGCGGAGGCTCTGCGCTGCTGTCCTCCTTCACCGAGGTGTTCGAACGGTGCAGCCCGCACGTGCTCGTGCAGAATCCGATGGAGCAGCATGCTCCCGCGCTCGCCCGGCGATACGGGGTGCGCTGGTGGGGGACGAGCGCCTACGAGTCCTTCGGCGAGCGCGTCCCGCAGATGATGAACGCCCTCAACGCCGGCGAGTACGAACAGGCCATGAAGACGTTCTGGAGCTATAACCCCGGACGCGAGGCGAAGGGGGCCTTCCACGCCAGCTTCGCCGGTGCGAACCTCATCCACCGCAACGGCTGGAAATACCTCGCCTGGCTCCAGGGCTTCAACGGCGGACTGCTGCGCATGCCGCAGATGCGCCTGGCTCCCGGGCAGATGAAGGCGCTGCGCGCGGGGCTCGCCGCCTCCGGCTTCGACCTGCCGGACGACGACTCCGGCTTCTACACCGGCCGGGTGCGATGACCCTCCACCTGGATGCCGCGACCATCGCCGAGCTGTGCACCGAGGACGTGGCCCTGCGGGCCGCCCGTGCGGCACTGCACGCGCAGCGGAGCGGCGACTGCGTCCTGCCGCCCCGGATCGACGTGGATGTGCCGACCGGATTCCTCCGGGTCATGCCCGCCGCGCTCGGCGACCACATGGGTACCAAGGTCATGACGCTCGCCAGGGGGGTCGGCAATCGCTACCTGCTGCTTGTCTACCGGCAGGCAACGGGCGATCTCGTCGCCACCCTCGACGCGGCCGAGGTGACCCGGTTGCGCACCGCCGCCACCACTGCCGTCGCGGGGGAACTGCTGCGCCCCGCAGGAACGGATGTGCTGGGACTGGTCGGCACCGGCTTCGAGGCGGACGGCCACCTACGTGCCTTCGCGAAGCTGTGGCCACTGTCCAAAGTGCTCGTCCACAGCCGCTCCGCCGAGAAGCGGCAGTCCTTCGCCGATCGGCTGGGCACCGAGCTGGGGTTCTCGGTGCGGCCGGCGGCGACCGTCGAGGAGGTCGTCGCGAGCTGCCCGGTGACCGTCCTGTGCACGAAATCAACGGAACCAGTCGTTCACGGCGCCGACTTCACCACCGGCGCGGCCGTGCTCTCGATCGGCTCCACCCGCCCCGACCTCCGCGAACTCGACGTGGACACCTTCGCGCGTGCACGGCGTGTGCTGGTCGACGACCCGGCCCAGGTGCTGGCCGAATCCGGTGACGTCGCAGAGGCCGTGCAGGACGGCGCGCTCGCGAAACGTGACCTGGTCGCGATGCCACAGTGGACCGAGCCCCCGGACCCCGCCGACGGGCGCGACCTGCTGGTGTTCAAGTCCGTCGGCACCGCCCTACAGGATCTCGCCCTGGCCACCACGCTGATCGAGGGCGCACGCGCGCGAGGTCTCGGCCGCGAGATAGGCGACATCACCGAACTCAAGGCGATCGGCATGCCCCCGAGGAGGACTCAGTGACCCTGGCCCCCGACGCCCCCACCCCGGCTCCCCCAGTCCCCGAAGGCATGCTCATCGACGGGCGATGGGTAACCGCGGAGAACGAGAAGACGTTCGAAGTGGCCGATCCCGCCACCGGCAAGCTGCTCGCCCGGGTTCCCGACGCCTCGGTCCGCGACGGCCTTGCGGCCCTGGAATCGTCCACTCGTGCGGCAGCCGGTTGGGCTGCCGCTCCGACGCGGCAGCGGGCCGAACTTCTACGCCGGGCCTTCGAGGCCGTCGTCACGCGGCGCGAGGAGTTCGCCCGGCTCATCACGGCAGAGATGGGCAAGCCGCTCACCGAGTCACGTGCCGAGGTGGACTACGGTGCGGAGTTCCTGCGCTGGTACTCCGAGGAGGCGGCCCGACCCGCGGGCGACTACCGCATCGCGCCCGACGGCGCCTCTCGGCTGCTGGTCTCACGCCGTCCCGTCGGTCCGTGCCTGCTGATCACCCCGTGGAACTTCCCGCTGGCGATGGCGACCCGCAAGGTCGCCGCCGCTCTGGCCGCCGGGTGCACCGCCGTGCTGAAGCCGGCCCCGCAGACCCCGCTGACCACACTCCTGTTCGCCGGCGTCCTCCAGGAGGCGGGGCTACCGGCGGGAGTGCTCAACGTGGTCACCACCCTGGACGCGCCCGGCGTGTGCGGCCCGCTGCTGGCCGACGGCCGCATCCGCAAGCTCTCCTTCACCGGCTCCACCGCTGTCGGCAGGACGCTGATCGCGCAGTGCGGCCCGAAGGTCGTCCGCCCGTCGATGGAGCTGGGGGGCAACGCACCGTTCATCGTCTTCGGGGACGCCGATGTGGAGCGAGCCGTCGACGGCGCGATGACGGCGAAGATGCGGAACATGGGCGAAGCGTGCACGGCCGCGAACCGGCTTCTGGTCCACCGCGGGGTGGCGAATGAGTTCAGCGCGCTCCTCACCGAGCGAATGACATCGCTCACCGTGGGTCACGGCCTTGACCCGCAGTCTCAGGTCGGGCCGGTCATCGACCAGGCGGGGTGCGACAAACTGGAGCGGTTGGTAAACGATGCGGTGGAGCGTGGCGCGGTCATCGGTACGGGCGGTGCCGCCCTTGAGGGAGCCGGTACGTTCTTCGCCCCGACCGTGCTGACCGGGGTTCCGCCCGAGGCACGGATGTTCAAGGAAGAGATCTTCGGCCCGGTCGCGGCCATCACGCTGTTCGACGATCCCGACGAGGCGATCTCCCTTGCCAACGACACCGAGTACGGACTCGTGGCGTACCTCTACAGCCGCGATCTGGAACACGGCCTGCGGGTCGCCGAGCGGCTCGACTTCGGGATGGTCGCCCTGAACCGCGCCATCGTCTCCAACGCCGCCGCGCCATTCGGCGGCGTCAAGCAGTCCGGCCTCGGGCGCGAGGGCGGCAGGGAAGGGATCAATGACTACCTCGACCTCCAGTACGTCAGCCTCGACTCCTGAGCGGCCGCCCTTCGGCAGACTGGCCCGTATCGTCGTCACCGTCCCCGATCCGCAGGCGACCGGGGCCTTCCTGTCGAACGGGCTGCACTTCACCGTCATCGAGGACGCCGGGCACCTCATAGCGACCTGCGAGGGCGACTACGCAACTCCGGACGGCCAAGGGGCGATCGAGCTGGTGCCGGGGGACGACCACCGGATGGAGAGGCTGGTCTTCGGTATGCCCGACGCAGCCGACCTCGACGAACTGGCCGCCCTCATCGGGGCCCGCCGGGCGTCGGACACAGCGATCCACGTGAACGACCCCACCGGCCTGACCGTCGCTTTCGAGGCCGAGAGCCGGCTCAGGGTTCCCGCACCTCCGCCCTCTGTGCTGCGCCCCCGGCGGATGGGGCACGTCAACCTCAAGTCGTCCAACCCGCCTGTGTCCGCGAAGTTCTTCACCCAGACCCTGGACCTCCGGCTGTCCGAGTACATCGGCGAGAGCCTGTACTGGCTGCGGACGGACACCGAGCACCACAACGTCGCTCTGCGCCCCGGTACCACCGGGACCGCACACCACCTCGGATTCGAGGTCCCCGGATGGCAGGCGTACCAGCCCCTGCTCGACCACCTTGACAGCGAGGGCTACAAGATCGAGTACGGCCCTGGACGGCATCGCCCGGGCAGGAGCCTGTTCGTGTACGTCTGCGACCCGTCCTCGGGCATGCGCCTCGAACTCTTCGCCGACATGGCACACATCAACGACCCCGACGCCGTTCCCATCGGCTGGGAAGCAGGAGACCGGATGACCAAGACGCTCAACACCTGGGGCCCCACGCCGCCCCAGAGCTTCCTCGAATGACCAAGGAGTCCTCCCGCCCCATGCCCAGCATCCAGCTCACTGTATTCTGTTTACATGTCTGAAGAGGCGGATATCTCGGTCATCGATGTAGATACCAAGTTGTCGGGTCGGCGGATCTCCGCCGACTACATCGCCGACGCGATGCGACAGGCGATCAACAGTGGAAACCTGCCCGACGGCGCGGTGCTGAACCAAGTCGCATTGGCCACTCATTTCGGTGTGTCCCGGGTTCCCGTCCGAGAGGCGTTGCGGCAACTCCAGGCCGAGGGCCTGGTCGAGTCCCGTGCTCACCGTCTGACAACGGTGCGGGGGACGGACCTCGAACGGCTCGTGGAAGTGTTCTCGCTACGCGCTCTGGTCGAGGGATGGCTGATCGAACAGGCGGTGGCCCGTATGAGCGCCCCCATTGTCGAGGCTGCCCGACAGCTCAACGAGCGGCTCCGCGACGAGGCGGACCACACCAAGTGGCTTGAGCTGAACAAGGAGTTTCATATGCTGTTGTACCGGCCGTCCGGCGCGGTGGTGGCGATGGAGATGCTCGACCCGCTGCGTTCGCGCTCGGAGCGTTATACACGCCTGTGGTCCAGGGGGTCGGGCATCCACCGGCCCCAGGAGACCTGCGCGGAGCACGAGCACATCCTCGACCTGGTGGAGTCGGGCGACGCCGCCGCTGCCCGGGCCGCTGTCGAGGCGCATGTGCTGCACACCCGTGACCGTGTCGTCGAGGCCGGACGCAGGGCCCGGGGAGCGGCGCGGTGACCCCGGTCGCACTGGTCTCCGGCGGCGCGGGCGGCATCGGCCGGGGTCTCGTCGACGCCCTGCTGAAGTCCGGCTCCGAGGTGGCCGTGCTCGATCTCAACCTCAATGAGCACGCGACGCTCTCGGTCTCCTGCGACGTCAGGGACGCGGACTCGGTGCGGGCCGCGGTCGCGGAAGTCGAGTCATCTCTGGGAGCGCCGCAACAGCTGGTGTGCGCGGCAGGTGTCGTCTCGGAGTCCCCGCTGGTGACGCTGGACCCCGGGGAATGGCAACGGGTGGTCGACGTCTCGCTCACGAGCGCGTTCCTGCTGACGAAGGCGGCGCTTCCGTCGATGATCCGGGCCGGCGGGGGGCAGATCGTCATGCTGTCGAGCGGCTGGGGGCGGAAGGGATACCCGCTCGGTGCGCACTACGCCGCAGCCAAATCGGGAGTCGAGGCCCTGGCCAAGTCCGTCGCTCTTGAGTACGCCGCCCGAGGCGTCCGCTGCAACGCCGTCGCCCCGGGGCCGGTCAGGACTGCGATGATCGAGGACAACCCCGACTTCGATGAATCGGCCAGAGCCGCGCTGATCCCCATGGCGAGGATCGGCGAGGTTCCTGATGTCGTCGATCCTGTGATGTTTCTCCTCGGTGACGGCGCGCGCTACATCACCGGCCAGGTGCTGCACGTCAACGGCGGCATGCTGATGCCGTGAATCCGCCGACGTTCCCGGCGTGACCGTGTCGTCCCCTCGTGGCGCCGGCTGGTTCACCCGTGTGTGCCCCGCCGGGAAGCGGCGGACCTGCACTTCGCTCCGTTCCCTGTGCTGCCCCACGACGGACGCGGGGGGCCGGGTCATGCCCGCTTGCCGTCGAAGGGCGGAGGCGACGTGGGGCCGCTCCTCGCAGGCGGGCCGACTCCCTCCTCGTCGAGGTCCCCCCAGATCAGCGCCTCGTAGTTCGGGCAGTCGTCCAGGCGGTCGTGGTACTCGCACGCGAGCGACTGCGCGATGTACGACTGCACCTGCTGCAACTGCTCCACCTGCTGTTGCAGTGCCCGGATATGACGCTGCACGATCTCCTGCCATTGCGTGTGCGACGAGGAGCCGTCGAGCAGCTCCCGTATCGCCTCCAGGCTCATGAGCCCCTGCCGCTGCCAGAACCGGATCACCGCAAGCCGGCGGATCTCCTCGGGCCCGTACCAGCGTCGGCCGGAGTGGAGTGAGACGGGTACGACGAGGTCCCGCTCCTCGTAATACCGCAGGGTTGAGGCTCGCATTCCGAAGCGGCGCGCCACGGTGTGAATCGGGAGCAAGGCTCCCTCATCGGACATTCCTGTGGGCTGAGATGACATCGCGCGCATGCCTTTCCGGAAGTCGGCTCAACAGCTCGGTGGGAAATGGCGCTTCTCGAACTCTGGGTTCGGGCACGGCGGTATCGCGCATGCATCCACATTCGACATCCCGTCCACGTTAGCCGACCCAACGGTGAGGGAGATGTTTCCTCCATCACACCACTAGTCAGTGGTTTTCGGCCAGAGGATTTTCCGAAAAAGTGCAAAGCGTTGTCCGGCGAGCTTCGGCGTCCTCGGCGAGCCGATTGCGCAGATTTTCACATAATCCTGCGCCGCCTCGGCTCTTGCGTTAAAGGCGGCTTGAGCCTGCACGGTGGAGAACAGCGCCCCGCGCAGTCGTTTCGCGTTCACTTCGCGCGTCCAGGGCACGCCCGGCTGTCTTCGTCGTCCGCCCGGCGACGCCCGGGGACCGTGCGCGCCCCGCCATGCCCGTCACCTCTGGAGGAGTATTTGTGGCACCCCCGACGAGCCACCGCTACGGCTCGGACGTCATCGTCGACCTGCTCCTCGAAGCAGGCGTCGAGCACGTCGCGTTCAACCCGGGCGCGAGCTTCCGGGGTCTTCACGACTCCCTCGTGCATACGCCTGGTGCGCCGGAGCTGACACTCTGCATGCACGAGGCCGTGGCCGTGTCGATCGCACAGGGCTATGCGAAGGCCGCGGGCAAGCCGATGGCAGCCCTACTGCACAACGTCGTGGGCCTGCAGAACGCGAGCATGGCGATTTACAACGCCTGGTGCGATCGCGCGCCGATGATGCTGCTGGGCGGTACGGGGCCCAAGGCCAAGGGCAACCGGCGGCCGTGGATCGACTGGATTCACACAGCTTCGGTCCAGGCCAACATCGTCCGCGACTTCGTGAAGTGGGACGACGAGCCCCATGACCTGGCCGGTGCCGAGGAATCCTTCGCCCGCGCCCTGGCCGCAACTTCCAGCGCACCGGCCGGTCCCGTCTATCTCTGCTACGACGTGGACCTGCAAGAGGACCCGGTCCCGGACGACTTCAGCAGGCAGGGCATCGGCGTGTTCCCCGTCCCAGCCGCGCCGGCCCCCTCCCCGGCCGATGTCGCCTGGTTGGAAGGACGGTTGCGTGACGCCCGTCGGCCCGTGATCCTTGCCGGCTACGTGGGAGAGTCCCAGGAGTCCTTCGCCGCCCTCGTCGAGCTTGCCGAAGCCCTTGGTGCCCCCGTGGTGGACACGGGCGTCAGGCACGCCTTCCCCACGACGCATCCGCTCGCCGCGATGCACATGGAGGGCGTGATCGCCGAAGCCGATGTCGTGCTGGCCCTGGACGTGGAGGACATCCACTCACATCTGCGCGCATGCCCGCCGGGTCGCGCGCCCGCCGTCCTCAACGTGTCGCTGGCCCACCTGAAGCTGCGCGCCTGGGCGCATGACTACCAGGCGATGGTGCCCTCCGGGCGGCATGTCACGGCGAGCGGCGACAACGCGGTCGCGGCGCTGCTGGAGCGGCTGCGCGCCGACCCGCTGCCCGCAGCGCCCGTTGCCGCCAGGATCCGGGAGTTCGCCGACCGGAGCGCTCAGGCACGGCGCGCCTGGCAGACGCGGGCTGCCGCCGCGAGAGCGGACGGCACGGTCCCGCTCGACCGGGTACTGCACGAACTCGGGCGGGCGCTCGAAGGCGTCGAGTACGCGCTCGGCGGAGGGACGAACGGCCGTCTGGAGCACAAGTTTCTCGCCTTGGACCGGCCGCGTCAGTACACGGGATGGGCCGCCGGCGGGGGGTTGGGGTACGGCGTCGGCGGTTCCCTGGGCACGGCGCTCGCGCAGCCTCCGGGAACGGTGACGGTGGACGTCCAGGCGGACGGTGACCTGCTCTTCCTGCCCTCTGCCCTGTGGAGCGCGGCGCACCGATCGCTGCCCGTGCTGGTACTGGTGCACAACAACCGTCAGTACGGCAACACCATTGAGCACGCAGTGAAGATCGCACGTCACCGCGGGCACGATGTGTCCCGCCGCTACGTGGGTGCCGGGCTGACCGATCCGCCGGTCGATCTCGCCGGGCTCGCCCGCTCGTTCGGTATGTGGGCGGCCGGCCCGATCGGCGACGCGCAAACGCTGAGTGAGCAGCTCGCCGAAGCAGTCAAGGTCGTCAGCTCGGGGCGACCGGCCCTGCTCGACGTACTGACCCCAGGATTCTGAAGGCACGGAAGTAAGGACAACCGATGAGTCAGCCTCGATCGCCCGACCCGATCGCCACCCACGTCAGCGGGCGCGAGTTCAAGATGCTGATAGCCGGCAAGTTCGTCGACGGGGCGGAGGGCACGACCAAGGAGGTGTTCGACCCGTCGACCGGCGCGCTGCTGACCGAGATCCCGGTGGCCTGTGCCGCCGACGTCGCAGCCGCGGTGGCGGCCGCGCGCGACGCGCAGCCGGCCTGGGAGGCGCTGGGTGTGGCCGGTCGCAGCGCCTGCTTCGGGCGTTTCGCGGACCTGCTCATCGAGAACCGCGAACGCCTGGCGATGCTCGACGCGATCGACTGCGGCAACCCGGTCAAGGCCATGCGTCTCGACGTCGACCTCTGCCGCGCGTACCTGGAGGGCTGGCCGGCGCTGGCCCAGTCGATGAACGGCGACGTCTTCCCCGCCAGCCCGGGCAACCTGCACTACACGGCCCACCGTCCCTACGGCGTCGTGGGACGCATCACGGCGTTCAACCACCCCGTGATGTTCGCCGTCACACGGCCGTTGCCGGCACTGATCACTGGAAACACCCTGGTGATGAAGCCGTCCGACGAGACGTCACTGTCGACGCTGGCCCTCGCGGAACTGTTCGCCGAGGCATTCCCGCCCGGAGTCGTCAACATCGTGACCGGAGACGCCGCCAGTGGCGACGCTCTGGTGACACACCGGGACGTCAAGCGGCTCGCTTTCACCGGCTCGGTGTCCACGGGGCTGCTGATCCAGCGGCGTGCGGCCGAGTCCGGGCACGTCAAACACCTGTCACTGGAACTCGGTGGGAAGAACGCCATGGTCGTGTTCCCGGACGTCGACCTCGATGCGGCAACCGAGGGGGCGATCTACGGGATGAACCTGGACGTCTGCCAGGGCCAGTCGTGCGGGTCCAACTCGCGGATTCTCGTCCACTCCCGGATCTACGACGAGTTCGTCGCGACGATGGCGGCCAAGCTCGGCGCCTACCGGGTCGGCGTCGCCTATGACGAGAGCACTGACATCGGGCCCGTCGTGAGCAGAGCCCACCGGAAGCGGATCATCGGCTACGTCGAATCCGGCGTGGCGGAAGGAGCGACACTGGTCCGCGGCGGCGGAAGGCCGAGTGGCCTTCCGGCGGGCGGCAACTTCGTTGAGCCCGCGCTGTTCGCCGACGTCACCCCCAAGATGCGGATCGGCCGCGAGGAGATCTTCGGTCCGGTCCTGTCCGTCTTCCGCTGGGACAACTACGACTCCATGATCGCCGAGGCGAACGGTCTCGACCTCGGCCTCACAGCGAGTGTCTGGACGAACGACCTGGATGTCGCCCACAAGACCGCTGACGCGCTCGACGCCGGATACGTCTGGGTGAACGACTCCACCAGGCACTACTTCGGGACACCGTTCGGCGGTTCGGGGAACAGCGGCATCGGCCGCGAGGAGTCACCGGACGAGCTGTTGAGCTACCTGGAGCAGAAAGTGGTCCACACCCGCCTGGGAGACCCCAGGTCCGCGCTGGCTCGGATGCTGGGCTGAGGAGGCGGACGATGCGCACTGGCAACGAGCCCGTCAGCGGCCTGTACTACGAGGTGCTCGGCGAGTCGGACCATAACCGGCCGCCCGTGCTCATGATCCACGGCGGTGGCGCGACCGGAGGATGCTTCCGCGGAAACCTGGCCGGCGGAACCGGATGGGCCGACCGGCTGGCGGCACGCGGTCACGAGGTCTGGGTGACCGACTGGCCAGGTTGCGGCCGGTCCGGTGGGCGGCATCTGATCGACATCGAGTACGCCGATGTCGTCGACGGGTACCGCCACCTGCTGCGCGAGGTGGTCGGCCGCCCGGCGATCATCGTCCCGCATTCGATGGGCGGCGCCACCACCTGGCAACTCGTGGAGCACGAGGGCGACCTGGTCCTCGGCGTTGTCGCGATCGCCGCCTCGTACCCCGGCAACGCCGCGCCGAAGGCCCGGATACTCGCGGAGGACGGCAACGTGGTCCGGGCCCGTTTCGAGGAGACCGGCGTCGAATTCACCGTGGACCTCGGGCGCGGCTACCTCTACGAAGACGACTACGTCTACAACCAGGCCATCGCCACCAGCACGCGGTTCCCACGTGAACGGATCGAACCGCTGCGCGCCGGTTTCAGCGGCCTGCCGCCGAAGATGCTGTTGCAGCGCATCGGTGTCCTGCCGGGGCTGCCCGCCGTCGAGCACACCACGGCGTTCGCCGGCCTCCCCATCCGTTTGATCGCGGGCACCGAGGACCCGGCACACCGCCCGGCCGGCGAGCGGGCGACGGCTGCCCTCTTCCGGTCCTGGGGCGCGGACGCGGCCGTGGTGAACCTCGGCGAGCTGGGTCTGAAGGGCAACGGTCACTTCCTGTTCTACGAGGACAACGAGCAGCAGGTCCTGGACATCGTCGCCGAGCACATCGCCGCCGTCATGGAGGCGGGAGCCCGCTGACGCACTCCCGGGCAGCCGCGCCCGCGCTTCCGAACCGACCTCCGGAGACCCTTCGATGGACAACCCGTTCTTCACCTATTCGCCGATAGTGCGCCGACCACCGCTGCGCCTGCCGCAGGGCAAGCGGATCGCGGTCTGGTTCGCCCTGAATCTGGAGCACTACGAGTACGGCAAGCCCGCGCTGAGCCTGGCCCCGTTCACCGCGGGGCTGACTCCGGACCCCCTCAACCACGGATGGCGCGAGTACGGGCCCCGCGTCGGCGTCTGGCGGCTCGTGGAGATCTTCGACGGGCTCGGGCTCCAACCGACCGCGGTGATCAACAGCGAGGTCCTCGACCGGCACCCGGCGATCGTCGAAGAGGGTGTCAAGCGCGGATGGAGCTGGGTTGCCCACGGCCGGAACAACTCCACACGGCAGACCCACATGACGATCGAGGAGGAGCGCGCCTACATCACCGAGGTGGCCGACCGCATCGAACGCGGCACCGGTGCGCGTCCCCGCGGCTGGCTGGGCCCGGCCCTCACGGCTTCGCCGGCGACGAACGACCTGCTCGCCGAGATCGGATTCCGCTACAGCCTCGACTGGGGCGTGGACGACGAGCCCTTCCGTTTCGACGTCCCGGCCGGCGAGCTGATCTCCGTCCCGTACTCCACCGAGCTCAACGACATCCCCTTCTACGCCTTGCAGGGTCAGTCAGGCTCCGACTTCAAGCAGGCCCTGGTGGACCAGTTCGACCGACTGCGCGCCGAGGGCGAGACCCGGCCGCGTGTCATGGGCTTCGGGCTGCACCCGTTTCTGTCGGGCCAGCCCTACCGAGCGCGGTACGTCGCCGAAGCCCTGGAACATATGGCGCGGTTCGACGACGTCTGGTTCACCTCGGCGGATGCGATAGCCGACTGGTACGCGGGGGAAGCCCGGTGAGCACGGACAACGCGCTGCGAGATGTCGTCATTGTGGGGGCCTCCCTCGCCGGCCTGAACGCGGCGAAAACACTGCGTGAGGAGGGGTACGACGGTTCACTGACCGTCATCGGCGACGAGCGTGAGCACCCCTACGATCGTCCTCCGCTGTCGAAGGAACTGCTTGTCGGCGAATCCGCGCCGACCGATATCGCACTCCCCGGGGCACAAGATCTCGCGGTCACCTGGCGCTTGGGCGAACCGGCCGTGGCGCTGGACGCGAGACGCCGGGTGGTCCGCACCGCGGACGGCATGGAGATCCCCTACGCAGGGCTGGTGCTCGCGACCGGCAGCGGAGCGCGCTCCCTGCCCGGCTTCGCCGTCGGCGCACCGCACGTGCACGTGCTGCGCACGATGGCCGACGCCCTGCGCCTCCGTGCGGCACTCAGCGCGGACACAAGGTTGCTGATCGTCGGCTGTGGCTTCGTCGGCATTGAGGTGGCGTCGTCCGCGCGCATCCGGGGCGCGCACGTCACGGTGGTCGGACTCGATGCCCCGCTGGAGCCAGCCGGACCACTGGCTGGCGCCGCCGCGACCAGGCTCGCCGAGCAAGCCGGAGTGCGCCTCCACGTCGGACGGACGGTCGCCGCGGCACGGTTCACCGAGGGTGTCCACCGGGTGGAACTGTCCGACGGCACGCAGGTCGAGGCCGACCATGTGGTCGTCGCGGTGGGGTCGGTGCCGAACATCGGCTGGCTGTCCGGATCGGGCGCCGAACTCGGCGACGGCGTTCTGTGCGACGAGGCTCTGCGCGTGGTCGGAGTCACTGACGCCGTCGCGGCCGGTGACATCGTGCGCTGGCCCAACGCAGCCTTCGGCGGTCGGCCGATGCGTATCGAGCACTGGAGTAACGCGGTCGAGCAGGGTGCCGCCGCGGCGCGGACCCTGCTGCGGGGAGACGGGGCCACACCGTTCGGCACCGTCCCGAGCTTCTGGTCGGACCACTTCGGGATGCGGTTGCAGAGCGTCGGCCTGCCGCGGATGGCCGATCGTTTCGAGGTCATTGCGGGAACTCCCGAGGACGGCGGGTTCGCCGCCGCGGCATACGCAGGCGACGTGCTCGTGGGCGGCGTGGCCTATGGCATGCCCCGTGCGCTCGTCGCCGTACGGATCAAACTCGCGCGATCCGGGGTCCCCCTGGAGCCCGCGGGCCCCATGCACGTCCCACCGGCCCCAGGGACCGGGCAGCAGGAACCAGGACACAGGAAGGAATAACGCCCATGACGGCTGTATCCGAGCGTCCCGCAGCTAGTTCGCGTACCGCGCTCTCGAACGGCATCGCGCTGGAGGACATCGTCAAACCCGAGGAGGGGCTGATCTCGCGGCGCATCTTCAGCGACCCCGAGATCTATGAACTGGAGCAGGAGCGCATCTTCGCCAAGGGCTGGTTCTTCGTCGGCCACGAGAGCGAGATCCCCGAACCGGGCGATCTCATCACGCGGAGCGTCGGCACCGACCCCGGCATCCTCGCGCGTGACGACGAGGGGGTCGTCCGTGTGTTCCTCAACTCGTGCCGACACCGCGGCATGAGGGTCTGCCGCACCGACCGGGAGAACACGTCCTTCCTCCGGTGCCCGTACCACGGGTGGGCGTACAAGAACACCGGCGAACTGGTGACGGCCGCCGCGGAGAACCATTACGGACCCGGGGAGCTGGACAAGGACGACCTCGGGCTGATCCCGGTCGCGCAACTCGGCACCCACCGCGGTCTGATCTTCGCGACCTGGAATCCGGCCGCCCCGCCCCTGCGCGAGTACCTCGGCAACATGGCGTACTACCTGGACATCATCTTCAACCGTACGGGCGGAGTGAAGGTCCTCGGCACACCGCAGATCTGGGACGTCGAGACAAGCTGGAAGTTCGCCACCGACAACTTCACCGACAACTTCCACGTCTTCTCGGCCCACCACAGCCTGGTCGAGCTGGGAATGCTCCCCAACGACCCCGACTTCGCCGGGCACGGCACGATGGTAGTCGCGGAAGAGGGTCACGTCCTGCATCTGACGCCCGGCGCCCCGAACGACGACTACGCCTCCATGGGCCTGCCGCACGCCCTGCGCGAGAAGTTCCCCGAGCACCTGGACGCGGACCAGGTCCTGATGGCCGCGAACACCGCCTACAGCGCCGGCACCGTCTGGCCCAACTTCCACTGGCTCCAGCTCATGAGCAGCGGCACTCTCGGACAGAAGGACGCGCCCTTCCTCAACCTGCGCATGGAAGTCCCCATCAGCCCCACACGCACCCGCATGTGGTCGTGGCTGCTGATCGACTCGGACGCCGATCCCGAGTACACGAAGACGTCCTACGAGACGTACGTGCGCACGTTCGGCCCCGGCGGGATCTACGACCAGGACGACATGGAGAACTGGGAGGACTGCACCCGCGCCTCTCTCGGTCCGGCCGCGCGGCAGCATACGCTGCACCACAAGATGGGCCTGGGCCGGCCGGTCGACGAGAGCTGGCCGGGACCCGGAACGGCATACCGGGGCTCCTACGGCGAGATGACCCAGCGCAGTTGGTATGCGGCCTGGCTGCGGTCCATGACGACCGGCTGGCCCGACCGTCGGAGTGCGGGGGCCGCGCGATGACCGCCGTCGAGGACCTCCGTGAGGACGAGACACTGCCGGCGCTGCTGCCGAACAGCGACACCTACGGACGCGTCGCCGAGTTCCTGCACCACGAGGCGGAGCTGCTGGACAGCTATCGCCTGGTCGACTGGCTGGCTCTGTTCAGCGAGGACGTGGTCTACCGCATGCCCGTACGTACCACACAGTTCCTGGTGGACGGGGAGGGCTTCCACGAGTTCGACTTCTTCGCCGACGACCATCAGACGCTGCTGACGCGCGTACGGCGGTTGGAGACGGAGTTCGCGTGGGCGGAAACACCGCCGTCACGGACCCGCCACTTCGTCAGCAATCTTCGCCTGACCCACGATCCGGAAAGCGGCGAGCTCGCCACCCGGGTCAACTTCCTCATCACCAGGACCCGGCAGGACATGGACTACCAGATGTTCACCGGCGTCCGGCACGACCGGCTCGTCCCGGACGGCGACGGGTTCCGTATCCGCCGCCGCATGATCCTCGTCGACCAGACGGTGATCACGGCGACCAACCTGAGCGTGCTGTTCTGAAAGAGGTGACGGTGGAGAAGACGGTGAACTACGTCGCGGTAGCCGCGGTCGGCGACCTTCGAGAGGGGTTCCTCACCGAACACGAGGTCGAAGGGCGGGCGGTGGTCGTCGCAGCCACCGCCGAAGGCATCCACGTCTATGACGCGATGTGCCCGCACTCCGACTTCCGGTTCGGGGCCTCACGCCTGCGCCTCGGCTGCGAGATCGAGTGCCAGATGCACGGTGCCCGTTTCAAAGCAGACGGCACCGGCGCAGTGACCAAGGGCCCCGCAAAGGAGCCGCTGGAGGTCCTCGACTCACGCGTCGTCGACGGCGTGGTCGAGGTCCTCGTCGACTGGCTGATCTGACCGGGGCACACCCGGTCGACGCGGGCACACACGACTATCCGAGTTAAAACACACAGGAGAGGCACGACAGCATGGGTTGGCTCGAAGGAGAAGTTGCACTCATCACCGGAGGCGGCTCGGGAATCGGCCGCGCCATCGTCGACCGGTACGTCCACGAAGGCGCCCGGGTAGTGGTGACCGACGTGGATGCCGAGCTGCTGGCACAGATCCGCAAGGACCACGGCGAAGCGGTCTCGACCCTCGTCTCGGACGCCCGGTACATCGAGGCCAACAAGGAAGCCGTGGCACACGCTGTGGCGGCCTTCGGCAAGCTCGACATCTTCGTTGCGAACGCGGGGATGGGAGACATGTTCACCGAGCTGGTGGACATCGCCGACGAGAAGGTGGCCGACGCCTACACCCAGGTGTTCGACATCAATGTCAAGGCGGTCATCCTCGGCGCGAAGGCGGCACTACCGGAACTGGTCAGGACGAAGGGCGCCTTCATCGTCACCCTGTCGAATTCCTCCTTCTACCCGGACGGCGGCGGCGTCATGTACATCGCCAGCAAGCACGCCGCGCTCGGCATCGTCCGTCAGCTGGGCCATGAGTTCGCGCCGTGGGTACGGGTGAACGCCGTCGCTCCGGGAGGCACGAAGACCAACATTCGCATCCCCGACGCCTACGGAAAGGACGAGGAGGGCAACGCGATCCGGGCCCACTCCCACCCTTCCAACGCGGACTCCGAGGTCGAGCGGGTGACTCCGCTGCGGCGGCACTCGGACCCCGAGGACCACACCGCCGCCTTCGTCCTCGTCGCGTCGCGAACGCAGGGTCCGGCGATGACAGGGACGGTCATCAAGAGCGACGCCGGTCTCGGCGTACGCGGTCTGCGCCGGGTACGCGGGGGCGACGACCTGCGCACACGCCTGCTCGGCCCCGGGGCCTGACCATGCGGGTGCTCGTGACGGGCGACCGCGGCGTACTCGGCAGGGCCGTACGAGCAGCGGTCGAGGCCGACGGCCATGTCGTCACCGGTTACGACCTGGCCTCGGGTGACGACGTCCGGGACGCCGCGGCCCTCGCCTCCGCCGCGTTGGATCAGGACGCCATCGTGCACCTCGCCGGGCTGCCCGGGGACCAGGAGGACAACCCTGACCAGGTCATGGCGGTCAACCTGGCAGGTACCTGGAACGTGCTTCTGGCGGCCCGAGCCACCGGTGTGCGGCGGGTGGTCCACGCATCGTCGGGCAAGGCGCTCGGCATGCTCGAACGCGATCCGGACTACCTACCGGTCGACGACCGGCACCGCGGACTGCCGTCGAAGCCCTACGCCCTGTCCAAATGGCTCTCCGAGGAGATGTGCGAGGCGTTCACCCGGGACACCGGTATCACCACGATCTGCCTGCGTCCGGTCTTCGTGGCCGACGAGGCCGCCTGGGAGAAGCTGAGTGAGCAGGCGGAACTCCCGCCGGCGCGAGGGGCGGCGTGGCACCTCGGCGCGGTCGTCGACGTCCGCGATGTGGCCAATGCCTTCGTAGCGGCGCTGACGTGTCCGGACCCCACACACGCGCGGCTGTTGCTGTGCGCCGACGATGTGGCCGCGGACCGGCCGACGGTCGAGGTACTCCGTGAGCACCTGCCGGACGTACCGTGGCGCGGAGCGTCCCTCGGCACCGACTCCCGCACCGCGCTGGCCGACAGCGCGGCAGCACGGTCCGTGCTGGGCTGGAGCCCCCGTCACGGCTGGTGGAACCGCGGTGGCCGCCGCGGGAGCTGACGCTTGACAGCACCCCGTGGGGCCCGATCGGTGAGGCAGGCCACCGGCGGGGTTCCAGGGGGGTGCGGCCCCGGGGACGCCTCCGGGCATCGGCAATCGTCACCGGCCGGAAGCCTGGGCAGCGAGTTGCGTGGCTTTGACGCACGCCCATTGCCCGGCTAAGTGACTACTGAATACAGTCGTCACTTAGACCTAAGGAGCAACTGTGACGACTGATTCGGGACCCGCGAGAGCAGCGTCCAAAGAGGCGCTCGCCTCGCGTGCTGGTGGAAGCAGGCTCATACCGCGGCAGTTCGAGCGGTGAGCATGGACAGGGGAAGAGGGGCCGCGGCGGCGTCCCGCAGCGTCCTCCTGGACGCCGACGGCATGTCCGTCGCGGCAAGTTACCTGAGCGGCGGTGCTCCGTCTTCCCCTCTTATCGTCTGCCTGCACGGCGGCGGTTACACCCGCCGCTACTTCGACATCGAAGCATCGTCGTTCCTGCGCCGGGCGCAGGTGAACGGCTTTCCGGTACTGGCGGTGGACCGACCCGGTTACGGGGACAGTGACGCCCCGGCCGTGGAGCGGGGATGGTTCCCCGCGCAAGCCAGGACCGTCGACGCCGCCATTGCCGACGCCTGGCGCCGTCTCCAGAAGGACCGGACTGGCGTCGTTCTGCTCGGACACTCCTTCGGCGCGACCGTCGCGCTGCGGATCGCGGCCCGGCAGCCTGCCTGGCCGCTTCTCGGGGTCATCGTCAACGGCACGTTGGACCGGACCGTCCCGAGCATGCTCGAACTGGCAGGAGCCCTGGAGGAAACCCCTGCTCTCGCTCCCGTCCTGCTGCCGCCCGAGGTCCAGCGGTCGTACTTCTACGGCCCTGACGGCACCTTCGATCCCGCAGTCGCCGCGGCCGCGGCGGAATCAACCGCTCCCGCTCCGGCGGTGGAGATCCGCGAGTGGGCCTCCGGGTGGCCGAAGGATGCGGCCGCAGTGGCGGCGCACGTGAGGGTTCCCGTTCATGTGCGAGTCAGTGAGCACGACGCGGTCCAGGACGTCAGCCCGGACGCGCTCGGACGCTTCGTCTCGCTGTTCGGCGCAGCGCCGCATGTCGACTCGGCTGTCGTCCTGGGCAGCGGTCACAACACCGACCACCACTACGCCGCACGGGCCCTGCACCTGGAGCAGCTGGCCTTCGCGGATCGCTGCGCGGCCGGAGCCGGTCCACGCAGTGGCAGCCGGAGGCCAACCACCCGTGAAGGAGAGCAATGCGACGTCGAGCCAAGTCCGTCGCTGTGACCGCTGCCGCGTGTCTGCTGACGCTTGCCGGATGCGAAGGGGGAACTCGCGCTTCGCCGAACACCCTCAGGATCGGGCTGCTGGTAGAGCAGACCGGGCAATTCAGTTGGTACGGCCAGGAAGCCGTCAAGGGCGCGCGCCTCTATCAGAAGCTCCATCCCAGGACAGGCAAGATGAAGATCGACTTCATTACCTACGACACCGGGTCCGATCCGCAGAAGGCCATGACAGGCTTCCGCAAGCTGGTTCAGCAAGACGGTGTCAGCGCCGTGGCAGGACTCGGGTTGACCAACGAGGCGGGCGCGGTCGCACCGCTGGCGGCTTCTCTCAAGACTCCCCTCTACGTGCTCAGTGGGAACTTCACTCCGCCGAACCATCAGACGTTCTCGACGCCGGTCCAGATCACGGACAAGGTCGGCAGTGAGTTCGGGGAGCTCTCTCGGCGCGGAGTGAAGAGGATCGCCCTGCTGACGACCAACGATGCGACGGGGCAGATCGTGGCTTCACTCTTTCCGAAGCTTGCGGCGAAAGCGGGCCTCGACCTGGTCGTGAAGGAGCAGATGAACACCACCGACGTCGATGTGTCACCGCAACTGACGAACATCGAGAAGAGCAAACCCGATCTGATCATCGCTTGGGAGATCGGCAAGCCACTCGGGGTCGTCTACAACTCGGCGCATCAACTCGCCGTCAAGACCCCGTTCATGATCTCGGACGGAAACCTCGCGCCCGGGTTCCTGGGCAGCATCGCCGACAAACAGCCCTCCACCGTCTATGTGCAGGCCACCAAGGACGTCTTCTGGAAGGGGCTCGCCGACGGCGACCCGCAAGCACCGGTCATAACGGAGTTCCATAGCGACTACGTGGCACAGGAGGGTGAGGAGCCGGGGCTCGGATCGGCCGTGGGCCACGACGCGGTCATGCTGCTGGCCGAGGCGGCGCGCAGAGCGCACTCGAACGACCCCGCCGAAATCACCTCCGCCTTGCAGAGCCTCGACAACCCCCAGGGCGTCTTGGGTGTCTACCACCTCTCCACCGGCAATCACGTCGGTCTCACAGCGGCCGACACACTGCTGGGCCGAGTCGAGAACGGCAAGGTCACACCCGACGCGGATACCGATGCCGCGGCCGCGACGACCTCGGACAGCCGATGAACCAGTTCTCTCAGATCCTGGTGTCCGGCCTGATATCCGGCTCCGTATATGCCGCGATCGCTCTCGGCTTCACCCTCATCTACAAGGTCAGTGGCGTCGTCAACCTCGCGCAGGGGGACTTCTTCGCAGCAGGAGCCCTGCTCACCCTGGGATTCTCCACGTCCGACGGCCTGCCGCTGTGGGCGGCGGCGCTCATCGCAATCGCCTTCGTGACCGTGGTGAGTCTCGTCATGGAACGAGTGGTGATCCGGCCGACACGGCAAGCCGCGATCCCGATCAGACTCGTCCTCACCGCCGGCGTGTCGATGATCGTGCAGGGCGCCCTGCTGATCAGGTACGGCGGAGATGCCAGCGCCCTGCCGGCGTTCGGCGAGCAGACGCCGCTCTCTCTCGGTTCCCTGCACGTCATCCCCCAGGACCTGTGGCTCTTCGGGTTCCTTGCGGTGACCGGCGGCGGCCTGACGTTGTTCCTGCACCGCACCAGCGTCGGCATCGCCATGCGTGCGACGGCCGGCAACGCGTTCGGCGCCGGACTCACCGGCATCGACACCTCGCGCGTGCGGACGCTGGCGTTCGGCCTCAGCGGCACCATCGCCGCGGCGGCAGCCGTCTTCGCGGCACCGATCACCTTCGTCGGCTTCGACAGCGGCGGCATGCTCGGAATCAAGGCGTTCGTCGCCGCCGTGCTCGGCGGCCTCGGACGCCCGGTCGGAGCGATCACGGGCGGACTGGTCCTGGGGCTGGCCGAGTCGCTGAGCGCCGGGTACATTTCATCGGTCTACAGCGACGTCATTGCTTTTGCGATTCTGCTCCTCGCGCTGATCTACCGTTCGTTGCGCAGCCGCGAGACCAACTCTGATTCGTTCGCCGTGCCGAATGTCTTCAGCCGCCTGCCGGAAGGCCGCTGGCGGCATGGTGCCAGCCTCGCGGGTGTCGCGATCGCCCTGGTGTTCCCGCTCGTGCCGGCCAACGGCTACATCATCTCGGTGGCGTCGTTGGGGATGCTCTACGCGATCGTGCTGCTGGGCCTGGATCTGCTGCGCGGCTACACGGGCATGGTCTCGCTCGGACATGCCGCGTTCATGGGAATCGGGGCATACAGCACAGCCGTACTGACCACCCACTATGGGTGGCCGCCCCTGGCGGCGATGCTCGCCGCCCTGCCTCTCTCCGGCGCTCTCGCCTGGCTTCTGTCCATCGTCTGCACCCGGCTTTCCGGCTACAACCTGGCACTTGCGACCATGGCCCTTGCCGTCATCTTCGAGGGGCTCATGGACGGGCTCACCCGCCTCACCGGTGGCCAGTCCGGACTCGGCGGCATCCCCGACCTGTCGATACTTGGTTACTCCTTCAGCAGCCTCCGGTCGCAGCTCTACCTCCTCGTCACCGTCTTCGTTCTCCTCTACGCCTGGATGCGCGCCGCAGTGCGACGCCAACCGGGCCGCGTCATGAGAGCCGTACACGCGGACGAACTGGCAGCCCGCTCACTCGGCGTCAACCCGGGGCGTGTGAAAGTGAGGATCTTCGTCTTCAGCGCTCTGATCGCTACCGTGATGGGCTCCCTTTACGCGCACTTCCAGCATTTCGCATCCCCTGACCAGTTCGGGCTCACGGCCTCACTGCTCCTCCTCACCATGCTCATGGTGGGCGGCGAGCGAACGCTGTGGGGGACGCTGATCGGCGTTGCCGTACTCAAGCTGCTTCCCGAGTACTTCAGCTCCCTCGCCCAGTACCAGACCCTGCTCGCGGGTGTCCTGCTCACGGGCGTCCTGCTGCTGTCCCCCTCCGGGGCCGCCGGCGGTGTCATCCGCCTCGGCAACTGGCTATGGGGGCGTAACGACCGGCACCTGTCCCGTGGACCGGCATCGCGACCATCGGCCTTGAGCACCGCTGGATCGAATCGAGACGCATGATGACACTTTTCGAAGCCGCCGGCCTCTGCAAGCACTTCAGCGGGGTCTACGCCGTGAACGACGTCGGGTTCACAGTGGAGAAGGGTTCCACGGTCGCGGTCATCGGACCGAACGGAGCCGGTAAGACGACGCTCATCAACCTCGTCACCGGTGTGACACGACCGGATGCAGGAAGCATCCAGTTCAACGGTCACGACATCACCGGCGCCCCGCTTCACCGGCTCGCGGCCAAGGGCCTGAGCCGCTCGTTCCAGCATCCGCGGATCTTCCGCAACATGACGGTCCTCGACAACGTCATGGTCGCGGCGCAGCAGCACCACCCAGTCGGCATGCTGTCCGCCGGACTGAAGCTGCGCCGGGCACGAGCGCGCGAGGCCGCCGCGGCAGAGGCAGGTCGCCGGGCACTGCGGCAGGTCAATCTGGAATGCGACCCCGACCTCCCGGCAAATTTGCTGACAACGGGTCAGGACAAACTGCTTGAACTTGCGCGGCTGCTCGTCGCAGAGCCGGTGATGCTGTTTCTCGATGAACCGGCCGCAGGACTTGATGACCACGAGACCGCTGATCTCACTCGGCGCATCCGTGCCATCAACGAGTCGGGCATTACGATCGCCCTCGTCGAGCACAATATGCAGCTCGTGATGGACCTCGCCGACTCGATCACCGTCATCGACTCCGGTCGAATAATCGCCCAAGGTCCCCCAGCCGACGTACGTGCCGACCCGGCGGTCATCGCCGCATACCTCGGCAGCGGGACCGAGCTGACAGGAGCAGTCGATGTCTGAACCCGGTGGCACCGAAGACGGCGTCTTCGCACTGGACGCCCAGGACCTCAGCGCCGGATACGGTCCGCACACTGTCTTGCACGGCGTCACCATCCAGGTGAGGCCCGGCGAACTCGTCGCACTCATCGGAGCCAACGGAGGCGGTAAGTCCACCCTCTTCAAGTGTCTCAGCGGGAACCTGAAGCCGCGCAGCGGTTCTGTGTCCCTCTTCGGCGAACCGCTCGGCGGCATGCCTGCCCACCGTGTCATACGGACCGGTCTGGGGGGCGTCCCCGAAGGACGTCAGGTCTTCCCTGGTCTGACCGTCAGCGAGCACCTGAGGCTGGCCGCCAGGTACGCGGCACGCGGGCGCAGGGTGAACACTTCGGCCGCGCTCGCCCGGGTGCACGACCTCTTCCCGATCCTGCGGGAACGGGGCCACCAGCTCGCCGAGACGATGAGCGGCGGCCAGCAGCAGATGCTGGCCATTGCGCGCGCACTCGTCGGAGAACCTCGCGTGCTCATCCTCGACGAACCAAGCCTTGGCCTGGCACCCCTCGCGGTGGCCGACATCTACCGCGCTCTGCGGCAGCTCCATAAATCAGGGGTGGCCATACTACTCATCGAACAGAACGCCATGGCCGCCCTACGCCTGTCACACCGCGCCTATGTCATGGAGAACGGCCGTGTGGTCAGAACCGGTACCGGCCAGGAACTCGCCGATGACGAAGACCTCATCGCACATTACGTCGGGCGAGTGCGACCGCTGCCGCGCTTTCACACGCACAAAAGCATCGGGTTTTAAGATGAAGGCCGCTGCGCAGCACCGCCAATTTTGTCGGGTAGCCGGGCGCCACGATTACGCGCGCGCCCTCGCCAAAGACAAGATTACTGAGATCATTTTTCGGCTCGTTCGAGAGCATCGATGCTTTCCGTCAATTCGAGGTTAACCAGACCGTTGACGAGGCACTCTTGCGCGGTCCCTGCAAGGGTTCCGCGACCCGCCAAGAGCGCGTGGTAGCGGTGGGTCAAGACGAGCTGGTCGACGTCTTTATCGCTGTCGTGAGAGCTGAGCGCCCTGGCTGTGTCGGTGGCCCGCTCCGGGTAGTGCAGGAGTCGACCGACTGCACTTCCGGCGTTGGCACTCTGCTCGTTGCCAGCTGAGACATGGGCTGCCCTCAACGCTTGGCGGATGTTTCGGCGATCAGCACCAGGTCTGGGCGCAATGAGCATGCCTTGATTTTGCCAGATTCCGGTGCTGCGCCGGGTCTGATTGACCGCAGAGGCGGCAGGGAGCAATAGCACTTGTGGCCATCATAGGTGTCGCTTGCTGAAAGGGAAGGGCGACAGCGTTACATCGGGGGTGTCTCCCTTTGAGCCATCGGGAAGGGGCATGTGCGTTACGCAATCCCGCCGATGTGTGGAGCCTGACCAGTGCAATTGGCTTCGGCTTGACTTTCGGATCGAGGCGAGCGTCGATGGGTCGCGGCCGGCCACCGCAGGATCGGACCACGGGCGATCCGTGTGCCTCCCCGCAGGTACGGCCTCACCACGGGATATATCGCGATGCGCACGCGCCCCGTGGCCCCGCGGCACATCGTGCCCGCACCCCGGCCGGGGACCTCAACAGCCGAGCACCGGAGACAGCGAGGTTCCCCATGTCCAAGACCACTCCCGAGAACACGTCGCAGGTCGACATGCCCCCTTCGAACGAGCCGACGTCCGAACTCACCGGCACACTCGCCGTGATCCACACCGAACTCACCAAGGCAACCGACGCCCTCACCGTCGCCGAGCTGGCTCCCATCGCGGGGGTGACCGCTTCCAGCGTGAGGAAGGCACTGAGCCAGTTGGAAGCGCGCGGGCTCGCCGTGCACACGCCCGGCCGTCGGGACGGCGGGCGCCGCTTGTCCAACCGCTGGCGCGCTGTGCCCGGCGAGGCTGGGGCCGACGCGACCGAGGCTCCGGCTGATGCTCAAGCGGACCCCAGGACCGCAACGAGCGCTAGTCAGAACACCACCGACGACGGAGGTGAGACCACGGCGGCCCCCGACGGGCACACCACTTCCGATGAACGCCTCGCTCGTCTGCCCGAAGCCGAAGTACCGAGGCCCCGTTCCGTGGACATCCAGCCCGTCTCCACGGCTAACTCCCCCGCGGGCACGGCGCAGGCGGAAGCGGGAGCACGGGACAGCGTCGCTGCGGAACCGGCACCTGCCGCTCAGGCGGCGGGTGCCTCGGGCGAGCGGCCGACCGGTGGGGTGGGGCGACTCGCTCCGGGGGCGCTGCGTGAACTCGTCATCGGGCATCTTCGCGCGCACCCGGGTGAGGCGTTCACCGCCACGAAGATCAGCAGGGTGATCGAGAGGTCGTCCGGTGCCATCGCCAACGCTCTGGTGACCCTGGTCAAGCAGGGCCTCGCTGAGCAGGTGAGCGACGCTCCGCGGACGTATCGTCTGAGCGCATCCGGGGACGGCGAGAAGTAAAAACCGTTCGACGACGGGGCGGTGGCGGTCCTCGGGTCGCCACCGCCCCGCCCATTCCATAGAAAAGGCGTTGAGCCCCGCACAGGCGTATGTGCGGGGCTCAACGCCGTGCCAGGCAATCTACGCGGGATGACTTCGCGGCGGCCTGTGTACGGTTCTGTGCCGTCTGTGGGGCCGGTCAGCGCCGCCCGCACCCGGCATGGCCGTACCCACCGCAGAACCCGCCGGAATTGCACGCACACGGGCAGGAAGCTTGCGCTCGAAAGCGGACCGCTTGGTGCAACGGGACGACTGCTTGGCTGTCCGGCCTGCGGGCGTCCTGGGCCGCCCGTCGGGCAGCCGTCGCCAGCAGTTCGATTCGCTGGGTGCGGGGCAGGAGATCGAGTTGCTGCAAACCGTGTGCCAAGGAAACGGCGGCTGTCGGTCGCGGCAACGGCGCACAGGACACGAGACACCGTTCGGCTTCGTCCTGAACGCGCAACGTGGCCGCGGCCGACCCGCCGCCGCAGGTTGGCAAAAGTCCGGCCGCACGGCCCAGAAGAGTACGAAGCGGCACGTCGTGCGCCTCCTTTGCATCAAGTAGGGCCAGGTGAGCCGAGGCGAGGACCAGGTGTGCCGCGAGAAGGGGCTCTTGGTGGTTGGTGCCGTGCATGTGATGGGCCTTTCGTTAAGAGTCGGAGGTGTTCCGGCCCTGTCTTGGAAACGAGGGGGTTGGACTCGGGGCTCGCGCTGTAGCGCTTCGGATCGGGCGCCCTTCCGCTGGTGGGAGGGCGCCTGGGCGCCTCGCGCGGAGTCAGGTGGTGCTCTCGGCGATGGCCTTGACCGCTGCCGCGCCAATGGCGGCCACCGCTTCGGCGGGGTTGCTCAGTTCGATCAAGGTGACCCCGGGCAGGGGCCAAGGGTCGGGGTCGAAGGCGAGCCAGAGCACCGCGCATCCCGCCTGACGCAATGCGGTTACGCGTGTGGCGGCCGGGGCGGCCTCGGCGGTACGGAAGTAGCCATCGGAGGCGATGACGAGGAGGCGCCCGGCGCCGGGGCGGGTGAGGTCGAGGCCCACGTTCAGGGCATCGATGGCCACGTCGAGACGGTGGCCCCCTCCCTGCGCGTCGAATTCAGTGACGCGTTGGGGCGTGCGTCCCGGGGCAGTGATCGCGGTTACCGAATCGCAGAAGGTGACGGTCGCGGTCCGGGATTCTGGATCGGTGAGCATGGCCGCTCGGGCGACGATCCAGGCGGCGGAGGCGATCGGGTCTGTCGCCGCACGCATGGATGCGGAGACGTCAACTGCGATGCCGACCCGCAGAGGAGGCGTAGGACTCGGGCGGTACACCGTGCGCGTCCATGGCGTCGCGGTGGGGGTGGCCCCCGCCGCCTTCTGGGCTTCCCGGGCGAGTGCCTGGCGCATGTTCAGCCGTCCGGGTGGAGCCACTGATGCCGTGATGCTGGCCGGCCGTTCCCGGTATGCCGCTGAGCGAAGCGCTCGGGCCAACCTTCCTGCCGCCGTCTTCTCTGCCGCACTCGGCATTCGCATACCGGTCACCGGGGTGGCGGCTGGTCCGTCTTCAGACACGCTCGGGGAGTAGGGACCCGCACCGGGCGCGAAGACCGAACGTGCTGTCTTCTTCGCCCGCCGGGCACGCTCGGCTTGGGACAGCCGGGCATCTTCCCGTGCCGCCCGATCGGCCTCCGCACGGGCTTGACGCATAGCTTCGACCGCGTCGTTCACCACGACTGCGGCATCGAGGGCCTTGATGAGCGCCGCCAACTCGCCTGCCCCGAGCCTCGCTTCGAGGCGCGGTTCGGCGCCTGCGGCGCCGACGCCGAGGACATCGCACCATGCCTGAGCGTGTTTCAGCATGCTAGGGCCGTCTTCGTCCCCGGTGGCGTGAGCGGCCGTCCAGATGTCGCGGAGGGCGTCGACGACGTCCGTGCCGAGGGCGCCGCCAAGAGCCCTTTCCACCGGCTCGGTTTCATTCGCGTCGAACACCCCGGCGTCCCGGCGCGCAAGGATCAGTGCCGCTGCGTTCGCAGCCTGCCATCTGTCGGTCGGTTCCGAAGTATCGAAGCCGTCGAGGACTAGCGTGCGTGCGGCCCTTCGCAGGAAGGTGCGGTCGGCGGGACGGCGCTGGAGATGCGCCTTCTCGGCCCTGGACTCCTCAAGCAACTGAGCTACCGCGTCCAGCGCGGTGCCCAGGAGGGGAGCTGGTACGCCCCACCTGCTATGGGCTGCGTGTGCTGCCTCGTGCACGAACGCGCCCCATGCCACTGGGTAGCGTTTCTCGTCGCCTCGCCGGGACGGGTCGATGGAGGCCGGACGCAACGGCCCGAAGAGCGCGGTGTCGATCTCCAGCAGGGGTGGGCCGGGGTAGAAGGTCGCCGGAGCGCCGGAGCGGGTGCCGTCCTCGCAGGCGACCTGAATGTCCGCCCGGTCGGCCAGTTCGGGAAGGCGCTCGGTCAGCGCGGAGGCGATGCGGCGCCAATGTTCTGTCCAGGTGCGGGGCCGGGGGGTGAATACGGGGCCGCCGTCGTCCTCCCAGCGCATGATGTCGCGTTCGGTGTCCGTGAGTCGTGGGGCGGCGTGCTGGACGTGGGGTTTGATGAGCGTGGGCATGGCGAAGGCAGTCTCTTTCCGTTGCTGTTCGGGCGGATCACGGGCGGGCCGGGGTGTGCCCCGGCCCGCCGGGCGTCAGAGTTGGCGGCCCAAGGCGAGGGCGGGGACCGAGCGGCCGGTGGCCTGCCTGACGGTGTCGGCGACGATGTCCCGGTCTTCCAGGGGCGCGATGCCGATCAGGTTGGCGAAGGCCGCTCTGGTGCCGAGCACATCCACGACCTTCTGGAAGGCGATCAGCTCCCGAAGCTGCGGCGCCCACCCCACCTCACCCGCCTCCTGTTTGGCGGCGAGGGCGCGAGCGACCCGCACCGCCGACCGGTGGATCTTCAGCGAGGCGGCGAGGTCGTAGTCGGAACCGACCTGGATCTGCACCGAGAACCGTGAAGCGAGGGCCTCGGTCAGTACGGCGCCGTGAACCCCGGGGTTGTGTCCGGCGATGACGTAGAAGCCATCGGCCGCCGTGATCACCTCGCCCTTGTGGGCCTTCACCTGGATCTGCCTACGTCCGTCCATGGCCGGATACAGGGCCGCCAGAACCTTCGGGGAGATGAGCGTGGCGTCGTCGAGAAGGAGGGCGCGCCCCTCCTGCATGGCGGTGACGAGGGGGCCGTAGACGAACTCGAAGCCGCCGCCCGCGTTCTGGGTGTACTCGCCGACCAGGTCGCCGACCGTGGTGTCCCCGTCACCGGCGACCGTGATCAGGTCTGGGAAGGCCGCCTCGATCAACGAGGTCTTGCCCGTCCCGGGCGGCCCGTACAGCAACACCGCCACCCCAGCCTCGCGCAGCTTGCGCAGGGCCTCCACGTCGGGGAGTTGAGCCAGGGCCCTGGGGTGGTACGTCTGCCCATTCGGACGTGTGATCGGCAAGGGCCGACCCCCCGCCTTCGGCAAGGGCGGCGCAGTCTTCCGGGGCGCCGGTGCCTTGGGGGGCGGTGGGACGTTGCCCTGTCCGGCCGGTGTCTTCGAGGTCGCGCGATAGGTACGCGGCTTGCTGTTGACCAGCTCGGCTTCCCCGCTCCGCGTCAGCCTCTCGCACGCGTTGCCGACCGCACCGCCCGAGTGCCCCAGCAGGTTGGCGATCTCCGTGACGGTGAACGCACTTGGCGCACGGGTTGCCAGGAGGTTCGCGACCCGCTCCCGAAGCTCTCCCGGACGCGCCTTCCTGCCCACAATCGGAGGCGGCGGCAAGGGCGTTGATGTGCTTGGCGTGTGTGCGGGTTGCCGAGAGGCGAAGCGGGTGGTTGATCCGGCCACAGCGGAAGTCCTTTCCTCGCCGACCAACGGTCGGGCGTACGGAATTCGATGAACCCGTTTCAAGGCACACTCCACCCACGTTCAAGTTCAGGAGGAGGCCCTTCGGCGGTTATTCACTTCCCCGCCTTTCGGGAACAATTCCAATGTAGCTCGACCCGCAGGGCAAGAAGGGCGAAATTCCGGCTCTGAATTGCTGGAGTTATCGCGAATTGGCGACGCGAATCAAAGCGACATACTTGGGGCGCGACGCAAGGCGTCGTCAAAGGCGCCGCGCGCGACCGTTTCAGAGGGAGGCAGACCTGGCGCAGGGTGACGACTCGACTTTGTGCGCGAATGCGCCGTCGAGGTGGTTCGGGAATCTTCAGCCCAGCCACTGGATTCCTGAGGGAATGGGTGCGAAAGCAGTGCAGAATCTATGAGAGTGCAGAGCGCAAAAGGGGACGGTCGCCGACGGGCTGAGAAGAGTGTTACCGACAAGCAGCCTGGCCGCCGGGGCCGGCGGTGAAGTGTCTGTAGATCGGGATGCACTGCTGCACCGATACACAGTCGGCCTCGGAGGCCCGTGGCTCGTACAGGCCACTACCTGCGCATTCTTCTGGAAGAAGGGGTCGCATCCAAATACGGCCTACGATATGGCATGGGATACGGAAACGAATGCGACGGGCGAGATGCCCCTCGTCGTTTCTTAGTCATCACAGCTATCTCTTACCTGCCCCGACGAGTGCCTGAGTCGCGATATCTGGCTCCAAGCCGAGTTCACTCAGACTTCTCTTGAGTCGCGAATAAGTGTGTGAGGCCGCGTCGTGACGACCGGAAGCCTGGTAGAGCCGAATGGCGTGTTGAGCTAGTCGTTCCCGGTCCGGATGAACGTTTCCCAGATGCTCCAGCATCTTCAATACTTGATCAGCTTCTCTTGTTGAGAGGGAATCTTTTTCGATTCTGCGTGCCAGTCGTAGCACTGTGTCGATCGCCTCGGCGGCGAAGTTCTCGCGTACTGCGTCTGCCCAGAAGTAATCACCTCCCTGAGCGAACGGGCCCGCATAGTGCGCCATGGCGGAGTGGGCAGCACTGATCGACGAGTCCAGGTCTTCATCCGAGGAAGCGCACTTGAGGCTTTCCGTGAAGTCGAGCAGATCGGTTTCCACCAGTCCCGGGTGCAGGCAGTGGAGTTCACCTCGTAGCAGGACAAATTCCTGCGAGGTGATGCCCGTTGCGGCGCGCAGGGCGCGGCGTACAGCTCGGCGCAGGTTCTTCAGCGCGGTCTGTGCGCCGTCCGGTGCGAGGTGGAGCTTGTCGATGATGTCGGAGGCCAAGAGCCCCTTGGGGTGGGCGGCCAGAAGGGCCAGGAATTCGCGTGCTTCGCCGCGGAGGTTGGTGCCAATCGGGTCTGGTGTGCCTCGGGCGTACAGAGTGATCGGCCCGAGGACGTGGAGCCGGATGGGCTTTTCCTGCCTCGGGCGGGAGAAATCGGCCGGCGCCGGGGGCACGTTGGCCTGTGCCGCGCCCGAGGCGGGTGCCTCCTGCGGCTGCTCGGCGACGGGCGCGGGCGGGGGTGGAGGCGACTCGATGGCGAGGCGTTCCCCGTGCGCGGTGAGCAGGAACTCGCTGATGTCGTGTACCGCCTCCGCCTTGAGGCGGAAGAGATTGAGCGGCGCGAGGTCCCGGTCGTGATCGCCTCGCTGCGGTGTGGTGCCGTCCTCCGCGATGTGCCAGTGCTGCGCGTCGGGCAACTGCACGTCCAGGGCGAGGACGATCAGCCTCCTCGGATGGCTGCGGGCGGCCAGAGCTTGCACCTGGCCGACGTGGGCGGCGCCGGGGCAAACGAGGAGGAGCAAGGTGCCGGGGCCGGCGTCCTGTGCCTGGAGGGGGAAAGCCGGAGCAGGACCGGTCGCGTCCTGGGCGCGAGCGTGGGCAAGCAGGTGCTGCTCCACGGCCCGGATGGCGTCGTCGATGTCGGCGACATGGGTGAGAGCGCTGAACCGGGCGGGCAGCCCAGGCACCAGCCGCTCCGCGAGTGCTCTCGGAACTACCGCCTGAACCCGTGCTGTACCAGGGCGCTGCCGTTCGGCTGCCGTGAGAACGCCCACGAGCAACGCGCGCGCGGCAGCTTCCGCACCGGGGCCCGTCCATCTGCACCCGCCCGGCACGGCGAGTTCGTCGAGAGAGACCTCCACCCCACCCCGGGACCCGATGAGCACCGTCGGCCCGCTTCGAGGCCGCTGGGGGGAGACGGGGCGGACGATCTCGTCTTCCTCGTCCTCCGCAGTACGGGGTCGCGTGGCCGCGTGGGCCGCTTCCATGGCCCTGTGTACGAGAGGGCTCAGCGGCGGAGGGTCGGTCTCTGCCTGCTCGTTGAGGCCGCGGCGGTGGTCACGGTGCCAGTTCCAGTAACGACGGGCGGCGAGGAGCCCTGCCGCCGCGGTGATGCCGATCAGCCCCGCCTCCCCGAGCCCCACGGTGCCGACGTCCGAGGCATGGCTGCCCTTCCCACCGTCGTCCGAGGCTCGCTCCGTGAAGCGTTCCCGGGCCTGGTGATGGGGCTGTGCATGCCGAGGCCCGCCGCCGGTTTGGTTCGGAGGCGTCTCCTTGGGAGCGATGTGTGGTGAGGTGAAGGGGGGCCGGGGCGGGCGGGTGTCCCCACCGTGAGGTGGGGGCAGCGGTGAGTTGACGGGGTTCGCGATCGGAATGGTGAGCTTCCACCCTTCGCCGAGCAAGTCGGGGTCGTGGAGTCGGCCTCCGTCGGGCTGCTGACGATCCTTGTTCAGGGCGTAGATCCGGGGCCACTTGAACGGATCGCCGAGATGGCGGTGCGCGAGGTCCCACAGGGTGTCCCCCGCGGCGACTGTGTGCTCGACGTACCGGCGCGGTGCGTGCGCGAGGCGTTCCGCGCCGTGGCCTTCGCCCTGCTGCGTCGATGCTCGGGCTGCGGTGCCGACAGCCCCTTTGCCAACGGCGCCGGGGACTGCGGGAGCAGTTGCTACGACAGGGAGGGGCGCCGTGCCGAGAGCGGAGGGCTCGGCGGCATCCGCCGCATAGGGGCGCCACATGCTGATCAGGGCCACGAGGAGGGTGCCGACGCACAGTGCCGCGAGCGATCTCCTTGCCGACAGTGCGGTCAGGTGCTCCTGGTGCACAAGGTGGCTTCGTACGAGGTCGGGGAGGTGGGCCGCGTACCAGCAGATTTCCCGGAGCAGGGTGCCCATGAAAGCGGCCCAGCATGCCCAGCCCACGATCGCCAGGAGGTCCAGCATCAGGGGGTCGCTGACCGGTTGCAGCAGCCGTGCGCCGAACTCGCTCCAGGACGGGACCTGTGTGGGCCAGGGAAGGCGGCTGGATCGCCACAGGACGTAGGGCATCCCGGCGACCAGGGCGAGCGTGACGGCCGTGGTGCCGGTTGCCGTCAAGGCCGCACTGACGCGTCGATGCAGGTGGGACCGCACTCCTGGCTCTCCAACGAGGGTTAGTGGTGTGGGCCGACTCGCTCGGCGTGGGCTCGGCCCGTCGCGTGGACGGTGAGGGTGTCAAGGCCGATCAGGCCGAGGATCTGGGTGCGCTGGTGGTGGGTGACCCGTGCCGTGACGACATCGCCCGTGACGGTGGCGCTGCCGGTGTCTCCGGTGCTCGTGATGTGGGCGCGCGCCGCGCTGAGGGCCGGGCCGTGCACGAGGCGTACATCGGCTCCGTGGCGCAGCCGGGCGAGGTCGAGTTGCTGGGCTCCGGCGCGGGCCGCTTCTTGCGCGGCATCCTGGGCGGCGATCTTGCCAGCGAGTGCGAGTCCTCCGTCCACGACGATGCCCGCGAACAGCCACACGGCGAGGAAGACTCCGACGACGAACGCGGTGACCTGGCCGCGATCGTCGCGGAGCATCGGGCGGATACGCGCCCGCGTATGTCGCTTCACGGCGAACTCCGGTAGGTGTCGACGACGGAGTACGCGGTTGCCGCCAACGGCGCATGTCCTGGCAGGCCGGTGCGGGTGAGATGGCTGAGGTCGGCGGTGCAGGTCACGGTGGCCGCCACCGTCGACCCGGGGGTCAGATCGCCGGCCGTCAGGCGGACATCGGGGCTGGTGCATGCCGCTCCGGCGCCGCGCAGAGCGGCGCTCGCCGCTTGCTGGGCCTGGGTACGAGCCTCTTGCCCGGTGCGCGCGAGCGAGGCGGCGCGGGCGGCCTGGTGCGCGGCGTCGTCCACCACGAGGCGTGCGTCGGCGAGCAGTCCGAAGGCGATCACCACCAGGAGGACGAGCACCAGTAGCGGCGTCACCAGCACCAGTTCCACCGCGGCCGAGCCCCGGTCGTCGCACGCCCAGCTCCGGACTCCACGAGGTTTCATCAGTGGCCTCCAGGCGGGAGGGTGGTCTTCTCGACGGGGCCTTCTGCCGTGCCGGAGGCGTGGAGGGTCAGCCCCGGGATGGGCAGCACGCGTTCGACTTCTCCGCTCACCCTCGCGGTCGCCCGCGCCGCACCGCGGTCGATGTGCACGGACGGGTGGGCCAGGATCGTGTGCCCCAGCGCGGCGAGGGTCCGCAGGCCCTGCGTCCGGCCCTCTGCTGCCGAGCCTTTCTCCACCCGGGCGCTGGCCAGTGCCCGCTGGGCGGCGAACTGGGCGATGTGACGCGCGTGCCACGCCAGGGCGAACTGCACCACCAGGAGGGCGAGCAGGAGGAGCAGGGGGACGACGACCACCAACTGTGTGCTCACCGCTCCGCGGTCCCCGCGCAGCCTGCGAAGGAATGCGGTCATGGGCTATCCCAGGTCGACGCTGTTGGCCTTGGAGGTGACCTTGGCGACGATGATGCCGACCACGGTGATGGCCAGGAGGGACAGCAGAGCGGTGACGACGATGGTCTCGGTGGTGTAGCCCGCGTCGGAACGGGCCCGTCGGCGGAGTTCGCCGAGCCGCGAACGGATCAGGTCGACCAGAGCTGCGGTGTGGAACATGGGAGGTGTGCTCTTCTCTTCCGGTTCGAGTGCGGAGGGGGCCGGTTCAGCTCATTGAGAGGACTTGCGCGAGAGCCGGGTAGCCGATCAGGAGGAGGAACCCGGCGAACAGTCCGACGACGGGCAGGGACATCTGCTCGGTGGCTGCCTGGGCCTCTCCCTCGGCTTCGGAGATCCGACGTCGTCTCATCGCCCGTGCCTTGGCCGAGAGTGAAGTGCGGATCTTGGCTCCCTCACTGCCGGCGAGGCTCAAAGTGGAGGCGAGTTCGGCCAGATCGGCGACGGCGAGCTGCTGTCCGAGGTCTCCCAGGTGGGGCCAGGGGCTGGTGCGGGTGAGCTGCGCGACGTGGAGAGCGTGCCGCAGCTTCGACGCGGCCCAGCCCCGGGGCATGGCGACGGCCTGCGCCAGGGCCTGGTGAACCCCGGCGCCACCGGCAAGCGCGATCACGGCCAGATCCAGGACCAGGCTGAGGGTGTGGCGCATTTCGCGGCGGCGTCGCGAAGCCTGCTTGCGGACGCTGAGATCCGGAGCGAAGAAGAGCAGGACGGCCAGGGCCAGTGAGCCGGCCACCGGCATCCACCAGCCGGTCGGCGTATCCGTGCTCAGCCGCACCAGCAGCAGCGCACACCACGGGCTCAACAGCCCGGCGACGGCGGAGACGGCCTTGCCCGCGAGATGGTGGTCTTCGTCGATGTCACACACCGCCAGGTCCGCACGGAGCGAGGGGGTGGGGAAGCCGAGGGCACGGACAAGAGGCACGGCCCTGCGGCCGAGGCGGGCCGCCCACTCGGGCTCCGGCGCTGTTCCTGATGTAGGCGGCGGTCCCGGCTCGGCGGCCGCGTCAAGGGCGGTGAGGACGTCCGCGAGGACCGGCCGCGGTGGCCGCAGGCCACGAACGAGAGCGGTGGCGCCTGCGCCGAACAGGGCACCCAGCAGCAGGACGATCACCGTGCCTCGCCCTCTGCCAGGAGGTCGGCGGCGGGAGGGCCGATGAGGCGGACGGGCTCGTCGAGGCGGCTGATCGCGCTCATGTACGCGAAGCTCGCGGTGAACAGGAGACCCGTGGCGGCGAGGACAAGTTGTCCCGTCAGCGTGTTGAAGGGGTCAAGGTAGGGGCGGTTGAAGACCAGAAGGCCGAGGGCCATGGCCAGGGTGACGGACACCGTGACGCGTACCCCGGTGCGCACGCTGGCCCGCCCGGCGTCGATCCGCTGTCGTACGGCCACCTGCTCGCGCACAGAGTCCGCGAGTTCGCCGAGCAGAGGCGCCAGTTGGCTGCCCTGCTGCTCGACGGCCATCACCAGGGCGGCGACCACCACATCCGCGAGCGGATCATCCGCTTCCTCGGCGAAGGCCCGCAAGGCGACGGGCAGCGGTCGCCCCGAACGGACGGCGTCGGCAAGGCGGCGTGTCTCGGGCGCCAGGGAGGCGGGAGCAATGTCCGCGGTCGCCAACACGGTCTGCTCAAGTCCCGCCGCGGCGGACAGGGTGTCCCGCAGCATCTCCGTCCAGGTCGCCAACGCCCGCATACGGTCGGTGCGCCGCGCCGCCTGCCGGTCGGGGACCAGCAGGCCGGGCAGGGTGAGTACGGCGAGCACGGTCAGCAGCGCGGCCACGGGCCAGCCTGTGAGACCTCCCACCAGAGCGCCCGACGTCACCGCGATCAGCACCCGCCGGGCGGTCCATTCGGGAGGCAGCCGAGCCACCACGGAACGCCACAGGGCCAGCCGCTTCCCCCCGTCCTCAGGGTGCCGCACGGCGCCGAAACACGCGGCCACCAGCCCCAGCCCGAACACCGCCCCGCACACCACGGCCACGCCCAAGACAGCGGTCCCGAGTGACACGTTCACGACGCCGCACCCCATCCCTGTGACCAGGTCTGCTGCGCGTCCAAGCCCGCCGCGACCAGATCGTGAAGGGTCTCGGGCCGTACCGGTGCGGCAGCGACCGCGCTCCCATCCGGGCCGGGGCGGTAAACCTCGTTGGACACCACCTGCGCGCCGTCGGCATCGACGACCTCGCGGACCGAGTCGACGACCCGGCGCCCTGACGCGTCCCAGCCGAGGTGCACGACGAAGTGCACCGCCGAGGCCACCATCAGGTTCGTGGCCTCCAGGGACAGCCGCTCGGGCGACTGGGCGGCGTACGCGGCGAGTTTGGTGAACACCCCGCGCGACGTGGACGCGTGGATGGTGGACAACGAACCGTCGTTGCCCTGGCTCATCGCGTTGCACATCGGAATGACCTCGGCACCCCGGATCTCTCCGACGATCACGCGGTCCGGGGACATCCGCAGCCCCCACCGCACCAGCTCGGCCTGGTCGATGCCGCCTTGGCCCTCGATGTTGGGCTCGCGCGCCTGCATGGCCACGACGTTCGGATGCACCACCGCATCGGTGTCGAGACCAAGCTCGAAGGTGTCCTCTACAGTCACCAGGCGCTCATGGGGCGGGATCTCGTGGGCGAAGGCCCGCAGGACCGTCGTCTTCCCGACGTTCGTGCCACCCCCGATGACGATGTTCTTCCGCGCCCGCACCAACGCCCGCAGAAAGGCGGCCAGATGCCGGTCGCAGACGCCGAGCCGCACCAGCTCGTCCATCGAGGCCGCGGGATAGCGGTGACGCCTGATCGTCAGCGACACCCGGCCGGTCACCGCCATCACCGCGAACAGCCGTGAACCGTCCGGGAGCTGAAGATTCAGCCGCGGCATGCCTCGGTCGAAGCGGCGTTCCTCATCACCCGCGCGGGCCGCCACGGTGCGTACGAGTTCGACCAGCTCGGTGTCCGAGGACGCCACCGGCCGCTCCCTGCGCCACACGCCACGGGAGTCCTTCACCCACACCACGTCACAGCCGTTGACGCAGATGTTCTCAAGACCCGGATCGGCCAGCAGCCGCTCAAGGCTGCCGGTGCCGAGCAAGGCATCCGCGACGGCCTGGGCGATCCGCCCCTCAACGGCGGGGCTCAGCACAGCTCTGCCCTGGCCCAGGGCGACACGCCGGTGAGCACTCAGCTCATCGGCCAGTACTCGCTCCACCGTGGTCTGCCGCGCGGCGTCGTCCTCAGGAGCCAGGCCGGCAGCCTCGCGCTCACCCGCGTACGCCGCCAAACGGGCCACGACGCGCTGCCGCACCAAGCCCGCCAACTCACGCTCGCCGGTCTCGGAGAACCCTCCTGAAGACCGCAACTGCTCGCTCACGACATCCTCCCCGTGAGTCCGACAGCCTGACGAGGAAGGGAACGGCCCGCACCGGCTCGCAGTGCGGCCAGCGACTGGGCCAGTTGCAGCGAGGCGGACGGCAACGAAGCAGACCTTCTGGCCGCGATGCGCCGCCCGGAGTCCCCGCCCCGGCTCAGCGCGGACACCCCACGGGCATCCCACGGCAGGAGCACCACATGCTCAACGGACAAGCTCCGGGCGATCTCGTTCGCTGCGTACGGGCAGGGGCCGACCACCACGAGCGTGAGGCGCCCGCCGTACGCCTCGGTATCGAGGCCGTACGCGGCCACGTGCGTCAGGGCTTCCGCACCGCCCCGCGTCACGAGCACCACCCGCTCGGCCGCCTGCAACAGCGGCTCGACGTCGTCCGACAGACGTCCCACATCCATCAAGACCGTCCCGTGATCCTGGGCCTCCCCCGTCAGGACACGCGCGCCCGGCTCGGCGGCCAGCAGGCGAACGGCCTCACGGCACGGCCCGCGGCCCGGGACCGAGGCCACGGCCCGCACTCCGCAGGGAAGCTCGCTTGCCGCACCGAGCAGAGACCCCGGGTGTGGCTTCCCCGTCGCGGCAGCCACATCGAGGAGCGACGGTGTCGAAGGAAGCCCGTAGCGGATCATGAGGTCGCCGCCCGAGCTGTCTGCCTCGATCACGACGGGCCGCACACCGCCGTCTGCGCTGGTCGGCCAAGCCCTCGCCAGCGAAAGAGCCGTAGTCGTCACCCCCGGAGCGCCGGAAACCGACCCGAGAACAATCAGCCGTCTCATGGGGCCTCCCGACCGGCAGCAGGCAGCGCCACCACGCGTGGCCGATCCCACTGCACCGCCCGACGCACAGCCCCGGTCTCCACGAGCACCGTCACCACCCGAGGCCCGCCGGCCGACTCCGCCGCGCGCACCGACGTCACGGTGCCCGTCACGGCGGAGACCTGACCCCCCTCATCGTCCTCAGCAGAGGAGTTGGAGGGCCCGGGAAGCACCGCCACCCGCTCCCCGGTAGCGAGCCCCGGTGGCGCAGCGCCTGCCTCCACGGCGAACGCCACCTGAGAGAACCCCTTCGGCGGAAACTCGCCCCTCGCCCCGACCTGCCCCGGCGCCAACAGCGACCCAGCAACAAGCGGTACCCGCGTGCGTCGCCCCAGAGCCTTACTTTTATCCGCGACACGGACCACACCGGACTCCGCCGCGACCTCCACGGCCCGCACGTCGGCCTTCCCCAGCACGTGCCCGGCAGGTACGTCGTGGGCCAGCACGAGCACCCGCTCACGATCACCGGCCTCCTGCACCACCAAGGCAAAACCGAGCGCGGAGACCACCACTGCCCCGGTCCCCGCCCACACCCACCCCAGCTTGCGCCGCCGGGCACCGCTGACCACCGGCTGCCGTTCCGGCCCACCGCGACGCGCACCCGGCACCCCGCCCCTGCCACCTCGCACCGGCGGCGAGGACATGGAAACACCCACGATTCACCTCACTTCCCAGAGAAACGCGCAACCCGGCCGACGGGCTGCCTTCTTCACACCGACGCGCTCAGCGCGTCACCACGGCCTGCACCTCGTCGACCCGCAACCGCCGCTCCGCCGTGGACGCCAGATCGGACACCGTCCCGCTGCGGCCTCCGCCCTGCCAATGGACGTCCCAACTCACCCGCACCGCGACCGGGTAGCCCTCCCTGGAGGAGGCCCGCCGATAGGTGTAACCGCAGTCAGGTGACGACTCCTGGGCACCGTACGAGTCCGAATACGGTGTGCCGGGCCCCTGGCACACCACCTCGCCGCCCTCTCCCATCGACCACACGGCACTACGAGGACGAGCCGTCGCAGTCACCGTCACCCCCTCGACCGCCACCGAGACCGAGACGGGCTCCCACGACCGGCGCTCCACCCACATCCAGGTCGGCACCTGGACAATCTGAGCCGAGTCCTCCTCAGGGCTCGTGCGAATGACCGGCCGCGGCAGCTCCAGCCGCTTCACCGCCTCCTGAACGACGACTTCCAAGGGCACCTGCTGAACGGCCTGCCGCTTCGGCTTCTTCGCCTCTTCACCGTCGAAACGTGGCAGAATGCCCATCCCGCCGCCGAGGTCGTACTCCCAGCCGTCCGACGTCACCGTCGGTGGCCCCTTCGGCCGTCTTCCAACGGGCTTGGACGCCTTCTTCCCGACCGCCGGTACGCTCCTCGCGGGAGCGCTCGGAGGCTTTCTCACACTCTTCGCCTTCACGTCGCACGCGTCAGGGACGCATGTCGTGCCCGCGAACACGGAACCGGTGCCATCCGCGTGTGCGGGCGTGAGAGAGGCGAGCGAGACGAGCGCCACGACGCCCGCAAAAAACCCTCCGGAAGAGGCCCGGCCAGAAGTCAGCATGAACCGGTCTCGTGCATGTAGAGGTCCGTCACCTTCCACACGCCAGCATCGCGTCGGACAGTCGCATCGACCTTGGAATGTCCACCCGGGACGTTGTTCTCCAGCTCGCCGTTCAGCTTGTACCGCAACCAGCTCCGATCATCCAGGCAGTCCACCACCACGGCCTTCCGCCCTGACGCCGAGACCACCTCCGGTGCCACTCGTGGTGTCCCGCGGGAGACCACCCCCTGCTTCCGCGACTTCTCCAAGCCGTACTTCAACAAGGTCAGAGCCCCACCAGACGCGTGATCTCCCAAGAGCGGAGAATCCGCGTCGGACGTCCTGGACGCGGCGGTCAAATCCCGCCACATGGCGCGGTAAGCAGCGACTGCCTCGGTACGCGGCTCGTCCGCTGTAGGGGAAGGCGACCGCCTGGTGGTCTGCTCCTGCGGCTTCCCGGCATCGGAATCGACCTCCGCGCATCCTGCAAATAGCACCATGGCCGCCGCAACCATGGCCGCAGACGCCAGAGGCACCCGCAACCGGCAGTAGGGCTTCACAGCTCTCGACTCCTGCAACCAATCGCGCACGATAAACCACCCTAAGTGATCGAATGCGACTGGACGTACCCTCACCTCATGTCCGCCAACCACACCGAGAAGAGTGAATTCCGCGCAGACCTCAAGGAGCAGGAGCTACTCACCTAGTTTCCGCCGTCCGGCGCCTCCGCCTGATTCGCTCGAACGAAGTAGTTGAGACAAGGAAAGAGTGACGCCTGAGGGACGAGGAATCGTTTTTCGTGCCACACTTGGGCCACACCGGAAGGAGAGTGTTCAACTTTCGGATGAGATCGGAAGAGACGCCCATGCGATCTTCTTCCCGTCGCTGCTCTGAAAACCCCACTTGCCTCTCGTCAGTTCGTTGACGATATGCAGCCCACGCCCTCGTTCGAGCAGCATCGCGCAGAGAGCGTCCAGGCCGCCTCCGCGTGCTTCGTCCACGGGCTCAAAGGCGCTCGCGGTCGAATGCTCAGGAACCGGCGGGATGCGCGGATCGCGGTCCTCGACCGCACAGACCGCGCCGCCGGGCGTGGAGTACAGCGTCATCCTGTAGGGGCCGAGGCCATGTTGCGTGGCATTGGCTACCAGCTCAGAGGCAATCAGCAAGGCGTCGTCGATGGACTCTGCGTCGTAGCCGAGTTCGACCAGGCCGCGGCCGAGCGCGGCACGGACGCGCGTGGGGGCGCTGGGAGTTGAAGCCGTCCACCGCCACTCAACGGCCACTGCTGCCTCCGGCAGGTCGTGCGGCCCGGCCATCACTTCATCCCCCTCAAAGCGTGACGACCGCGCGCAACACGACGGTGCCGACCCTGCCCCGGCATCACACATGCGCGGATTTCGGAGAGCGCGTAAGGGCTCGCAACAGCACTGAAAGCTGTCACCAATACAGCAAAGAAGAGAACGGACACCACGCGGGACCTCACTTGTCGATCGTGGATCGGGCGTCACCAGCACACCGTGAGGACCACAAAGAGCGGAATACCACTCGTACAGAAATCTAAAGAATTTTCCGATGTCGATGCATACGGATAGACATTCGCGATTCAGTACGAAATTCCGTGCGCGTACGACATGGTGCGTTTAGGGCGCCAAGCTCCCGGGCCCTCACGGACAGCCAAAGCAAGAGATATGCCAGGTCATATCCCCGTCTCTTTCTGCTCGATCAAGCAGTCTTCCAGACTCTCCTCAGGCGTCGCAGCGGCGAGACGCGCGATGAGGTTTCGGGCCTGCTGAGAGGTGAGATGGGTGACCATTCGATCGTTCATGTCCAGCGTCGCAGGGATGGTGATCGGTACGCGCTCCTTGGAGATACTGCCGGGTTTGCCCTCCACGCGAACGGGAGAGCCCGTTACCCCCGCCAGGAGCCATGTCATGCGGTCAGCCAGCCGCCGCATGCCGCTGGGTCGGCGGAGAGCGAGTCCGCTGCCGATGTGTGGAGCCCCGAGAAGCCCACACATCCGCACGGCCGCTTCGAGACCCTCGGGGTCGGGGATGGACAGAACCAGCGTGCTCTTTTCGTGGACGGTTACTTCGGCTGGGATCTCGTGTATATCCAGGGCGGCACAGAGCGCCTCTGCTATCGCATTGCGTGACGCGCTCATCTCGATCGAGCCGGTCGTCATGCAACGTCCTTCCTGTATCGGGACGCCTATCGTCAGTTCGCCCGAGTGTCGAAGCGGCTGCATCAAGGGCGTGTTGCGGTGATGGCCTCCGTGCGTACGACTTCGTGGAAGACGCCGGCGGGGCTGAACTCGGTGAGCGCCTGGCGGAGATCCCTCTCGAAGGCGTTCTTACGGTCACCGAGCTGAGCTGGGCTGGAGTAGCTGTACGAGAATTGCAGTCCGACGACATCGTCCAAGGTGCGCGTGACGGTTCGGTCCCATCGGGCGATGCTGATATCCGAGAAGGGCGAGCGCACCAGGACTTCCTGGTGGCGTTCTCGGGGGTGTGAGTAGGTGCCTGCGCCTGCCCGTCTCGCGGGCCCGAGGTAGCGAGTCCGGACATCCGCGATGATCTGAAGCCACGGTGCGGGCTCGACGTCGCCGGGGGCGCCGCCGGAGGCCAGGACAACCGCCCCCCGGGGCTCGATGAGCCTGTCGAGATCGCGCAGAACCTGGTCGCGATCCATCCAGTGGAAGGCGGCACCCATCACGGTCAGCAGTACGGGGCTCAGGTGCATGCCGCGCAGCGTGGTCGAGTCGCCGAGCCTCCACTCGATGTTGTTGATCCCCCGCTCGCCGACGAGTCGGCGCCCCTCGTCGAGCATGCCGGGCTCGGGGTCGACCGCGGTGACGTGGCCGACGAGCCGTGCGAGCGGCAGTGCGATCACGCCGGTGCCGGTGCCGAGGTCAAGGACGTGCTCGCTGCCGTCGAGGCCGAAGCGGGCGGCGAGCATGTCGTACAGGGCCGGGTCGTAACCGGGCCGGTAACGGGCGTAGTAGGGGGCGGTGGAAGAGAAGAGTTCTTCGGGTGTGTGGGAAGGCATCTCGTTAGTCTTTCGGGCCCGGGCAGCGGGCCGTTGGTGCCACTCGGTGTGATCGCGTTGGAGGACGACGAAGCCGTCAGCCGCTGATCGTGGCAGGGTCAGGAGCCTGATTGTCGAGTGCGGGTCTTGGCCATCAAAACGGCTTGGGCGGCGAGTGCTGCGGCGGACAGCCCGCACTGTTCCAAGAGGTCGTCGGGCGTGGTGGGCCCGTGGGGCTCGCGGTAGCCGACGACGTGGAAGCGGTCGGCCCTGACGCGTTCGGCCAGCAAGGCGCGGGCGGCTCCGGGATAGGTGGGAACGGCCACGAGGACGGGAGCGTTGTAGCCGAACAGGTGGGTGAAGGCCGCTTCGGAGAGCGCCGAGGAGCGGTGCCGGGGAGAGCCGAGAGCGGCGAGATCGTTGACGTGCAGATAGCGGACCTTGATCTCGGGATGCGACTGCCGCAACAACGTGACCGCTGCTGAAAGTTCTCGGGCCGCGATGCTGCCGGCTGAGGCGAGGACGAGATCGGGACTGCCCTCGTGGCTGAGGTGGGGCCAGAGTGCCGCTCCGTCGGTGAGTTCCTCGCGGAAGGGAGCCGGAGGAAACGAGGGTCCTGGGTGCTTGTCGGCAATCAGGAAGTTGACGTGGTCGCGGTCGGCGAGCATGGCGGCGAGGACCGCGGCGGCTCGTGTCGCGTCGGCGGGCGTGTAGACGTGCACGAGTCGGTTCTCGATCTCCAGCATGGAGGAGACGAGGCCCGGGTTCTGGTGAGTGAAGGTGTTGCGCCAGCCCAACGACGTGATCAGGTAGTTGATCGATGGGAGCCCGCTCTGCCCCGCGAGATGGCGTAGCCGCCGCTGCTTGAGGTGCTGTACGAGCAGGCTGGTGTTGAGAGGGGCGAAAGCCTCGTACGTAGCCAGCAACGCGTCTCGACCGGTCTCGGTGTAGCCCTGTAGCCAGCAGTGGCAGATCTCCTCGTTGAGGACTTCGACGGCCCACGGCGTGGTTGAGCCGTCCGTCGACAGCCTCAGTCGGTTCGAAACGATCTCGTCGGGGCTGAACAGGCGGAACGCACCGGCTGCCGCGCGCTCGCGGACGACGGCGGAGACATCGGGTCGAGGCTGAGCCGGCCGAGGGTCCGGGACGCCGACCGGCCGAGCCGACACGGACTTGACGATGCCGCCGGGCAGGGCAGGGCGGACCAGGTCGGTGGGCCGTCCCTGGTGCGTGAACAACTCGGTGGGCCGATACGAGGCGAGCCAGTTCGCCAGGGCGGCGAACTCCTGGGGGTCGCGCAGAGGGTCGTTCAGCGGGGTCTTGTGAACGGCCGGGGTGCCCCCGATCTGGCGGCTTCCTACCTGTTCCGGCCCTGTGTGGCCTTTCGGCATGGTCAACACCACGACCGGCTGCCGCTCCTCTCCTCCGAGTGGGCGCACCCGGCTGAAAGCGTGGGCGAGCAGCCCGCGAAAGGCCGGGAGATCGGCACCATCGTGAATCAGCGGCGTATAGCCGAGACCCTCGAAGTAGCGCTCCATCTCTTCTGCGCTCATGTCGGCCAGCAGAGAGGGACCCCCCATTTTCAGACCGTTGGCGAGCACGATCGGCAGGACGGCTCCGTGAGCGCCGCTGCCGATGAGGGCCCGACGGGCGAGCCAGGACGCCGCGGTGGTTCCGGTCTCCAACTCGCCGTCTCCGATGAGGGGGACGGCAAGCCGGTGCGGGGCATCGAGCACCATGCCCTGTGCGACGGCCAGGGCGGGCCCGAGCTGGCCGCCGGTGTACCGGACGCCGGGGATAAGTGGGGTGATCTCTCCGCCGAACCTGTCACGGTGCGGGAAACCGGAGATCAGGGCCCGTAGTCCGGGCATCGACCAACCCGGCTTCTTACCGGTCAGGTGCAAGACGCCGCTGAGGTAGGCGTGCGCGAGCGCCGAGGGGCCGGCATGGCCGGCACCGTGCAGGACGAGGAGTTCGGTCCCGGCGGGGCGGCGGGCGGTCAGCGGGCCGAGGTGTGCGAGCAGGAAGTTGACAGGTGGGCAGACTCCCCAGTGCCCATGAGGGCTTTCTTTGAGGTCCGTGGTTCTCAGGGGACGGCCGAGACGCGGGTTGTCGTTCAGGTAGAGCTGAGCGGCTGACAGATAGTTCAGAGCACGCCAGAAGGCATCGACGGCGTGGTCGGGCACAGCGTCCACGGCCTGGTGGGCTGCACTGCCCCACTCGGGGAGGCGGTGCGGCTCGGGCAGGTCCGGGGATGCGATGCGGGGGCCGGTGGTGATGGCCAAGGTCAGCTCCGGGTGCGGGTGGCTACCGCGTCGATGGCGGCGGTGACGCGGGCGCTGCGGATGTCGGGAGTGGCGGATTCGGTGATCAGGTGGAGCATGTGGGCTTGTTCGTGAGCGGGCAGCGTCGACCAGTCCAGCCCGGCGCGCTCCAGCGCGGCCGCCACGTCGGCGGGGAGGTTGCGGGGCGACCTCTCACGAACTGCTTGAAGAGCGAGCGGGAGGCCGGGTTCTTCGGGTTCGGGGGTTCCGTGCGGGATGGCTGCCTGTCCGCGGAAGGAGACGGCCACAGCGGTGCGCGACGTGCCGTTCGGGAAGGAGACCCGCAGGCGTTGGCCTCGTAGCCCGGCCGGCCCTGCGCAGGGCAGCAGAAGCATGCCCTGGCCTCTCGTACCGAGTGGACGGGCCAGGACGTGTAAGGTCTCGTCGGCCGTCGGCAACGGCAGCAGGATGTCCTCGTTCGCGGGCTGGACCGGCACCCAGGGAAGTGGGAGATGGGTGACGGCGAGGACGCCGCCCTCGGTGCCGCTGTCGCGACGGGCGGCCTTGTGTGTGAACAGGCAACGATCCACCGCGGCCAGAAGTCGGTCGGTGAAGGTGTGCTTCCAGCGGCTCAGATCGCGCTCTGCGGGGAGATACCCAGCCGAGACGAACGTCAGGGCGAAGGAGACGGTGACCGGCAACTCGCTTGCGAGCCTGTCCCGTAGCTCGGCGACCGCGCGGTAGAACCCGGGTGCGCCGTCCAGCTCGGCGATGACGATGACCTCGTCCCCGCCGAAGGTGGCCGCGCATCCCGCCGTCCACGGCTGCTGATGGAACCAGCTCCGCGTCATGGCCCCGAGTTGAGCCATCACCTTGTTCCCGGCCAGGTGGCCGTAGCAGTCCGGGTCGGTGGCGTTCGCGTGCTCGACGTGGCGCTTGAGCCCGTCCACGTCACCGATCGCCAGCCCCACGAGACCTCCGCGCGTCAAGGCGGCCGCGATGGCGCGGGGGATGTGGCTGTGGAAGTCGGGAAAGGCGACCAGACCCGTGACGGCGTCCTCGCGGCTGCCGGTGCACCAGTCACGCAGAGGTAGCTGGGCTGGGTCGAACAGCGGCACCGATCTCGTCAGCGGGTCCTGGCCCGGGGCCTGGGGACAGTGCTGGCCGCGCGGGTCCATCATCGCGTCTCCGAAGTCGTCGGCCGAGCCGGTGAGGACCCGGCAGGCAGCAGCAGGGGCAGGGTGGCGAGGGTCGTCAGGCGAGCGGTCTGTCCGGGCACGGGGCCGGTGCCCACGTGGTGGCGGTCCAGCCAGGCGGTGTGCCAGCCCACCGCCGCGGCGCCGGCGACATCCGCCCGCCGCGAGTCACCGACGAGCAGCAGTTGGTGAGCAACGAGCCCGGAGAGGCGTTCAACAGCGGCGAAGGCTTCGGGCTCGGGTTTGACCGATCCGGTGTCCGCTGAGTAGACGACCTCGTCCAGCAACTCCCCGAAGACCGTGGGCGGTTCAGCGGGGATGGAGGAACCGAGGCTGTTGGACAGGGCGAAGAGTGCGAAGCCCCGCTGTCGCAACGCGGTGAGGGCCGGGCGGACGTCCTCGAACAGCTCTGGTTCGGACGCTCTCCGACGGGCCCGCTCCAGCACGAGTGTGAGGGCGCCGACGTGCGAAGCACGACCGAACCGTGCGGCCAGGCTCTCTGCGAGGTCCGCGGGGCGGACTCTGCGGCGTTTCGCCCCCAGCTCCATGACCCTGCGAGCCTCGGCGAGTGACATCCCGAGCACCCGGGCCACCTGTCCCGTGGTCGGCTCCGCGTCCGGAAGGACGAGGGTGCCGCCGAGGTCGAAGCAGATGGCGCGCACCCCCGCCCAGGCATGCCGAGGGGAGGGAGGTTGAGCAGTCACGACCCGGTCACCTCCAGCACGGCGGGCTTCTCGGGGAGCGCGGGGACCTCGGCAAGACCCGGCGCGGTGCGGACTGGAAGCCACCCCTCCTCGGCTCGCATCGGTGCGGAGAAGACCTGCTGCCGCAGGGGCTCCAAGGTCAGGTGCCACTCGACGGCCGGGACCTTGTCCCGACAGCAGGTCCCGGCCAGGGCGAGAGCGGCCGGCAGTCGATCGCCATGCGGGAAAGTCGCCATGCCGAGGTCCGCGGCCAGTTCTGTGGTGTGCAGGGACCGGGCGAGACCTCCCGACCAGCCGGGGTCGGTCTGCCAGACGTCCAGATGCCCGCCGGTCAGCAGCCGGATCTGCTCCGCCTCGTCGACGGCGTGCTCGCCCGCTGCCAATGGGACCTTCGTGCCCGTCGCCCGAAGCCGGTGCCAGGCCGGGGAACCAGGCGGCAGCAGTTCCTCGGCGAACGCGACATCCAGATCGGCAAGGACCGGCAGCAGCAGCATCGCCTCGTCCAGACGGCAGCCACCCAAAGCATCGACCAGGAACCGGCTCTCACCCGCCGCCTCACGAATGGGGCCGAGTGCGTCGGCGACCGCTTTCGGCCCTGCCAGGACGAGTGACTTCGGCAAGGGCCACTTCTGCCCCCAGAACCCCTGGTGTGTGGCCCACGCGGCGGCTTCGGGGGCAGCCGGATGCACCGGATCGAGGCCGAGCGCGGACGCGTAGGCGGGCACGGTGGTGCGGACCGCGCCGCCCAGCAAGGTGCTCACGCCCACTCCGGAGACGCGAGAGGCCAGATCCCAGCACGCCAGTTCCACCGCGGACGCAGCCTGCCGGGCGTGCGCACCGTGGCGATGGCGTCCCGCCTTCTTTCGGTAGGCCAAGCGGCGAGGAGCAGTGACGTCGTGGCCGATGAGGCCCGGCGCCAGATCATCCACGATGATCTGCATGGCCGTCTCACCCAACGGGGCCTGCCACCCGGAGACACCGTCGCCGACCAGTTCGATTGCGAAGCGGACACGGTGCTCGGCCCAGGAAGGTCCCGCCGGAGGACGTCCCACGGCAGCCACGACCGCTTCGGGAAGGCCGTGCGGCAGCCCATCGGACTGCGCCGGAAGCTGCCACGCACGGACGCTGCGGATCACAGTGGACGCGGCGGCTTCCCGAGCGAGGACGGAGATGTCGAAGGCCGTCATCAGACCTTCGCCCCGGTCAGTTCCTCGTCGGCGAAGGTGAAGCACCACGGGCTGCGGTAGTTCTGCCACCACTCCGGGCGAAGGCCCGTGGGAGCGAAGAGTGCCTCCAGGCTCCGGCGCATGGTCAGATGCCACTCGATCGCGTCCGACCCCGGTGCCCGGTAGACGTCCATGAACGCGTTGTGTGCCTGGTACGTCTGAAACCTCGGGAACGCGGTGGTGACGGGAACGAAGTCCCTCAGGTGGGCGAGGGCGCTCTCGATCGGGTCCAGGCCGACGATGTACGTGAAGTCGGTCGTGATGCCGCGCCGTTGTGCCCGCCCCAGGGTCGCGGTCATCTCCGTGGGAGTGAGCTTCGCCTTGGACTCCTTGAGGATCTGCCGGCGCTCCGTGAAGCACTCGGCGGTCAGCGTGAGGTGGAAGGGGCCGAGCCCGGCGGCGGCTTCCAGCCCCTCCTCGGTGCTGAGCACCGAGGACAGGAAGTGCAGGGTTCCTGTACAGCCGTTGGCACCCATGGCCCCGCGGACCTCGGCCAGGTGCCGCAATGCGAGGTGCTCGTGGAGGAAGCAGCCGGTACATACCGTGACGGTCTCCACCGCGGACAGGTCGGCCATACCGGAGTTCGCCGCAAGGGCCCCGAGGTAGCCGGGCAGGTCCAGGGCTCTGATTGCCGGGTCGGAAGCGTCTTCGAGCGTGTTCGGACAGAACACGCATCCGGTGCACTGGCTTCGGGCGTTGGAGTTGAGGGTGAGCATCCTGGTGCCGCCCCGCCAGTAGCCGAGCACCGCGTCGTCGTCCTCGATGCCGTCGACCTCGCCGACGGTCACGCCATTCAGCCTCAGCGCGTGTTCATCCAGTTCGAAGGGTGAGCCCTGGCGGCCGAGGGAGATGATCAGAAACAGCGGAGTGTCGGGGCGGGTGTTCAGCCGCAGCCTGAAACGCATACGGGGCTTCGTCAGCGGGGACCGCGCTCCGGAGGCGTTGAGAGCGATGAGGAGTACATCCTCAGGGTTGATGTTCCACTCGCGGGCCACCTGGTCAAGGTGGTTCACCGAGCCGAGCATGGGCATGCCCCTTTCTCAGGGAAAGCGGTGCGGGGGAATGTCTCGACGATCAGGAGGACACGACTGAGAGCGGCAGGCGTACGGTGATCCGTTTTCCGCCGGTGGCGGCGTCCGGCACGGTCTCAGTGGTCCCGTGGGCCTCGCGTACCAAGGCGTTGACCAGGAAGAGGCCGCGGCCTCCGAGGGCGTGGGCCAGGGGCAGGGGCTTCGGCTTGAAGGGGTGGGCGTCCGCGACGGCAAGAACCAGTTCCGGCCCGTCCTCGACAGCGAGGCTCACCGCAGCGGTGGGAGAGACGACGGCGGCATGACGGACCACGTTCGTCACGAGTTCGGTGATGATCAGGCAGGCATCGGCGACGATCGGCTCGGAGATGCCCCAGTCCACGAGGATCTTGCGGGTCTCACGGCGCGCCAGCGGTACGTAATCGGACGTGGAGGCCACCCGGAAGCCGTGGCGCATCAGGGTTCTGGACATCGCGCATCTCACCCTCTCTCCGGGCGGGAGCCGCCCAAGTCATGACGGAAGGTAAGCGTGCGAACACGACTAGGTGTTCACCGTCGTGAACCTGCACGTGCGGCTTCGAAGCCGACAGGCGAGTGTCCAGCCACGTACGGGCACACCCGTTCAAGACGAGCCAGCATGAAGGTCCGCGCACCGGGGCACTCCAGCGGCGGGCGGCGCCGCTGCGAGGCTCGCGGCTACGCCACCGAAGCCAAGGTCCGAAGGCCGTTGTGCCGGCTCAGATATGCCGGCTCAGTGCTGAATGCCGAGGCGGTACGCCAAGCCTCGCAGGTCTCGGGCGGCGCGGGCCGGCAGTTGTCGACCGAGGAGGTACTCGACGGTCTCCCGCACCGGGGCGTTGGCACGGATGCGCTGGGGCGCGATCTCCTCCGCAGTGAGAAACGCGGCGACCGCGTCCGCTTCACGGCCCCGGATCTGGGCCAGTGAGCGGCCCAGGTCGGCGTGGAAGGCGGCCTGTCTTCCCGGTGCCTGGTCCAGGATCTCCGGATGGACCCTGCGTTCCGCCCGTACGGCGTCGCTGTGGCGCCCGAGGTCGGTGTTCAGGCTGACGTGGTGGATGCCGACGTTCGTCGGGCCGAAGTTCAGGTGCCAGGCTCGTGTTTCGCCTGTGCGCTGGGCGAGCTTGGCGGCTTCGGCGAGGTGACCGCGGACTTCCGCCTCGCGTTGGTTTCCGGGCCGCTGCCTGTCCTGAGTGGCTGAGGTGGCGGAGATCAGGTGCAGTTCACCGAGCAGCGCGTGCGCGTCCGGCGTCGTCAGGTTGGCTTCCAGGGTGTTGGCAGCCGCGGTGGCCTGGGCCAGGGCTTGAGAGGGGCTTCCTGCCGACATGAGGACGTGGGTGTGGAAGAAGCCGGAGAGAGCCGAGTAGACCGGGTCGTCAAGCTCTGCGATCGCGTCGGAGGCGCGGGTGACCGCGATGAACGCCAGATCGGTGTACCCGAGGTTCTTCAACAGCAGTGTGCACGCCGGGTGGTAGGCGTCGGCGAGGAGCCTCAGCAGTTCGTGCCGGGCAGGGCCGACGGCGGCCTCGGCCGCGGCATGCAGATCGGCAAGGAGCGAGGGTAACCCTGCGGCGAGCGTGCCGTATTCGGCCGCGTGATAGAGCCCGTTGGCTCGTGCCACTCGTTCGGCCAGGACGGATACGGGGGTCTGCGGGGGCCGACGGTCCGGTGGGGCGGCCATCGTGATGCCCATCAGGGACAGCCTCAGTGCGGGGATGGCCTCGTGGGCCGCACCGGCGTGTGGGTCAGCGGGAGCGAAGGGCTGACCGACCAGTTCGGCGGGGGCGATGTGCAGGACTTCGGCGAGCGCGGTGATGTAGCTGGAGCGGTCGAGCAGCCGGCGCCCGTTCTCCACCATCGACAAGTAGCCGACCGACATGTCGGCGAGGTCGGCGAGGACGCGAAGGCTCAATCCGCGCTGGAGGCGTGCCGAACGCAGACGCCTACCGATGCGCCGGGCCTGCTCTTCATCCATGGTGCCGCCTCACCTCTCGCCTTCGGCGATAGCGTAGGTGCAGCTCAGCCACTCGGGGGAAGTATCGGGGGTATTCGAGCCGTCAGGGTAGACCGGCCACTTCGGCCAGATGTCGCACCGCCGCACCCTGCTCGGTGGTACGGCGGACGAGCGCGGCAAGCAGCTCGCGTGCGAAGGGGTCCAGCCGCACCCGGAACGGCGCCTCCGCGTCGGCCTCGATGACGCGGGCCGCGGCTTGCTCGAAGCGCCCTCGACGCGCCTCGGCCGTAGCGGCGATCACCAGGACACGGGAGCGCTGCGCCGCGTTGAGCACGGCCAGGTCCGTCGCTCGCACATGGTCCGCGGCCTCGTCGGCATCGCCGTACTCGGCGGCGACGGCCGCGCGGGCTGCCGCCGCTTCGGCCAACTCCCTGGCATGAGCAGCCTGCCCGACGACTTCGTCGAGTACGCGGTCCGCAGCTCGGCGACGCCCGGCCGTGGCGTGGGCAAAAGCCACCAGCGTCTGAAGCTCGTGGCCAGCTCCAGCGGCTTCGGCACGCTCGGCACGGGCCAAGGCGTACTCAGGCAAACCCAGGTCGATCAACAGCCGAACTTCCTCGACCAACACCGGAAGCACTTCACCGCTCCCTGGCCGGGCACGGTGGAGCAGCACCCAGGCCAGGTCCTTGTACCCGAGACGGCGCAGCAATCCAGCGCCCACCACATGCCCCTGGACTCGAAGGTGCGCCGCCGCCTCACGGTCACCTTCACGTACAACCGCGGTCACCAGGCGATCCGCCTCAGCGATGAGTTCGGGCAGCACACGAGCAAGAGCCACATCGTCGCCCACAGCTTCGGCCCGCGTCGCGGCCCGGGTCCGGTCGGCCAACTCCTCAATTCCCAGACGTTCACCGGTGTCAGTGAACAGGCCGACGTGACGGCGAAGATGGAAGGCGACGGCCCGCACGACAGCCTGCTCCTCCCCCCGCGGTGGATAAGGCTGCCCCGTCAGGTCCGCAACATCGAGTCGCAAAGCGGACGCGAGGCTCGCCAGTCGACCCCGCCGGTCCACCCATTCCTCCCCCGTCTCCAGCCCTGTCACGTAGCCGACGGGGAGCTGTGCACGCGAGGCGAGCTCGTCCCTGGCCAACCCCCTACGAAGCCGCCAAGCGACAAGGCGGCTCCCCATCGGCCCACCGCCTGCCGTTTCTTCCACCTCGTGCGTCATCGAGTCGTTCGCCTACCCGCTACTTCGAACCGTGTGCTCCGCCGGGACGGAGGCTCATGCTGGCCATTCGACAGCACTCGGGCGGGGCGCCCGCTTCACAGTTCGACACATTAGTCACACCACTAGGAGGCCGTGAACCTACGGTGGAAGCTCATGATCCAGGCTTCGGCTGACGCAGGCACCATCGTGCTGTCCCTCGCGTCTCACGGCCCACTCCGAAGCGCCGGTGCGTCGATCAGGCGAGGAGGCCGACCAGTACTCCCAAGGCCATGAAGGGCCCCAGTGAGAGGCGATCAGCAGGGCGCCCACCCCAAGATCTGCGGGCTGCGACATAAAGTGCGGCAAGTACGTGGCATGCCAGAATTCCCAGCGCCACACATCGCCAGCCATGCCAGCCCAGAATCCCTCCGAGAGGCATGGCGAACTTCACATCCCCAAAACCCAGGCCGTCGGCCCTGACCAAAAGAAGAATGAAATGGAAGGCGGCATAGGCGACCCCGCCGCCCAGAATCCTCAACCACGGCATATCGGCACGAAACCCGAGCGACCAAATCCCTAGGATTAGTGGCACGCCAATCACGAGTGGCAGGACCACCACGTCAGGCAGACGCTGCACGCCATGGTCGACAACCACGAGCAGCACAACGAAGGGAACCATCAAGGCCCAGACGATGAGCCTCGACCGAGCATCCGATTCCTCCCAGGCGAGCAGGACACACACGCCTGCGGTGGCGGGAACGGTCACGGCGGCCGACGGGCCGAACCAACCATGTCTCCACTGCCTCGCCGAGTGGCCGGCCGCCACAGCCTCGCCGTGGCAACGGGAGCACCGGGCAAGCCCAATCCACTTCGAAATATGATGCCCACCGGGGCATTCAGTCCGCCACAAAGCCGTCACGGGAACGGTCAATCTGTAGACGGGAAGCGGAAGAAGAAGGCCCACGAGGACCCCGTATGAAGCAATAAGCGCGCATTGAAAGACCACGACAAGACTGTAGCCGAAGAGTCAAGCTGAGAATTCCTCTGCACAGGCGAGCCATACTTCAATCGGAAAAGAGCCCAGTAATTTGTGTGCCACTTTTCGGGGTGGACGGTAACGGCTGACCGTAACCAGCTCGGGTGCGGATCTGGTTGGGAGGCTATGCGAAAGATCAACTACGCCAGTGCGGCACTCACCGCCGCGCTGCTCATCCTGCCCACGGCCTCCATGGCGACGGCGGACAGCAGCGCTTGCACACACCACTTCTCAGGCCCTCAGATCTGTATCCGGCTCGAAGGCCGGAACGGGTGGAACGGGGTCACAGGCATCTGGGAGAACCCTCCGGCGAACGTCGGCAAACGATCCGTGACGCTCTATCTGAACAGCCAGGCGCACAGCACCAAGCAGGCCGCCAGGGTCGGTAAGACCCTGGGCTACCACTGGTCGTCGTTCAACACGGGCACGAAGACCAAGGTGTGCGTGAAGTTCCAGGGGTCGGCCCGGATGGCGTGCCAGAACACGAAGTACGTAGGCGATCGAGCCTCTTGACGGGCCCAACGCGTTGACGGGGCCTCGGGGTTCGGCTGGAGCGGAGTACCGTTCTGAGTGTTGAGTTTTGAACGGGAGGCGTCAGATGCCCGAACACATCGGTCCCCGGCTGCGCGATCTACGAAAGCGCCGCGGCCTGAGCCAACAAGTGCTCGCCCGCGAGTCGGGCGTGTCCCTGTCGACAATCCGAAAGCTTGAGCAAGGCGAACAGAATTCTCCCCGGATGGAGACCGTGCACAGGCTCGCCGTCGCCTTGCGGGTGACGACCACTCACCTCTTCACTCGGCCTGTCGAGCCTCCGACCCCCGCCGCCGAACCGTGGCGCGCCCTCCAGCAGGCGATCGAAGCTCCGCCCGTACAGCCCGCCGATGAACCCGACGTAGACGCCACTGCCGCTGTGCTGTCTGCGGTGCGTGAGGCTTACTTCGACAACCGGCTCGCAGACTTGACCGACATGTTGGCGCCGTTGCTGCGCGATGTCGATGCGCTTGACGAAGCTAAGCCCGAGGTGCAGGCACTCCACGCCCACCTGCTGAATCTGGCCGGGTCCGTGCTCACCCAGGTGCACGCGTACGACTCCGCGGAAACGGCGTTGCGACGCGCGCTCGACGTGGCTCCGGACCGGTTGCGCTCGGCCAGCGTGGTGACCACCTGGGTGTGGCTGCTGATGCGGCAAGGCAGGCTCGCCGAAGCGCGGGAGATGGCGGCCCGATGGGCCGACGATCTGGAGCCGCGGGTTTCTCGCGCGACGGCCGAGGACTTGGCGGCGTGGGGCTGGGTCCTCACCCAGTTCTCCGCGGCCTCCCTGAGGGACGCCCGGCACGGGGAAGCAAAGGATGCGATGCGGCTCGCGCGGGGCGCGGCCACACTCATCGGCCGGGAGTTGCCCCGCGGCCGGTCGAGGCTGGCCACCTGGGGACCGGTCACGGTCGCCTACAAGACCGCGGAGCGCGGCATCATGCTCGACCGGCCCGACGTCGTACTGGAGACGGCGGCACGCCTGGAGGCCACGAGCCCGGCAGAGAGCACGGAGCACCATCGGCACCGGCTCGACGTGGCGAACGCGCACACGATGATGCGGCAGTATCCGGAGGCGGCCGAGGTTCTGTACGGCGTGTGGGAGCGGGCGCCGGAGTGGCTGGCGCAGCAGCGTTACGCACAGGACATCGTGGACCAGGTGGTCACCGGGCGTCGGACACTGACGCCCGAGATGCGTCTGCTCGCCGACGCGACCGGACTACCTCTGTGACCCGTCAAGCACCACTGTAAATAGCAGTTCTGACGGGAGGTCGAGAGAACTGCCATTGAGGGAGTGCCGCGGGCTCTCTACGGTCCTGCACATGCCCGAAACCACGCAGAGCGACAACTCCGACACTGAGCGAAAGAGACTCGTGGAGCGCGTGGCTGTGTGGCTGGCCAGTGCACACCCCCGGCCCGCCGAGGTCCACAAGGCGTGGAGAGACCCCTGCGGCATGGCGGAACTGCCGTGCAACGGACCGTTCACCGTGGTGCGTCTACCGTCGCTGATCGTCCATGCCGCCGTGGGCACCGACGACCGCGACGCCGTCTCCGCCCAGTTCGGGAAGCTCCTGGACGGGCCGGTGTTCTGCGAACCCGGGGCGGCCCGCTACTGCCCCCTCGTGCCTGCGGACACCGCGAAGGAGTGGCAGTTGTCGCGGGTGGAGTGTCTGGGGCCTGGGTGCTGCGTGGACATGCCCTCGCCGGCAACCGTCGAGCCCTCCGGACAGAGCGCATATTGGGCGGTCCCCTTGGACGAGCCGGGGCGGCTGTGTGACCCCGAGGCCGTGCATGCGCTGACTCGACAGGGTCAGAAAAGGGCGACCGCGCAGGGTGTGCGCTGGTGCGCCTGGCACAAGGACTACACACACGACGCCCAACTGGTGGGCGTCACCGGGAAGACGAGCATGACTGCCGTCGGGCAGTACGCATGCTCCCTGTGCCGGACGGTGCACGGCCTGCGCCCCATCATCCGCGGAGAGCACTGAACCCACCCCTCCGGGTCTCGACCTCACGGCGCTCGCTCTGGGGCGAAGCCTCATGCCTCCACTGGGGCCTTGCGGCCCCCTTCACCTGCCCACCAGGGGCAGCCGCGGAATGCGCGCCCGCTGACCCCATGCACCCCGGCCGGAAGGAACCAGACCATCATGCAAGACGACCGTGGCCGTAGAAACTCGCGGGTGGCGGGCGCCACGTGCGGGACCGTGCCCGCTCTCATCGCCCTGCGCACGTTCGCCGGGGAAGCGCTGACGGAACGGGCCCCCGCCTCCGGCGTGGACGGCGGGCAGCCGATCACGCGGCTGCACGGCCACCTTGAGGAGTTGCCGCCCCGCATGCGCGAGCAGGTGCCGGACGAGGAGAACGGCAACGATGGGGAGACGGCGGCCCTGGGAAGGGTGGCGCTGCGGCGAGTGCCACAGGAGTTGCGCCAGCGGGTGGTGCGGGCAGCCTCCGCACTGATCTGTCAGCGGTCGCCGGGCCGGGACCGGGGGCTGACGGTGAGGGACGAAGCGCCCTGGGAGGAACACCTGGCGGCGCTCGGCGACGTGCTGGAGCACCGGCCGTGAACGTGTCGTCCGTGCTTCGGCTTCCCGTGGAGATCGGCCACTTCCGTGTCGAGGCGAAATGGCTGCTTGAGGTCGCGCAGCGGCCCGACTGCCCGGAGTACCCGTCGGCGGTTGCACGGGGACGGGCGAGCCTGCATCTGCTGATGCCCCGGGTGGAACTCCTGGCCCACAGTGTGCCCGACCAACGGCCACGCTGGGCCGGCATGCACGCACTGGCCCAGGCAAGAAGGGCCCTCGACCGCACCCCGCACACCGAGCGGGCACAGGAGCGCAGCGAGTACGCGAGACGTCTGGCCGAGGCCATGCGGCTGCTGTGCGGCCAGCTACGCAGCCTCGCCACGGCATGGATTCCGGCTTACGCGCCGGGCATCGTCCCGGCGGGCTGCTTTTGGGACGCGGTACGCGTCACCCGCCGCACTGGTGCCGAACTCCTCACCCTGCTTGGCGACGAGACGGGGGCGGTGATCGCCGACCAGCGCTACGGGGCGATGTACTGGCTCACCCCACCCGACACCGGAACCGCACTGTGCCTGCCCGGCAACCTGGCCCGCATCCGCAGCACGGGCCACCACGTCGTGATCCCGCCGCTACAACCCCGGAACGAGAGCCTCGTCCAGTGGGAGGTTCGCCACGAGGGCCTGTCCGGCTGGGGCTGGCTCACCGAACCCGCACAACTGCGCCGGGCACTCAATGCCATCGCACAGGAACGCCCCATCGGGGATAGCGACGCCAGACGCTGACATCGTGCTCGCACTCCCCACGACACCAAAGGTGTCCCATCGAGTCACCGAAGAACGAATGGAGGATCAACCTTCCCGAACACCCCAAAAAAGACTGAAGACACCTGCCCACCACACTCGCGTTTTCAGCCTTCCCACCTCTGACGCACTCTCAAAACGTTCCTTCGCATCACAAGAGCACAGAAGGCCGCTCGACGGAAGGAGGCCAAGCCTGGCGGTCTCCCACGCCGCGTTGCAGGAGCGCCTGTGTACGACCAATATGCGGACTTCTCTGCGTCGCGCTATGCACCACATCTGACATAATGTGCTGATCCACCCGGCGAGTACGAGACAGTTCCAGACGGGAACTGTGACCCCAACGTCCTGTTCTACGGGCCAGGTCCACACTGCCTGACTCACTATCAGCATACGGACATGATCACGCATCCCAAGCAGATACATCCCAAGGCCGCCCCGCCGACCTAGTCACTCGAGACGTCCAGTTCACCACCGACAACGGAAGCTATTTCTCCAGCAAGGCCCAACCCAGAATCGATTGCCTCCTGTGCTGCCGTGGTGCCTGCAGAGAAGACAGCAGCCGCCGCAACGAAAGCCATAACGACTTTCTTCCAACGCCCTGCCACACTCGCGTTATTGCGTGCCACCTGGCTGGATGTCTGCACTAGAGAGCCTATCACAATACTCGCTTCGCGAGAGACCGGAGCCTCTCCGAATAGGGCGACGTTAGCGATAAGCCAGAGGAGATGTTGAATCTGACCTATGATTTCCCGCCTGGCATGGCTGGGAAGGTGCTCGCCATCGATACCCTGCACCAATTCCAGTAGTTTCTCGCACTGGTCCTTGAGTTCTGCGATACCCTCGCCACTCGGCGCAGAAGCACTACCACCCAAATGAACTGCAATGATATCGGCAGCCGCCCCCAAGTGATCGAGAATTCCTTGCGACATGAAGGCGTTCGCGTTATGCGCGTCGGACCATTTTCGATCCGGTACAATAAGTGCACTCCACCAGTATGAAAGGTATCTGCGCACGCGATCTTTGGTCTCCTCGGGGAGACATGAAGCGTCATGACACGTTTGGTTAAAAAGTCCTACGACTTCTGCGTGGCGCGCAACAAACTCTGGAGTCCCCCATTTGACACCTAGAACAGTTTCCCAGCCTTCACGAGTGGTGTTTGCGCCACTTCGGCGCATCTGGGAGAATATTGCATGAAGTCGAAAAGCGGAAGTAGTTGACGAGTTTTCCACAGTGGCCTCGTTTTGTCATTCTGTGCAGCTTGAGTGCTTCCATGTCACGTGGGGGATGGTGTATCGTACCGCGCCCCTGGACAGTCCCCGGGGGGTGCAACGTCGGCCCCGGGCCGTCACCGCCCTCACCGACGTCGACCTCATCCACCCCGTCACCACCACGCGGCCTGCGACACCTGCGGCACCTTGCGCTCCCCCCGCGGACGACGTCACCGACCTGCTCACCTCCTCCGCCGCCGACCTGGCCCGCTTCACCCTCCCGGACTGCGGGGCACTGACCCTGCACGGCCGCTGCACGCCCTGCCAGCTGGGCGTGCAGCGGCTCGTCATTGAGCTGCGTTCCTCTTTCGACCTGAGCGGTCGGCACCCGAGCGAGGCTACGAAGGTCTTGAACTTGCATAAGCACATCCTGCGATGCGATCAGTCCGTCGGGATTCGAGATCACCGTCGCCGTCGAGGCCCCTTGAGGCTGGAGTGGTGCTCGCCGCCTTCTGAAAGGGCGCCCGCCGACCCGAACCTGCGCAGCACTCAAATCAATCACTTGTTCAACCCGACGACCGTGGAATCAGCCGCCCCCGTCCCTCAACAACAACCGTGGCACAAATACGCAGGTCAGCGCCCCGATTTTGACCACCCATGTTTTGTGTCTCCCGCCGGGGGCGCCACGCAGATGGGAAAGATGCCCCGTCCAGGCGGTTGGCCGTATCGCGTCGATTCGGCGGCGCTGCGGACGGTGGCGTCGGCCATACCGTCAGCCAACATCACTCGAAGCACGCCACGAGTGCGCTTGTCATACCAGATCCATATCATCACGGGGCTGGCAGTCCGGGGGCGTGCGGCGAGCGCACGGCGGGCAAGACGCCGCATCGGGTCCGCAGTGGGCCCCTCGATCACGCCGGAGGGCGACCGTCACCCCCCCCCTTCCCGCCCCGCGCCAGTCAACTCCGACCCTGAAAACCGCGGTGACGCCGGGAGGTCGACACCGTTCACCCGGTTCACGCCGCAGCGGTGCCGCGGAGACTGCGCGTCCGGTTCCGCCTCTGCCGCACCCCTAGTCGCCAACCCCACCAGCGATGTGACCTGAGTCACTCAAGAATGCTGTTGGCGCAGACGCCTCCCCTGTGTCACGATTCCCGCACACCTTCCCTGCCCGAAAACAAGTTCGGGCGTCGAATCGGCTGCGGTCCCCGCTTCTCGTGGGTGAGACCGAGCCCTCTGTGATCCACGGTGGTCGGCCGCGTTCTCCGCGGCCGAAGTCCCTTTTCCTTCAGCTTTCTTCAGCGCCGAACGCCCTTGCCGTCGGCGCCCCTCGGCCCGATTCGGCCAGCGCGCTCCTCTCTCCGCGCACGGGGGATCGGTGTGCTGCGTCACGGCCCCTGCCGGTGCCGTCCGACAGCGCGTCGACCAGCGGAGAAGCCCCCTGGTGGCGGGGGCCGAGGAGACCACCTGCCCGACGCCACGCGGCGTTCCCGACAGGGAGTTGGGCCCGCGGCTCATCGGCGGGCATGTCGCGCCACCCCTGAAGAAAACGCCCACACCCATCCCCAGGATGGCGGGCGCACCGATCTGCTACCCGCGCAACGCCCCACTGCCCTTGCTGTCGAGACCCTGAGGAAGTGGATTCCAGATATGGCGAGGCTATGCAAGCCGGCGATGATCGCACCTGAACACATCATCACAGTGGACGAGACTCTGGAATTCGCCGCAGGAGCCCATGCCGGCAAGCCGCAACTCCCCCTGGCGCTGCGGCTGATACGGAACACCGGCGTCAGGAAGCGGCACATCGTCCAGCCCATCGAGAAGACGCTCCGCCATCCGGGGCTGGAGGAACGCAACCGTATCTACGAGGCCGAGTCCAAGAGATTCACGCCCCTCGCCATCGAACAGGCGCTGGTCAACGCCGAGCTGAGGGCCCGTGACATCGACGCGATCATCTACGTGTCGTGCACCGGGTTCCTGATGCCGTCGCTGACCGCATGGCTGATCAACAAGATGGGCTTCCGCTCCGACACCCGGCAGATACCCATCGCCCAACTGGGCTGCGCGGCGGGCGGAGCGGCGATCAACCGCGCCCATGACTTCTGCATCGCCCACCCGAGCAGCAACGTCCTCATCGTCTCCTGCGAACTGTGCTCGCTGTGCTACCAGCCCGACGCGGACGACATCGGCTCGCTCCTCTCCGACGGCCTGTTCGGCGACGCCGTCGCCGCCGCCGTCGTACGGGGCGAGGGCGGTGTCGGCATCGACCTGGAGCGCAACGCCTCCTACCTCATCCCGAACACCGAGGACTGGATCTCCTACGCCGTCAAGGACACCGGCTTCCACTTCCAGTTGGACCGCCGTGTGCCGGGCACGATGGAGCCGCTCGCCCCGGTCCTGCGTGAACTCGCCAAGGACCACAGTTGGGACGCCGGCAAGCTCGACTTCTACATCATCCACGCGGGCGGTCCGCGCATCCTCGACGACCTCGCGAAGTTCCTCGAAGTCGACCGCAAGGTCTTCCGCCACAGTTGGGCCACCCTGCACGAGTACGGGAACATCGCCAGCGCCGTCGTACTCGAAGCCGCCCGCAGGCTGTTCGAGGAGGACACCCCCGTACCCGGTGCGACCGGCCTGATCGCGGGTTTCGGCCCCGGCATCACCGCCGAGATGGCGCTGGGCACCTGGGCGGCCGACGACATCCCCCAGACCTTCGCCTGAACGCGGCACCTGCGAACAAAGGAAGCGGAGCATATGACCGACCTCATCATCCCGCCCGGCGCCGGGCGGAAGCTGATCACCCCGGCCCAGGAGGTGACCTTCAAGGCCACCGAGGAGATGGGTTCCTCCATATCGATCTTCGAGGTGATCGTCCCGCCCGGGTTCGACGTCGGGGCGCATGTCCACAGCCAGTCCCAGGAGTTCTTCTACGTCCTGGAGGGCGAGCTGGACCTGCTGTGCTTCGAGCCGACCGAGCGCACGACGGACACCTGGCACGACTGGGAGTCCCCCAAGGGCGACCGGGCCGTCCGCGCCGGTGAGGGCAGTTGCATGTTCGTGCCCTCCGGCACCCCGCACGCGTTCCGGAACGCCACGGACAAGCCGGTCAAGATGCTCTTCCAGAGCTACCCCTCGCCCGACCACGAGAACTACTTCGAGGAGATAGCCGAGATCTGGTCGCGAGGCACCACGGTGGACCCCGCGGCCGTCGAGGAGATGCGCAGGCGCTACGACGTCGGGCAGATCACGCCGCTGCGCTTCGAGCCGCCGTCGGCCGCCGTGGCCCCCGAGCAGGAGACCGCCGCGGAACGGAACGGGAGGTGACCGCCATGGAGTCGATACCCCTCGTCCACGCGAGCCTCGGGAAGCGGGAACTGGCCGCTGTCGCCGAGGTGTTCGCCTCCGGCTGGCCGGCCGGGCAGGGCCCGCGGGGCAAGGCCCTGGAGGCGCAGCTCGTCGAGAGATACGCGGTGGGTGACGCCGTCGCGATGTGCAACGCCGGGGCCGCGCTCCACGCCTCCCTGCTCGCGCTCGGGGTCAAGCCGGGCGACGAGGTGATCGTCGCCGACTACGGGTTCCCCGCGCCCGCCCACGCCGTGCGCTACCTCGACGCGATCCCGGTCTGCGCCGACGTGCGCGCCGACACCGGAACCATCGACCCGCAGGCCGTGGCCGACCTGGTCACTCCGCGGACCGTCGGGGTGATCGCCGTGGACACGGTCGGTATCCCCGCCGACTACGTGGAACTCCAGGCGGTCGCCGACCGCCACGGCCTGTTCCTCATCGAGGACGCCGCCTGCGCCGTCGGCGCCACGTACCGGGGCCGGGAGGCCGGCTCGCTCGCCGAGGTGGGGGTGCTCTCCTTCCACGGGCGCAAGGGAGCCAGCAGCGGGGAGGGCGGTGCGCTGCTCGCCGCCGACCCGAAGGTCGGCGCGGACGCGCGGCTGCTCGCCTCCTTCGGCATCGGCAGCATCTTCGACATGGGCAAAGTCGTCGGCCTGCCCATACCGGAGTTCACCCGGATCGGCCACAACTACAAGCTGTCCGACATCGCCGCGGCGATCCTCCAGGTGCAACTGGACCGCGTCGACGAACTGCTGGCCCGCCGTGACGCCGTCGCCACCCAGTACGGCGAACTCCTCGCCGACGAGGAGCTGCTGACGGTGCCGTACACACCCGAGGACCGCACCCACGCCTGGCAGACGTACATGGTGACGCTCGACCCGGGCGTGGACCGCGCGGCCGTCGCGACCGAGCTGCGCGCCAAGGGCATCGGCTGCGGACACGGCACCTTCGCGACCCATGTGCAGCCGGTGTTCAAGTCGAAGCAGACGTGCCCCGTCTCGGCGGAACTCTTCCGGCGCCACCTCGCCATACCGATGCACGCGGAGCTCGGCACCAGCCAGGTCGAACGGGTCGCGGAGGCGCTGCGCGGCGCGGTCCGGGCCCATGCGGCGGCCACCGGGGTCCGGGGAGGGACAGCATGACGGGCAACGAGCCGGCTCCCGACGGCATCCTGCGGTTGATCAACGGCTACTGGGCCACCGGTGTCGTCGGCACCGCCGCCGCCCACTCCCTCTTCACCCACCTCGAACAGGGCGCGGGCGACGCCGCCGAGCTGGCCGCCCGTGCCGGGATCGCGGAGCGGGGCGCGCAGACGCTCCTCGACGGGCTCGTCAGCGTGGGCCTGGTCGAGTTGCACGAGGGCCGGTACCGCAACACGGCCGAGGCGTCCGCCTACCTGGTCGACGGCGGCCCCACCTCCCTGACCGGCTTCGCCCGGCTGAAGCTGAAGCACATGGCCGGTCTGGCCGACCTGCCCGACGTGGTACGGGCCGGGGGTCCTGTGCGGGACGCGGTGGTCGAGGTGGCCGACAACCCGCACTGGGAGGAGTTGGTCACGGCCCTCGCGGCGCAGTCGGTCCCCGCCGCCACGATCGCCGCCGAGGCGCTGGGAGTGGCCGACGCGGGCCCGGTGTCCCTGCTGGACGTGGGCGGCGGTTCCGGCGTCTACTCGGCGGTCTGGCTGGAGGCCAACCCAGCGGCCCGCTCGACTCAGCTCGACTGGGAGCGGATCAACGTGATCGCCCGGCGGCTGCTGGCGGAGCGCGGCCTCGCCGACCGGTTCACCACGGTCTCAGGCGACTTCCACACCACCGACTTCGGCACCGGGACGTACGACTTCGCGGTGTACTCCCACATCGCCCACCAGGAGGGGCCCGAGGACAACGTCGCTGTCTTCTCCCGCCTGCGCGACGCGCTCAAGCCCGGCGGAGCCCTGGTGGTCTGCGACTACGTCGTCGACGACGACCGCGGTGGCCCGGCGTTCCCCCTGATGTTCGGCGCGGAGATGCTCCTCAAGAGCAAGCAGGGCGGCACCTGGCGGCGGTCGGACTACCACGGCTGGCTGGTGAAGGCCGGTTTCACCGACATCTCGTACCACCCCGCGCCTCCCGCGACCGTGGTCATCGCCCGATAGCCGGAAGGCGCCCGGAACCGCGCCCCTCACTGCGAAGGAGAGACCCCGATGAAGGGCTCCGTGGCTTATCGCTCGATACAGAAGCAGGGTCTGCACATCGGCCTGCTGCCGGCCATGGCCGCGGCCATCGACCCGACGACGCCGATCACCCTCGACCACGACCTGGACGTTCTCCCCGAGGTCGGCAGGCACCTGACGACCTCCCGGCTCGCCGAGGTGGTCGACGACCTCGCCGCCCGTCTGTGGGCCGCCGGAGTGCGGCCCGACCAGCACGTCGTGCTCCACAAGAAGGCCAACGCCGACGTGTGGGTGCTGGCCTGTGCCACGTCCCGGATCGGCGCGGTGCCCGTGCTGCTCTCGCCCAGCCTGGGCGCGGCGATGATCGGCGCCCTGCTCAAGCGGATCGACCGGCCGAACCTGCTCACCGACGAGCACAAGCTCGACGTGCTGTCCGCCGAGCTGTCCCTGCCGGAACTGACCCGGCAGGTGCTCCTCGTGTCCGGTGGGCGGCCGGAGACCACATCGCTCGGCACGCTCGCCGGCGCGCCCCGGGTCAAGCCGGTGACGCGGCCCATCGACGAGGCGGCCGTGATCACCCACACCTCCGGCACCACCGGGGTGCCCAAGCTGGTCGTGCACACCGCCCGCACCCAGGGCATCCGGCTCAGGCCGCAGTGGCGACTGCTCTCCCTCATGCGGAAGCGGGAGAACGTCGCGATCCACATCCCCTTCGTGCACTCCCGGAACGTGGCGGCGATGGCGCTGGCCCTCCTGAAGAGGATGCCGGTACTGCTCATGAACGAGTCGGACCCCGACACAGTCGCCGAGCTGTTCCTGGAGAACCGGCCAGGGCTCGTCGAGGCGCTGCCCAACTCGCTGATGGCGTGGGAGGGACTGACGGACGACCCGCGTCGGCCGTTCGCCTCGGTGAAGTACTTCAGCAGCACCTTCGACGCGATCCACCCGAGGACGATGAGCCGGCTGCTCAGGTCGTCACAGCGGCGGGGCGCCCTGTTCTTCCAGATATACGGGCAGAGCGAGGTCGGGCCCGCCGTCGGCCGTGCCTACTTCCGCAACTCCGCGCACAAGGCCAACGGCCGCTGCGTCGGCTGGCAGATGCCCGTGGGCTCGGCGAAGGTGCGCGTCGTCGGCCGTGACGGGAAGCGGCCGACGGAGCAGCACCCCGGCCGCATACAGGTCGCCTGGCCCGGTCTCGCCAAGACGTACTTCGGCGAGCAGGACCGCTACGACAGCAACCGGGAAGGCGACTGGTGGGGCACCGGCGACGTCGGCTACTACACCAAGTTCGGCTGCCTGCACATGCTCGACCGCGAGGTCGACATGATCCCGGGAGTGCGCAGTTCGCTGGAGATCGAGGACCTGGTCCTCGCCGAGCTGCCGGAGCTGAGTGAACTGGTCGTGGTGCAGGGCTCCGACTCCGAGGCCGTCCCGGTGCTCTGCACCCACGGCGACCGGCCGCTGGACAAGGAACGCTGGCGGGCTGCCGTCGAGGCGTTCCCCCAGTTGGCCGACCCTGTCCAGATCCCGGAGGCCGAGCTGCCGCGCACCGGGACCCTCAAGGTGCAGCGCCTCGCGCTGGCCGACCGGCTCAAGGACTTGCGCCAGGACCAGGTCTGACGAGTGGGCCCGTCGTCGGCCCGGTGCCGACGCGGCACACCGGCGACGGCGCCCGCACGGGGCCAGACCAGGCCGGGCAAGCACACAGCAACCGAGATCGAGTCTTTGGAGTAAGTGATGCCGGACACAGTCGACGTGGAGACCGTCTACTCAGCCATCGAGAAGTCAGCGGGCCTGTTGGACGTGGCCGCTTCGCGTGAGGTGGTCCTGCCCATCCTGAGCGCGTTCGAGGACGTGCTTCCCGAGGCCGTGATCGCCTTCCGGGTGGCCACCAACAAGCAGCACGAGGGGGACTTCGACGCCCGCTTCACCGTCCCCAAAGAGGTCGACCCCTACGCGCTCGCCCTGGCGAAGGGACTGACCGCGAAGACGGACCACCCCATCGGCGCGCTGCTCTCGGACATCCAGCGGAACTGCGCGATAGACAGTTACGGCCTCGACTTCGGAGTCACATCCGGATTCAAGAAGGTGTGGGTGTACTTCCCCGAAGGGGAGCACGAGACCCTGGCCCGGCTCGCCGAAATGCCGTCGATGCCGCGCAGCCTGGCGGAGAACATGGACTTCTTCACCCGCTACGGCATGTCCGAGAAAGTGGACGTGATCGGCATCGACTACCGCAGCCGGACGATGAACCTGTACCTCGCGGCCCCGCCGAAGTGCTACGAGAGGGAAACCGTCCTGGCGATGCACCGGGACATCGACCTGCCGAGCCCGAGCGACCAGATGTTCGCCTTCTGCGAGAAGGCATTCGGGCTCTACACCACCCTGAACTGGGACTCGAACGAGATCGAGCGGATCTCCTACGGTGTGAAGACGGAGAGCCCGATGGCGTACTTCGCCCGGCTCGGCACCAAGATCGAGGGCTTTGTGAAGAGCGTTCCGTACGGTGTCGACGACCCCAAGATGGTGTACGCCGCCGTGACCTCCACCGGCGAGGAGTACTACAAGCTCCAGTCCTACTACCGCTGGCGCCCCGTCAGTCGGCTGAACGCCGCCTACATCGCCGTTCGCGACAAGGAATCCGCGTAACCGCCGAAGCAGTTCGCACGCTCTCAGGGAATCCCGCACGCCGCGGGGTTCCCTTTTTGGTGCGGTCGGCGGACGGCCGCGACGTACCACGGTTCAAGCCCGGTCACGTAATGCGCACGGAACTGTGTATGAGAGGTGAGTGCAATGACGAGTCGGGTGAATCCGGCAACCCTGGTCCCGGGCGACCCGGGTGAGCGCGACAGGCCGGTGTTCCAGTTCAGCCGGATGGAGAGCCTCCTGCGGGGGCACCGACTTCGCCGTCTCACGGTGGACGGTGTCGACGCCGTGTTCGTCAGGGACCCGGTCCTGGTGCGCCGCATACTGGTGAGCGAGAGCAAGAACTACGGCAAGGGCGAACTTTTCCGGAAGGCCAGAAACCTCAGCCGGGTGGGAATGCTCTCGGAGGACGAGACCATGCACCGGCACTACCGGCGTCTGGTCAATCCCTATCTACGGTCGTCGAAGGTCGGCGACTACCTCCCCACCATGCGCCACATCGTCCGGGACATGGTGTCCTCATGGCGCCCCGGGGACACCGTCGACGTCCAGTCGGAGATGTGCCGGATCGCCTGTGCCATCGCCGTAGGAACGCTCATCGTCGGACTGCCGGCCGACACCACGAAAGAACTGGGCGAGCGCCTGGCGCGGCTGGCCGGGGAGATGATCAGAAAGCCCCTCTACGGGAAGGCAGCGCACCGGACGGCGCGCCCCGGGGCGCCCAACCGGCTGTCCCGGGCACGCAAGGAGTTCCGGGACCTCCTCAGGGAGTGCATAGCCGATCCCCCGGAAGCCCCCGCATGGACGAACGGCTACCTGTCGACGCTTCTCACGGACTCCGACGAGCAGGGGAACCGGGTCCTGACGCCGGACGAGGTGTGCGAAGAGGCCGTCATGATGCTGACGTCGGCCACCGTCACCACGGCTTCCGTCATGTCCTGGGCCCTGCACGTACTCTCCAGGAATCCCCTCGCCGAGGAGAGGCTGCTCAAGGATCTGACGGAGCGCCGCGGCGGAGGCGCCACCCACGACCACACCTCCAGTTACACCGTCCGGTTCCTGATGGAGATCATGCGGCTGTATCCGCCCGTGTGGATCTCGTGCCGGAAGACCCTCGCGGAGGTCGAACTGGGCGACCAGGCGATACCCGCGGGAACGAACGTGGTGTTCAGCTCCTATCTGCTGCACCGGGACAACCAGAGCTATCCGAACCCGCACCAGTTCGATCCCGACCGGTGGCTCTCCGTTCAGCTCGGCAAGATCGAGGCCGCCTACATCCCCTTCGGCATCGGGTCGAAGGGATGCATCGGGGAGCCGTTCGCCTGGCTGGAACTCGAAGTCATCCTCGATGTGGTGACGCAGGAGTGGAAGCTGAACAGCGTGCCCGACCGGCAGTTCCGCACGGCGCCCGAGACCACGCTCCACCCCCGCCGCCTGCACCTGGTCTCCCAACCGCGATGACGGGCCGGGCTGTTCGAGTGCTTCCGCTTCAGGACGAGACCGCCCGCCCGGGAACCACCGGACGCCGCGGCCTGGGCACGCAGAACGAGGGGAGTTGAGCACTGTGGTTCCGTCGACCCCGGTGGACGAGGCGTCAGAAGAGCGCGGGACACGTTCCGTCGGCACCGGTCACGCCCATGCGAAGGCCATCCTGATCGGCGAGCACGCGGTCGTGTACGGGGCCCCGGCGCTCGCTCTTCCCGTTCCGCGGCTGACCGTCACGGCAAGCGTCCGCCGGTCCCGCCGCGGCACCGAGCGTCCTGGCGAGGTGACGTTCGCGATGACCGGCTCCCCACCGCGGCCCATGGTGGCGCGGGCGTCGGACGGCCTTCGCCGACTGGTCGCCGAGTTCAGGGCGATGGCGGGCGTGGACGACGGCCCGCACCTGGACGTGGTCGTCGACGGCGGGATTCCGCACGGCCGGGGGCTCGGCTCCAGCGCGGCCTGCGCACGCGCCGTCGTCCACGCCCTCGCCGACCTCCACGAACGCCCCGTCACCGAGAGCGAGACGTTCGACCTGGTGCAGACCGCCGAGAACGTGGCGCACGGCAGGTCCAGCGGCGTCGACGCGCGGGCCGTCGGCGCGTCCGTGCCGCTGTTGTTCCACGGGGGCGAGGTCAGGGAACTGGACGTCGGCTTCGACGGGTTGTTCGTCCTCGCGGACAGCGGCGTCCTGGGCCGCACCAAGGAGGCGGTCGAGATGCTGCGTGCCGGATTCCGGCAGCGCGACGGGGCGCAGGAGCAATTCGTGCGGCGAGCGACGCGGCTGACCGAACAGGCCCGGCACGCCCTCGCCGACGACCGGCCGGAAGAACTCGGCGCGCGGCTGACGAGCTATCACGAACTGCTGCGGGCGGCCGGGCTCAGCACCCGGCGCATCGACGGACTGGTCGAGGCGGCCCGCACCGCGGGCGGCCTCGGAGCCAAGATCACCGGCGGTGGCCTGGGGGGCTGTGTCATCGCGCTGACCCGGCCTGAGCGGGCCGAGGACGTCGTCGGGGAACTGCGTGCGGCGGGCGCCGAGCAGACCTGGGTCCTGCGGCTGAGAGGACACGCCGAGCATGCCTCCTGAACACCCGACCACCCTCGTCCGGGCGCCGCAGCAGGACACCGCAGCAGAGGCCACCGCGGTCGCGCACCCGAACATCGCCCTGATCAAGTACTGGGGCAAGCGGGACGAGCGCCTGGTGCTGCCCCGCGTCGACAGCCTGTCGATGACACTCGACGTCTTCCCCACGACCACCCGCGTCCGCCTCGCCCGCGGGGCCGTGCAGGACACGGTGGTCCTCGACGGCCACCCGGCCGAGGACGGGGCCGCGCGCCGCGTGACCGCCTTTCTCGACCTGGTCCGGGAACGGGCGGGGCGCGTGGAGAGGGCCGTGGTGGACAGCCAGAACACCGTCCCGACCGGGGCGGGCCTCGCCTCGTCCGCGAGCGGGTTCGCCGCGCTCGCCGTCGCCGCGGCGGCCGCGTACGGGCTCTCCCCGGACGCCACCGCGCTGTCCCGGCTGGCGCGGCGCGGCTCGGGCTCGGCGTGCCGTTCGGTCTTCGGCGGTTTCGCGATATGGCACGCGGGCTCGGACTCCGGCACCACCGCCGAGGCCGACCTCAGCTCCCACGCGGAGCCGGTGCCCACGGGGGACCTCGACCCCGCCCTGGTCATCGCCGTCGTCGACGCGGGCCCGAAGGCCGTGTCCAGCCGGGCGGCCATGCGGCGGACCGTCGACACCTCCCCCTTGTACGAGCCCTGGGCGGTGTCCAGCGAGCGCGACCTGACCGAGATGCGAGCCGCGCTGCTGGCCGGTGACATCGAGGCGGTCGGTGAGATAGCCGAACGCAACGCGCTCGGTATGCACGCGACGATGCTCGCGGCGCGCCCGGCCGTGCGCTATCTGGCGCCTGCCACGCTCACCGTCCTCGACCGGGTACTGCGGCTGCGGCAGGACGGCGTTGCGGCGTACGCCACGATGGACGCGGGGCCCAACGTCAAGGTGCTGTGCCGTCGCACCGACGCCGAAGGGGTCGCCGAGGCGGTGCGCGACGCCGTACCGGACGGTTCGGTGCTGGTCGCCGGGCCGGGTCCCGGCGCCAGGCTGCTGCCCGGGGGCGGTCGATGACCGCTCAGCCGACGGTCGTCCGCCGGGCGCCGGGCAAGTTGTTCGTCGCCGGGGAGTACGCGGTGGTCGACGCGGGCAACCCGGCGATCCTCGTCGCGGTCGACCGCTACGTCACGCTGACGGTCGCCGGGCGGGACGGGGCGGGCGTCGAGATCTCGTCCGACCTGGGCCCGCACCGCGAGCGCCTGCGGTGGCGGGGCGCCCGGCTCGTCCGCTGCGGCGCGGACACGGGGCGGGACGGGCGCGCGGGCCTCGCCCATGTGCTGTCCGCGATCGAGACAGTGGGCCGGCTGCTGGCCGAACGGGGGCTTCCGCTACCGGCGTTCGCTGTGTCGGTGGCGAGCGGCCTGCATGACAACGGCACCAAGTACGGTCTGGGCTCCAGCGGCGCGGTGACCGTGGCGGCCGTGTCCGCCGTCGCCGCGTTCTGCGGCCTCACGCTGTCGGACTCCGAGCGGTTCAGGCTCGCCCTGCTCGCCTCCGCCGAGATCGACCCGAAGGGCTCGGGCGGCGACCTCGCCGCGGGCACCTGGGGCGGCTGGATCGCCTACCGGGCGCCCGACCGTGCCGCCGTGCTGGCCCTCGCCCGCGGCCGCGGCGTCGAGGAGGCGCTCCGCCTGCCCTGGCCCGGGTTCGACATACGCCGCCTGCCGGTGCCGAAGGGCCTCAGGCTGGAGGTCGGCTGGACCCAGCACCCGGCCTCCACCACGGCCCTGGTGTCCGCACTCCACCGGCGGCCCTGGCGCGGCACCGCCGCCCACCGGAGGTTCGTCCACGCCACCACCGACTGTGTGCGCGGGGCGATCGCCGCGCTTCAGCGGGGCGACGGCCAGGAGCTGCTGGCCAGGATCAGAGAGGCCAGGCGGGAGTTGGCGCGCCTGGACGACGAGGTCGCGCTGGGGGTCTTCACACCTCGTCTGACGGCGCTGTGCGAGGCCGCCGAAGCCGTCGGGGGCGCGGCCAAGCCCTCCGGGGCGGGCGGCGGCGACTGCGGCATCGCGCTGCTGGACGCCGACGCCGCACGGGACATCGCCAGGTTGCGCGAACTGTGGGCCGCGGCCGGGGTGGTGCCCCTGCCGCTCGGCCCCGCCGCGGCAGGCAACGCGGAAGGGAACGAGGAATGATCGCTCAACGCAAGGACGACCATGTCCGGCTCGCCGTCGAGCAGCAGCAGCGGCACAGCGGACGCAACCAGTTCGACGAGGTGTCGTTCGTCCACCACGCCCTGGCCGGTATCGACCGGGAGGACGTCTCACTGGCCACCGCTTTCGCCGGCATCACCTGGCGGGTGCCGCTGTATATCAACGCGATGACCGGCGGCAGCGAGAAGACCGGCATCATCAACCGGGACCTCGCCGTCGCCGCCCGCGAGACCGGTGTCGCCCTCGCGTCCGGGTCCATGAGCGCGTACTTCAAGGACCCGGACTGCGCGGACACGTTCAGCGTGCTGCGCAGGGAGAACCCGGACGGCTTCGTCATCGCCAACGTCAACGCGAACGCGTCCGTCGACATGGCCCTCAGGGCCGTCGACCTGCTCAGGGCGGACGCCCTCCAGATCCACCTCAACACCGTGCAGGAGACGGTGATGCCGGAGGGCGACAGGTCGTTCGCGTCGTGGGTCGCCCAGATCGAGAGGATCGCGGCCGGGGTCGGCGTCCCCGTGATCGTCAAGGAGGTCGGCTTCGGGCTGAGCCGCGAGACGGTGCTGCTGCTGGACGGCCTGGGCGTGCGGGTCGCCGACCTGGGCGGCCGGGGCGGCACGGACTTCGCCCGCATCGAGAACGGCCGCCGCGACCTCGCCGACTACGCCTATCTGACCGGCTGGGGGCAGTCCACCGCGGCCTGCCTCCTGGACGCGTGGGACGCCCCGATGCCCGTGCTCGCCTCCGGCGGGGTGCGCAACCCGCTCGACGTGGCGCGGGCCCTGGCGCTCGGCGCGTCGGGCGTCGGCGCCTCCGGCACGTTCCTGCGCACGCTGCTGGACGACGGGGTGACCGCGTTGGTCGAGCGGATATCGACATGGCTCGACCAGTTGGCCGCGCTGCTGACCCTGCTCGGCGCACGCACCCCCGCGGACCTGGCCCGCTGCGATCTGCTGATCCACGGCGGACTCCGCGCGTTCTGCGCCGACCGGGGGATCGACCCCGGGCCGTTCGCCCGGCGTTCCACCAGCTTCGACGCCCCTTACGAGACGACGGGAAGCACCCGATGACCGAGAACGCTATCGCCGGAGTCCCGATGCGGTGGGTGGGCCCCCTGCGGGTCTCGGGGAACGTGGCCGTCACCGAGACCCCGGTGCCGCTCGCCACCTACGAGTCGCCGCTGTGGCCGTCGGTGGGCCGCGGCGCGAAGGTCTCCATGCGGTGCGAGCGGGGCATCGTCGCCACCCTCGTCGACGAGCGGATGACCCGGTCGGTGCTTGTGGAGGCTCTGGACGCGCAGACGGCGCTGGCGGCCGCGCGGGACATCGACGCGCGCAGGGACGAGTTGCAGAAGGTGGTGCGCACCTGTAGCCGGTTCGCGGAGCTGGTCGGCGTCCGCCACGAGATCAACGCGAACCTGCTGTTCCTGCGGTTCGAGTTCAGCACCGGCGACGCGTCGGGGCACAACATGGCCACGCTCGCCTCCGACGCGCTGCTCGCGCATCTGCTGGAGACGGTCCCCGGCATCTCCTACGGCTCGATATCCGGGAACTACTGCACGGACAAGAAGGCGACCGCGGTCAACGGCATCCTCGGCCGCGGCAAGAACGTCGTCACCGAACTGCTCGTGCCGCGTGACGTGGTCGAGGGTGTGCTGCACACGACGGCCGCCAAGATCGTCGAGTTGAATGTCCGCAAGAACATGCTCGGGACGCTGCTCGCCGGTGGCATCCGGTCGGCGAACGCGCACTTCGCGAACATGCTGCTCGGCTTCTATCTGGCCACCGGCCAGGACGCGGCCAACATCGTGGAGGGTTCGCAGGGCGTCGTGATGGCCGAGGACCGGGACGGGGACCTCTACTTCGCCTGCACCCTGCCCAACCTGATCGTGGGCACCGTCGGCAACGGCAAGGGCCTCGGCTTCGTGGAGGAGAACCTGACCCGGCTCGGCTGCCTGGAGGAGCGGGCCCCCGGGGAGAACGCGCGCCGCCTCGCGGCCCTCGCAGCGGCGACCGTGCTGTGCGGTGAACTCTCCCTCCTGGCGGCGCAGACGAACCCGGGGGAACTCATGCGCGCACACGTCCGGCTGGAACGCGACAACACGACAACAAAGGCTGGTGTCTAGGAATGGCCAACGATTCCGCCGTCGGGCTGCACGACCTGTCGTTCGCGACGACCGAGTTCGTCCTGCCGCACACCGTCCTCGCCGCGGAGAAGGGCGTCGACGTCGGCAAGTACCACAAGGGCATCGGTCAGTGGTCGATGAGCGTGGCCGCCGCCGACGAGGACATCGTGACCATGGGCGCCGCCGCCGCCGCGCCCATCATCGAGCGGCACGGCAGCGACGGCATACGGACGGTCATCTTCGCGACGGAGTCCTCGATCGACCAGTCGAAGGCGGCCGGGATCTACGTCCACTCGCTGCTCGGGCTGCCCTCCGCGACCCGGGTCGTCGAACTCAAGCAAGCCTGCTACGGGGCGACGGCTGCCCTCCAGTTCGCCGTCGGCCTGGTACGCCGCGACCCGGCGCAGCGGGTCCTCGTGATCGCCGCCGACGTCTCCAAGTACGACCTGGACAGCCCGGGCGAGGCCACCCAGGGCGCCGCCGCCGTGGCCATGCTGGTCGGCGCCGGCCCCGCCCTGGTGCGGATCGAGGAGCCGTCGGGGGTGTACACGGCCGACGTCATGGACTTCTGGCGGCCGAACTACCGCGACACCGCCCTCGTCGAGGGGCAGGAGTCCATCGGCGCGTATCTGCTCGCGGTGGAGGGGAGCTGGAAGGACTACACGGAGCAGGGCGGGCGGGCGCTGGACGAGTTCGCCGCGTTCTGCTACCACCAGCCGTTCACGAAGATGGCCTACAAGGCCCACCGCCAACTGCTCAACTACTGCGGGCATGCCGTCGACGAGGAGCGCGTCGGCCGTGACCTGGGGCTGACCACGGCGTACAACAGCGTCGTCGGCAACAGCTACACCGCCTCGGTGTACCTGGCGCTCGCCGCGCTCCTCGACCAGGCGGACGATCTGACCGGCCGGCGGATCGGGTTTCTCAGCTACGGCTCCGGCAGTGTCGCGGAGTTCTTCGCGGGCACCGTCGTCCCCGGCTACCGGGAGCATCTGCGCACCGAGGCGCATCGCGAGGCGATCGCCAGGCGCGAGCCGGTGGACTACGCCCGCTACCGCGCCCTGCACGAGTACGCGCTCCCGGCCGACGGCGGGGACCACCGCGCCCCCGCGCAGACCACGGGCCCCTACCGGCTGGCGGCCCTGCGCGGCCACAAGCGCGTCTACGAGACGACGGGCGGCGGACGCGGTGCCTCGCGGCCGTCCGCGCGCACGTCCACGGCCGGCTGAGGGGAAGCGGGCGCATGACCGAAGTCGGGGTCCTCGGCACGGGCGCGTATGTGCCGGACCGGGTCGTCTCCAATGACGAGGCCGGTGCTGCGGCGGGTGTCGACGACGCCTGGGTGGTCCGCAAGACCGCGATCCGGGAGCGCCGCTGGGCCGCCCCGGGTCAGGCCGCGTCGGACCTGGCCGCGTCGGCGGGGCGGGCCGCGCTGCGGGCGGCGGGCGTCGCCGCGGGCGAGCTGTCCGTGATCGTCGTCGCCACTTCCACACCGGACCGGCCGCAGCCTCCCACCGCCGCCTATGTGCAGCATCTGCTCGGCGCGGTGAACGCCGCCGCGTTCGACATCAACGCCGTGTGCTCCGGTGAGGTGTTCGCGCTCGCCGTGGCCGAGGGCATCCTCACGGGGCGGGGCGGGTGCGCGCTGGTCATCGGTGCCGACGTGTACTCCCGCATTCTGAACCCGGCCGACCGCAGGACGGTCGTCCTGTTCGGCGACGGCGCCGGTGCGATGGTCCTCGCCCCGGGGCGTGGAGCGCGTATCCGCAACGTCGCCGCGCACACCTTCGGCGAGCTGGCGGACCTGATAGAGGTGCCGGCGGGCGGCAGTCGGCTGCCCGCCGACCGTGCCGCCCTGGAGGCCGGTCTCCAGTACTTCACGATGGACGGCCGGGCGGTGCGCGCCTTCGTGGAGGACCGGCTGCCGCTGCTCACCAAGCAGTTCCTGCACGAGAGCGGTGTCAGTCCCGACGCCGTCACCCACTTCGTCCCGCACCAGGCCAACGGCGTCATGCTCGACGCCGTCTTCACGGAGCTCGGCCTGCCAGGGGCCACCATGCACCTCACGCTGGAGCGCTACGGCAACACGGGAGCCGCCTCCATCCCGATCACCCTGGCGGAGGCCGCCCGCGCGGGTACCTTCGGGCCGGGCGACCTGATCCTCCTGGCCGGCTTCGGCGGGGGCATGGCGGCGGGTTTCGCGCTGGTCGAGTGGTGAGGCCGACGCGCTCGGAGTCCTACCAGCGGCCCGGTACACGACCGGGGTCCGCGCTGTGTTCCCCGATATCGGCAGAAGCAGGAACCATGACAACGAGACATCGCACCGTGGGCGTGATCGGCAGCGGCCCGCGCGGGCTCTCGGTGGTCGAACGGCTCTGTGCCAACGCCCGCTCGATGCCTGCGGGCAGCACGGTCCGCGTCCATGTGGTCGACCCCCATCCCCCCGGCGCCGGCAAGGTGTGGCGCACCGACCAGTCCCGTCACCTCCTCATGAACACCGTGGCCGGGCAGATCTCGGCGTTCACGGACGCCTCCGTGGACCTGCGGGGTCCCCTGGAGCCGGGGCCGAGCCTGCACGAGTGGGCCGTGGCGCTCGTCGCGGGCCGCCTCGGCGAGGGCCACCCCGCCCATGTCCTCGACGAGGCCCGCGCCCTGCTCCCCGACACCTATCCGACCCGCGCCTTCTACGGCCACTACCTGCGCTGGGTGTACCAGCGCGTCGTCGAGGGCGCGCCCGCGGGGCTGACGGTCAGCGTGCACGCCCGCCTCGCGGTGGCCCTCGACGACGATCCCGAGTCCGGCGATCCCGAGTCCGGCAGTCCGGAGGTCGGCAGTCCGGTGGTCGGCAGTCCTGAAGGCGGGGACGGGGCCCTCCAGCGGGTGGTCCTCGACGACGGGACCGTGCTCGCGGGCCTGCACGCGGTGATCCTCTGCCAGGGGCACCTGCCGGCCCGCCCGGACGCCGCGGAGCGGGATTTCGCCTTACGTGTGCGCGGGGCGGGGCTGGTGCGCGTCGCGCCCGCCAACCCGGCGGACGTCGGCCTGGACGCGCTGTCCCCGGACGCCCGGGTGCTGCTGCGCGGGCTCGGGCTGAACTTCTTCGACTACATGACCGAGCTGACCGTCGGCCGCGGCGGCTCCTTCGCCTCGACCGCCGGGGGCCTCGTCTACCACCCCGGCGGGCGGGAGCCGCGCCTGTACGCCGGGTCCCGGCGCGGCATCCCCCACCAGGCACGCGGCGACAACGAGAAGGGCCCGCACGGCCGGCACGAGCCGCTGCTGCTCACCGCCGACCGCATCGCGGAGCTGCGCCGCACCCACGGGCGCTGCGGCCTCGACTTCAGGAGGGACCTGTGGCCGCTGGTCTCCAGAGAGGTCGAGGCCGTCTACTACTGGACACTGTTCACGTCACGCGGGCACGACGCCGTGGCCGGGCGGCTGCGGGACGACTTCCTCGCGGCGGGGCCCGGGGAGCGGGAGAAGGACGCCGTCCTGTCGGCGTACGGCATCGACGAGAAGTACCGCTGGGACTGGGAGCTGATCGAGCGCCCGTACCGGGACCGGGAGTTCGCGGGCCCCGGGGACTTCACCGAGTGGCTTCTCGACCACTTGCGCAGGGATGTCGCGGAAGCCAGGTGCGGCAATGTCAGCGGCCCGCTCAAGGCGGCCCTCGACGTCCTGCGGGACCTGCGCAACGAGGTCCGTCTCGCGGTCGACCACGGGGGCCTGCACGGTGACTCCTACCGGGACGACCTCGACGGCTGGTACACCCCGCTGAACGCGTTCCTCTCCATCGGGCCGCCCGCGCGGCGGGTGGAGGAGATGATCGCCCTGATCGAGGCCGGGGTGCTGAGGGTGGTCGGACCGGGCCTCACGGTGGCGGTCGACGGCAGCCGCTGCACCGCGGGTTCGCCGCTGGTGCCCGGCTCCGAGGTCGAGGTGGACGCGCTGGTCGAGGCGCGCCTGCCCGACATCACGCTCAGCAGGACGGACGATCCGCTGCTGCGCCATCTGCTCGCCACCGAACAGTGCGCCACGTACCGCATGCGCACGCGTTCCGGCGGCACGTACGAGAGCGACGGTCTTGCCGTCACCGGGCGGCCGTTCCGGCTCGTCGACGCGGCGGGGCGGGCGCATCCGCGCCGCTTCGCGTTCGGCGTGCCCACGGAGTCGGTGCACTGGGTGACGGCCGCGGGTATCCGCCCCGGTGTCAACTCGGTGACACTCACGGACTCCGACGCCATCGCCCGATCGGCCCTCGCCTGTGGCGGCGCGGACGGAGAGGAAGCCACGACAGGACAGGGACTCACTTATGCCCACTGACACCAGCCGCCCCGCGGAAGCGGGGGGCGGCACGGAACGGATGCTGTCGGAGCCCGGTCTGCTCTCGCCCGTCTGGGCGGCCACCCCCGTCGTGGACGCGGTGTCCGACGGGGCGTGGTTGCAGGCCATGCTGGATGCCGAGGCGGCGCTGAGCAGGGCGCAGGCCCGGCTGGGCACGGTGCCCACGGCCGCCGCGCAGATCATCACGGAGGCGGCGCGGGCCGACCGGCTCGACCTGGTCGCGCTGGCCAGGCAGGGGCGCGAGTCCGCGAACCCGGTAGTGGCGCTGGTGCGGGAGTTCACCGCGGTGGTGGCGGCCCGGGACGCGGAGGCGGCCCGGTATGTGCACCGGGGTTCGACCAGCCAGGACATCCTGGACACGGCGACGGTGCTGGTCGTCCGCCGGGCCCTGCGGCTGATGCGCGGTGACCTCGAACGCGTCACGGAGGCGCTGGCCGTGCTCGCCCGGGAGCACCGGGACACCCTGATGGCAGGCAGGACGCTTGCCCTGCACGCGGTGCCCACGACGTTCGGGCTCAAGGCGGCGGGCTGGCGCCATCTCGTCCTGGACGCGGTGCACAAGCTCGACGTGCTCGACGCGGAGCTTCCCGTCCAACTCGGTGGCGCCGCGGGGACGCTGGCCGGGTATCTCACTCATGCCCCGGAGGCCGACCCGGGCGGCTACGCGGAGGAGCTGACGGAGGCGTTCGCGGCAGAACTGGGGCTGTCCGCGCCGCTCGTGCCATGGCATGTGCTGCGCACGCCCATGGTGGACGCGGCCACGGCCGCCGCGTTCCTGTGCGGGGCCCTCGGCAAGATCGCCGTCGATGTGCTCTCGCTGGCCAGGACCGAGGTCGGCGAGGTGCACGAGCCTGCGCCCAGCGGCCGGGGCGCGTCGTCGGCGATGCCGCACAAGCGCAATCCGGTGCTGGCGACGGCCCTCAGGTCCGCCGCCCTCCAGGCGCCTCAGCTCGCCGCGACGGTGCTGGGCTGTCTGCCGAGCGAGGACGAGCGGTCCGCCGGTGCCTGGCACGCCGAGTGGGAGCCCCTGCGCGGTGTGCTGCGGCTGGCCGGAGGCTCGGCGCACCAGGCGGTGGAACTCGTCTCCCATCTGTCGGTCGAGCCGGAACGGATGCGGGACAACACCGGTATCACCGGGGGCCAGATGGTCTCCGAGCGGATCGCCGCCGTCCTCGCCCCACTGCTCGGCAAGGCCCGGGCACGTGACCTGCTGAACGAGGCGTCCGTACGCTCGGCGCGCACCGGTGAGCCGCTGGAGGCCGTGCTGCGGCGGGACGAGCGGGCGTCCGCGGCCCTCGCCGACGCCCGGCTGACCGACCTGTTCGAACCGGGGGCGTACACCGGGGCCGCGGGCCCGCTCACGGACCGCGCCCTGTCCCGGGCGCTGCCACCGGCGGACGGCAAACCGTGAGCGGGTGACGCGCGGCCTTCGACCGGGAGGTGCCCCCACCGCCTTGCCATGGTGGGGGCACCTTCGAGGGCCTATGGGGAAGCTTTCGGGGGACGGTTCTCAGGGCTGGCGTCGCAGGGCGATCCGGGTGAGTTCGTCGATGTCGAACTCGGAGCGGCCCGGTGTGCCATAGCGGGTGATCTTTCCGCGGCTCACCCACTTGCGGATGGTCGCCTCGGACACGCCCGCCGCGAGCGCGGCCACATTGGTGGGGACAAGCCGGTGCCGCGGTGGTTTCCTCATGCGTCGGCCGTCTTCTGCCGTCTTTCCACGAGGGGCCGCAGAGTGATCCATTCGTGGGTCTCCCAGGTGTGCCCTGACGAGCACCGGATGCCTCGCACGCCCGCGCCGTCCGACGGCCGCGGCGCGGTGGTGATCTTTCCCGTGCAGCCGGCCACCACGCAGTCCCAACTGCGCCTGTGGAATTCGGTGGTGGTGGGGTCGACAGTGTGCAGCATTTGCTTGCGGAGGTCTTCGACCTCGTCGGCGAAATCGGCCGCCGGGGGCTGTTCCGTGAGCCATGCCAGATGGCGGAGCAGAAATGTCACCAGGTGGGGAACGGAGCCTCTGGGGGCGGCTCCTCCGACTTCGTCGGAGACGAACTCGGCCCATGACTCGAGAACGGCGACAATGTCGTGCCGTGCGTCGAGCGCGGACAGGTTCAGAGAGTCACCGCTCCGGGTCCCGGACACGCGTGTGTGGTTGGTCTGCCGTGATACGGGCGCGATGTTGTGCAGGCTCTCTTCGTAGAGGGCGGGAAGTGCGCTCAGGCTGCGTTCGAGGCGCTGGACGCGCGCGGCGGCGAGGACGCGTGCTGTCACGTCGCCTGGTTCCTGGTCGGGCGTTTCCGGGCAGGCGAGTATTTCCATGCGATCGCCTTTCTGAGTTCCCTGTCCGGCGGCCTTACTTGACCGTGCGCCCCGGTGATGCGGGCAGCAGTCGCAGCCGAGCCGATGGCTCTCGGGAAGAAAAGGGGGATTCGGTAAGAAATTCTCCGGCGCTGCATGTTCGATTTCGAGCCGGCACCCAGAGGCTTCCACGGGCCAGTTCTGGGTGTCAACGTTCGCCATTCGCGGTGGGGCGGCGCTGAAGGGGGACTCCAGATCCGCCAAAGCGGAACTCCAGACCCGCTCAGTGCGGGCCAGGCCGACGCAGGTCAGGGGCGTCCTGCGGGCCACGAAGGCTCGGCGGGAGCGCGCCGCGGCGCCCTCGCATCCGTGTCACTCCCCCGATCCCAAGGAGACAGCCATGACTTCGGACGTATCCACCGGTGCAGGCCCGGAGGCCGCCCTCGCCCGCCGCACCAGTGGCGCACTGCTGCGCCGCGTGGAGGACCGGCTGCGCTCGTTCCTCGCGGTCGAGCGCGACATGTGGGCGGAGGTCCATGAACGGGCCGTCGCCCCGATCGACGCGCTGTCCGAACTGATCGCCTCGGGCGGCAAGCGCATCCGGCCCGCCTACTGCATCACCGGCTATCTGGCCGTCGGCGGTGATCCCGACGATCCCGGGATCGTGGCGGCCGGTGCGGCCCTTGAGCTGCTGCACCTGTCCGCCCTCGTCCACGACGACGTCCTGGACGACTCCGACCAACGGCGCGGGGTACCGACCGTCCACACCCGGCAGGCGGCGCTGCACGGCAGCCGCGGCTGGCAGGGCGAGTCACGCCGGTACGGGGAGGGTGTGGCGATACTCGTCGGCGACCTCGCGCTCGTCTACTCCGAGGAGTTGATGGCCGAGGCGCCGAGGTCGGCCGTTCCCGAGTGGAACAGGCTGCGTTCCGAGGTGATGATCGGCCAGTACATGGACGTCCGCACGGCCGCCGAGTTCTCGGTCGACGTCCGCGCCTCCCGTCTCATCGCCCGGATCAAGTCCGGCCGGTACACCATCCACCGGCCCCTCGTGGTGGGTGCGACCGCGGCGGGGCGCGACGACCTGGCCCCGGCGTTCGAGGAGTACGGCGAGGCGGTGGGCGAGGCGTTCCAGCTCCGCGACGACCTGCTCGACGCCTTCGGCGAGTCCGCGGACACCGGAAAGCCCACCGGTCTCGACTTCACCCAGCACAAGATGACGTTGCTGCTCGGCTGGGCGATGCAGCGCGACGAGCGCATCCACACCCTGATCACGGAGCCGGGCCACACCCCCGACGAGGTGCGCCGCCGCCTGCTGGACACGGGTGTCCGCGCCGATGTCGAACGGCATATCGCCGGGCTCGTGGAGCGGGGCTGCAAGGCCATCGCCGACGCGCCCGTCGACGAGGTGTGGCGCGCCGAACTGGCGGACATGGCCGCGCGGGTCGCCTACCGCAAGGCGTGAGCCCGCCGGCACGGCCGCGGCGGCCCGCCCGGCCGACCCGGCACATCCGCCACCACCTGTTCTCCGCCCCGCCGTACGGGGGGCGAGTGTCGCCGGAGTCCCGCTCCACCCGCGCTCCAGTGCCCGTGTCCATACTCGGTTGCCTGGGAGCACCGGGAGCGGCCCCGTCCGACGCGTCGATCCGAAGGGATACCTGTGTCCAACCCTGATGCCGTACTCGCCCGGATGCGCGAGTACATGGTGGGCCCCACCCGTTTCATGAACCTGCACGCCTGTTTCGAGCTGGGCATCGTCGACGCGCTGCGCAAGGAGCCCGGCCTGACCGCGGCCGAACTCGGTACGGCGGTCGGGGCGAAGCCCGACGCGGTGGAGCAGTTGCTGCACCTGCTGGTCAAGGAGGGCTTCGTCGCCCGGGACGAGGCCACGGGCGGCTACCGTCTCGACGGCCTCGCGGATGTCCCGGAGCCGGACCTCCAGCGCGTGCTGACCTTCATGGGCATGGTCAAGACGGGCATGCTGCGGCAGTTGTACTACCTCGCCGACAGTGTGGCGACCGGCAGTGTGGTCGGTCTGAAGAAGCTCTACGGTTTCGACGGCACGATGTTCGAGGCGGCGGGCGAGGTCGCGGAGGTGCGCGCCGCGTGGGGGCCGCTCGCGCAGAACGAGACGGCGAGCGTCTACCCCTGGTTCTTCGGCAGTTTCGACGTCCCCGCCGGGGCCCGAGTGCTCGACGTGCTGGGCGGCAACGGCCTCGGGGCGGTCATGACCTGTCAGTTGAAGGGGAGTCCCGGTCTGCGGGTGACCACGTTCGACCGGCCCACCCTGGAGGCCGAGTGTCTGCGGAACTTCGCGGCGCAGGGCGTGGCGGAGCAGTGCTCGTTCGTGGGCGGTGACGTCCTGGAGGAGCTGCCCGGCGGCTTCGACGTGCTGCTGCTCAAGCACTTCGTGGACATGTACGACAAGGACGAGGTCCTCACCGTCTTCCGGAACGCCCACCGGGCGCTGGAGCCCGGCGGGCAGATCGTCGTCCTCGCGCCCGTGTACCCGGAGGACATCCGGGACACCGACGACTACCAGGCCGACTTCTTCCCGTCCTACATACTCGGCTGTGTGGTCGGCCGTGGCGGGCTGCAGAAGGTGTCGACGTACGGGAGTTGGCTGGAGGAGTGCGGGTTCGAGGTCACGAAGGTGACGGCGAAGGACCCGGCGGACATCCCGGCGGACGCCATCATCAACCGCGTCGTCATCTGCGCGACGAAGCGGGGCTGAGCCGGGCGGTTCTTCCGCGGCGGGCCGCCGTTCTCCGGGCGCGGGTCCGCTGCCGACCCCGTCGGCGGCAGCGGATGCCGGTCGCCCCCATCGCCCCGTCGTCGCCCCGGCCGCCCCCTGACGCCGGTGCGGGGGGCTCAGGCGACGTAGAGGTCGAACGTGGTGCTGTGCCGTGGCCCGGCGACGACGTCCAGTTGGGGGTCGACGGCCAGCATCGCCTGGTGCAGGCGCCGCACCTGGGGCGAGGGCTCGACGCCCAGTTCCTCGATCAGCCGGGTGTTCAGCCTGCGGTAGACCTCAAGGGCCGACGCCTGCCGTCCCGAGCGGTACAGCGCCACCATCGCCTGGGAGTGCAGGCCCTCGTGCTGCGGGTAACGGGCCGTCAGCCCGGTGAGTTCCGGGACGAGTTCGGTGTGCCGGCCGAGCCGCAGGTCGGCGTCGATCCTGCGCTCGACGGCGCGGAGCCGGCTCTCCTCCAGGCGCATCACCTCGATCCTGAGGATGGGCCCGACCCGCACGTCGACGAGCGCCGGTCCCTGCCACAGGGTGAGCGCCCGCCGGAAACGGTCGGCCGCGATGGCGTCGTCTCCGGCGTCGAAGGCCGACTGGCCCTCCGCGACCATGCGTTCGTAGGTGTGTACGTCGACGCTCTCGACGGGGGCCTCCAGCACGTAACCGCCGTGCCGGGTGGCGAGGACCTCCTTGGCGGTGCGGGGGCTGTCGGGCCCCATGGCCCCGGCGAGGAGCCGGCGCAGTTGCAGGATGTAGGTCTGGAGGGTGGCGGGTGCGCTCTGGGGCAGCTTGGTTCCCCACACCTCTTCCATGAGCGTGTCGACGGGCACCACGCGTCCGGGCCAGAGGGCGAGCAGGGACAGGATCTGTCGTGGTTTCCCGGCCGTCGGGACGATCGACACCCCGTCGGCCTCGGCGCGGAAGGTCCCCAAGAGCTGGAACTTCACGTTCTCCCCCCTTGAACTTGCTGAGTGCTCTCAGCGGTTGGCTTCATCGTTGTCACGCGGCAGTCGAAGGGTGGTGACACCGCCTCTCATCGATGGGAACGTAGGAGCCCTCGACTTCACGGTGCGGCAGGCCCGGTGGTTTCCGGTGCGGGCTTTGCCTGGTGAGGGAGGGGAGTCGGGGCAGGGAGAAGTAGTCGCTTGGCCCGCCGGGGCAAGTCGCTCCGGGGCCGACGCCCTTGTCCTCGGTGCCGGACTGTCGACGCGGCGGTCTCCGACCGCGGTCCCCGTGTGGCCCGTGTCGACGCTTGTCCGGCTCGATCCGGTCATTTCCCGTGTTCCGTACGGCAAGTAGTGTTGTCCATGGGAGTTGAGTTCCACTGTCCGGCGGCTTGGCGCCGACTTGGCGGCCGGGCCCGAGGGGGCCGGCGGGGTTCAGTCGGTGGCGCCGAGCGGGTGCACCCTCCGCGGCCGCAGGGCGGCGGTGCGGATGCGGCGCAGTTGGTGGACCCGGCGCAGCCGCCCCATGGCCTGGTACAGCACTTCGCCGGTCAGGGCGTGGGTGAAGGTGTACCAGCCGAGCCGGTGCGGGTCCTCCGCGATCAGGCCCGCCGCGGCGATGGTGTCGACGAGCTTCAGGGCGTCCTCGATCTCGATCGACGCGGCCTCCGCGACGACGTCGACGGCGAAGCTCCGGCCTGCGATGGCGGCGAAGGACAGCAGGTCGACGGCGCTCTGGCCGAGGCGTGCGACGCGGCCGAGCACGACCTCCCGCACGGGCGCGGGTGCCGTCGGCACGGGCATGGACAGCGGCGCCGTGCGGACCCCGTTCGCGCACTCCTCGCTGCGCAGGGCCTTGACCAGTTCCCTGAGGTAGAACGGGTTGCCGCCGGTGCGGTAGTGCAGTTCCTCCGCGGCGGCCCCGGTGATCTCCCGGCGCAGGACCGCGCTCGCCAGGGCCCGGGTCTCCGCGGCGTTCAGGCCGCTCAGGTCCACGCGCGTCATGTCCGCGCGGGCCAGCGCCGCGGACGTCTCCGCCAGACAGGCGGCCTCGTCGGAGCGGTAGGCCACGGCCACCAGCAGGCGGCTCGCCCGCACCGACTCGGCCAGGTGGGCAAGCAGCCGCAGGGAGTGGGGGTCGGCCTGCTGCTGGTGGTCGAGCACGATCACCAGCGGTGTGGTGGTGGAGGCGCCGATGAGGTACTGGACGATGGCGTCGAACTGCCTGAGGGTCGCGGTGTCGGCGTCCGCGCCGCTCGTCGGCCGTCCGGCGGCTCCGTCGAGGAAATCGGCCACCGGGTCCGGAACCGGGTAGTGGGGGCAGTGGGTGCCCGCCATTCCCAGCACCTGCCGCCAGGGCCATAACGGCGGGGTGGCGACATGCCCGGGGCAGGCCCCCCACAACACCGGTGCGCCCGCGGCCCGTTCGGCGAAGCGGCGGAGCAGGCTGGTCTTGCCGACGCCCGGCTCGCCGGACACCGTCACCACCTGCCCCCGGCCGACCGCCGCCGCGGCCGAGACGGTGGCCAGATGCCGCAGCGCCGCCTCACGGCCGACGAAGACCTCCTGGTCCGCGGGGGGCTCCGGCCGCCGCTGGGCGGGCACGTGTATCCGCGGTGCGAGCGCGGGTCTCTCCCGCACGGTCACGGCCGGGGAGAGCGGCACAGGACGCCAGTCCAGAGCCGGGGCGTGGCTGAGGATCTCGCGTTCGAGGTTCTGCAACGCCGGTCTCGGGTCGATGCCCAGCTCCTCCCCCAGGCGTCTCTGGTTGGTCCGCAGCACCGCCAGCGCCTCGGCCTGCCGTCCGGCCCGGTAGAGGGCGAGGCTCAGCAGTTCGCAACCGTATTCGCGCAGTGGATGGGCCTGCATGAAGGCTTCAAGATCGGCGACCGCGACCTCGTGGGCGCCGACGGCCAGCAGCGCCGCGCAGCGTCCCTCGACGACCGAGAGCCGCAGTTCCTCAAGCCGGCCCACCTCCGCCACCACATGGACGGAATGGGACACCTCCGTGTACGCCTCGCCCCGCCACCACGCCAACCCGGCCTCGAACTCGCTCAGTGCCTCGTGCCGGCTGCCCCGGCTCCACGCCTGCCATCCCGCCTGGGCGCGTCTCTCGAATCGGTGGACGTCCACCTGGACGACATGGCCGTCCAGGAGATAGCCGCGGTCGCTGGTGCGTAACACCTTCGTCGGTGTCCGTGGGGCCCTGGCCGGTTCCAGCACCCTGCGCAGATTGGCCACGTATGCCTGAAGGGAGGTCACCGCCGAGGGCGGGGGGCTCTCCGCCCAGAGGGCTTCCAGCATCACGTCCACGGGCACGGGCTGGCCGAGTCGGCTGACCAGGAGCGCGATCAGTTTGCGCTGCTTGGGCGCCCCCAGGTCCACCGGTCGGCCGCCGACCGTGGCGTCCAGCGGGCCAAGCGCCCGGAATTCCACCATGGGGGGTGCGACACCCTGCGTTTCCGATGGCTGCGCCTCGGTCCACCTGATGAAATCCGACGGCGCGTTGAAAGATTTCGCAACAGATTCCGAGTCGGTCATATCGTTGATTCTTCCAAGATGGTGGCAGGGAAGGTATAGCGATAAGTAAAGCCGGTAACACAGATGCGAACGTGGGGCATTGCCGAGCCGTCGGACATCGGAAAATGAATGCGTGGGCGTGCGGTGGGAGTGCGTCGGCGAGCGGCTTCCCCCCGCGGCAGCCGGGGTGTTGTGGCATGGCACCGACAACGGGCGCCGGGCGCCTTCGACCACGGCAAAATGGCAGGTGCCGCGGGATACGCACAGGTGGACAAAGGCGTATGGCTGTCACGCTTCACGAAAGTCCCCCCGACGTTGCGAAGACGGCTATGAGCCCCCGGCGACCCCCACGCTTGTTTGAGTATGTGAATCGGGTAGATCACTGTCAAGACGTTGCTTCGGCGTGGCACCCCTATAACGATTTCCTGATCACGGGCCGCCGAACAAGGTCGAGTTGACGGTGGCGTAGTGGGGTTTTTACCCCGGGTCCCGGACAATCGAGACACACCGATCTCGAAGATCCAGAAACGGGTTCCTTCGAGTTCGAGGGCGAGTCCGCAAAATACGCGAACCGGTCGTACGGGTGGCCCTCAAGCGCCCCGGAGACCCGGCCGCCCCGGCGAGGGGCGTCGGCCGCGCGGGCGGCTGCGGGAGGCGGGTCAGCTCGTGTGCCAGGGCCGGAGCTTGGCGGGGTTGAGCACCGCCCAGATCCGCCTGATCCGGTCGCCCTCGACGTCGAACGCCAGCACCGACACGGGGGCGCCGTCCACCCGGGCGACCAGCCCCGGCCGGCCGTTGACCGTGCGCTCCAGCAGTTCCACGCCGCGCATCGCGTCCGTCCGTGCCGCGTAGAAGTCCGCGACCCGTTCGGCGCCCTCGACCGGGTGGAGCGCCGCCGACACGAGGCCGCCGCCGTCGCCGACCGCCGTGACGTCGGGGGCCAGCAGGCCGATGAGGGCGTCGATGTCCTTCGCCTCCCAGGCCCGTTTGAACGCCCTGACGGTGTGCGCGCGCCGGGCCGCCGGGGCCCCGGCCGACTGCGAGGCGCGGATACGGCGGCGGGCCGACGAGGCCAACTGACGGCAGGCCGGGGGCGTGCGGCCGACGATCTCGGCCACTTCGGCGAAGGAGTAGCGGAAGACGTCGTGCAGGATGAACGCGACGCGTTCGGCGGGGGTCATCAGGTCGAGCACGACGAGGAAGGCCATGTCGATCGACTCGTCGAGGGTGACCTGGTCGGCGGGGTCGGCCGTGGCGCCACCGGCACCCCACCGCCCGCTGATCCACTGGGCACCGGCGGGCACCGGCTCCGGCACCCACTCGCCGACGTAGCGCTCCCGCCTGACCCGCGCCGTGCCGAGCAGGTCGAGGCAGATACGGCTCGCGACGGTCGTCAGCCAGCCGCCTGGCGACTCGATGGCGTCCCGCTGCCGCTGCGACAGGGCGTACCAGCGGGTGTAGGTCTCCTGGACGACGTCCTCGGCGTCGGTCAGGGAGCCGAGGAGCCGGTAGGTGAGGCCGATCAGCCCGTGCCGCTCGCCCATGATCTCGCTCAGGCCCGGATCGGGCAGAGCGCGCTCCTCGGACCCGGATGAGTTGGTCATGGCGTCGCCGGCTCCCTCGGTCACTGCGCCCCGTTCGGTCCGACGAGCCGCCCGTGACACGTCCGGGGCGGGCGCGGCGCCTCACATTTCGCGGGGCTGTCTCGTCGTACTGGGTGAAACACTATCCCGCTGACGAAGGAAGACAGCCGATGTCGGAATCCGTGAACGTCGCGATCGTCTACTACAGTTCCACGGGCACCGTGCACGCCCTGGCACGGGCGGCCGTCGAGGGTGCTGAGAAGGCCGGCGCGCAGGTGCGGCTCCGCAAGGTCGCGGAAACGGCTCCCGAGGCGGCGGTCAACTCCCGTGAGGAGTGGGCTCAGCACCTTCGGGACACCGCCGACGTGCCCCTGGCGAGCCTTGATGACCTCGACTGGGCCGACGTGGTGCTCTTCGGCGCCCCGACCCGTTTCGGCAACCCGGCCAGCCAGTTGCGCGCCTTCATCGAGACCACAGGGCCGCTGTGGGGCCAGGGCAAGCTTGAGGGCAAGGTGTACTCGGCCTTCACGTCCTCCGGCACCAAGCACGGCGGCCAGGAGGCGACCCTCCTGGCGCTGGCGAACACGTTCTACCACTGGGGCGGCATCATCGTGCCCCCCGGCTACACCGACCCGGTCATGAACCAGCTCGGCAACCCCTACGGCGTCTCCCACGTGGCCGGGGAGGGCGCTCCCGGTGAGGTGCCGTTGCAGGCGGCGCGCCACCAGGCACGCCGTGCCGTCGAGGTCGCGGCCGCGCTCAAGGCGGGCCGTTCCTCCTGATTTCCCGCTGACGCACGGGCGTTGGCCACGGCCCACCCATGGCCACGCCCGCCGGTTCCCGCCGCCCGGCGGAGAGTCCGCCGCGGCCGGAACCGGTGCCCGGCAGTCGGGAGAGACGAGGCAGGGCGCAGGTGCGGGAGCCGGGCCCAGGCGTGGGAACCCGGCTCAGGCGTGGGAGCCGGGATGCACGTCCTCCGCCCGGTCCCGGTCGGACGGGCGGGGGTGGGCGTCGACGATCGCATGGACCGTTCTCGCGACGAGCCGGCGGTCCAGGGGGCGGTCGCCGAAGACCCGGTGCATGGGCCAGCCCTCGATGAGCACGTCGAGCGCGTGCGAGACCCCGGGGGCGAAGTGGAGGGCCAGGCTCTCGTGGCTCCGCCGGAGCCAGGTCCGTGTGGTCTCCGCCACGCGCGCATGGTGGTTGGCGTAGGCGTACATCTCGAAGATCAGTGTCATCTCGCGGGGTGCGGCGTAGGCGGGGCCGCAGATCAGTTCCACCACGGCCGCCTCGGCCTCGGCTTCCGTCGAGGCCCTTCGCAGGGTCGCGCGGTAGAGGTGCGACATCGTGTCGGCCAGGCGCGCGAAAGCCTGCGCGAGCAGGTCGTCGAGGCCGTCGAAGTAGTACGTCACCGAGCCCAGCGGCACATCGGCCCGCGCGGCGATCTTGCGGTGGGTGGTGCCGTGCACCCCGGACTCCGCGACCACGTCGAGAGCGGCGTCCAGAATCCGCTCCCTTCTGCCGGGGTCGTTGGGGATCTCGCGCCGAGTGCCGTTCACCCTCCCCAATCTGCCATGGCCCTCGACCCGCGGGGTGTGTACGCCCGTACAAAAAGTGCGTACGGTTGTGCGCACTCACGTCGACGTCCCTGGAGCCCCCGCCGATGACCACCACGCACGCCGCCCTGGTGCGGCGCAGGAGCGCCGTCTTCGCGTTGTTCTTCGCGCCGGGGCTGACCATCTCGTCCTGGGTGACCCGCACCCCTGACGTGCGCGACCTGCTCGACGCGTCCACCGCGCAGATGGGTCTTGTGCTCTTCGGCCTCTCGGCCGGTTCGATGACCGGGATCGTGTGTTCCGGGGCCCTGGTGAAGCGGTGGGGAACCAGGGCCGTCATCGCCGTCGGCACGGGCGCGGTGGCGGTCGGTGCCGCGGTCATCGGGGTCGGCGCCGCCGCCGGAGCCGCCGTGCTCGTCGCGCTGGGCCTCGGCGTCTTCGGGCTCGGCACCGGGGGCGGTGAGGTCGCCCTCAACGTGGAGGGCGCCGAGGTGGAGCGCCTCATCGGGCGTTCCACCCTCCCGGCCATGCACGGCTTCTTCAGCCTCGGCACGGTGGTCGGCGCCGTCTGCGGCATGGCCCTCACCGCCGTCGGCTTCTCCGTGCCGGTCCATCTGCTGGTGGTCGCCCTCGTGGTCGTGGCCATGCTGCTGCGCTTCCTGCGCGCCCTCCCGGCGGGCGACACCGGACAGCGGGCGGAGGCCGGGCCAGGGGAGGCCGCCCGGTCCGGCGCCTCGGTGTGGCGGGAGCCGCGGCTGATCCTGATCGGGTGCGTGATCCTGGCGCTGGCGCTGGCCGAGGGCACCGCCAACGACTGGCTGCCCCTGGTGATGGTGGACGGGCACGGCTTCGACGCCGCCCTCGGCTCCGCCGTCTACGCGGTGTTCGCCGCCTCCATGACGCTGGGCCGGTTCGTCGGCGGCCGGTTCGTCGACCGCTTCGGGCGGGCCGTGGCGCTGTGTGCGAGCGCCCTGGTGGGCGCGGCGGGGCTGGCTCTCGTGATCTTCGTCGACCAGCAGGCGGTCGCGGCGGGCGCCGCGGTCCTGTGGGGGCTCGGCGCATCCCTCGGCTTTCCCGTGGCGCTCTCCGCGGCGGCCGACTCGGGTCCGAACCCGGCGGCCCGGGTCTCCCTCGCCGCGACCCTGGGCTATGTGGCCTTCCTCGTGGGGCCGCCCTCGCTCGGCTTCCTCGGGGACCGCTTCGGGCTGCGGCACGCCCTCGTCCTGGTACTGGTCCTCGTGGCGGCGGCCGCGTTCGCCACCCCGGCGGCGCGCTCCGCGGACCGGCCCCTGCCGAGCAGGCTCGTGACCGCGGCGGACGACCGCCGCCCCGGGCGGCGGGACTCGCACCGGCACTGAGAGGGAGCCCCCGGGGAGGGTCCTGGCCAACCCGGGGGCTCCCCGTCCAAGGGGGCTCCCCCGCCGAAGGGAGCCCCCGGTCCGGGGGGGGGAGGCGGCGGCTCAGATGTCGACGACCAGCTCCTCGGTGCGGGCGCGGCTGCAGCACAGGGTCACCGCGGTGTTGGCGCGCTGCTGGGCCGGGGACTGGAAGACGTCCCGGTGGTCGGGGACGCCCGCGAGGACCTTGGTCAGACAGGTGCCGCAGACCCCGGTCTCGCAGGAGGTGCGCACCTGGACGCCGTGGTCGCGCAGGGTCTCCGCGACGGTGCGGTCCGCGGCCACCGTGGCGGTGACCCCGCTGCGGGCGGCGACGACCGTGAAGGGGGTGCCGGTGAGGTCGACGTCGTTGGCGAAGTTCTCCTCGTGGACCCGCTCCTCCGGCGTCCCCGCGCGCCGCGCCGCGTCCTCGACGTGGTCCATGAAGCCGCGCGGCCCGCACACGTACACGTGCGCGCCCTCGCCCGCGGCGCGTACCGCCGCCACCGCGTCGAAGTCCGCGGCGGAGGCCGGGTCGTCGTCGGTGTACGTGTGCAGCCTGCCGGGGCCCGCGAGGTCGCGCAGCTCCTGGGCGAACGCCAGCCTGCCGCGGTCCCTGGCCCGGTAGTGGATCTCGAACGAGCGCCCGTGGGCGGCGAGTTCGCGGGCCATCGCGAGCAGCGGGGTGACGCCGATGCCGCCGGCGAACAGCACGGTGTGCGGGGCGTCCGCCGCCAGCGGAAAGTTGTTCTTGGGCGGGGACATCAGCAGGTGCAGGCCCTCGCGTATCCGGGTGTGGACATGGCGGGAGCCGCCCCGTGACTCGTCGACGCGCAGGATGGCGACCCGGTAGCGGGAGGTGTCGTCCGGGTCGCCGCACAGCGAGTACTGGCGCACCTGCCCGTTGCCGAGGTGCAGGTCCACATGGCTGCCCGGGGTGTAGGGCGGCAGCGGAGCGCCGTCGATCCTGGCCAGTTCAAGAGCGACGACCCCGTCCGCGACCCGGCGCCGCGCGGCCACCACGACTTCGAGCGGCCTGGCGTCCTCGTCAAGACCCGCGAGCCCGTCGGGGCGTGCGGGGCCGCGGGCCCCGGCCGTCTCGCCGGTGGTGTGGGTGTCGACGGTCACTGTGCACCTCATTCCCGGGCTGAGCCCGTCTTGCCGTGTGCGGCGCGTTGTTTCCGGGCGCCGTGTGCTTCGGATTCCGTGGGCCGGTTCAGGAGGCGGCGGCCGGCTGCGCCCGGGTGCCGGCCCCTGGTCCGCCCGCGGCGGCGTCGGTGTCCAGGTCGCCGTCGGCGGCCGCGGCGTCCTCGGGGTCCCGCGGGTCCTCAGGGACGAGCCGCACCCGTGCCGCGGGGATCGCCAGCCGTACGCCGGTGCCGTCGGTGAGGGCGCGGTGGCGCTCCGCGTGGCACTCGACGGTGAGGTCGCCGACCTTCACATGGTGGCGGACCCGTTCGCCCTCGAAGGCGGTGGCGGTGATGACCCCTTCGAAGGTGTTGTCCGCCCGGCCCTCGTCGGGGCCGTCGGCCGCGGTGACCACGAAGTCCTCGGGGCGCATCAGCACCCGTACCCGGGCGCCGCGTTCGAGTGCGCAGCGGTCGACGGCGATGGCGCCCGCGGTGGAGGAGACGCGGGCCGAGCCGCCCGCGGTGTGCTCGACGACGCCGGGCAGCAGGTTGGGGGCGCCGACGAAGCGGGCGACGAACAGCGAACTCGGCTGGTCGTAGATCTCCTGCGGGGCCGCGCTCTGCTGGATGCTGCCCGCCGACATCACGGTGACCACGTCGGACAGCGCCAGCGCCTCCGACTGGTCGTGGGTGACGTACACCATGGTGACGCCGGTCTCCCGCTGGAGCCGCTTCAGTTCGAAGCGCATGGACTCGCGCAGCCGGGCGTCCAGGTTGGAGAGCGGCTCGTCGAGGAGGACCAGCGCGGGGCGTGTGACCAGGGCGCGGGCGACGGCGAGGCGCTGCTGCTGGCCGCCGGAGAGGTTGGTGGCGGGGCGGCCCGCGTAGTCGGAGAGGCCGACCGCGGCCAGTGCCTCCTCGACGCGGGCGCGCTGCTCGGGGCGGGACAGCTTGGGGCCGCCGCGTCCCGGCCTGCGCACGGTGAGCGGGAACGCCACGTTCTTGAAGACGTCCATGTGCGGCCAGATCGCGTACGACTGGAACACCATGCCGAGGTCGCGGCGGTCAGGGGAGACATCGATGCCCTCGGCGGAGGAGAACATGGTGGTGCCGGAGAGGGTGATGGTGCCGGTGTCGGGGCGTTCGAGCCCGGCGATGGAGCGCAGCAGGGTGGTCTTGCCGCAGCCCGAGGGGCCGAGCAGGGTGTGGAACTGGCCCCGGCCGACCTCCAGGTCGATGCCGCGCAGCGCGGGGCCCGCGGCGGGCCTGCCGCCGCCCTTCTTCGCCCCGCGCCCGCCCTGGGGTGTGTAGTTCTTGGTGACCTTCGCAATCGACAGCACGGCTGCCTCCCGTCAAAGACGCGTGATCTGGGGGACGTACGAGAGTGGGGGGTGAGTGGGGCCCGCCCCGGTGGCGGTCCTGGTCACTGGAGGCGCACCCCCCTGCGTCCGCCGATGAGGGTGGCGAGGCCGACGAAGACGCAGAGCACCAGCACCATCAGCACCCCGATGGCGGCGACCGAGGAGAGCCCGCCGTCCTGGTACTCCTCCCAGACCAGCACGGACACGGTCTCCTTGCCCGGGCTGTAGAGCAGGATGGTGCTCTGGAGTTCGCGGAAGCCCACGATGAGGACGTAGATGAAGCCGGCCACCATGCCGGGGCTGGTGAGCGGGAGCAGGATGCGCCGGATGGTGGTGCCCCAGCCCGCGCCCGACACGTACGCCGACTCCTCCAGCTCCGAGGAGATCGACCGCATCGCGGAGGACGCGTAGCGCATGCCGTACGGCAGGAAGCGGGTGAGGTAGGCGATCAGGATGATCCACAGGGTGGCGTAGATCGGCAGCCGTACGTGCAGGTAGACGAAGCTGATGGCGAGGCCGAGCACGAGTCCCGGCACGATCACGGGGGAGAACGCGAGGGTGTCGAGCAGACCGCGGCCGCGGCTGCGGGTGCGCACCACGAACCAGGAGGTGAGGGCGGAGAGCACCATCACACCCGCCGCGGCGCCCACCGACACGAGGACGGTGTTCTTGAACGCGTTGACGACGGTCGGATCGTTAATGATCTTGGTGTAGTTGTCGAGGGACATGTGCGAGAAGGCGTGCGCGCCGGGTGTCTCGTAGAACGGCAGCAGCGAGGCGTACAGCAGGATCGCCAGCGGCAGCACCACGACCATCAGGAAGTACAGGACGATGAACGCCCCGGCCCACGGCCGCCCCTTGCCGAGCCGTGCCCTGCGGGGGCGGAACGCCTTGCCCGACACGGTGGCGGACTGCTTGAGGGAGCCGCCCGCGCGGTTGACGAGGACCACCCCGAGGGAGGCGACCACCAGGAGCAGCACGCCGAGCGCGCCGACCGCGTGGAAGTCGATGGGGTAGGTCTGGAACAGCTCGTAGATCTGGCTGGTGACCACGTTGATGTTGGCGGGCAGGCCGAGCAGCGCGGGGATCTCGAAGACCTCAAGGCTCTGCACGAACAGGATGAGGCCCGCACTGGCCAGGGCCGGCTTCACCAGCGGCACGGTGACCCGCAGCAGCACGCTCCAGCGCCCGGCGCCCGAGGTGCGGGCGGCCTCTTCGAGGGAGGGGTCGCTGTTGCGGAAGGCGGCGGTCATGAAGAGGAACGCGATGGGTGCCACGTGCAGGCCCTGCACCCACACCATGCCGCCCATGCTGTACACGTCGAAGGGGCGGGCGCCGAAGAGGCGGTCGGTGATCTCGTTGAAGAGGCCGATGTCGTTGCTGGTGAGGAAGACCCAGGCGGGGGCGTAGAGGATGCTCGGCACGATCAGCGGGACCACGGAGGACGCCTGCACGAGCCGCCCGAAGGGGGCGTCGGTGCGCACCGCGAGGTAGGCGAGCACGGAGCCGAGCACCAGGCCGAGCGCGGCGGAACCCACCGAGAACAGCAGGGTGTTGCCGAGGGTGGCGCCCATGCCGCTCTCCGAGAAGGCGCGGCTGAACCCGGCGAGGGAGAAGCCCTTGCCGTCGTCCGTGAAGGCGTCCCGCAGCAGGTACACGAGCGGCGCGCCGACCAGGTAGATCACCGCGATCCCGGTGGCGGCGAGCACGAGGGTGCGGGGCCTGGGCGTCCGGAGCGCGGGGAGGCGGCGGGCGGGGCGCGTGGGCGGTTCCACGGCGCTGCCGCGCCTGGCTTCGACGATGGTCATGACGCTCCCTTGGGGAGGACGGGCCCCTTGCCGGAGAGCAGGTTCTCGTAGGCTTTCGACCAGGCGGGTCCCGACTTCAGCAGGGTCCGCCAGTCCTCGACGACCTCGTCGTCCTTGGACAGTGGCGCCTTGTAGTGGGCGATGGCCGAGGGGTTGGTGGGTATGCCGCTGATGTTGTCGATCAGGGGCTGGGCGTCGGTGAGGTAGAAGTCCGACCAGAGGGTGGCGGCTGCGGGGTGCTCGGCGCCGCGCATCGGCACGGCGCCCAGGACCTGGAGGTTGACCGGGCCCACGGCGGGCCGGTAGTCGACGGCGCCCGGGTCCTGCCCGGTGACGTAGTGCAGGAAGTCGGTGACGAACACCGCGTACTCGCCGGACTTCAGCAGGTCGTGCGAGGTGAGGTGGCCGTTGACGGGGCGGGCGTTGGCGGCGATCTTCTTCATCATGGTGGTGAAGTCGGCGTCGCTCATGCCGTGGTCGTGGTAGTAGCGGTAGACGCTGAGGTACCAGTTGTCGTCGTTCTGCTCCAGCGCCAGCTTGCCCTTCCAGCGCGGGTCCGTGAGGTCGTCGAGGGAGTCAGGCGCGTTCGCCTTCGTCACGTGGCGGCTGTTGTGGACGGGCAGGGTGGCGATGAAGTAGGCGCCCGTCATGAACGGCAGCTTCGCGCGCGGGTCGATGCCGGGCACGTCGGGCTTGTAGGCGCCGAGCAAGTGCTTCTGGTGGAGGATCGCCATCTCGATGTCGCTGGTCTCGACGACGTCGTTGAGGGGGCGGCCCGCGTCGGCCTCCTGGAGGATGCGCTGGCGCAGGGTCTCGGTGGTGGCCCGGTAGACGGAGACGGTGATGCCGTACTTCTTCTCGAAGGCGGGCGCCACGACGTCGGACACCGCGTCGCTCGTGGTGTAGACGATCACGCTGCCCTCCTTCTTCGCCTCCTCCACGAGCCGGTCGTGCCTGCTCTTCCCGGACATCGCGTCGTACTTGGCGTACGCGGCGGAGTTGTCGATGGGGTCGAGCGAGGAGGGGCGTCCGCACGACGCCACGAGGGCGGTGGCGGCCGCCACGGCCAGCAGCGCGGTCAGGCGCCTGCGCGCACGGCCCACGGGGTTGCTCCTTCGTCCGGTCACGCCCGGTCGGCTCGTCCCGGCCGTCCTGGGCGTGCCGGTGTCGCGGCTCCCCACGGCGTCAGCCCGCCGCGGACAGTTCGTTCTTCACGACCTGCCAGGCGGAGAGCGCCAGCAGGGGGTGCGCGCCCAGCTCGACCAACTGGTCGAAGCCGTCGGCGGCGAGGGCCGCGCGCTCCTGTTCGCCGAGCCCGCTGGCGGCGATGGTGGCGTCGCGGTCGTGCGCGAAGGCCCTGCGGGCGTCCTCCTGGGTGATGATCGTGCGCAGGAAGCGGTTCAGCGGCAGGCTGCTGGGCTCGGGGAAGCGGTAGTAGACGTAGTCGTCCTGGGTGAACTCGTGGCCCCCGTACCGCGGCAGGCGCTCCGCCTCGGGCTGCTCGGCGGCCTTGGGGAGTTCGGGGACGAACTGGATGACGCCGTGGCCGTGGTGGGACAGCTCCTGGTAGGAGAGCAGGGAGCCGGGGAGTTCGCCGCCCGTCATGCCGAGCAGGACGCACCAGGTGACGAGTTCGCTCTCGCCGACCTCGTCGAGGTTGACGGGGGTGAGGCCGATCAGGTCCTCGTAGCGGCCCGCGGCGGTCTCCTGGATGAGCCAGCGGTCGAAGGCGAAGTTGGGGGCGGTGTAGCGGGCGGTGCCGGGGAAGTGGGACATGCCGCCGCTGGCGATCACCGCGATCCGCTCGGGCCTGTCGGCGAGCGCCCTGGCGATGGCCTGGCCGAGCGCGTAGCAGCGGCGGGGGCTGGGGATGGGCGGCAGGTAGGTGTTGACGAGCAGCGGGATGACGGGCACCTCGCTGTCGCCGAGTATGTGCTCGAAGGGGGTGAGGAAGGCGTGGCCAAGCTCGGCGTCCTGCGAGTAGGTGAGGTCGAAGTCCTGGGCGATGACGCCCTTCAGGAGGTCCTTGGCGAGGGAGGTGTGGATGGTCTTGCGCCGGCGCCACTTGGTGTAGGCGGCCTCGCACTCCTCGGAGAGGACGAGGGTGAAGGCGGGCACCGCCTCCAGCCAGAAGGTCTCCAGGTGGTCGATGCCGATGACGAGGACCGCGTCGGGGCGCGCCTCCTCCACCACCCTGCCGAAGGCGTGCAGGGCGTCGGTGCTGTTGTCGAGCTTGTCCACCTCTTCGTACGGGGGCCTGCTGAGCAGTTGCGGCGCGTGCACGGCGGCAGCCGCGGCGACGATCTCGGCCATCTCGGCTCTCCTCTTCTTCGAGGTCGGTTCTGGCTTACGGGGCTGTCCTGCGGGGGGTGGCGGGGCCGCGCCCGTCGGTCACACGGGGGCGGTCCCCCGCTGTGGTGCGGCGGGCGGTGTCACAGGGCGTGGGTGCGGTCGGCGAACAGCTCCCCCGGGTCGACGAGCCGCTGGGTGAGGCCCTGGTCGTGGGCGTAGCGGCAGAGGGTGGCGAGCATGTCCCGCTGCCCCGCGACCCCGCTCGGCCAGGGGTCGGTGGCCGCCAGGTCGCGCCGGGTGTCGGCGGCGCCCGGCAGGACGGGGGTCCAGGGCGCGAGGGCCGCGGCGGCGCGCTCGGCGACGAGCCGCTTGGCGCGTTCGAAGGCGGCGTAGAGGTTGAGCGCCAGCCAGGGGTGCGCGTCGGCGAGTTCGGCGCGGATGACGACGCAGTGGGTGGCGTGCCGGAAGCCCGCGGTGCGCAGGTAGCGTGCGGTCTCGGCGGCGGGGTCGAACAGCCTGCGCACCCGGGTGCCGAGGGTGGCGCGTCCGGGCGAGCGGTCGATCAGGTTGCCGTCGGACAGGTAGAGCAGGGAGGCGTCGAGTTCGCCGGCGGCGAGCAGCGAGCCGATGCTCTCGCTCGGCGGGATCTGCTCGATCCGCACCCCCTCGGGCGGGGTGAACCCGGTGCCCGCGGCGTGGCTGGTGTCGCCGCCGCGCTCCATGTGCCAGGCGATGCCCGCCGGGTCCACCCCGTGCTCGTCGGCGAGGACGCCCCGGCTCCACACCGCGGAGGTCTGCTGGTACTCGGGCACGCCCACCCGCCGTCCCGCGAGGTCGGCCGGGCTCTCGATCCCGGCGTCCGTGCGGACGATGATGTCGGTGTGGCAGAGGTGGCGGGTGGTGAACACCGGCAGGCCCACCCAGTCCCGTTCGCCCTTGGCGACGGCCTGGAGCAGCGAGGCGAGGGACATCTCGGAGATGTCGAAGTCGCCGAAGTGCAATTGCCGCCAGAACATCTCGGAGGGGTGCAGCGCGGTGGCGGCCCACTCGACGCCCTCGGCGGTGGTCTCCCCGTCGAGGAGGGGGCGGGTGAGCGGTCCCGGGTTCAGCGCCAGGGACACCTGGAGCGCGGGCATGTCAGGGCCTCTCGCGGTCGGACTCGCGGTCGAAGAGGACCAGGAAGTAGCCGGTGGTGGACGAGTTGTAGATGATGGGGCGGGTGTCGCGGTAGGTCCAGCCGTCCGCGGCGGCGTCGTTGAGCGCCTTCTCCATGTCGGCGCCGACCGCCTCGGGCGTCCTGCCGGTCGCCCGCACGTCGACGACCTTGTACTCCAGCATGTGTCTCTCCTGCCGTGGTGCATGTTCGCGGGGGTGGGCCGGGCCTCAGAAGCGGGCGAGGCGGAGGTCCTTGGACATCTCGCGCCAGTCCGCTCCGTCGGCGTCATCCCGCATCAGCAGGTCGCCCGCCCTCACATGGCGGTGGTCGACGGGTGAGCTGCCGCGGGGGGCGCGGCCTTCCGCGACGTCGTCGGTGGCTTCGAGCAGCAGCCTGCGAGCGGTGGAGATGGCTAGGTCGGTGCTGCCGAGGGCCTCGCGGCTGCGGTCGGTGATGCGGCCCATGCCGGTCTGGATGGCGAAGTCCTGGGTGTTGATGCCCTCGATGCCGGTGAAGGTCCGGGTGCGCTGGACCTCGCGGTCGATGAGGAAGTCGTTCTCGGGGGTGCGCTTGAGCCAGTGGGTGCCCTCGATGAAGTGCTGGGGGCCGCGCCCGAGTTCGTCCTCGTGGTGCGCGAACCAGACCGGGTCCATGGGCTGGGCGGGGTCGGCGGAGTAGGCGAAGTTGAAGATGGCGGTGTTGACGTCGTCGATGGGCACCCAGATGTGCCCGTGCAGCGCGGGGTAGTCGGCCGGCTCGCCCTGCCAGGTGATGAGGTCGCCGCGGAACTGCATGAACGGCATCGCGAACTGGTAGGTGCGCAGATAGATCCGGCCGCCGCCGACGCGCCGCAGGCTGGCATAGGTGAAGCCGTGGTCATGGACGTCGACGTCGAGCCTGGGGTGGGTGTCGAGGGCGCGGAGGTGGGAGGTGTTGCTGAGGTCGTTGTTGTGGGCGAAGGAGGAGTGCGCGGTGTCGATGCCGCCCTCGATGGCCTGGAGGAAGTTGCAGGGCTCGTTGCTCTGCGAGACGCCGAGGTGGGTGGCGGGGGCGCGCAGCCACTCGTAGTCGGGCGGCTCGGGCATCTTGTCGACCGGGCCCATATAGGTCCAGACGATGCCGCCGGCCTCGTGCACGGGGTACGAGAGGGTGCCCACCCGGAAGCGGAACTGCGACTCGGGCGGCTCGGAGGGCGCGTCGACGCAGTTGCCGTGCACGTCGAACTTCCAGCCGTGGTAGACGCAGCGCAGTCCGCACTCCTCGTTGCGGCCGAAGAAGAGCGGTGCGCGGCGGTGCGGGCAGTGGGCGTCGAGGATGCCGACGTCGCCCGCGGAGTCGCGGAAGGCCACGAGGTCCTCGCCGAGCAGCCTGACCCGTACCGGCGGGCTGTCGGGCTCGGCGATGTCGCGGGAGAGGAGCGCCGGTATCCAGTAGCGGCGGAAGACCTCGCCCATCGGTGTGCCCGCGCCGACGCGGGTGAGCCGTTCGTTCATCTCGGTCGTGATGCGCATGGTGGTCCCCTTCTCCCGGGGCGCCGTCGACGTGTGGTTCCGGAAGGCCCGAGGGTTTTGGGTCGGCTTGTGTCTTGCGGTCAGGCGGTGGTGTCCTGCCACGGCAGGACGGTGGCGTGGATGACGTCCTTCTCGCCCTCGCCCGCGGTGGCGAGGATCGCCTCGTGTACGCGGTCGAGGCCGACGGCGAGGCTCGACATCTCCTCGATGGGGTAGCGCCCCGACGCCATCAGCGCGAGGGCGTGCTCCACGGCCTCGTAGCTGTGCCCGCGCACCCCGCGCACGGTCAGGTACTTGCGGGACAGCCGCCCGAAGTCGACGCCGTCGAGCGGGGCGGGGGCAGTGACGGCGCTGACGAGGGTGCCGCGCTTGCGGGCCATGGCGATGGCCTGGTTGACGACGGCTGCGGTGCCCGCGGCGGTGTCGATGACGATGTCGGCGAGGGCGCCGCCGGTGATCCTGGCGACCTCCTCGACGGGGTCGGTGTCGTCGGCGACGACGGTGTGGGTGGCGCCGAGGCGGCGTGCCACCCCGAGCCTGTGGGCGTCCCTGCGCAGTCCCACGACGACGATCACGGGCGCCCCGGCGGCGTGCGCGCCGAGGACGCAGCCGAGGCCCTGCTGTCCGGGACCGATGATGACGACGGTCTTGCCGGGTCCCGCGCCGCCCTCGCGGAAGGCCCACTCGTATCCGTTGGCGATCGGCAGGGACATCGCGGCGTGGTGGTCGGGGACGCCGTCGGGCACCGGGTGCAGCACGGTGCGCTCGTGCAGCGCGAGGTACTGGGAGAAGCCGCCCCACAGCCCGGATCCCCTGGTCAGGGCGGTGGTGCCGTAGCGCAGCGCGTCCGGGTCGTAGGAGGGGTCGGAGCTGAGGCAGAGGCGGAACTCGGAGGTGCGGCAGAAGCGGCAGTGCCCGCAGGGCAGGTACTCCTCGACGGCCACCCGGTCGCCGACCCTGACGCCCCAGCGGCGCGCGGCGACCTCCCCGAGCGCCACGATCCGGCCCACGTTCTCGTGCCCCATGATCCGCTCGGGCAGGCCCTGCCTGCCGTACGCGACCACGTCGGAGCCGCACACCCCGGCCGCGTCCACCCGCAGCAGCCCCTCCGCCGCGCCGACCCGCGGCACGGGCAGGGTGCGCAGCTCCGTGGTGCGGGGCCCGGTGGTGACGGCGGCTTGGGCGGTGGCGGGCGCTGGTGCGGTGGCGGTGCCTTTCGAGGGTGCTGACCTGCCGGGCGGGTCGGAGACGGGGGTGGAAAGGGCGGACGGCTTCATCGGCGCGTGATCTCCACTGGCGTGCGCTGGCGAGCGCGACGTGAACGGCGCCGCATCGGGGGCGGCGCGGGCCGACTCCAGGACCGGAGCCGACCTCGGGCACGCTAATCGTTCACAATTTTGTCGTCAAGGAAAAGTGCGCGAGGAACTTCTGGGAAATTTTCCGACCAAATAGTCCGTATTTGTGCAGTTTTACGACGCCAAGACGGCCTGGACAACCGTCAACATGATTGGCAAAAATGTTGGCACAACATCGTTGATGATCGCCGTGGACGCGGCAGGGGAGAGATGGGGAGCACTGTGAACTACGTGTTGCTGTCGGGCGCCTGGCACGGCGGCTGGTGCTGGGACCGGGTCGCCCCCCTGCTGCGCGCGGCGGGCCACCGGGTGCACACCCCGACGCTGACGGGAGTCAGCGACCGCGCCCACACCCTGCACCCCGGCGTCGGCCTCTCCACCCATGTCGAGGACGTGGTGCGGCTCCTCGACGCCTACGACCTGACCGGGGTGCGCCTCGTCGGGCACAGCTACGCGGGCCAGGTGGTCGCGGGCGTCGCCCAGCGCCGCCCGGAACGGCTCGCGATGCGGGTGCACCTGGACGCGTTCGTCCCCGAGGACGGCGAGGCCGCCATCGACATGCTCCCCGACACGGTCGCCCACCACTACCGGGAGTCGGTGCGCGACGCCGGCTTCGACTGGCTGATACCGCCGCGCTCGCTCACCACCCTCGGTGTCACCGAGCCCGCCGACGTCGACTGGCTGACCCCGCGCCTGACCCCGCACCCCTGGCGCACGTACACCGAGCCGGTGCGCGCGGGCGCCGAGGCCGCGTCCGTACCGGCGCGCTACCTCGACTGCACCGACTGGCTCGCGGTGTTCGCGCCGCACGCGGAGCGTGCCCGCAAGCTCGGCTGGGACGTACGGGCCCTCGCCACGGGACACGAGGCGATGGTGACCGCGCCGGAGGACCTGGCGGAACTGCTCCTCGCGGACTGACACCCCCGCGCCAGAACCGCACCGCCGCGGCCGCCCGCAGGGCACTGCCGCGCGCGTCCGAGACACCCCGATAGCGAGGACCCCCATGGAATGGCTGGTGCACACGCACAACCGGCTGCCCGCGGACACACCCGCAGCGGAGCGCGAACGGCTGCGCGTCGCCGAGCGCGAGCGCGCGATGGAGCTGCGCGCCCAGGGGGTGCTCAGGAAGCTCTGGCGCACGCCCGGCAGCGCGGGCACGGTCGCCCTGTACGAATGCCGGGACGCGACGCACCTGCACGAGGCACTGGCGTCGCTGCCGATGTTCCCCTGGCTTAAGGTGAGCGTCGAGCCGTTGGCCGCGCATCCGCAGGAAGTTCAGGCGGCGAAGGCGCTCTCCGCGGCGCGCGGCACGTCCCACGATCCGAGCGGAGGGCACGATGAACAGCCGGTCTGAGCAGGACAAGTCCTCCGTCGACCTGGTCGACCGGGTGCGCCTGGCGATCGCGCACGGCGAACTCCTGCCGGGACAGCACCTGGTGGAGAACGACCTCGCCGCGATGTTCGACGTCTCCCGTGGCGCCGTGCGCTCCGCGCTCGTGGTGCTGGACGCGGACGGGCTGATCACCCGCTCCCCCAACCGGGGCGCCCGGGTGCGGCCCATCTCGCTCGCCGAGGCCGTCGAGATCACCGAACTGCGCGCGGTCATCGAGGGCATGTGCGCCGCGAAGGCCGCGCAGCGCGCCACCGCGAGCGAGCGCGCGGAGCTGCGCCGGGTGGAGGACGCGATGCGGGCCGCCGTGCAGGCGGGCAACGCGCCCGAGTACGGCAGGCTAAGCGAGGCCGTGCACGAGACGATCCGTCAGATCGCGGGCCAGGCAACGGCCATCGACATGCTCGACCGGCTGCGCTACCGCAGCGTGCGCTACCAGTTCAGCGTGGCCCGCCTGCCGGGCCGGGCGGGCCAGGGCGCCGAGGAGCACTCGGCGGTCGTACGGGCCGTGGTCGCGGGCAAGCCCGACGAGGCGGAGCACGAGATGCGCACCCACCTCCAGAGCGTCATCGGCGCCCTGTACGACCTCCAGTCCCAGGGCGCCCTGTACACCATCCCGGCCGCGGCCCGCCCGTCGGCGGCGCCCACGCCGCACCCCTGACCCCGGGCGCCACGCCCTCCGAGGGGCCGCCCGGCTACCGGGACTCCCCCGGCCCCGGCTCCTCCCCCCGCTCCCCCGGCTCCCCTGACTCCCGCGGCTCCGCGAGCAGTTCGTGCATCGCGGCGACCGTGACGCCGTCCATCAGCCGGCGGGACAGGGTGGCGACGGGGAGGGTGTGGCCGGTGGCGGCCGCGAGGGACGTGGCGATCTCGATGTCCTTGACGTACCAGGTGAACCGCATCTGCTCCATCTCGCGCAGGGTGCGGCTGTCGGTGGGGCCCTCCTGGAGCGCGCGGCGCAGCGCGTGCGGCTCCACGCCCAGGCCCTGGGCCATGCGCAGCGCCTCGTCGATGGCGACGATCTGGGCCCAGTGGATGAGGTTGTTGGCGGACTTGGCGACCTGTCCCGCGCCGACGTCGCCGAGCACGTGGTAGTTCTTGGCGAACGCGCCGAAAACCTCGCCCGCCCGGTCGGCGACCTCCCTGGGACCGCCCACGAGCAGGTTGATCTCGCCGTTCTCCGCGCCCCGCACACCGCCGGTCAGCGCCGCGTCGATGACGTGGACGCCCAACCGGGCGCCCTTCGCGGCGAGTTCGCGGCAGGTCTCGGGGCGCACCGAGGCGCTGATGACGACGATCATGTCCCGGTGGCCGTGTTCGAGCAGGCCGCCGGGGCCCGCGACCACGCCGACGACGTCGTCGTCGGTGGGCACGATCACGATCACCACGTCGGAGGTGGCGACCTCGGCGAGCCCGTCCACCATCCGCACGCCCCGCGCACCGGCGTCGGGCGACAGGTCGTAGGCGACGGTGTCGAAACCGGCGCGGGCCACGAACTCCGCGATGGGGCGGCCCATCGCGCCGAGTCCGACATGGCCGACCGTGGTGGTGGGCCTGGCCGTGTTCGTTGCAGTCATCGGGTTGGTTCCCCTTCGCTCTCGTGAGCCCTGGTGCCGGGCCCGGCCTCGGTGTCCTGAGTGGGTACGCCGGTGGGCGCCCTCACGCGTCCCGTTCCCCGGCCGCTCCGGGGGCCCCGGGTGGCCGGGTCCGCAGGACGGCGGCGTCGACCGCGTGGGCGCCGGTGCCCTCGGGGCCGACCACGACGGGGTTGAGGTCGACGCCGCCGAGGACGGCCGCGTCGCGCACCACCGCCTCGCTGAAGGCGGCGACCAGGTCGGCGAGCGCGTCGGTGTCGGCGCGGGGGCGGCCCCTGGCGCCGTCGAGCACCGGCCACACCCGCAGCCCGCGCAGCAGTTCGCGTACCCGCCCGGGGGTGAGCGGCGGCAGGTCCCAGGCCACGTCCCCCAGGGTCTCGGCGTGGATGCCCCCGGCGCCCACCATGACGACGGGGCCCCAGGTGGGGTCGGGCACGGCGCCGACGATGATCTCGACGCCCTCGCCCGCCATCCGCTGCACCTCGAACCCGACGCGCTCCGGGGCGAGTCCGGTGGCGGCGGCCACGCTCGCTGCCATGGCCCCCGCCGCCGCCTCGACGGCCGCACGGTCGGCGAGGCCGAGCGCGACACCGCCCGCCTCCGACTTGTGGACGAGCCCCGGCGCCACCGCCTTCAGCACGGCGGGGAAACCAAGGTCGGCCGCCGCCCGCCCGGCCTCCTCGGGGGTGGCGGCGAGCGCGCTGGGGATGTAAGCGATCCCGGCCGCGCGCAGCCAGTCGCGGGCCTCTCCGGCGGTGAGCGGCACCGCCTCGCGCTCGTCGCCCCCGGCGAGTTCGGGCACCGCGCCGGGCGGCAGGGGGGTCCTGGGGCGGTCGGCGAGCCAGTGGGTGAGCCGGCCGAGGCCGCGCAGCGCGTTGCGGTAGCTGAGCACGAAGGGCACCCCGAGCGAGGCGAAGTACCGCCACCAGGCGAGGTCGAGGTGCTCGTAGGCGCGGGTGAGGACGAGCAGGCCCTTGCCCGCCCCGCGGGTGACCTCGGCGACGTCCGCGTACAGCTTCTCCAGGGCGGGGGTGGGGTGTTCGCCGAGGTTGAGGCGGACGGCGAGTACGTCGACGCTGTCGTCGGCGCACACCGCGCGCAGCGCGGCCCAGAACACCTCGGGGCGTGTGGTGCGGGTGTTCTGGAGGTCCATCGGGTTGCCGATCATGGACTCCTTGCCGAGGCCCGCCCGCACCGACGCCAGGGTGTCCGGGGCGAGTTCGGCCGGGGTGACGCCCTCCTGGGCGGCGATGTCGCAGATCAGGCTCGTCTCGCCGCCGGAGATGGTGGCGAACGCGAGGCCGAGGCGGCCGGTGTCGAGAGCGCGCGGCGGCAGCGCGGTGGCGAGGCCGCCGAAGAGCGTCAGGGTCTCCACGAGGTCGTCCAGGTCGCCCACGGTGCACACCCCGAGCCGGTCGAACAGCGCCTGCCAGCCACGCTCAGGGCCCGCCATGCGCCCGGTGTGGGCGACGGCGTTGCGGCGGCCGAGGTCGGAGACGCCGATCTTCAGCATCACCACGGGCTTGCCCGCGTCCCTGGCCCTGGCGAGCGCGGCGGCGAGGGCGCGGGGGCGGTCGGTGCTCTCCATCACCAGGCCGAGGACGGTGGCGTCGGGGTCGGCGGCGAAGTGGTCGACGAGTTCGGGCATGCCGATGGTCTCGGCGTTGCCGACGGACACACAGGCCCTGATGCCGAGCAGCCGCCTGGACGCCATCGTCATCAGCAGGTTGAGCATGCCGCTCGACTGGGCGAGGACGACGGTGCCGCCGGGGGTGAGCGGCGCGGGCAGCGCCCCCGCGCACCACATCCCGGCGCCGGTGGCGGGCACCACGTACCCCAGGGTGTTGGGCCCGAGCAGCGCGATGCCCGCCTCGCGCGCGACGTCCCCGAGCGCCCGCTGCCGCGCCAGGCCCGCCGGGCTCTCCTCCGCGTAGCCGTCGGCGATGACGAGCGCGGCGCCGCTGCCCGCGCGGGCCGCCGCGCGCAGCATGTCCTGCGCGCCACCGCGGCCGATGAGGAGCGCGGTGGCGTCGGGCGGTGCGGGCAGGGAGCCGAGGTCGGGGTGGCAGGGCAGCCCCGCGACGGTGTCGTGGCGGGGGTTGACCGGGAGGATCGCGGAGTCGGCGAAGCCGTGCTGTCTGAGGTTGGCGATGATGCTGCGGGCGTAGTGCCGCTCGTCGGAGGCGCCGACGAGCGCCACGGTCCGCGGCGCCAGCAGCTTGCCGATGTCGTACGGGGCGTGGTGGGCGGCCGGGGTGTCGGGTGCGGTGGTGCTCACGGTTGTCCGACCTCCTTGGTGAGCTGGCTCGCGCCGCGGCGGAAGCCGACGAGGCGGAACGCGAGGGCACCGACGACGAGGCTGACCGCCATGATGAAGGTGCCGAGCGCGCTGACCACCGTCAGGTCGCCGTTGACGAGCGCGTCCAGCAGTTTCGTGGACAGCAGCGGGGTGGCCGCGGTGATCACGAGGGCCGCGACGGCCAGCTCCCGGAAGGCATTGAAGAACACGAAGAGTCCGGTGCCGAGGGCCGAGGGCGCCACCAGCGGCAGCAGGATTCTGCGGACCACCCCGGTCTCGGAGGCGCCCGCGATCCGGCCCGCCTCCTCAAGTTCGGTGGAGATGCCGACGATCGCGGGCCGCATGGTGCGCATGCCGTACGGCAGGTAGAGCGCGACGAACGCGAGGACGATCGCCCAGAGCGTGCCGAAGAGGGGGATCGGCGAGAACAGGTAGAACAGCAGGATCGCGAAGCCGAACACCACGCCGGGCACCACCAGGGGGGCGTTGGCGAGCAGGTTCACCAGCCGCGCGGGGCGGCTGCCGGAACGGGCCGCGACCCACCCGGCGAGCAGGGTCAGCACCACCGTGACGACCGAGGTGCCCGCGGCCACGACCAGGGTGTCGGCGACGGCGCGGGTGAAGCCGTTGGAGCTCCATAGCGAGCTGTAGTTGTCGAGGGTGAGGTTGTGCAGGGAGAGGGGGCCGGTCAGGTTGCGCTCGAAGGAGGAGTAGAGCAGGTAGCAGGTCGGCAGCAGGTAGCAGACCAGCAGGACCGCGTTGAGCAGCAGCGGCAGATAGCGGACGGCCGGGCGCGTCCTGTGCGGCCGGGGCGCGGTGGCCCGGCCCGTCACCACCGCGTACTTGCGGGCGTCCCTGGTCAGCCGGTTCTCCAGGGAGACGAGGACCAGCAGCGCGACGACGAGGATGGTGCCGTAGGAGGCGGCGCCCGAGTAGTCGGGCAGCAGGGAGCCGTGCAGGGTCTCGTACAGCCGGGCGGTGAAGATGTCGGCCTTGGCGGGGACGCCGAGGAGTACGGGCACCTCGAACGCCTGGATGGAGCGGATGACCACCAGCAGGGTGGCGCTGGCGAGGGTGGGCAGCAGCAGCGGCGCGGTGATGCGCCGCAGCACGGCCAGATCGCGGGCCCCGTGCACGGCGCCGGCCTCTTCGAGCGAGGAGTCGAACGCCTGCATGGGGCCGATCATCAGGAAGAAGACGAGGGGGATGGTGAGCAGGCTCTCCACGAAGACCATGCCGGGCATGGACTCGACGCTGATGCCGACGTGGACGCCGAGCCAGTCGCTGAGCACGGTGTCGCCCTGCCCGTGGCCGTTGCCGAACAGCAGCACCCAGCCGACGACGTTGACGATGCCGGGCACCGCGAGCCCGAGGAAGCCGACGACGTACGCGAGGCCGCGCAGCGGGGCGTCGGTGCGGGCGGCCGACCAGGCGAGCGCGGTGCCGACCACCAGGGACACCACGGTGGTACCGGCCGCGAACACCAGGGTGTCGGCGGTGGCGGAGCCGAGCCCGGCGCCCGCGATGCTCCGGTAGCCGGCGAGGCCGAAGGCGCCGTCGAGCGAGGTGCCGTCGACGAAGCTCTTCCACACCATGACGACGAGCGGCGGCAGCACCAGGTAGCCGAGGACGAGCAGCAGTGCCAGGTTGAGCAGGTTGCGGGGCCTGGCGAGCGCGGCGAGACGCCCGAGCACGGCCTGCCCCGCCCCCGCCCCCGACGGGGCGGCCTGCGCACGTGCCATGGGAACCTCCTGATGGGCTCGGTGTGCTGGTGGGCGCGGTTGGTGGTGGCAGGGTGGGAACGACGACCTGGTGACCGCCCCCCGAGTCAGCCGAAGTACTTTTTCTCCAGGGCGGCCCAGCTCTTCAGCTCCGCGTTGTAGGAGTTGGCGTCCTTGGCGCCGCGGCTCGGCACCCAGGAGTCGAACGGCTGCTTCTCCTCCGGCGGTGTGTAGAGCTGGCCCTTGAGGACCTTCTGGCCCTCCGCGCTGGTCATGAAGTCGATGAAGAGCATCGCGGAGGCGGGGTGCTCGCCGCCCGCGAGGATGCCGAGCTGGCCGACGTTGGCGACCACCGGGTCGAGCGGCACCCAGCCGACGGGCGCGCCCTTGGCCTTGTTCTGCTCCTCGTGGTTGTGGAAGACGGACGGGGAGGCGGCATACTGCCCGGTCGCGACCAGGCCCATCATCGCGGAGCCGGACAGCGAGGTCCGCGACACCTGCTGCTTCGCGAGCTTCGCCAGGAACTCCTCGCCGCGCCGCTCGCCCATCTTGTGCAGCACGGCGCCGATCCACTCCTCGGACGTGGTGTCCGTCTCGATGGCCAGCTTGCCCTTGAGCGCGGGGTCGAGCAGGTCCTCAAGGGTGTGCGGGACCGCCTCCTTCGGGATCTTGGTGGTGTTGTAGCCGAAGGAGATGTAGGAGATCCGGTCGGTCAGCAGCAGGTCGTTCTTGTCCTCGTCGAGCACCTTGAACTCGCCGCTGATTTTCGACGCGTTGGGCGAGCGGTACGGCACCAGGGCGCCCGCGTCCTTGAACTCCAGGGCGCCGCTCGCGGTGGACTCGAAGACGTCGCCCGAGGGCTTCTTGGCCTGGATCTCCTGGATGGCCTGGGGGATGATCGCGCCCTCGTCGCCGCGGTTCACCTTGACGTGGATGAAGGGGTACTTGGCCTGGAACGCCTTCACGATGTCGTCCACGACCGGGCCCGCGAACGAGGTGACCCAGTCGAGCGTCTTCTCCTTCTTCGCCTCCGCGACCAGCTTGTCCTGCCGGTCGGACGCGGTGCTGGTGAGCAGTTCGCCCGCCGAGCCCGCGGCCTTGCCGCCCCCGCCGCCGCACGCGGTGACGGCCGTCAGCAGGGCCGCGGCGCAGCAGGCCGCCGGGACCAGTCGGCGGCGTCCTCCGTGACCGCTCATGGTGTCTCCTTCTTCAGGGGGTCGGCCGGGGAGTCGACGGGGGGTCCGGCCGGGGGTTCGGCCAGGAGGGTGTCGTCGCGCAGCCACGCCCCGAGGCCCGGCCCTTCGGGCGGTGCGAGGGTGCCGCCGACCACCTCGACGCCCGCCACCGGGTCGCCTTCGAGGCGGGCGAACTCGGCGAGTTCCGCGGGCTGTTCGAGGCCGTCGACGGTGACCGCGAGATGGACGGCGGCGGCGTTGAGCAGTCGGCTGCCGACGTGGGCGCCGAGGCGCACCCGAAGGCCCGCGGCGGCGCACAGGCGTGCCGCGGCGGCCGCGCGGTCGACACCGCCGAGCTTCGGGATTTTGATGCTGACGCCGTGGGCGGCCCCCGACTCCGCGATCCGGCGGACCCGTTCGGGGGAGTCGGCGGCCTCGTCGGCCTCGATCGGTATCGGGCTCCGCTCGGTCAGCCACCGCAGTCCGGTCAAGTCCCTTGCGGGAACGGGCTGTTCGAAGAGGAGTACACCGAGAGGCACGAGGCGTTCGGCGAGGGCGAGGGCGTCGGCCGGGTCCCGGTAGCTCTGGTTGGCGTCGACGGTGAGCCCGAAGCCGGGGCCGACGGCGTCCCGGATCGCGGCGACCCTGCGGTGGTCCAGGTCGCCGTCGCCGTGGTCGAGCTTGATCTTGGCGTGCCGGTAGCCCTCCGCGGCGTGCCCCTTGGCGATCGCGGCCATCTCCTCGGGGCTCTTCAGCGCCAGGATGCGGGTCAACTCGACGCCGTCGCGCAGCCGTTCGCCCAGAAGTGCGTGGGCGGGCACACCCCGGTGCCTGGCGACCAGGTCGAGCAGCGCCATCTGAAGGACGGCGCGGGCCGGGCCGCCCGCGGTGTCGAGCGCCGCCAGCGGCCGCGGGTCGCGGTCGGCGCCGGTGAGGACGGGCAGGGCGCGGCCGAGCGCGGCCCGCATCGGCCCCAGGTCGTGGCCGAGGTGGCGGACCTCGGAGGCGAACCCGATGCCGGTGGTGCCGTCCCCGGCGGAGAGCCGCAGCAGCAGCCCCGGGCTCTCGGGGTTGGCGGCGAGCGCGAAGCGCCAGGCCGGGTCGGACTTGCGCAGCACCACCCGGTGCACGGCGGCGTCCACCACGGGGGGCGCCGCGGCCAGCAGGCCGAGCGGTGAGGTGTCGCGGTCGGCGGCCATCGGGCGTCAGCCGTCGATGAGTTCGAAGTGGGGCAGGGTGAAGCCGTGCTCGGGGTGGTCCTCGTAGGTGACGCGGACCGCGCTCCCCACGTCCTCGGGGCGCGGCGGGCGGCCCGAGACGGTGGCGCTGATGAGCGGGCCCTCGTCCAGCTCCACCAGGGCGTAGTAGTACGGCACTTCGTCCTTGAAGCCGGGGTGGAACGCCCAGTGGTGGGTGTTGTAGCAGAAGAGCCTGCCGCGCCCCGAGGAGGGCTGCCAGCTCATGTTGGCCGCCCAGGGCTCGTTCTCGTGCCGTACGCAGTACGTCTTGGGCCAGTACTGGGCGCCGCAGGTGCGGCAGGTCCACAGCAGCAGCTCATGGCGGGCGAGCCCGGCCCAGAACTCCTCGCTGTCGTGGTCGATGCTGGGCCACGGCTTGTTCCAGGCGGCCGCGGTCCCGGTGGTCTCCGGGGTGGTGGTGGCCATCGTCATGCCGCCTTTCCGAGGAGGGTGGTGGTGTGGATGGAGCACATGCCGGGCGAGACGAGTTCGCCGCCGTGCCCTGTGGTGAGGGCGACCTCGCAGTCCTCGATCTGCCGCTCGCCTGCTTCGCCGCGCAGTTGCCTTACGGCCTCCGCGAAGCCGGTCAGATCGCCGAGGTGGTAGCAGGACAGCAGGCCGCCGCCGGTGTTGACGGGGATGCTGCCGCCGGGGCCGATGTTTCCCGCGGCGACGAACGGGCCGCCCTCGCCCTTCTCGCACCAGCCGTAGTCCTCCAGTTGGAAGAGCACCTCGGCGGTGAAGCAGTCGTACAGCTCGGCGCAGTCGATGTCGTCGAGCCCGAGCCCCGACTCGGCGAACGCCTGGCGCCTGGCGTTGTGCACGGCCATCTGCTGGAAGTTCTTCTTCTCCCACCACAGGTCGGCGGCGACCTCGCCGAAGCCCTGCCCGAGCACGTCGACCCCGGGCTTCGCGAGGTCCCTCGCGCGTTCGCGGGTGGTCAGCACGAAGGCGATCGCGCCGTCGGAGACCTGGCTGATGTCGAAGAGGTGGTACGGCTCCACGACCCAGGGCGAGTTCTGGTGGTCCTCGATGGTGATGGGGCGGCCGTACATCTTGGCCTCGGGATTGCGGCAGGCCCAGGCGCGCTGCTGCACCGAGATGGCGCCGAGCTGCTCGCTCGTGGTGCCGTAGACCGCCATGTGCCGGGCCGCCATCCAACTGTGGTGGCTGGCGGCGCGCAGGTCGCCGAGGGCCTTGCCCCAGTAGCCCTCCTTCTCGGCGTGCGCCATGCCGCGGTGGCCCTGCTCCTTGGACTTGCGGGACTTGGACCAGTCGTCGACGGCGCCGACCAGGATCACGTACTTGGCGAGGCCCCGCTGGAGGAAGCCGGAGGCGGCGGCGATGCCGAGCCCGGCGAGGGCGCCGCCGCGGCCGACGACGAAGTAGAACTCGGCGGGCAGTCCGAGGACGCGGGTGAAGGCGTCCGAGTAGCTGCCGCGGTCGCCGCCGCCGCCCGTCCTGCGCAGGTCGATGGCGCCGTCGATGTCGGAGACCCGCAGGCCCGCGTCCTCGACGGCGAGCCTGGCCGCCTCGGCGGCCATCATGCGCTGGCTGCGGCCCTGTTGGGGGCCCGCGACGACGCCGAGTCCCGCGATCGCGAGATCCGGCCGGCTGCTTGTGGTCACTGGCGACTCCTTCTGGACGAGGCACGGGGCCTGGGTGGCGGCCTGGGGCGTGCGGCACCGCCGCGGCGGCGGCCCGCGGCATGGCGGGCCGCCGGTCCGCGGGGAGCCGGCCGGTGGAAGGCGTGTACGAGACGTGTTGCGGAGACGGGTGCGGCGGTACGGGGGCGCTCGCGGGCGGCGTGGGTACGGGGCTGCCCCGCCGGGGGCCGCCGTCGCGGGCGTGATGTGCCCGGCGCGTTTCGAGGGGCACGGGAGGCGGTGGTGGTTCGATCACCCCACAACGACAATGGACTTACCATAGAACCTTCGTCAACCCCCGCGGCAGCGCCGGATTTCCCTGCCCCGAAGAGATCACCACCCCTCACGGAAAAGGTGATCGATAAACCCCCCGCCGCGAATTCCCCCCGCCCCCGGGCCGCGAAGCCCGCCGTCGGGCCCGATGAAACCGCAGCTCAGAGCCGCCCCGTAACCGATCCCGAGCCGAACACACCACGGAATTCGATCAACAGAATTCTTTCCTCGGGAATATGACCGACGTCCGATCATGATTTCCGGCGCCCGATCATGGTTGACAACGTCGGCCGTCTTGACCGTGCCGTACGGCCGCCATATCTTCCGCAGAGAGCGATCGGTTAGACCAATAGCCCACAATCCGACGGCCCGTCACTTCCGGGCCCGGAGTGTGTCACGGGTACGCCGAGGAGACGGTCATGCACGAGGAACTGCCGCCCGACCCCGCCCTGTTGAGCGGTGTCGAGGGCATCGAACGGCACACCCTGCACTCGGTCGGCATCGACATCGGCTCCGCCACCTCCCATCTGGTGGTGTCCAGGCTGGTGATCAGGCGCCGGGGCTCCGCGCTCTCCGCCGAGTTCGCGGTGACCGGCCGGGAGACGCTGCACCGCAGCCCGGTGTGGCTCACCCCGTTCACCGACGGCGGCACCCGCATCGACACCGAGCGGCTGCGGGCGCTGTTCGAGGAGGCGTACCGGATCGCGGGGGTGGGGCCGCGGGAGATGGACACCGGGGCCGTCGTCATCACGGGGGAGGCGCTGAAGAAGGAGAACGCGGAGCCCATCGCCCGGATGATCGCGGCCTGGTCGGGGCGGTTCATCTGCGTGTCGGCGGGCCCGCACCACGAGGCGCTGCTCGCCGCCCACGGCTCGGGCGCGGTGCGGCTCTCGGAGGGCGGGGCGGACGGTACGGGGACGGGTGGCGCGTGCACCGTCGTCAACGTGGACATCGGGGGCGGCACCACCAAGGTGTCGGTGGTGAGCGGGGGCGCGGTCACCCATGTGCGGGCGTTCAGCGTGGGCGCCAGGCTGCTCGCGTTCGACACGGAGGGGCGGATCGTGCGGTACGAGGAGCCCGCCGGGTTCCTGCTGGCGCGGCTCGGGCTCACCGCCGGGCCAGGCGACGTGCTGGGCGCGGACGACCGGGCACGCCTCGGGGACCTGATGGCCCGGGTGGTGCTCGACACCCTCACCGGCGGCACCGGCACGGCGGAACTCGCCCCTCTCCTCCATGTCTCCACGGACGGCGGGGAGTTGCCCGCGCCCTCGGACGTGCGGTACCTGGTCTGTTCCGGCGGCGTCGCCGAGTACCTGGGCGACCGACCGCCCACCGGCTTCGGCGACCTCGGCGCCGACCTCGGCGGCGCGCTGCGCGCCCGGATCGCCGGTTCCCCGTTCGCGGCGAAGCTGCGCCCGGCGGCCGGGCCGATCCGCGCCACGGTGCTCGGCGCCGGGCAGTTCACGGTGCAGGCGGGCGGGCAGACCTGCTATGCGCCCGACTCCGGGGCGCTGCCGGTGACCGGGCTGCGCGCCGTCCGCGTCGACTTCGGCGCGCGGCCGGGGCCGGGGGCGGTGCGCACCGCGCTGCGCCGACACGACCTGGAGCGCTGGGACGGCGGGCTGGCCGCCGTGGTGTCGCTGCCCGGCTCCCCCGGCTACCGGGCGCTGCGCGCCGCCGCCGACGCGCTGGCCGAGGTCGCGGGCGAACAGGCCCCCGTACCACCGCTGTTCGTGGTGCTCAGACAGGACCTGGCGCACTCGCTCGGCACCCTGCTCACCGAGGAGTCGGGGTACCGGGGCCCGGTCCTCGTGGTCGACGGCATCACCGTCGGCGACCTCGACCACCTCGACATCGGCCCGCCGCTCGGGGTCTCCGGCTCGCTGCCGGTGACCGTGACCTCCCTGGAGTTCCCCACCCCCGATATCCCCGACACCCCAGCCGCACCCGCCGCACCCCGCCCCGCACGCCAGGAGCCCGTGGGCCGCGAGCCCGTGGACCCGAAGCCCGTACGACAGGAGTCGCCGCGATGAGCGAAGCCGCACCGCAGCCGCGCACCAGGTTCGCCTACGACACGTGGATGGAGGCGCAGGGCGTCCCCGTCCACCGGGGCTACTTCGTACCCGACGTCCGCACCATCGAGCTCGGCCGCTGGGAGGAGCGGGGCTGCGACGCCGCGTTCATCCAGCTCACCGGGCAGGAGGGGGTCAGCGAGGCCCGGATCACCGAGATACCGCCCGGCGAGGTGCTGCCGCCGTACAAGATGGCCGTGGACGAGGTCGTGTACGTGGTCTCTGGCAACGGCACGACGAGGGTGTGGGGCGAGGGCGACCGGCAGGACGAGGGCCACACCTTCGAGTGGAACGACCGCGCGCTGTTCATGGTGCCGCCCAACCAGTACCGGCAGTTCGGCAACATGCGCGGCGACCGGCCCGTACGGCTGCTGCACTACGACTATCTGCCGCTGGCCATGTCCGTCGTCCCCGACCCCGACTTCTTCCTGAAGAACGACTACACGGCACGCGGCGCCACCGTGTCCGACCTGCGGTCGCGGTTCTCCGAGGCCCGGCAGATCGCGGGCGGCGAGGGGCTGCGCTGGATCACGGGCAAGGGCAAGGGCGTCGCGTACTGGTACGGCAACCTGTTCCCCGACATGAGCGCCTGGGACAACCTGGACTCCAACGCCCACCGGGGCGCCGGGGGCCGCACGGTGCGCATCCAGTTCGCCGAGTCCGACATGAGCTGCCACATGTCCGTCTTCGACGCCAAGACGTACAAGAAGGCGCACCGGCACGGCCCAGGACGCGTCATCGTCATCCCCAGCGGCGAGGGCTACTCGGTGATGTGGCTCGAAGGCGGGGAGCGGGTGGTGGTGCCGTGGCAGGAGGCGGCGCTGTTCGTGCCGCCCGACCGCTGGTTCCACCAGCACTTCAACCTCGGGGACAAGCCCGCGCGCTATCTGGCGCTGCACCCGCCGATCCAGTTCGCCGGGTACGCGGAGAAGGTGGCGGACCGGGCACGCGACCAGATCGAGTATCCGCGGGAGGACCCGTGGATACGCGAGCACTTCGAGTCGGAACTCGCCGCCCGCGGCCTGTCGAGCCTGATGCCCCCCGAGGCGTACGAGAGCGGGGTGGACGCCTGGGGGTAGCGCGCAGGACCGTACTGGGCCGACGGTGTGCTTCAGGAAGCAGGGCCGCCGAGCGGGCCCGGGGAACTGACCTGCCGGGAGCCGAGCGCCGTGCCGGGGTCGGCGGGGGCGTCGTCGGTCGCCAGGTCGACATGGGTGGTCTCGGGGCCTATCAGCGCGCCGCAGGAGATCAACGCGCCGCCCAGGACCAGCAGCACCACCGCGGTGTAGCCCCGGGGCATGAGATGGCCCAGCCAGTCCTGGTAGTAGGCGTAGAACGACGTGATGACCAGCGGGGTGCTGTAGCCGAGGCCGAAGCCGCTGCCGCGGGTGGCCGGGGGGAACCGCTCGCACAGATAGGACGGCATGACGGAGAACACGCTGCCGCCGGTCAGCCTGACCAGGAACGCGATCAGCAGCATGACGCCGAACCCGCTCCATCTGCCGAGCGCGAGTGCGGCGAACGAGCCCGCGCAGACGACGGCCACGCCGACGCCGTTCCAGGCGATGAAGGTGCGGCGGCCGATGCGCTCGCTGAGCAGCCCCATGAACGGGAAGAACACGGCGTGCACGCCCTGCGCGATGACCAGGGCGCCGGTGACCTCCGTCGCGCTGATGTGCCCCTCCTTGTGGAGGGCGCTCGGCAGCAGCCCCGAGGCGATGGCCGAGGCGAACCAGACGCCGGTCATCAGGACGAAGACCTGGGCGAAGTCCCGCCGGGAGCGGCCGAGGACGATCTCGCGCAGCGGGTTCTTCGCCTTCGGCGCCGCCCGCCATGTCTCCGACTCCTCCACGGAGCGTGAGTAGTACACCAGGAACACGGCGCAGAGCACGGCCCCCACCGCGAACGGGATGCGCCAGCCCCACGTCGAGTAGGCCGAGTCAGGGCCGCCCTCGTGGGCGAACTGGAGCACCACGAGCGTCACCCCGGCGATCGCGCAGTTCGCGAACGCGGAACCGGCCCCGACCACGCCGCCGTACCAGCCGCGCTTGCCCTGCGGGGAGGCTTCCATGGCCAGCGGGGTGGCGCCGGTGTACTCGCCGCCCATGAAGACGCCGTCGACGAGGCGCAGCACCAGCAGGAGGACCGTGCTCGTGATGCCGAGGGTGGCGTATCCGGGCAGCAGGGCGATGAGGGCGGTGCAGATCGCGCAGCCGGTGACGGAGAAGAGGGTGACACGGCGGCGGCCCACCCGGTCGGCGAACCAGCCGAAGACGACCGAGCCCACCGGGCGGCCGAGCAGGGTCGCGACGAAGATGAGCGCGGAGAGGATCGCCCGGGTGCCGTCCGGCATGCTGTCGGGGGTGAAGTAGTTCATCGCCGGGACGAGGGCCACCGTCGGCAGGTAGACGTCGAACATGTCGACGAAGAAGCCGAACGAGGCCCCGTACACGGCGCGTCGGGTGCGCCCCAGCTCCTCGGGCGTCTGCGCGGCGGCCGTCACCGCGGACGCCCGGGGGCGGCGGGGGCGGGCGCCGCGGCCCGCCGTGTGCTGTCCGAACTGGGCATGGTGATGCACCTCGCAGACCAGTGGTGGGGGGATGCGGACTTCCGCGGTGCCGCGGCGCCCGTGGGGAGTTACGCCTGCGCCTGGGCGACCCGGTCGCCGAGGCCGAGCCGCCTGAGGACGAACTTGTCGAGTTGCGTCAGGATGCTGTTGAGGATGAGCGACATCGCCATCAGGACGATCAGACCGGCGAAGACGCCGGAGGAGTTGAGGGCCATGGCGTCGGTGAAGAGCAGATGGCCGAGGCCGTTGAACGAGGCGATGAACTCTCCGCCGATGACGCCGAGGATGGCGAGCGGGCCACCGGCCTTGAGCCCGGCGAAGAAGGGCGGCGCCAGGGTGGGGAGGGTGACGTAGCTCAGCACGTGTCTGCTGCGTCCCCCCATGACACGGATGATCTCCGTCAGCTCGCGGTCGACCATCCGGAGCCCGAGGTAGAGGTTGTAGAACATGATGAAGGCGACGCCGGTGACCGCGATGGCGATCTTCGACCACTCGCCGAGCCCGAAGAACAGCACGAACAACGGCGCGACGGCGATCTTGGGGATGCCGTTGAGTGCGGCGGCGAGGGGTTCGAGCACCCGGCCCGCCAGCGGGAACGTCCCGAGGAGCACCCCCATCACACTGCCGATGGCCACGCCGATGACAAAGCCGGCGGCCACCTCGACGGTGGTCGTCTCGATGTTCGTCCAGCCCTCGGCGGACGTCAGCAGGTCCCACACCGCCTGGGCCACGTCCGTCGGTCTGCTGACCGCGTACTCCGGCAGCACGGGGCCGCTCATCACCTGCCACAGCACGAGGACCACGACAACCACCAGGAGCCTGAGCCCCATGACGAGGCCGCTCTCGCGCAGGTTCCGCCGCGCCCGCTTCGCCTTCCTCCGCGCGACGGCCGGAGGGATGTCCTCGTCGTCAACCGCACTGCTCGTCGCTGTCAGCACCTGTCATCCCTTCCGTACGGCTCCGGGGCGCCAAGTCCCCGGCGAAGTGGGCTGTTTCCCTGTCACGGACGCGCGGTTCACGGCAGGTACTCGTTGGTCCAGTCGTCCTTGGTGATCTTCAGATGCGCGGTGGCCGCGCCCTCCTGGCGGATGAAGCCGAGCGAGGTGTCGAAGCCCTCGGTGCTCATCCGCCCGGTCTCCGGCCAGTCGACCAGCGCCACGCTCTTCTTCAGCACCGGCCTCGGCACGCCGGGCAGTGCCTGCGCGGCGATGTCCAGCACGTCGTCGTCGCCGACGTGGTGGCGCGCGTAGCGTGACGCGTCCTGCACCGCCGTCACCAGCTTCCTGGTGGTCGCGGCGTGCGAGGTGGCGTACTTCCGTGTCGTCACGACGAGTTGGCCGTATCCGGACGCCTCGTTGGACCAGGCGGGCACCTTCTCCGGGCCCACCGCCACGACGCCGTCGCCGGAGTCCTGCACCTGGAGCGGGGTGGGTTCCGAGGTGACGAACCAGTCGATCTGGTGGCTCTTCAGGGCGGCCTTGTTCGCGGCGGGGCTCGGCAGGGTGACGTATCTGATCTTCTTGGGGCTGACGCCGTAGGAGCGCAGGTAGATGTCCGCCTGGCCCTTGGTGTTGGGCGAGCTGGCGCCCGCGGTGGAGCCGATCAGCTCCTTGGCGACCTTGCGCGCCGGGGTGTCGGCGGTGATGCCGTGCGCGTGCGCGAACTCGTTGCTGACGATGAGCCCGAGGGGCGAGCCGACCCCGTCGGACGCGACCGCGACCTGCTCGATGTCCTCGTTGACGGCCTGGTAGAAGCTGTTGGGGCTGTCGTTGAGGAAGTCGACCGACTCCGACTGCAACGCCTCGTTGACCGTCGCGGCGGTCAGGGAGACGAACGTGACCTTGAGGCCCTCGCGGGCGAAGTAGCCCTTCTGCTCGGCGACCCGCAGCGGGAGGTCGAAGATGTTGTTGCCCACCCCGACGGTGATGTGGGTGAGCCCGTCGGCGCTCTCCTCGTCGCTGCCGCACGCGGTCAGCGTCACCGAGCAGAAGGCCAGGGCGGTGGCGAGCACTCCTGCCCGCCTCCCTCGCGTGCGAGGTGTCATCTCTGCCTCGTTATCTCGATCGATTGCGGCTGGGGAACGCGCACGCCCCCGGTCGTGCCGTGCGCGGCGCCCGGCACGCGGGGGCCGGCGGAGCGGGTACGGCGTCCGCGTGGGTGTGCGCCCGCGCGGGTGCGCCCGTGGGTGTGCGCCCGTGCCTGTGGGTGGTGGCCGGCCCTGCCGGGTCCGCGCGGCGCGTGTCGGCGGCGCGGCTCGCACGGTGCGCCGACGGCCCCGACGACGTGGACGAGGGCATCGTCCTTGCCCTCGAATTCTTACCGTCTTGTCGAACAATGTTTACGTCACGCTAGCTTCCGCCCCCCTAACCCGCAAGGGTTCCTGCGGATATAGCGTCGGCCATCCCCGGAGACTCCTGATCACCTCATGGATCGTGTGACAATCCGGGGGCCAGGGCCGTCGTGGGGCTCCGCCGGGGCGCGGGGTCACCAGGCGTCCTGGCTCGCGAAGAAGCGCCGCCAGAAGTCGAGGACGGCGGGCGTCGCCACCGGCGCGGGCCCGAAGCGGGCGCCGACCTCCATGACGGCGGGGGCCGCCGGGTCGTACGCGGGCCAGGACGGCAGCCCCGGCCCCTCGGGGTCGCCGGTGGCGGCGAAGTTGGCCCAGTACGAGGACATGGTCTCGGCGATCTCGCGGTCCTGCGCGGTCCAGGGGGCGCGTGCCGGGTCGAGGTTGCCGAAGACGTAGTCGATCTCCGAGCCGTGTCCCGCGCGCGGGGGGCGCTGGGCCGGTGAGCGGTGGGTCCAGAAGTAGGTGTGGACGGGGCGGGTGGCGTGGGCGCCCCAGCGCCGCGCCCAGAGATGGGTGGAGACGCGGGTGTTGTCGCGCACCGCCCTGTTGTGCGCGTGCGCGGCCTCGTCGTCCGTGTCCGCGGGGTAAAGACGCAGGAACTCGTCGGCCAGCGGGCCGTACTTGCGGCGGGCGGCGGCGAGGCGGTCGGCGCGGGTCAGATGGACCGGGGGCGCGCCGGGGCGCCAGGAGGCGGGGCCGCGTGCCCTGAGGGCGGCGATGGCGTCCTCGGGCACGGCGCCGCTCTCGTCGAGGTTGCCGCCCGCCAGGTAGTCCACGTCGTTCTGGGCGCCGCCGTCGTAGGTGTGCGCGTATCCGGCGGGGAGGGCCCAGCCGTCCACGACCGGTCGGAACAAGGGGGGTTTGGCGGTGCTGCCTGTCTCGACACCGTCGTCGACGGCGTCGGCCGCGGTGCCCTCTTCGACCAGGCGCCGCCAGGGCAGGGCCCGCAGCTCGGCCGGGGAGCGGGCGCCGCGGGCCGCGGCGTAGCGCTCGCCCGCGCGCTCGGCGTCCCGCGCCGTGCGGTACGAGGTGGCCAGGTAGCGCAGTTCCGGGTCGCCGGGGCACCGGGCGTGGCTCTGGGCGACGGCCCGGTGGAAGAGCCCGCGCGCCAGTGGCGACATGGCGAGGAAGTTCGCCGTGCCCGCGCCCGCCGACTGGCCCGCGACGGTCACCCGCCCCGGGTCGCCGCCGAACCCGGCGATGTTGCGCCGCACCCAGCGCAGCACGGCCACGCAGTCGAGCAGCCCGTAGTTGCCCGCGGTCCACCGCGCGGACTCGCTGTTCAGCCCCGGGGTGGAGAGGAAGCCGAGGGCGCCGAGGCGGTAGTTGAACGTCACCACCACGACGCCCTTGCGGGCCAGGCGCTCCCCGTCGTAGCGGGGGTCGGCGCCGGTGCCGCCGCGAAAGCCGCCGCCGTGCACCCAGACCAGGACCGGCAGCCGCTCACGGGCCGACGGCGCCCTGGTCCACACGTTCAGGAAGAGGCAGTCCTCGCTCATCGGCAGGTCCACACCGGCCGAGCGGGCGTCCGCGTCCGGCTGCGGGCACATCGGCCCGAAGGTGCCGGCGGCGCGGACGCCGGTCCACGCCGGGGGCGGCCCCGGCGGGCGCCAGCGCAGCGGGCCGAGCGGCGCGGCGGCGTACGGGACGCCCCTGAAGACGGTGATCGAGCGGTCGGTGCCCGGGACGCCCAGGACCTGGCCTGACTCTGTCGGTACCGGCTCCCGCATGGGCGGCTCCTTTCGGCGGTGAATGGCCGTATGTCGTCCCCGCCCCGCCGACGGGGCCCGCGTCCTCACGCGTCCGGGTAGTGCCCCTCGGCGTAGAGCCGTCCCGGGCGGTCCTCGTCCAGCAGGCCCTGGTCGCGGGCGAAGCGCAGGGCGGCCCGCACGCTCTGCTCGTTGGGTGCGATGCCGTACGGGACGGGGTCGCCGCCGATCAGCCGTGCCTGCCTGCCGAGCCGGGGCAGCGCGGTCCACTCCGGGTCCCGCGCGGCCTGGAGGCGCTTGCTCTCGGCGAACGCCGCGTAGAGGGCGCTCGGCAGGTCGGGATCGCGCTCGACGAGTTCGGAGCGCAGGGCGATCACCGAGTGCAGCGGGTAGACGCCCGTGCGCAGGTACGAGTCCCTGGCGATGGCGTCGGGCTCGGCGAAGAGGGGATAGGGGTCCTCCCCCGCGCCGTCCTGCCCGGTGGCGGCGGCGGTCCAGCCGGCCCGGGGCGATCCCGCGCGCCCGGTTCCCGCGTTGCCGGTGAGGGCGGCGTCCAGTTCGCCGGAGGCGAGGAGGGCGCCGAGGGAGCGGCCGTCCGTGACGTGCTCGACGTTCTCGGGTATCCGGCCCTCGACGTGGTCCTCGTCGTCGACGACCCAGGTGATCTTCCCCAGGTCGACGCCGTAGTCCTCGCGGAGCAGGCCGCGCACCCACACGCCGGTGCTGACCGAGTAGGCGCGCACCCCGATCCTGCGCCCTTCGAGGTCCTTGGGGACGTGGACCCCCGACGCGGCGCCGCACTGCACGTCGGCGTGGTGGAACTTCCGGTTCAGGTAGACCGGGATCGCGGTCAGCGGCACTCCGGCCTGGACGGCCATGGCGTAGGAGACGGGCGCGAGTTCGCAGACGTCGAACTCCAGGTCGCGGATCATGCGCCGGTAGGCGCCAATGATCGGCTTCACCTCGACGGGCCTTACGGTGTGTCCCGCGACGGTGACGTCGCCGGACAGCAGTGCCTTGACATGCGGATAGTCGCCCAGGGCGACCGAGAGGTCGGACATGCTTGCCTTCCGTTCAGTGCGGGGGGAGGGGCGGCGGGGGCCGCCGTCCTCAGGGGCGGCCGCCGAGCCGGGACGGCGGCACGCCGAGGGCGTCGCACGCGCGCGCGACCAGGTCGTCGTAGTCGACGGGGGCGGGCAGCACGTCCTGCTCCGCCGCGTAGCGCGCCGCCTGGGTCAGGGGTCCGCGCAGGGCCTCGAAGCCGGCCGGGCTGAAGGGGACGGGCCCCTTCGCGGGCTCGGCCGCGGCGACCTGCCGCATCGCGTCGTACATGGCGCAGATCGCGTCGGAGTGCTCGCGCGCCGCCGTCTCGCTCACCGCGACGACGTGGTTGACCGGCACGAACCCCTTGCGGGCCGACCACTCGGCGGCGGCTTGCGCGGCGTCGGGGATGACGGAGCGGGTCGCGTCGTCGCCCTTGGGGAGGTCGTTGCCCATGATGCCGAAGTCGACGCGGCCGTCGAGGAAGTCACGCGGCAGTGTCGCGCCCTCGGGAGCGCGCCTGACCCAGGACGGGTCCCGGTACTCCCTGATGTGGCCGTCCTCGTAGGCCACCCAGTCGACCTTGCGCAGGTCCACGCCGTACTGCTCGGTGAGGAAGCCGCGTACCCACACGCACGTCGTCTGGCTCCACGACCGCACGCCGACGGTCCTGCCCTCGACGGCCTCGGGCGCGAGGTCCTTCCTGGCCACCAGCGTCTGGTGCTGGAAGCGCCCCAGGGTCGTGACCGGGAGGAGTACGACGGGTTTGCCGTGGGCGAGCGCCTGGAGCAAGGTGACGACCGCGATCTCGCACACGTCGAAGGACGAGTCGTTCACGAAGCCCTTGAACGCCTTGTGGACCGGTGTGACGTCGACCCGCTCGAACGCGGCGCCCGCCGCCCGCGCGCCGTCCCCGGCCGCCCGTGCCAGGTCGTCCCGGCCGAGAACCACCTTCATCCGCTGTTCCTTTCCTTGTCCTTGTTTCCGCCGTGGTGGCGTTCGTGGTGCTGCCTGAGCAGGTCGACGCCGTAGTCATTGCCGTTGGGGGTGCGCACGACGGTGTGGATGTGCCGGGGCGACGGTGTGTCGTTGTCGAACATCACGCCCGCCTGGTGCTCGAACTCGACGAGGATGACGGGGCTGTGGACGCGGTAGTAGAAGACCCCGCCGGGCTCGGTGTCGCCGACCCAGGACAGCCGGGTCTCGGACTCGTGCGCGCGCACCTCCTCGGCGCGGACCTTCGCCTGCTGGTCCTCGGCGCGCCCCACGTACAGGCCGAGGAGTTCCCGCGCGGTGTCCCGCTGGTCCACGTTCAGCTCGTCGAAGCGCAGCCCGGTGCAGTCCAGTTCGAGGTTGTCGCGGAACGCCCCGGCGAAGAGGTCGTCCGGCATGGCCGGGGCGAGGGTGGCGGCCGTGAGCTGCCGGTCGTCGAGGCTTGCGAACAGTTCCCTGCCCAGGGACTCCTCGCGTCTGAAGACGGTGGTGCCCGCGTACACGCCGCCCTCGGCGGCGACGGGCTCGGCCCCGAGGAACGTCGGGGTCAGCACCATCTGGTCGCCGACGACGACGCAGTTGATGTTGACGTGGTGGCCGTCGAGTTGCCAGCCCCACGGCTCGCCGCGCTCGGGCGCGCCGTAGACGCTGAACCAGTACAGCCACTCGTTGAGGAGGTGTTCCTCGCCGCGGAGTTCGCCGATGGTGAGGTTGAGGTGCATCAGGTCGACAACGAGCCGGAAGCCGTAGTCGCTGAGGCTGCGCCGCAGGACGTCGAGGGCGAGTTCGCGGCCGCGGCCGTCGAGGTCTTCGAGGCAGAGCCCGTGGCGCAGGAAGTAGCGTGCCCCGTTCGCCCAGTGGCGCCAGGACTCGTGGTCGAGGGCGAAGCGTCCCTCGGCGCGTTCCCGGTCGGTGAGTTCCGTGAGGTAGCGCTCCGCGGCCGCGGTGAGGGCGCGTACGTCGGCGCCGGTGGTGCGCAGCGGGAAGAGTCCGGCCCTCGGCCCGCCGGAGCCCGCCACGCCGCGGAAGGGTTCGTGTGCGGCGCGCCGTCTCCACTCGATCTTCTCGATGAGTTCGGGGGTCCACACCGCGGGGCGGCGTGTCGGCGCCTCCCCCCGGTCTCGCAGTCCGGTCACGTACCTCTCCTCTCGGCGGGGCACCGTCGGGTGCCCCGGTGTGCGGCCTCGTGGGCGTGCGGGGGCGCGGCCGGGCGCGGCCCGGCCGGGGCGGCATGCGGGGGCGGCCCCGGGGCGGCCGGGGCGGCGGGCCCTCTTCTGCGGCGTCTAGGCGCTCTCGCCGACCGTCTCAAGCTCGGTCTTGAACAGGTTCCACAGCTCGCGGTACAGCTCCGAGAAGTCGGGGCGGTCGACGAGCGAGACCACGCTGCGGGGGCGTTCGATGGGGATCGGCAGGACGGCCCGTACGGTGCCCGGGCCCTTGGTCATCACCACGACCTCGTCGGCGAGCGAGATCGCCTCGTTGAGGTCGTGGGTGACGAAGACGAGGGTGCCGCGCTGGCCCTCCCACAGGTTGAGCAGGTCCTGCTGGAGCTTGAGCCTGGTGATCGCGTCGAGCGGTCCGAACGGCTCGTCCATGAGGACGATGGAGGGGTCGTAGATGAGGGCGCGGGCGATGGCGACTCTCTTCTGCATGCCTCCCGACAGTTGGCGCGGGTAGTGGTCCTCGAAGCCGGTGAGGCCGACGACGCGCACCCAGTGGGCGATCCGGTCGGCCCGCTCCTCCTTGGGGACGTCGCGGAACTTCAGCGCGAGGCCGATGTTGGCCCGGACGCTGAGCCACGGCAGCAGGTGTGCGGCCTGGGTGACGTACGCGGCCTCGGAGTTGACGTCCGTGATGCGCTGCCCGTTGAAGTGGACCTCGCCCCGGGTGGGTTTGAGGAGTCCGGTGGCCAGGTTGAGCAGGGTGCTCTTGCCGCAGCCGCTCGGCCCGATGACGGCGACGAACTTTCCGCGGGGCACGGCGAAGGAGACATCTTCGATGGCCGGCCTGCGGCCGCCGGGGAACTCCAGGGTGACGTTCTCGAACCGGAGCGCGTCGACGGACGCGTCGGTGGGCTCTTGCACGATCGACATCGCACTCCTCGACCGATCTGCGGAGGTCGGGCGGCGGTGCGCCCGTCGGTTTGCCGGATCACGGGACTGCTGCGGTGGGCGGGGCCGCCTCCGCGGCCGGGGGAGCCTGACCGACCGGTTCCGGGATCTCCCCGGGTGACGAGGGCGGTGGCGGCACCACATGCATCAGGCGTTCAGGTATTGTCGAACAATGTGAGCTGAACGTATCACCGCGAAAATAGGCACGCAAGAGTTCTCCCCGGAAACCCGAGGACAGTGCCATCGTGCGCGGAAATCCCAGATCAGGATCGTCTGACAATCCCTGGGGGTGCGAGGGTGCCCGTTCCCTCGGTCCCCCGCCCCCTCAGCCGGCGACCCTGCGGGGCAGCGCCGCCCGTACCCGCGCCACCAGCTCCGGCCGGTCCGCGCGGGAGAGGATGACGCCCTGGGTGCCGTCCGCGCACACCGTGGCGGCCTCCACCGCGGCGCGCCCCGCCTCCTGCGCGAACCCGTCCCCGTCGGCGGCGTCGGCCAGGCGCCGTACCAACTCCTCCGGCACGCATCCTGCGGGCAGTTCGCCCCGCAGCAGCTCCGCCTCCGCGACGGAGCGCAGGGGGTGCACGGTGGCGAACACCGGCACGGCGCCGTCGACCACGTCGAGCAGCGGCTCAAGCGCGGCCCGGGTGTAGACCGGGCTGGTCACGATGGAGTGCGCACCCGCGTCGATCTTGGTGCGGATGCGGACGCGGTCGGCCTCCGAGAGCCGGGGCACCGCCCTGATCCGCACCCCGATGTCGAAGTGGGTGGCGGCCTCAAGGCGCAGCCCGTACCGGTCGCGCCCCTCGTTGAGGCCGCGCAGCAGCTCGATGAGGCCGACGGCGTCCACCGTCCACCTGCCGTCGACGCGCGCGTGGTCGCCGGTCGGCGGGGGGCTGCCGCTCCCGCACACCAGCCGGGTGATGCCGCGGGCGTGCGCGCCGAGCAGATGGGCCTGGAGGGCCATCACGGTCCTGCTCCAGGTGGTCACGGTGGCGACCGCGGGCACCTCGGCACGCCGCAGGCACGCGGCGGCGAGGTCGATGGACTGGTTGGTGCTGGTGTACTGCGAGCGCTCGGGCCCCGAGGTCGCGGTCACGATGAAGTCGGCCCCCGCGGCGCGCACGGCTCGGGCGGCGCCCGCGGCGGCCTCGCGGTCGCCGGCCTCCGGTACGACGTAGGCGCCCAGGACCGGGGCTCCCCTGGCGTTCAGGACGTCGCGCACGCGTTGTCTCCCAGTCCGTTGACGATCTCGAGTGCCACCTGTGCCGCCAGCCGGTCGGCGTAGGAGCCCAGGTCGAGCCGGGCGATCTTCTCGGCCCTGTGGATGCGGTAGGCCACCGTGTTGGGGTGCGTGTGCAGCAGGGCGGCGGCGCGCTGCGGGCTGCCGTTCTGCTGGAAGTAGGCGGTCAGCGTGGCGCAGTAGTCGGTGCCGTTGGCCCGGTCGTGGTCGATGAGATCCCCCAGCACGTCGCGGGCGAAACCCCCGAGTTCGGCCGGGTCTCTCACCTGGGCGAGCAGGCGGTGCACGCCCAGTTCCGCGAACGAGGTCACCTCGGAGAAGCCGGGCAGCACCCGGCTGACGTCGACGGCGCGCCGGGCCTCGCCGTACGCCGTGCTGATCCGGGCCGCGCCGGTGTGCGCGTCCCCGAGCCCCGCGCGCACCCGCACGTCGGGGAAGCGGCCGGTGACGGCGTCGTGGCACACCCGGGCCAGCGCGATGAGCTGCCGGGCGAGTCCGGTGTCGTCGTCGCCAGGGACGAGCGCGACCACCTCGGTGCCCCGGTTGACGACGGTGGCGTCCGGGCACCGGGAGGCGACCATGTGCTCGACGGCGTCGACCGCCGCGGGCGCGGGCGGCCCCGTGGCCGCGTGCGGTGCCACCACGAGGACCCGGTGGCGGCTACCGGGGTCGATGCCCAGGTGGCGCGCCCACGCCTCGACGTCCGCCTCGGTACGGTCGCCGACGAGCACGAGCCCGTCGAACAGCTCACGGCGTGCGCGCCCCGCGGCGATGGCGACGACCCGCCGCCTGGCGAGTACCACCGCGCAGACCATGGCGGCGTGCTCCGTCACCATGATCCGGGCGTCCTCGCCCGTCTCGTCGGCGTCGTGGCCCGCGGTCACCAGGTAGGCCACCGAGTCGTCGCCCACGAGGATGGGCGCCACCACGAGCGAGACGGCGGCGGCTCCCGCGGCGGGCAGCGAGAGGGCCCGGTGCATCCGGGCCGCCGCCGCGACCAGCTCCGCCACGGTCTCGGGGTCGCTCTCCAGCACCTCCCCCAGCGGCCGCGTACCGTCGCCGTCCGGGGCCTTCGCGCTGCGGGCGAGCACCGAGAGCGAGTCGTCGACCACCGCGGCCCACACCCCGGCGCGTTCGCCGACGACGGCCACGATCCGCTGGAGGTCGCAGTCGGCGGTGGCGAGGCTGGAGAGTTCCCCGCACAGCGCCATGACCTGGCGCAGGTCGGCGAACTCCTCGTGCGCGGTGGGCATTGGGACCTCACCTCCCGCGTGGGTGCCGTGGTCGAACGGTGCCGCGTGGCCCGCGGCGGCCGGTGCCCCGCACCGTGCCGCGGGCCCGTACCCGGCGTGACCGGTGTATCCGGTGTATCCGGCGGTGCCTCGCGGGGCCGCGGGCGGGGGGCGCGGCCGCTCTGGACGCTAACACGCCCGGTCAGGGGCGGGCCCGGCACGCGCCGCGCCCGCGGGGCCGCGGCCTGCGCGGCTGTGCCGCGACACAACGCGGGGGCCCGCCGGTTTGGTCCCGGCGACCATGCGGGCGGGGTGTGCGCTCTGCGAGCGTGGTTCAGGCGCCACCAGCGCGTCCACTCGCCGGGGCGCGGGCCCGGCCGTGTCCCGGCCCCCTCCCCTGCTCATCTCCCCAGGACCGGGGCATCGGCCGGCCGTATCCCGGCCTCTTCATCGCACGGAAGGCCCGACATGGAAAAGACAGACAAGGCTCATGGGACCGGCGGCGCGGCCGGGGCCGCCGCGGCGGCGGAGAGCCTTCAGGACGCGATCGACCGCGTCGGAAACCCCGTCGACCTGATGCGCGACCAGCCCAGGAGGGCGTTCTCGCACGGCTTCGGCTTCGTCAAGGGCGAGTTCACCAACTGGCGCGAGGAGGCCATGGCCTGGCACGACTCCTGTGCGCTGCTCGACCAGTCCCACCACATGGTCGACCTGTTCGTGCAGGGCCCCGACACGGTACGCCTCCTCGAACACCTGGGGGTGAACAGCTTCGCGGGCTTCGGCAGGGACAGGGCCAAGCAGTTCGTCACCGTGAACGAGGACGGCTTCTACATCGGCGACGCGGTGCTGTTCGGCCTCGACGACACCTCCGTCGACCTCGTCGGCCGCCGTACCGCGCTCGACTGGGTCGAGTACCACGCGCGTACCGGCGACTGGGACGTGACCGTCGAGCGCGACCCGCAGTCGGTCGAGCGCGGCGGGCGCCCGCCGAGGCTCTACCGGTACGAGGTCCAGGGCCCCCAGGCGGGCCCGCTGGTGGAGAAGCTGACCGGCGAGCCCGTGCCCGACGTGCGCTTCTTCGGCATGACCACGCTATCCATCGGGGGCAGGCGGGTGCGTGCGCTGCGGCACGGTATGGCGGGGCAGGTCGGCTTCGAGCTGTTCGGGCCCTGGGAGGAGGGCGCCGAGGTCCACGACACCATCCTGCGGGCCGGTGCGGAGTTCGGGATCAAGCAGGTCGGCTCCGTGGCGTACTCGACGGCGAACCTGGAGTCCGGCTGGATTCCGGGGCCGATGCCCGCGATCTACGGCGAGGGCATGCGGGCCTACCGCGAGTGGCTGCCCGCGGGCAGCGCGGGCTCGCTCGGCGGCAGCATGCGCGCACCCGACGTGTCCGACTACTACGTCACGCCCTACGACCTCGGCTACGGACGCCTCGTCAAGTTCGACCACGACTTCGTGGGCGCCGAGGCGCTGCGCGCCCGCGCGGAGCAGCCGCAGCGGCACAAGGTCACCCTGGTGTGGAACCCGGACGACATCGCCCGGGTGTTCTCCTCGCTGTGGACCCCTGGACCGACGTTCAAGTACTTCAGCATCCCCAAGGCGCGCTACGGCCAGTTCCAGATGGACTCCGTCCTCGTGGAAGGACGGCAGGCCGGGATCTCCATGGACTGCGGCTACGTGGTCCGTGACAAGGCCGTGGTGTCGCTCGCGGTCGTCGACGAGGCGGTGGCGGCGCCCGGCACCGAGGTCCGGGTGCTGTGGGGCGAGAACCCCGTCTCCGCGAAGCCCGCGGTCGAACCGCACGAGCAGTTCGAGATCCGCGCCACCGTCGAGTCCGCGCCGCTCGCCCGTTTCGCCAGGACCAGGTACCGCACGGCGTCCCAGGTCTGACCCGCGCGCACCGGGTGCGTCAGACACGTCAGATCCGCGTCAGACACGTCAGATCCGCGTCAGACACGTCAGTTCAAGGAGCATCATGAGTCTCGGCAGTCCGAGTGAGGCGGCGGTGAGTGCGTCGTTGCTGGAGGGCTTCTCGCTGGAGATGACCGGCAAGGACGTCGGTGCGCTTGAGGAGTCGGCGGGGGTGATCCCGCCGGGTACCAGGATCAATGTGACGTTCCTGGGCAGTGAGAGTGCGCGGATGCGGCGGGAGGCGGCGCGTGCGGTGCGGCGTCTGGGGTTTGTGCCCGTCCCGCACCTCTCCGCCCGGCGGCTCGCCTCGCGTGGGGAGCTGGAGGAGTTCTTGCGCGCTCTGCGCGCGGACGGTACTGGCGAGAGGGTGTTCGCGGTCGGGGGCGATCCGGGCAGTCCGCAGGGCCCCTACCCCGATGCCCTCTCCCTGGTGGAGAGCGGGCTGCTGCACCAGTACGGGGTGCGGCACGTCGGCATCAGCGGCTACCCCGAGGGGCATCCCGTGATTCCCGGGGCGGTGCTGTGGGAGGCGCTGGCCGCGAAGGCGGATGCGCTGGCGGCGCGGGGGCTGGGGGGCGAGATCATCACCCAGTTCGGTTTCGATGCGGGTGCGGTGCTGGCGTGGATCGGGGAGGTGCGCGCGCGGGGTGTCGGCCTGCCGGTGCGGGTGGGGGTGCCGGGCCCGGCGGGGGTGCGGCGGCTGCTGTCCTACGCGGCCCGTTTCGGGGTGGGCACCGGGGCCGCGGTCGCCCGCAAGTACGGCCTGTCCCTGACCCGGCTGATGTCCACTGCCGGTCCTGAGCGGTTCCTGGCCGCGCTGGCCGCGGGCTACGACCCGGCACGGCACGGCAGCGTGAAGGTCCACTTCTATACGTTCGGCGGCCTGGCGGCCACCTCCCGCTGGGTCACGGCGTTCGGGAAGGAGTCCTGCGCATGACCACCACCACACCCCCCAACCCCAGCCCTAACCCCAGCCCCGCCTCCCGTGCCGGTGCTGGCGCCGCCCCCGCCCCGCGCGCCAGCACCAGCACCAGCACCAGCACCCGTGCCAGCACCAGCACCCGTGCCCGTGCCAGCGCTGAGGCCGGCTCCGGTGCGGGGGTGCCGGTGGCGCGGGCGTGTCTGATCGTGCAGGGGGCGGATGCCACCGGGATCGTGGCGGCGGTCTCGGCGGTCCTGGCGGGCCATGGTGCGAACATCGTCTCCCTGGACCAGTACTGCGACGGCCCGCAGGGGGGTGCCTTCTTCCAGCGCACCGTGTTCACCATGGAGAACCTGGCCGCCGCCCTGCCCGCGCTGCGCACCCGCCTCGACGAGGAACTCGCCTCCCGCCGCCTGTCCTACACCCTGCGTGACATGTCGGTGCCCCGGCGTGTCGCCCTGTTCGCCTCGAAGTCCGACCACTGCCTGCTCGACCTCCTGTGGCGCCACCGCCGCGGCGAACTGCCCGTCGACATCGCGATGGTCGTCTCCAACCACCCCGACATGGCCGGAGAGGTACGCGGCTTCCACATCCCCTTCTTCCACGTCCCCTGCCGCGGGCCCGACAAGTCCGCGGCCGAGGCCGAGCACCTGCGCCTGCTCAGGGGCAACGTCGACTTCGTCGTCCTGGCCCGCTACATGCA
>NZ_JBITGT010000020.1:0-153583 GCF_044457285.1 Streptomyces sp. NPDC050560
GCGGTGAAGACTCGACACCTCCACCACACCGGAGGTCTTCGCCATGATCAAGCCCCGCCAGCGTTAACAACGCTCATGATCAATACACCTAGGCCGTGTCGTTCGGATCTTCGCGGGGGTGCGACGCCAGCTACGGCACCTCGCCGCGTTGTCGGGCACGCCCACGTACGCCCAGTACGCGGACGACCCTCCGCCTTGCGAAGCACCGCATCTGACGCCGCACCCTGGTCCACGAAGATCCAAACGACACGACCTAGGCCAGCGCCTCCCGCCCGTGCGGGGTCTCCCACAGGGCCGGGTCGGGGCCCATGGCGACGATGCCCGTCGGGTTGATGCCGGTGTGCACCCGGTAGTAGTGCTGCTTGATGTGGTCGAAGTCCACCGTGTCGCCGAAGCCCGGCGTCTGGTAGAGGTCGCGGGCGTACGCCCACAGGACCGGGTCCTCGGCGATCTTCCACTGGTTGCACTTGAAGTGCGTGTGGTAGACGACGTCGAAGCGGACCAGCGTCGTGAAGAGCCTGATGTCGGCCTCCGTGATGCCGTCCCCGACGAGGTAGCGCTGCCCCGCCAGCCGCTCGGAGACCCCGCGCAGCCGCCGGAAGAGCGCCGTGCACGCCTCCTCGTACTCGCGCTGCCCGGTGGCGAAGCCACAGCGGTACACGCCGTTGTTGACGTCGCGGTAGATCCCGTCCATCACGCGGTCGATCTCCGCGCGCAGCGGCACCGGGTACAGGTCGGGCGCGCCCGGCCGGTGCAGTGCGGTCCACTCGGTGGCGAAGTCGAGCGTGATCTGCTGGAAGTCGTTGGTGACGAGTTTTCCGCTGGGGACGTCGACGATCGCGGGCACGCTGACCCCGCCCGGATAGCCGGTCTCCCTCGCGTCGTACGCCTCGCTGAGGTAGCGGATGCCGAGCACCGGGTCGCGGCCGCCGGGGTCGAGGGTGAAGCGCCAGCTCCGGTCGTCCTGGAGCGGGTCGGCGACGGCCAGCGAGAGCGCGTCCTCAAGGCCGAGCAGCCGCCGTGACACCAGGGCGCGGCTCGCCCAGGGGCACGCCTTGCTGACCACGAGCCGGTAGCGCCCCGGCTCCACCGGCCAGCCGTCGGCGCCGTCGGCCGTGATGCGGTCCGCGAAGTGGCTGCGGGAGCGCTTGAAGGGCTTCCTCCCGTACGCCTCGTTGCCCCCGGGGGTGGTGGAGGTGCTCATCGCGTACTCCTTCCGTGCCGCGGCGGGCAGGGTGTGCGCGGGGCCGCCCGTGGTCCGCGGGGCGGCGCGGACGGCCTCTCCACCGACGATCGTACGTGCGTCCTGTGCGCCTGTCCGGGCGGCGGAACCCGGCGGGCGGCGGGTGTGCGGGCCCCGGGGCGAGGCCGGGTGTCTCGATACGCCCGGTGCGGGTACCCGGCGACGCATGAGCATGAGTGAGCAGAGCACGCAGACCGTTCTGGCGTTCTCCGACGTGCTGGTCGGGGTCGGCGCCTTCGTGGGCGCGCTGATCATCGCGGGCGTGCTGCTGTGGGCCTTCCTCTGGGGCCAGCGCAGCATGGAGCGCGAGCGGCCGAGGCCGCGCGCCGACGAGCAGCCGCACCTGCCCGACGGCGGCCCGGTCGAGGAGGAGAGCGAGCGGCGCGAGCCCGAGGAGCTGTCCCCGCGCGAGGACCGCGACCGGCTGACCCCGCACACCATCCCGGGCTTCGGCAACTCGGGCAGCAGGCGCAGCGACAGCCAGCGCCCCCGCAAGTGGAGCCCGGGCTCCAGCGGCTCCTTCGGCAGCGGGGGGCCCGGCGGCAGGCGCTGACACCCCGCGGCGCCGCGGACGCCCGGCACCGGAACGCCACCGGCCTCTGGCGGGCCGTCCGCCGCCGCGCTCACTCTCCCCGGGGCGCACGACCCCGGGCGAGGGGCCGCCGAGACCGCGGCCCCGGGGCGCGGCACCCTCAGACGTCCACGTCCGCGAGGGCCCGGCCCAGCGCCGTGGCCTGCCGGGTGACGATGCCCGGGGTGTCGATCAGCGCCGCGTCCACCACCCGGGCGAGGCCCTGCGGCAGGGACGGCGCCCGCTGCCGCACCGGCAGCGCCGCGTCCCGCAGCAGCACGAGCAGCGGGTCGGTGCCCGCGGGGAAGTCGCGCGGGGCTGCCCCGGTGAGCATCCGGCACAGCACCGCCGCGGCGCCCCACACATCGGCCTCGGGTCCTGGCTCCGGGTGGCCGGTGAGCCGGGTGCGCGGCAGATACGCCGCGGTGGCGGTCGTCGCACCGGCCCGGGTGAGGCCCGCGAGGCCCGCCCGGTCGAACGCGCCGTCCACCCCGAAGCGGCCGAGCTTCACCACCGGACTGCCGCCCGTCCCCTCGGCCGTGGCGGTGACCAGGACGTTCGACGGTGCCACCGCGCCGTGCAGCAGCGGGGCCCCGGGCCCGCCGTGCGCGTACGCGAGCCCGTCAAGGAGCCCGACGGCGACGGCCACGGCACGCGCCGGGGGCAGCGTGCCCCCGTGCGCCGTGAGCAGTTCCTCCAGGGTGCCGCCCCCGCAGTGCTCGTACGCCAGCCAGTAGCCGCTGCCGTCGTCGCGGGCACCGCCGTCGTACAGGCGCGCGATCCGCTCGTGCCGCAGCCCGCGCAGCCGCTGCACCGCCCGCAGGAACGCGTCGCCGTCGCCGCCGGGGCCCGCGGCGCGCAGCGTCACCAGGTCGACGAGGTCATCGCCCGGCAGCCGCCTGGCGAGCCGCACCACACGGCCCGGCGCCCTGGACAGCTCCCGCAGCGCCTCGTAACCGGGCGGCAGCGACACCTCACCCTCGGGACCGCCCCGGGGCGCGGCGGCGCGGGGTTCGACGCCGATCCGCAGCAGGGTCTCTCCCAGCCGGATCTCGTCCCCGTCCACCAGGTCCCGCCCCGCCGGGGCGCCGCCCGCGTGGCCCGGGAAGGCGGCGATCTCCTCGCCGTTGACGCGGGTGGCGGCGGTGCCGAGGCCGCGCAGCCGCAGCGCGGGCGGGTTGACGTCGAGCAGGCAGTGGTAACGGGCCGCGCGCTTGTCGGTCCTCGGCAGCCGCGGGCGGCAGTCGGACGCCCGGCCGATCACACAGGTGGCACGCGTCTCGAAGCGGTACTCCGTCCCCGCTGCGGGTCCCTTCACCACCGTCAGCCGTACCACCGCGGCGCTGTCGCTCATGTCTCTCCACGTGTCCCGCGACCCCCTGCCGCCGGTCGCCCCACGATAGCCGTGGTCAGACGCCCGCTCCTGAGCCGGGGGCGGGCGCCGCCCGGCGGCGGGCCGGCCCGTTACAGCCACACGGCCCCGGGTACCCGGGCAGAACCCGGCGCCATGAGCCCCGCCCGCGCACCCGGAACGCGGCCGGGGGCCGCACTCGGGCCCGGCACGGTACCCGCGTCCGGATGAGAGGAGCCGACCCCATGGCTGTAGCGACGTACACCCTCGTCGCCGTCGACTGTCCCGACCCGTCCGCGCTCGCCGCGTTCTACGCGGGCGTGCTCGGCGGCGAGGTCAGCAAGAACGACGACGACTGGTACGACCTGCGGCTCCCGGGCGGCGAGCGGATCGCCTTCCAGCGCGCCGAGGACCTGAAGCCGCCGGAGTGGCCGCGCGCCGACCGCAACTCACAGCAGCTCCACCTCGACTTCGACGTGCCGGACATCGAAGCCGCCCAGGAAGCGGTGCTCGGCCTCGGGGCCACCCCGCTCGACCTGGACGACGACGGCGGCAGGCGCCGCTTCCGGGTCTACGCGGACCCGGCGGGCCATCCCTTCTGCCTCTGCTGGAGCTGACCCGGAGCGGCCGGGCCCTGAGCGGCGGGCGGACACCGCACCCACCCCCGAGGAGAGGACCGAGCGACCAGGAAAGAAGAACAACAAAGAACATCGACAAAGCGCGAAAGCGACAAGCCGACAAGGTGCGGAAGCGACTTCCGAAGAGACCGCGAGCGGAGAGGGAGGCCCCAACGTGGCGGCCCGCGAGACGCCCCGGCCCTCGCAGCGGCCCCGGCCCGTGCCGAGGGACATGCAGGACCAGCAGTACACCGGAGGCGAGGACAGGCTGGACCTCGACGCGCTGAAACGCCGGGTGAGCGAGAAGACCAGCGACGGCAGCGGCCGGGTCCGCACGAAGGCCGAAGGGACCAAGACCGAAGGGACCAAGGCCGAGAAGACCGGCGACACCCGGGACGGCGGGGGTGACCGGGACGGCCCGGATGCAGAGGAAGGCCCGGGCGGCCAGGAGCCCCGGGGCACCGAGGACGACGCCTACCGGGAGCCCCCCGACTAGGGAGTGTCTTCAAAAGAGCGTCGTCCGCCTGGAGGGCGGGGTCGGGGTGGTCCGGTGCTCCCCCACTGCCCGAAGGGCGTGGGAGGTGCCCCCATCGCAAGGCGGAGGAGGGAGTCGACGCGGCGCGTCGGCGACCGACGACAACGCGGCGTGGGGGCACCTCCCGGCCGAAGGCTGGGGGAGTGCGTGCCGGGCCGGCCCGACCAGACGGGCTTTTGAAGACACGACCTAGGGGAACCGGCAGCACCCGACGGAAGGACGGCGGCAATGAAGGCGGTCACCTGGCAGGGCAGGCGCGACGTCCGGGTGGAGACCGTGCCCGATCCCGCGGTCCAAGAGCCCACCGACGCGGTCATCAGGATCACGTCGAGCGGCCTGTGCGGCTCCGACCTGCACCTGTACGAGGTCCTTACCCCGTTCATGACCGAGGGCGACATCCTCGGGCACGAGCCGATGGGCGTGGTGGAGGAGACCGGCTCCGAGGTCTCCGGGCTCTCCCCGGGCGACCGGGTGGTGGTGCCCTTCCAGATCGCCTGCGGCACCTGTTACATGTGCCGCGAGGGCCTGCCCACGCAGTGCGAGACCACCCAGGTCAGGGAGCAGGACATGGGCGCCCCGCTGTTCGGCTACACCTCGCTGTACGGCAGCGTGCCGGGCGCCCAGGCCGAGTACCTGAGGGTGCCGCAGGCGCAGTACGGGCCGATCAAGGTCCCCGAGGGGCCCGCGGACGACCGGTTCGTCTACCTCTCCGACGTGCTGCCCACCGCCTGGCAGGCCGTGCGCTACGCGGACGTGCCCCGGGGCGGCAGCGTCGTGGTCCTCGGGCTCGGCCCCATCGGCGACATGGCCTGCCGGGTCGCACGGCACCTCGGCGCCGACACCGTCATCGGTGTCGACCTGGTGCCCGAGCGCCTTGAGCGGGCCCGCGCCCGCGGCGTGGACGTCCACGACCTCACCGCGTTCGACAGGCAGCAGGACCTCGTGGACGCCGTCCGGGACAGGACCGGCGGCCGGGGCCCCGACGCCGTCATCGACGCGGTCGGCACCGAGGCCCACGGCAGCCCCGTCGGCCGCACCGCCCAGCAGGCCGCGGGGCTGCTGCCGAAGTCCTGGTCCACGCGGCTCACCGAGAAGACCGGCGGCGTCGACCGGCTGGCCGCGCTCCGGCTCGCCATCGCGCTCGTGCGCCGCGGCGGCACGATCTCCGTGAGCGGCGTCTACGGCGGCTCGGCCTCCCCGCTGCCGCTGCTGACCATGTTCGACAAGCAGATCCAGCTCCGTATGGGCCAGGCCAACGTGCGCACCTGGAGCGACGAGATCATGCCGCTGCTGACCGACGAGGACCCCCTCGGCGTCGACGACTTCGCCACCCACCACATTCCCCTGGGCGAGGCGCCCGCCGCCTACGACACGTTCCAGCACAAGCGGGACGGCGCCGTGAAGTTCCTCATCCGGCCCTGAGCAACCCCAAAGGCCGCTCCCCGCCGGGCCCCGGCGCTCACCGGGCCCCGCGGCGCGCCCCGGGCGGCCTCGGCACGCGGGGCACCGCGCGGCGCGCCCCGCGGCGCAGCGCCATCAGCCGCGGATAGCGCTCGTGCAGCAACTGCGCGCTGCGGTCCAGCTCCTCCATCAGCCGCTGCGAGCGGTGCTCCATGTCCAGCTCGGCCAGGATGCGGTCCACCTCGGTCAGCAGCGCCCCGTAGAGCTGCCACTGCCGGGGGTCGCCGCGCACCACTTCGAGCAGCAGCCGGGCCGCGGACTCCCGCGCGGTCTCCGCCGCGGCAAGCTCCGAGCGCAGCCGCGACTCCGACCGCTCCGCGGCATCGCTGGTACGGGTGGTGACCAGCACCGCGAAGCTGACCATCGCGTCCGCCACGTACCCCAGCAGCTCCCGCACCGCGAGCGACACCTTGGGATCGAGCAGCCGCTCCTCCTCCCGCTCCTTGGCGAGATCGGTCAGCGTACGGGCCATCACCCGCACCACCACGGTGCAGATCTCCAGGGTGTCGAGGCCGGTGCGCAGCACCACCCGGTGCAGCCTGCCCTCCCGCACCCGGGGGTTGAGCCGCAGGCTGTCCTCCGCCTGCCGGAGCGAGGCGTCCACCTCGGAGATGTCGTGGTCGAGTTCGCGCGCCTCGTGCAGCCTGGCCGCCGCGTGCGACACCGGCGTGAACTCGTCGAGCTGGTCGCCGAGGCGCAGCAGCAGCCTGCGCATCCTGCGGGCCAGGTCCTGGACGGAGTCGCCGGCCGTCTCCACCCACAGCGGCGGCGCGAGGACCAGGTTGAACACGAGCCCGGTCAGCGCCCCGATCAGGGTCTCCAGCACCCGGTCCCAGGCGCTCGACGCCACCTGGGTGACCCCGAGCACCAGCATCGCGCTGATCGCCACCTCGGGCACGAACTCGTTCACCCGTACGTACCGGCCGATGGTCAGCGCCGCCAGGATGATCAGCCCGAGGCTCCACCAGCTCAGCCCCACGAGGGCGCTGAAGCCGATGGCGATGACCACGCCGACCACCACCGCGTTGATGCGCCGCACACCCGTCTTCAGGGTGGCGTACAGGGTCACCTGCACCACCAGCAGGGCCGTCAGCGGCGCGGTGAGCGGCGCGGGCTCCCGGCTGAGCTGGAGGGCGATGACGTACGCGATGGTCGCCGCCGCGGTCGCCCGCAGCCGCTGCACCGCCACCGGGTTGCGCAGCGCCTTCACCCAGGAGGCGTCCGTGTACGGGGCGAGGAGAGTGGTCACCGGGCGCATGCTCCGCCAGTTCCCCTTCCGCGTCACGGGACACCAGTGGGCCGTACGGGCGGGGCGCGGGGCGGCACCGGGCCCACGGCCACGGGCCCATTGTCGGCCGCGCCCCCGACGGCTGCCATCCGCGCGGCCGGCGGCGCCCCGCGCCCCGGCCCCCGGTTTCGCGGCCGGACGGCGTGGTACCCGCAGTCCACGCCCGCACCGGGTCCGGTGCGGTCCGAGGACCTGACGAGGGCGCGCCCCGACCAGCGCGGGGCGCGCCGGTGCGCGGAAGGAACCAGGATGGGCGTTGGCAAGAGGCTGCGGGAGTGGCCCGTCTACCGGCAGTTCACCGGCCGCGACCCGCTGGGCCGCGGCGACGCCGCGATGTCGGGCCACACCAGGCGGCTGCGGCCGCGCACCCACTCCGCCGACCGGGTGGTCGGCTCCATCTGCCCCTACTGCGCCGTGGGCTGCGCCCAGCAGGTGTACGTGAAGGACGACCGCGTCGTCCAGATCGAGGGCGACCCCGACTCGCCCGTCAGCCGCGGCCGGCTGTGCCCCAAGGGCTCCGCCACCCTCCAGCTCACCACCGGCGACTCCCGCCGCCACCAGGTCCTTCACCGCAGGCCGGGCGGCACCGAGTGGGAACCGCTCGACCTGGAGACCGCGATGGACATGGTCGCCGACCGGGTCGTCGAGACCAGGCGCCGCACCTGGGAGTGGGAGCACGAGGGCCTGCGCACCGCGCGCACCCTCGGCATCGCCAGCCTCGGCGGCGCCACCCTCGACAACGAGGAGAACTACCTCATCAAGAAGCTGCTGACCGGGCTCGGCGTGGTCCAGGTGGAGAACCAGGCCCGGGTCTGCCACAGCGCCACCGTCGCCGGCCTCGGCACCAGCTTCGGCCGCGGCGGCGCCACCACCTTCATGCAGGACCTCCAGAACTCCGACTGCATCGTCATCCAGGGGTCCAACTACGCCGAGGCCCACCCGGTCGGCTTCCAGTGGGTGATGGAGGCCAAGGCGCGCGGCGCCACCGTCATCCACGTCGACCCCCGCTTCACCCGCACCAGCGCCCTCGCCGACCTCCATGTGCCCATCCGCGCCGGCACCGACATCGCTTTCCTCGGCGGCATCGTCAACCACGTGCTGACCGAGGGCAAGGACTTCCGCGAGTACGTCCTCGCGTACACCAACGCGGCCACCCTCGTCGGCGAGGACTACCGCGACACCGAGGACCTCGACGGCGTCTTCTCCGGCTTCCGGGAGGAGAGCCACAGCTACGACCCGCGGAGCTGGCAGTACGAGAACTCCCGCGTCCAGCAGCCGACCGGCGACGTCGACCAGCTCTACGAGGAGCGCGCGGACGAGGCGGCAAACTCCCGGGCCAGGACCGGCACCGCGGGCGCCGCCGAGACCAGCGGCTCCGGCGGCCACCCCGCCCACCCCAACCCGCCGACCGACCCCACCCTGACGCACCCGCGCTGCGTCTACCAGATCCTCAGGCGGCACTACGCCCGCTACACCCCCGAGTTCGTCGAACGCACCTGCGGCATCCCCCGCGCCACCTTCCTCAAGGTCTGCGACGCGCTCACCTCCCACTCCGGGCGGGAGCGCACCAGCGCCTTCTGCTACGCCGTCGGCTGGACCCAGCACTCCGTCGGCTCGCAGTACATCCGCGCCGCCAGCGTCCTCCAACTGCTCCTCGGCAACATCGGCCGCACCGGCGGCGGCATCCAGGCCCTGCGCGGCCACGCCTCCATCCAGGGCTCAAGCGACATCCCCACCCTCTTCAACCTGCTGCCCGGCTACCTCCCCATGCCGCACGCCCACGCCCACCAGACCCTGGACACGTTCATCACCGCGAGCCGCACGGAGAAGGGCTTCTGGGGCGACATGCGGGCCTACTTCGTCAGCCTCCTCAAGGCGTACTACGGCGACGCGGCCACCGCGGACAACGACTACTGCTTCGACCACCTGCCGCGCCTCACCGGCTCCCACTCCACCTACGACACCGTTCTCGAACAGCTCGACGGCCGCTGCAAGGGCTACTTCCTGATGGGCGAGAACCCCGCCGTCGGCTCCGCCGACACCCGGCTGCAACGCCTCGGCATGTCCCGCCTGGAGTGGCTCGTCGTCCGCGACTTCTCCCTCATCGAGTCCGCCACCTGGTGGAAGGACGGGCCCGAGATCGAGACCGGGGAGCTGAGGACCGAGGACATCGGCACCGAGGTCTTCTTCTTCCCCGCCGCCGCCCACACCGAGAAGTCCGGCTCCTTCACCAACACCAACCGCTGGGTGCAGTGGCACCACGCCGCCGTGGAGCCCGACGGCGACGCCCGCAGCGACCTCTGGTTCATGTACCACCTCGGCCGCCGTGTCAAGGAGCGGCTGGCCCGCTCCACCGACCCCATGGACCGCCCCGTCCAGGACCTCACCTGGGACTACCCGGTCGAGGGCCCCCTCGCGGAGCCGGTGGCCGACGCCGTGCTCGCCGAGATCAACGGCCACGGCCCCGACGGCGCGCCGCTCGACTCCTACACCCGGCTCAGGGACGACGGCTCCACCCGCTGCGGCTGCTGGATCTACTGCGGCGTCTACGCCGACGGCGTCAACAGGGCGGCCCGCAGGAAGCCCCACACCGAGCAGAGCTGGGTCGCCCCCGAGTGGGCGTGGGCCTGGCCCGCCAACCGCCGCATCCTCTACAACCGCGCCTCCGCCGCCCCCGACGGCACCCCCTGGAGCGAGCGGAAGGCGTACGTGTGGTGGCAGCCGGAGGAGGGCCACTGGGGCGGCCACGACATCCCCGACTTCATCGCCGACCGCCCACCGGGGTACGTGCCGCCCGACGACGCGCGCGGCCCCGACGCGCTGCGCGGCGACGACCCGTTCATCATGCAGGCCGACGGCAAGGGCTGGCTCTTCGCCCCCGCCGGTCTGGAGGACGGCCCGCTGCCCACCCACTACGAGCCCCAGGACTCCCCGTTCGGCAGCGCCCTCCACCCGGGCACACCGCGCTCCCCGGCACGCGGCCTGCGCCCCCGCGAGGGCAACCGCTACCACCCGAGCGGCGACGAGCCGGGCGCGGACGTCTTCCCGTACATCGTCACCACCCACCGGCTCACCGAGCACTTCACCGCGGGCGGCATGAGCCGCTGGTCGCCCTATCTCGCCGAACTCCAGCCCGAGTTCTTCTGCGAGGTCTCGCCCGCCCTCGCCGCGGAGCGCGGGCTCACCCACGGCGGCTGGGCCACCGTCGTCACCGCCCGGGGCGCGGTCGAGGCCCGCGTCCTGGTCACCCGACGGATCACACCGCTGACCGTACACGGGCGCACCGTCCACCAGATCGGGCTGCCCTTCCACTGGGGCCCCAACGGGGTCGTCACCGGCGACGCGGCCAACGAACTCGTCGCCATCGCCCTCGACCCCAACGCCCATATCCAGGAGGACAAGGCCCTCACCGCCGACATCGTCCCTGGCCGCCGCCCACGCGGCGCCGACCTGCCCCGGCTCGTCGCCGAGTACCGGGCGCGCGCGGGCATCACCGCCGACACCGGCACGGAGGCCCGCACATGACCGACGCGCCAGGCACCACCGACGTCTTCGACGCGGCCCGCCACCTCTTCAGCGGCCCGGAGCCCGACCCCGCGGGCGACGCGGGCCATCGCGACGCGCCGCCCCGGGTCGGCTTCTTCACCGACACCTCCGTCTGCATCGGCTGCAAGGCGTGCGAGGTGGCCTGCAAGGAGTGGAACGCCGTCCCCGAGGACGGGCTCTCGCTCAGCGGGATGTCCTACGACAACTCCCTCGGCCTCGGCGCCTCCACCTGGCGGCACGTCGCCTTCATCGAACAGGGCCCGCCGTCGCCCGACGGCCGTACCGAACTGCCCCTCGTCGAGACCGGCACCGGCGGCGGCCGGGACGCGGCGGGTCAGGACGCGTCCGGCGGCGCGGCGGGGGAGCGGGACGGCGGGGTGCGCTGGCTGATGTCGTCCGACGTGTGCAAGCACTGCACCCACGCCGCCTGCCTCGACGTGTGCCCCACGGGCTCGCTCTTTCGCACCGAGTTCGGCACCGTCGTCGTCCAGGAGGACATCTGCAACGGCTGCGGCTACTGCGTCCCCGCCTGCCCCTACGGCGTCATCGAGCAGCGCGAGCACGACGGCCGCGCCTTCAAGTGCACCCTCTGCTACGACCGGCTCGGCGCGGGCCAGGAACCGGCGTGCGCCAAGGCGTGCCCCACCGACTCCATCCAGTTCGGCCCCCTCGACGAGCTGCGCGAACGCGCCGCCCGCCGGGTCTCGCAGCTCCACGACGCCGGGGTCGGCGACGCCCGCCTCTACGGCCACGACCCCGAGGACGGCGTGGGCGGCGACGGCGCCTTCTTCCTGCTGCTCGACGAGCCCGAGGTGTACGGACTGCCGCCCGACCCCGTCGTCACCACCCGGGACCTGCCCGCCATGTGGCGGCACGCGGGCGCCGCCGCGCTCGCCCTGCTCGGCGGCTGCGCCGCCGCCCACGCCCTGCCCGCCCTCGCCCGCGGGCTCGCCGGGAGGAGCGCACGATGAGCGGTTCCGACGTCACCCGGCACGGCATCGAGGGCGCGAGGCCAGGACGCGACGCCGCCCCCGGGGTGCTGCGCGGCGGCCCCGGCAAGCGCCGCGGGCGCCGCCGCGGCGAGCAACCCATGGTGCCGCGCGCCGAGTTCGGCTCCTACTACGGGCGGCCCGTCATCAAGGCACCCTCCTGGGCCGCCACCGACATCGCCGGTTATTTCTTCCTCGGCGGCCTCGCGGGCGCGGGCTCCGTGCTCGCCGCCGGCGCCCACCTCACCGGGCGCCGCACCACCGCCACCGCCCTCAAAGTGTCGTCGCTGGCGTCGGTGTCCCTGTCGGCCGCCGCCCTGGTGCACGACCTCGGGCGGCCCGCCAGGTTCGCCCACATGCTCCGCGTCCTCAAGCCCACCTCCCCGATGAGCGTGGGCTCCTGGCTGCTCAGCGGCTACGGCCCCGCCGCGGGCGCCGCGGCCGTGAGCGCCGTCACCGGGCTGCTGCCGCGCGTCGGCGCCGCCGCAACCGCGGGCGCCGCCCTCCTCGGGCCCGCCGTCGCCTCCTACACCGGGGTGCTCGCCGCCGACACGGCGGTGCCCGCCTGGCACGGCGCCCACCGCGAACTGCCGTACCTCTTCGCCGCGTCGGGGACCGCCGCCGCGAGCGGCATGGCGCTCCTCGCGGGCCCCGCGGCGGAGAACGCCCCCGCCCGCTGCGCCGCCGTCCTCGCCGCCGCGGCGGAGCACGGTGTCACCCGGAGCGCGGAGCACCGCCTCGGCATGGTCGCCGAGACCTGGCAGCAGGGCAGGGCCGGGACTTTGCTGCGCTGCGCCAGGGCCCTCACCACCGTCGGCGCCGCGGGCGCCGCCGTACTCGGCGGGCGCAGGGGCGCCGCGGCGGCCTGCGGCCTCGCCCTGCTCGCGGGCTCCGTCTGCACCCGCTTCGGGGTGTTCGCCGCGGGCATCGCCTCCGCCGACGACCCCGTCTACACCGTCGGCCCGCAGCGGGAGGCGGCGCGGCGCGAGGCGGCCCGCAGCGACGGCGACCACCACACGACACACCCCCAGGAAGGGAGCGATTGACCGTGCTCAAGGACGACACGGCCCCCACCCATGTCCAGGTGGAGCTGAGCGGCTGCGCCCCGGACGACGCGCACGCCGTCTTCGCGGCGCTGCGCGCCTCCTTCGCCTCCGACCGGGCCCCCGACGACGTGCCCCAGGGCACCCCGGGCCCAGGACCGACGGTGTGGGCGGCCACCTTCGACACCGCCCGCACCGGGCGGCGCGCCGCGCCCGCACGGCTCGCGGCGCCGGTCACCGCCGATGTCCAGGGCGGCTACCGCGCGGTGGACACCCTGCGCGCCACCCTCTGCGACGCCTTCGCCGTCCGGGTGGTCGGCATGGCGGCGGGCGACCAGGAGAACGAGGTGCAACTGCGCCTCGACAACAGGACCGCACGGGACGACCGGGGCGAGGGCACCGGCGGGCACGTGCGCTGACGCCCCGCCCCCGCGAGACGCCCCGCCCCCGCGAGACGCCCCGCCCATGCGAAGGGATGGCCGCCATGACCGATCTGCAAGGCAAGCCACTGGCCGTCGTCACCGGCGCTTCCAGCGGCATCGGCCGCGAACTGGCCAAGGAGTTCGCCGACCACGGCTTCGACCTGGTCGTCGCCGCCGAGGACTACCGCATCGAGGACGCGGGCGACGAGGTACGCGCGCACGGCGCCGACGTCCTCACCGTCCGGGCCGACCTCGCCACCCGGCGCGGCCTCGACCGCCTCACCGCGGCGCTCTTCGCGGGCGCCCGCCCGGTCGCCGCCGCCGCGCTCAACGCCGGGGTGGGGCAGGGCGGTTCCTTCGTCCACACCGACCTCGCCGACGAGGAGCGCATCATCGACCTCAACGTCACCTCCACGGTGGCGCTCGCCAAGAACCTGCTGCCCGCGATGGTGGAGCGCGGCACCGGCAGGGTGCTCTTCACCTCGTCGCTCGCCGCCACCATGCCCGGCGCCTACCAGGCCGTCTACAACGCCTCCAAGTCGTTCGTGCAGTCCTTCGCCGAAGCCCTCATGACCGAGCTGGAGGGCACGGGGGTGACCGTCACCTCGCTGATGCCGGGCGCCACCGACACCGAGTTCTTCGAGCGCGCCGACATGCTCGACACCCGCCTCGGCAGCGGCGACAAGGACGACCCGGGCCTCGTGGCGCGCCAGGGCTTCGAGGCGATGATGGCGGGCAGGCCCCGGGTGGTCGCGGGCTCCCCGGGCACCAAGGCCCAGGAGCTGGCCAACAAGGGCCTGCCGGACCGCGCCAAGTCCCGCCTCCACGGCAGGATGGCGGAGCCGGGCTCCGCCGGGGACTGACCTCCGGGGGCCGCCGGGGCGCGCCCGGCGCACCGCCGCTCAGTCCGAGTGCTCCCGCAGCGAGGGCTCCCGCAGCGCCGACCGTCCCGCACGCCAGGCGTCGGTCAGCCGGGCCCCGAGCCGCCCGTCGAGGAGCACGGTCGCGTGCACACCGAAGGCCACCTCGGGCGCAAGGGCGGGCTCCAGATCGAGCAGACCCCCGATCACCTCACGCCGCACCACCTGCTCGTGTACGGCGTCTGCCTCCACATGCTCGGTGTAGAAGTGCTCGGCGGCAGGCCCCGCGCCCGTGCGCCGCATGGCGTGGGCCAGCCGCTCCGACGCGGGCGACGACGTGATCTCCACGGTGGCGAAGTGCCCCACGAGCGCCCCGCGCAGCGCCCGGTGCAGCCCGAGCAGCGACATCAGGTTCACGGTCGCGAGGGCTTCCGCGGGCGCCGCGTCCACATGGCGGCCGTAGGCGGTGTCCACCCCCAGGTCGTCCATCAGCGCGGCGAACAGCGCCGCGTGGACCCGGTCGGCGCGGCCCGCGCCGAACTCGTCGTACTCCACCGCCACCATCGCCGCCTTGGCGCGCCCTCGCAGCCGGGGGATCACCCAGGCGTGCGGATCGGCCTCCTTGAGGTGGTACAGCGACCGTACGGCCGCGTACTCCCGAAGCTGCCACAGCTCGCCCCGCCGCCGCAGGAAGCGGCTGACATCGGACTCCGCCTCCGCTCCGCTCTGTACGGAGTCCTCCACCAGGAGCCCGTCCAGGGCCTCGGCGAGCCCGGTGCGGGGCGTGTCCCGGCGCAGCGCCGCCTCGAAGCGCTCTTCGAGGCCGCGCCGCAGCGCGAGCAGCGCCGGGTCCCACTCGCGCTCGTCCGCCACCCCCGCGAAACCCCGGTAGTGCAGCTCGTACAGCGTGTACAGGGCGAGTTGGAGGTCGTCGCCGTACGGGTCGAGCCCGGCGGCGGCGCGGGCGCCGGGCGGCGCGGACGCGGGGGAGCGCAGCGCGTCGAGCAGCGCGGCCGACACCGCGCCCCTGGCGGCGGGCAGCGAAGGACCCGCCTGCGGCGGTGCGCTCATCCGCGCCCACCCCCCGCGCCGTCCGTGGGCGCGGCGGTGCGGCGGGGGCGGCGGCGGTGGCTGGTGTCGCACCACGGGTAGATGCCGCTGCGCCCGCACCGGCACACCGCCACCACGAACCGGTCCGACCTGGCGGTGGCGCCGTCGTCGAGGGCGATCTCCACGGGCCCCTCCACCAGCATCGGACCCCCGGGTTCGAAGGCGATGCGGCGGGGCTCACGGTCAGGGGCGTTCGGCACGGACGACCACCAACTCCTCCCACGGTGCCCCGGCGCCGCTGCGGCGCCGTACCAGGCCGCGCCCGGCGAGCCAGTCGAGCCGGGAGCGCAGCACAGGACCGAACGGGATCTCGGCGCGGTCGCTCACCTCGGCCCGCAGCCCGCCCTCCGCGAGCAGCCGCAGGGTGCGCCCGGTGTCGCACAGGCCCGAGTGCACCATCAACAGCACCCCGCCCGGCCGCAGCGCCGCGGGCGCGCCCGCGCAGACCCGGTCCACCAGCGCCCGGCCGTCGCCGCCCGCGTCCCAGGCCCGCGCCGCGCCGCGGCGCGGCACCCCGGCGCCCGGGGACGGCACATACGGCGGATTGCTGACCACCAGGTCGAACGAGTCCCCGACGACGGGCGCGAACAGGTCACCGCGCCGCACCCGCACCGGCTGCCGCAGCCGCCGCGCGTTGAGCCGCGCCGCCAGCACGGCGGGCAGGGCCGCGTCGACGGCCGTCACCCTGCCCCCGAGCCGCGCCGCGCACAAGGCGAGCGCGCCGCTGCCGGTCCCGAGGTCGAGGACGGCGGCCCCCGGCGCGAAACCCTCCCGGCACAGCGCCCTGACGAGGAGCAGGGTGTCGGCCCCCGGCCGGTACACACCGGGCACCGCCAGCAGGGGCCCCGGCGGGCCGGCCTGCTCGGCCGCGGTCGTCACCGGCATACGGGTCTCCCCTCGGAGGCTGTCTCACGGTGCTGTCGAGGCGTACGAGTACCCGTCGGGCGGAGGTTACGCGGCCCGGTCGCGAACCGCCCCGCGGGCCGGGTCCGTGGGTGCGCCCCGCGGGGCCGCCCGGCTCAGGCCCCGTTGAGCTGCGGCAGCACCTTCGTGCGGTAGAAGTCGAAGAAGCCCTGCTGGTCGGGGCCGATCTGGTTGACGTACACCGTGTCGAAACCGGCGTCGACGTACTCCCGTAGCGCCGCCGCGTGGGCGTCGGCGTCCGAGCCGCAGGTGATGTGCTCCGCCACCCGCTCCGGTGTGACCAGCTCGTTCGCCTGCTCGATATGGCGGGGCGTCGGCAGGATCTGGGACAGCTCGCCCGGCAGTTGCTCGCTGGCCCACAGCCGGTGCGCGGTCTGCACCGCCTCGTCGCGGTCCAGTGCCCAGCACACCTTGAGCCCGGCCGCCACCGGCTTGGTGCCGCCCCCGCTGCGCCGGAACCGCTCGATGGCCTCGGGCACCGGCGCCATCGTGATGAAGCCGTCCCCGATGCGGCCCGCGATCTCGGCGGCCTGCGGCCCGAACGCGGACACGTCGATCGGCACCGGCTCCCCGGGGAGCGTGTACAGCCGGGCGTTCTGCACGGTGAAGTGCCGCCCGCGGTGGCTGACCTGCTCGCCGCGGAAGAGCCTGCGCATGATCTGCACCGCCTCCTCCAGCATTTCGAGGCGCACTGCCGCCTCGGGCCACTCGTCCCCGAGCACGCTCTCGTTCAGCGCCTCGCCGCTGCCGACACCGAGCCGGAAGCGGCCGTCCAGCATCACCGACGACGTCGCCGCGGCCTGCGCGGTCACCACGGGGTGGATGCGCCGGGTCGGGCAGGTCACGGCGGTCTGCACGGGCAGCGACACGGCCTCGGAGAGCGCGCCGATCACCGACCACACGAACGGGCTCTGGCCCTGCTCCGCGGTCCACGGGTGGAAGTGGTCCGAGATCCACAGCGAGGTGAAGCCCGCCTGCTCCGCCATCCTCGCCTGCTCGATGAGCGCCTGCGGGCCGTGCTCCTCGCTCGACAGGAAGTAGCCGAACTCCGTCATGGATTCCTCCTTCTCGGGGCGGCGCCCGCGTCCCACGGTGCCCGTGCGGTGGAGTGCGGGTAACCGGCAGACCCGGTGCTAACCGCCGCCGGGCGCACGGAAAGCGGCCGCATGGCACACGGCGGCGCAGGAGTGGTGGTGGGGGAGCGGTGGTGGGGAGAAAGGCGGTGCGCGCGGCGGGGGCTCAGCCGACGGGGACGAACTCCCACCGCTGGCCGGCCGCGCCCCGGTCGTCCCACTGCTGCACGTTCGCACCGTCCGCGCGGCTGCCGTCCGCGACGTCGAGGACCCGTCCCGAGCCCACGTTCACGACCGCGTACCGGCCGGTCCGCGCGTCCGGCCGCAGCAGCCACCGCTGGGCGTCGCTGCTGGTGTACTCCCACACCTGCACGCTCGCTCCGTTCTCCAGGCTGCCGCCGCAGACGTCGAGGTACTTGCCCACGTCGGGCCGCCGCACGACATACGCCCCGTGGTCCGCGTCGTAGCAGAGCGACCACTGCTGGCCGCGGCTGCCCCGCGGGCCGAGGCGCTCCCACTGCTCCACGCTGACGCCGTTGTCACGGCCGCCGCCGGGAACGTCGAGGACCTTGCCGGAGCCCGCGTTCACCAGCAGGTAGACGCCGTCGGGTACCCGCTCGTCCATGGCACGCCTCTCCCTGTCCCGGAACGGAAGGCCCGCGGGCGCCGCGCCCGGGGGTCGGGCCGCGCCCGGCGCGCGCCGGGCGGGCATGCCGTGGCCGTGGTGCGGCCGGCGTGCCGAGAGCGCCACCGGCTGAGGGAACCTTACGCGAACCGGGCCCGCGCCGGGCGGCCGACCGCGGGCGCCGCCGTGAACACCCGGCGCCGCCCGCCGCCCCGCCGGGGTCAGGCGGGCTCCTCCCGCACCACGTCGGCCGGCCTCTTGTCGTCGCGCAGCCCCTCGAAACGCGGATGGCGCAGCATGCCGTCGCGGGTCCACTCGCCGAACGAGACCTGGACCACGAGTTCCGGGCGGGTCCAGTGCGGGGCGCGCTCCGCCACCCGGGTGGCGAACGGCGACGCGGACTGCTCAAGGCCGTCGAGACGGCGCCGCAGCCGGGCCAGCGTGGCGCGGTCGTAGCCGGTGCCGACCTTGCCCGCGTACCGCAGCCGCCCGCTGCCCGGGGCGTCGTAGTAGCCGAGCAGCAGCGCCCCGAAGCCGGCCCTGCTGCCGGACGGCTCGGTGAACCCGGCGACCACGAACTCCTGGCCGCGCGCGCACTTCAGCTTCAGCCACTGCGGCGACCTGCCCGACCGGTAGCGGCCGTCCGCGCGCTTCGCGATCAGCCCCTCCCAGCCGCGGGCGCAGGCGTCGGCGAGCAGTTCCTGGCCCCCGGAGTTGCGGTGGGTGGTGAACCGCAGCGGGCCGCCGTACGTCAGCGCCCGCCGCAGCAGCGACTTGCGGGTGCGCAGCGGCAGGCCCCTGGTGTCGACGCCGTCGAGCCTGAGCAGGTCGAAGAGGTAGTGCGTCACGGCGACGTCGCTCGCCGCCACGTCCCGGGGCCTGGTGAGCCCCATCCGCTGCTGGAGCCTGCCGAAGTCGGTGCGGCCCCCGGAGAACGCCACGACCTCCCCGTCCACGGTGAAGTCCTCGCAGTCCTGCGCGGCGAACGCCGCCGCCACCTCGGGGTAGGTGTCGTCGAGGCGCCGCCCGGTGCGCGACAGCAGCCGCACCCGGCCGCCCTCGCGCACCGCGAGCACCCGTACCCCGTCGAGCTTCCGCTCGAAGATCCAGGAGTCGGAGAACGCCCGCCGGTCGCTGAGCGTCGCCAGCATCGGCGAGGCGGCGATCTCGACGCCAGGCCGCGCGGTGCGCAGCGCCCGCAGCCGCTCCTCGGACAGCCGGTCGAAGGGCCCGCTCACCGCCGCGCGCCCCGCTTCGCCGGCCGGTCGGACTCCCACACGTCGTCGGGGTCGTCGGCGACCTGGCGCAGGGTACGGCCGCTGCGGGCGGAGCGCGCCCGGTGCGGGTCCGGGGTGCCGGGCCGGTCCCGCTCGGCCCTGGCGCTGCCCGTCTTCACCAGCAGCCACGCCTCGCGCTCGCCGTCGCCGCCGCTCCTGAAGCGGCTGAGCGCGAAGCCGCCGCGGAGCTTCGCGCCCCGCAGCTCGAAGCGGGCGTGGCCGTGCCGCAGGGACTCGGCGAAGGGCACCGGGCGGCCCCTGCGGTCGTGGCCGACCGGCAGATAGGTGCCCTGGTCCCAGACGATGACGGTGCCGCCGCCGTACTCGCCCTTCGGGATCACCCCCTCGAAGGTGCGGTAGGCGAGCGGATGGTCCTCCGTCGGCATCGCGAGCCGCTTGTCGTGCGGGTCGAGGGACGGGCCCTTCGGCACCGACCAGGACTTCAGCACCCCGTCCACCTCAAGCCTGAAGTCGAAGTGGAGGGTGGTCGCGTCGTGGATCTGCACCACGAACAGCGGCTCTCCGCTCCCGGCGGCGGAGCGGGAGCGCGTGCCGCTCGGCTCGCCCGTCCGGTCGAAGCGGCGCTTGCCGCGGTACGTGCGCAGCCTGTCCTCGCCGCTCATCTCGGCCTCCCTCCGCCGTACGGGCGTCCGGACGCGGCCCCGAGTACCCCGGGAACGCCGTATGACCACACGCCCGCGGCCCCGCGGTGCCGTCACCGCCCGTCGACGGTGAAGATCCCCCCGGTCGGGTCGCGCAGCGTCGCGCCCTGCCCGGCCGGGCCGCCCTCCGCGCCGCCGGGCGCCAGCACCGTGCCGCCGTGCCGGGTGGCCCGCGCCGCGCACTCCGCCACGTCGTCCACCCGGAAGTGGACCTGCCAGCGCGGCCGGTCGAGCGGGTCGGACGCGGCGGGCGAGGCGCCCGACCACAGCCGCGCCACCGGGTGCCCGCCGCTGCGCAGCACCACCTCGTCGGCCACGTACTCCACCGTGCAGGCGTCGGGGTGCGCGCCCGCCCACTGGAGCACCTCGCCGTAGAAGATCGCCGCGGCGAACGCGTCCTGGGTCCGCAGGCCCATCCACACCCCGGCGTGCGTCCGCCACGCCTCCCAGTGCCGCAGCAGCCGCCCCTCCCAGATCCCGAAGACCGCGCCCTCCCGGTCGGAGGCGAGCGCCCCGCGCCCGGTGGCCAGCGGCAGCGGGCCGACCGCGATGGTGCCGGTGCGCTCCCTGATCCTGGCCGCCGTCTCGTCCGCGCTGCGCACGGCGAAGTACGGGGTCCACGCCACCGGCGCCCCCTGCGGCGAGCCGAGCCCGGCCACCGGGACACCGCCCGAGACCGCCACCCGGAACTCGTCGCCCCACTTCGCCCGGTGGAAGCGCCATCCGAACACCGCCGCGTAGAACTCCTGCGCCGCGACGAGATCGGGGGTGGTGAGGCTCACCCAGCACGGCGCCCCGAGGACGGACTCGGTGGAGGTGGTTCCGTCCGCTGTCGCTGATCCTGCCCTGTGCGTGTTCATCACCGCAGAGTGTCCCGCCCCTGGAGCGGACAGCCCGGGATATCACCGCCCCGGCGCGGGAGTTTCACGCGGGAGGTGAGAAACCCGCCCCCGAGGGAACCCGGTGCCCCGTCCGCGGCGCGCCCCGCCGCGGAGTTCCGGCGCGCTACGGAGGGAACGGATCGGCATGCGTCCACGCGGCGGCACCCACGGCGACGCGGCACGGGCGGCTGCATGAGCGCCCCCGGCCGCGCCCCGGCCCACGACCTCGACCACGCCGGCGCCCCGGTGCTTGAGGCGCTGGAGCGCTACCGGGAGCGCGGCGAGGCGGCCTTCACGCCGCCGGGACACAAGCAGGCGCGCGGCGCCGACCCGCGGGTCCGCGCGGTGCTCGGCGACGCCGCCTTCGCCGGGGACGTGCTCGCCATGGGCGGCCTGGACGAGCGGCGCGAGCACGGCCGGGTGCTGGAGCGCGCCGAGGACCTGATGGCGGACGCCGTCCACGCCCGCCACACCTTCTTCTCCACCTGCGGCAGCTCGCTCTCCGTGAAGGCGGCCATGCTCGCCGTCGCGGGCCCCGACGAGGAGCTGCTGATCGGCAGGGACGCCCACAAGTCGGTGATCTCGGGGCTGATCCTCTCCGGGGTGCGCCCGGTGTGGGTCGAGCCGCAGTGGGACGCCCGCCGGCATCTGGCGCACCCGCCGTCGCCCGCCGCGTTCGACGACGCCTTCCTGGCGCACCCGGACGCCAGGGGCGCCCTGGTCACCAGCCCCACCCCGTACGGCGCCGGTGCGGACCTGCGGGCCGTCGCCGAGGTCTGCCACCGGCGCGGGCTGCCGCTCGTCGTCGACGAGGCGTGGGGCGCGCACCTGCCGTTCCACCCGGACCTGCCGGTGTGGGCCATGGACGCGGGCGCCGACGTCTGCGTCACCAGCATCCACAAGATGGGCAGCGGCCTCGAACAGGGCTCCGTCTTCCACCTCGGCGGCGAACTGATCGCGCCCGAGGTGCTCGGCTCCCGCGCCGGCCTGCTCGGCACCACAAGCCCCTCCGTGCTGCTGTATGCGGGCCTCGACGGCTGGCGGCGCCAGATGGTGCAGCACGGCCGTGAGCTGCTGGGCGCTGCGCTCGACCTCGCGGCCCGGGTGCGCGCGGACATCGAGGCGATCGAGGGGCTGCACGTCAACGACCGCGCCGACTTCTGCGGCCCCGGTCTCGCGCACGACTTCGACCCGCTGCCCGTCGTCATCGACCTCGCCGCGCTGCCCCTCAGCGGCTACCAGGCGGCCGACTGGCTGCGCGCGCGGCACGGCGTCGACATCCACGTCTGCGACCACCGCCGCATCACCGCCCAGCTCACCCACGCCGACGACCGGGAGACCACGGAGACGCTGCTCACGGCCCTCCAGGACCTGTCCGCGCAAGCGGCCCGGTTCGAGCCGCCCGCCCCCGTGGCGGTCCCGGACCCCGCCGAACTGCGGCTCGCCCAGACCTGCTCACCCCGCGACGCCTACTTCGGACCCGTCGAGGACGTGCCCTTCGCGGCCGCCGCGGGCCGTGTCGCGGCCGAGACGATCACCCCCTACCCGCCCGGCATCCCCACCGTGCTGCCGGGCGAGCGCCTGACCGAGCCCGTACTGCGCTACCTGCGCACCGGCGTCGACGCGGGCATGCACCTGCCCGACCCCCACGACCCGGACCTCGACACCGTGCGCGTCACGGCCTAGCCCAAGAGGGCACGACCGAAGGAGAACCGCGTGGCACCGTCACACACCCCGGCGCCCCTCCAGGGCCTCACCTCCGTCGTCACCGGCGGCTCGCGCGGCCTCGGCCTGCTGATGGCCGACCGGCTCGCCGCCCGCGGCAGCACCGTCACCCTCGCCGCCCGCGACCCGGACGAACTCGACCGCGCCGCCGACCTGCTGCGGGCCCGCGGCCGCCACGGCATCCGCACCGCCGTCTGCGACGTCGCCGACCGGGCCGCCGTGCGCGACATGATGCGCACCGCCGCGCACGGGCGGGGCGGCATCGACACCGTGCTGGCCTGCGCGGGCATCATCCAGGTCGCCCCGGTACGCGACATCGGCGCCGCCGAGTTCGAGCGGGCCATGGACGGCATCTTCCGCGGCGCCCTGCACACCTCCCTCGAAGCACTGCCCTACCTGCGGGAGAGCCCCGCGGGCGGACGGCTCGGCCTGATCGGCTCGGTCGGCGGGATCGTGGCGCCGCCGCACCTGCTGCCGTACGCCTGCGCCAAGTCCGCCGTCGGCGCCCTCGCCGAGGGGCTCCACGCGGAACTGGCCAAGGACGGCGTCTCCGTCACCGCCGTGCACCCGGGACTGATGCGGACCGGCTCCCACCTCCAGGCCGAGTTCGGCGGCGACGCGGGCCGGGAGTTCGGCTGGTTCTCCGCGCTCGCCGGAGCCCCGCTGGTGTCCATGGACGCGGCGCGTGCGGCGGAGCGTATCGTCGCCGCCGTCGAGCGCCGCCGCACCCGGATCGTCCTCACCCCCGCCGCCAAGGCCGCCGCCGTCCTGCACGGCATCGCGCCCGCCGCCACCACCCGGCTCACCGCCGTGGCCGACCGGCTGCTTCCGGCGCCGACCGGCACCGCGGGCGGGCTGCGCAAGGGCCGCGACACACCGCCGCCCGCCCACCCCGTCGCCGCCCGGCTGCGGGCCTGGGGCAGCGCCCTCGGCGACCGCGCCGCCACCGCCTACAACGAGCGCCCAGCCGCACCCCGGCCACAGCACCGGTGAGGCGCACCGACGCCACCCACCCCCGAGAGCCTGGAGCAGCCATGAGCGAGAACGCCCCCCGCAACAAGGCCGAGGACACCGAGAACGGCATACCGGGCAAACCGGCCCCCGAGTCCCCGGCGGCGCAGGAACCCACCGCGCCCCGCCCCCCGCTGCCGCCGAAGTCCGACCAGTCGGGACCCGCCACCGTCAGCCCCACGGGCCGCCCCACCGGCGCCGACCAGGATCAAGTCGCCCAGGGCGGCGACTATCTGACGACCGCTCAGGGAAACCGGCTCTACGAGACCGACCACTCGCTGAAGGCCGGGCCGCGCGGCCCCGTCCTGCTCCAGGACCACCATCTGCGCGAGAAGGTCACCCACTTCGACCACGAGCGGATACCGGAGCGCGTGGTGCACGCGCGCGGGGCCGCCGCACACGGCGTCTTCCGCGGCTACGGCACCGCCGCCCCCGTCACCAAGGCCGCCTTCCTCGGCAAGGACGTCGAGACACCGGTCTTCGTGCGCTTCTCCACCGTCCTGGGCTCCCGGGGCTCCGCGGACACCGTCCGCGACACCCGCGGCTTCGCCACGAAGTTCTACACCGACGAGGGCGTCTTCGACCTCGTCGGCAACAACATCCCGGTGTTCTTCATCCAGGACGCCATCAAGTTCCCCGACGTCATCCACGCCGGAAAACCGCACCCCGACCGGGAGATCCCCCAGGCGCAGAGCGCCCACGACACCTTCTGGGACTTCGTCACCCTGCACACCGAGGCCACCCACCACACCCTCTGGAACATGTCCGACCGCGGCATCCCCCGCTCCCTGCGGATGATGGAGGGCTTCGGCATCCACACCTTCCGGCTCGTGAACGCCGAAGGCGCCACCACCCTCGTCAAGTTCCACTGGAAGCCGCGCCTCGGGGTGCACTCCATGGTGTGGGAGGAGGCGCAGATCACCAGCGGTGTCGACCCCGACTTCCACCGCAGGGACCTCGCCGACGCCATCGAGGCGGGCGCCTACCCGCAGTGGGAGTTCGGCATCCAGACCTTCCCCGACACCGAGGACCAGATGTTCGAGGGCATCGACCTGCTCGACCCGACGAACCTCGTCCCCGAGGAGCTGGCCCCGGTACAGCCGATCGGGCTGCTCACCCTCGACGCCAACCCGTCGAACTACTTCGCCGAGACCGAACAGGTCGCCTTCCACCCCGGCCACCTCGTCCCCGGCATCGACGTCACCGACGACCCGCTGCTCGCCGGGCGGCTCTTCTCCTACCTCGACACCCAGATCACCCGGCTCGGCGGCCCCAACTTCGCCCAGATCCCCGTCAACCGCCCGCACGCCCCCGTCAACGACATGCTCCGCGACGGCATGCACCAGACCGCCGTGCACCGCGGCGTCGCACCGTACCGGCCCAACTCCCTCGACGGCGGCTGCCCCTTCCTCGCCGGCGGCGCCGACAGCGCCCCCACCGACCCGGCCGCGTACGTGGAGGTGCCGCGGGAGGTCCCCGCGGGCCGCAAGGTGCGCGACGCCGCCGCCACCTTCGACGACCACTTCAGCCAGCCCCGCCGCTTCTGGCGCAGCATGAGCCGCGTCGAGCAGGAGCACATCGTCCTCGCCTACACCTTCGAGCTGGGCAAGTGCTTCGAGCAGGCCGTCAAGGAGCGCGGGCTGCGGGTACTCGCCCAGATCGACCCCGAGCTGTGCGCGGCGGTCGCCAAGGGCCTCGGACTGCCCGCACCCGAGCCCGGGGAGCCCCTCGCCGACGTCGCACCCTCGCCGGCCCTCTCCCAGGTCGGGGGCGCCTGGCCCACCGACGGCAGGGTCATCGGGATCGTCGCGGGGCCCGGCGGCGACCTCGCCGTGCTCGACGCGCTGCGCTCCGCGGTCCTCGACCAGGACATGGTGCCCCTCGTCATCGCCCCCTCCGGCGGCGTGCTCGACGGCGACGGCGGCCCCGTCACCGTGCAGCGCACCTTCGGCACCGCACGCTCCGTCGAGTTCGACGCGCTGCTGCTCGCCGGGGCACCGGGTCCTGCCGCCGACGCCTTCGGGGCCCGCGACGCCGAGGCCGCGGCCCCCGGAGGCGGCGCCACCGACCCGCGCGCCCTGCTGCTCCTCGGCGAGGCGTACCGCCACGGCAAGGCCATCGGCGGCTGGGACGGCGCGGGCGACGCGCTGCGCGAGGCAGGAGTCCCCGAGGGCGCCGCGGGCGTCATCGTCGGCGAGAGCGCCGAGGAGGTCCTGGCCCCGGTCGTCGAACTCGTCGCCGGCCACCGGGTCTGGCAGCGCTTCGCCGCCTGACCCGCCCCGCCCCCCCGGCGGCGCTCCAGGAAAGGCGCGCCGCGGGGGCATGGACGCCGCCCGGCGAGGTACCCGACCCGCGTACACGCTGAGGAGGCTGAGTATTGATGGACACCGCAGAGCGCGCCGGGACCTGGTCGAGGCCCGACCTGGCCGGGCGTCCGCGGTCGACACTCGCCGTGCGGCGCCGCAGGGCCGGGGGAGTGCGCACCTGCGTCTCCCCGCTGCCGCGCCGCGGCGAGGCAGCGCCACCCGACGAACGCGACCCGGAGTGGAACGTGGTGCGCGGCGAGGACTGACTCCCGCCGCCGCGCCAGGCCACCCGCGACCCACGTATCCCAGGCACGACGAAGGGGACGACAACATGGCTGCCATTCAGAGCCCGCTGCCCGACCAGGCGCGCAGGGAGACAGGTAAGGCACTCCAGTCCGCACTCGCGGACCTGCTCGACCTGTCGCTGCTCGCGAAGCAGGCGCACTGGAACATCGTGGGCCCCCGCTTCCGCTCGATCCACCTCCAGCTCGACGAGGTGGTCAGCACCGCACGCTCCTACGCCGACACGGTCGCCGAGCGCGCCGCCGCGATCGGGGTGTCACCCGACGGCCGCGCCAGGACCGTGGCCGACACCTCGGGGCTCACCTCGTCCGACGACGGCTGGCAGAAGGACACCCAGGTCGTCGACCTGCTGGTGCGCGCCCTCGCCGACGCCGTCAAGCGGCTGCGCGAGCGCATCGACCTGACCGAGAAGACGGACCTGGTCACCCAGGACATCTTCATCGGCCTCGCGGCGAAGCTGGAGATGCACCACTGGATGTTCCAGGCGGAGCAGCAGCAGACCTGACCCGCCGCCACGCCCCGTGCCGCCGTCCCGCCACCGCCCGCCGGGACGGCGGCACGCCGCTGCCCCGGCCACCGTGAAGGCGGCCGGGGCAGCGGTTGCGCGATGGTCGGGGCAGTGGTGGCGGCGGTGGCCCGGCCCGCTCAGTCGAAGGACCGCAGCACGGCCACCACCTCATCGTCGCTGACCTGCGAGAAGTCGTCGTACCACTGGGCGACCGACCTGAAGTGCTCCGGCAGGTGCACACACACCACGTCGTCGGCCTCGTCCCGCAGGGTCTGCGCGGTGTCGGGGCTGCCCACCGGCACCGCGAGGATCAGCCGCTCCGGGCCCTTCTTGCGCAGGTGCCGGGCCGCGGCGCGGGCGGTGGACCCGGTGGCGAGCCCGTCGTCGACGAGGATCACCGTCCTGTCGGCGAGCCGCGGCGCGGGGCGGTCCTCACGGAACACCCGCTCCCGCCGCCGCACCTCGTCACGGACCCGGGCGACCTCGGGCGCAAGCTCCTCGTCGCCGAGGCCCAGCACATCGAGCGCCTGCCGGTCGTAGACCGGGTCGTCGCCGTCCGCGAGCGCGCCCACCGGAGTCTGCCACCGCCCCGGCATCCCGATCTTGAGGATCGGCAGGACGTCGAGGGGGGCCCGCAGCGCCCGCGCCAGCTCGGCGCCGACCAGTACACCGCCGCGCGGCCTCGCCAGGACGATGGGGTCGGTGAGCAGGCTCGTCTGCGGCCACTCCTGGAACCAGTCGGCGAGGTCGAGCCCGGCCTGTCTGCGGTCTGCGAATCGCATGGGGTCGCTCCCTGGGTGCGTACCGTGCTCGTCCCAGTCTGGTGACCCGCGGGGGAGCGCGCATCCCAGCCGCCCCCGCGCCGTCCCGGGACCCGGGCGCCGCCACGGCGCCCTCCACCGGGTTCCCGCGCGACGGCGGCTCACCCCCCGTGGGCGGCGGCCCGCAGGGCGGCGAGGTCCAGCCTGCCCATGCCGAACATGGCCCGCATGACGCGGTCGGCGCGTGCCGGGTCGTCGGACGCGACCAGCTCCTCCAGCTCGGCGGGCACCACCTGCCACGACAGCCCGTACTTGTCCTTCAGCCAGCCGCACTGGCTCTCCTTGCCGCCGCCTTCGAGCAGCCGCTCCCAGTAGTAGTCGACCTCGGCCTGGTCGGCGCAGTCGACCAGCAGCGACACCGCCTCGTCGAAGGTGAACTCGGGGCCGCCGTTGATGGCGGTGAACCGCTGCCCGTCGAGTGCGAAGTCCACGGTCAGCACCGTGCCCGCGGGGCCTGGCCCCGCCTCGCCGTAGTACGAGACACGGGTGACCGACGAGTTCGGGAAGACGGACACGTAGAACTCGGCGGCCTCTTCCGCCTGGGTGTCGAACCAGAGATTCGGGTTGATCCGGGGCATGGCGCTCTCCTCGCCTCAGGTACCGCCGTGCTGTGGTGGAGGGGAGACCGCCGCGCCGGGCGCAACTCATCGGTGTGCCGCGCGCGGGCTGCCTCAGGACGCCGTGCGCCGCTGTCGGCCGCCGCCCAGCGCCTCGATCAGCTCCCGCCGGTTCATCCCTGACCGGCCCTCGACGCCCGCGTCCGCGGCCCGCCGGTACAGCTCGGCCTTGGTCATGTCCTCCAGCGGCTCCCGGCGCGCCCCGGACCCGCCGCCGCGCCGCCCGCCCCCCGAGGAGCCCCTGCCGCCGCGCCCGCGCCCCGCGCCCGGGCGGCGGGCGCCGCGGCCCCCGTGCCCGCCAGGACCGCCGCCGCCCGGGCCCTTCGCCCGGTCCACGCTGGCCCGCAGCGCGTCCATCAGGTCCACCACGTTGGTCGGCTCCGCGGGCGCCTCGGCCTTCGCCACCGGCTCGCCCGCCTGCTTGGCCCGCACCAGCTCCGCCACCCGCTCCTGGAAGGTGTCGTGGAAGTCCTCCGGCCGCCACTGCATGCTCAGCGTGTCGATGAGCCGGCGTGCGGTGTCCAGTTCCCCCTCGCTGTATCCGGCCTCCTCGGGCAGGCCCTCCACCACCCGGCGCGGGTCGCGGACCTCGTCGGCCCAGTGCAGGGTGTGCAGCGCCAGCACGCCGTCCTCCGCCTGCACGGCGACCAGGTACTCCTTGCTGCGCATCACGAACGTGGCCATGGCCGCCCTGCCGGTCCTGTCGAGCGCCGTCACCAGCAGCGCGTACACCTTGTCGTGCGCGTTGCCGCGGGGGCCGAGGTAGTAGGTGCGGTCGAAGAAGACGGGCGGGATCTCGTCCAGGTCGACGAACCCGGACACCTCAAGCGCCTGGGACCTGCCGGGCGCCACGTCCCTCAGCTCCTCGGGCTCGACGACCACGTACGCGTCGCCCGCGTCGTAGCCCTTGACGATGTCGTCGGGCGCGACCTCCTTGCCCGTCCGCTCGTTCACCCGCCTGTTGCGCACCCTGTCGGAGGTGCCGCGCTGCATCTGGTGGAAGCGGATGGTGTGGCTGTCGGTCGCGGTGTACAGGCCCACGGGCAGCGACACCAGGCCGAAGGCCAGGGTCCCGGTCCAGACAGGACGTGCCATGCGGATGCCACCTCCTCCACCCTCCATGGCACCCCCGCAGGACCCGCACCGCATCCCGGGCCCCGCCCACGCCCGCCGGGGGCGGCCGGGGGCCCCGTCACTCCCCGGCCTCGGCCTCCCGCAGCCGCTGCGGCGCGATGGTGCGCAGATAGTCCTGCGCCGCGGCGTCGAGCCCCACGTCGTGCTGGGCGCGCTGGGACAGGTACCAGCGGTGTTCGAGCAGCTCGTGGTACAGCTCCGCCGGGTCCATCGCCCGCCTGATCTCCGTGGACACCGTGCGCACCGTCGGCCGGAACACCTCGCGCACCCAGCGGTGCGCCAGCACCTCGGGCCGGGCGCCGAGCGGGTCGTCCGGCTCGTAGTCCTCCTGCGTCGCCATCCAGGACTCCAGGTCGCCCAGCAGCCTGCGGGCCTGGTTCTCCTCGGCGTCGAGCCCGGTCAGCCGCAGCAACTGGCGCTGGTGGTGGCCCGCGTCGACGACCTTCGGCACGAACGTCACCGTGTCGCCGTTGCTGTTGTGCGCGATCTGCATCTCGGCGACGTCGAAGCCGAGGTCGTTCAGCCGCCGTATCCGCCGCTCGATGTGGTGCCGCTTGCCCGCCGGGTACACCGACGTCCTGGTCAGCTCGTCCCACAGCTCCTCGTACCGCTGCCCGACCTCGGTGCCGAACGCGATCGGGTCGAGCGAGGGGTGCAGCGCGCCCGCCGCCTCCAGGTCCAGCATCTCCCCGCTGATGTTCATCGTGGCCAGTTCGATGTCGTACCCCCGCTGCCCCGCGCTCAGCGACGGCTGGAACTCGCCGGTCTCGGCGTCCACCAGATACGCGGCGTACGCCCCCGCGTCCCGCCGGAACAGGGTGTTCGACAGCGAGCAGTCGCCCCAGGCGAAACCCGCCAGGTGCAGCCGCACCAGCAGCACCGCGAGCGCGTCCATCAGCCGGTGCACGGTGCCGGGGCGCATCGTCGTCTCGAACATCGAGCGGTACGGCTGGGAGCCCCGCAGATGCCGGGTGATCAGCACCGGCTCCAGCGGCTCCCCGTCGCCGTCGGTGCGGCCCGTGACCACGGCGAGCGGGTCGACGGCCGGTATCCCGATCCTGTCGAGGCCGCGCAGCAGCTCGTACTCGCGCAGCGCGGGCCGCTCCGCCAGCTCCTTGACGGCCACCACCTCGTCCCCGGCGCGCGCGTAGCGCACCACATGCCGGGAGATGCCCCGCGGCAGCGGCACCAGATGGCGCTCGGGCCACTCGGCCAGCGGAAGCTGCCAGGGCAGGTCGAGCAGCAGGGTCGGATGCTCCGGGTTGGTGGCGCTGATCTGCAAAGCCATGCCGTTTCGCGTCCTTCGGGCCGGTACGGGCCGCGGGCCGGCCCGGTTCTGTCCGCGCGGCACCATTGCCCGGGGCGTCGCGGAGAATTATGCCCGCGCCTGCGCCGCACGGGTGAACCCGGCACCCGGCGGACCGCCCCCTCCGCTACCGGAACGAGCGGGCCCGCTCCCGGACCTCCTCAGGCGCCTTCGCCCAGGAGCCGGAGTCGAACGGCGGCTGCGGGTCGTACTCGACGAAGAGCTGGACCGTCTGCGCCACGACGGGGCCCGCGAGCCGGTCGGAGAGCACCATCGCCATGTCGATACCGGAGGACACCCCGGCCGAGGTGATGATCCGCTCGTCCTCGTGCACCACCACGCGCTCCGCGGTGTACGACGCCCCGAACGCCTCCAGGTCAGGCACCGCGCTCCAGTGCGTGGTCGCCGTCAGTCCTTCGAGCAGGCCGGCGGCGCCCAGCAGCAGCGAGCCCGTGCACACCGACGTGGTCCACGTGGTGGTCCCGTGCACCCGCCGCAGCCAGCCCGTCAGCCGCTCGTCGCCGGTCCTGGAGCGCGCACCGGGGCCGCCGGGCACCACCAGCACGTCCGCCGCGTCGACCTCGTCGAACGCCGCCTCCGCGACCAGCTCAAGGCCGCGCGCGTGGTCTGCCACGGGGCCTCGCCGCTCGGCGGCCCACACCACCTCGGCGCCGGGGACCATCCGCAGCAGCTCGTAGGGGCCCACCGCGTCCAGCGCCGTGAACCCGTCGAAGACCGGAATGACAACACGCATGACTGCTCAGCCTCTCGTCGTCCTCGATAAGAAGAAGGAAACCTCCGGGGCGCGCCCGCGGGGGACCGCGGGCCCAGCGGAGGTGCCGCCCCGGACCTGCGCCATGCCCGCCCCACGGCGGGGCGTGCGCCGTGTCAGCCCACGGCCCCCACGGAGGCGAACCGCCTCCGGTACTCGCCGGGCGGCACCTTCAGCGTCCGCCGGAAGCTGCGGTGCAGCGTCTCCGGTGTGCCGAAGCCGCACGCCCGCGCCACCCCGTCCACCGGGATGCCGGTCGTCTCCAGCAGCCGCCGCGCCGCCTCCACCCGGGCCGACTCCACATAGGCGGCGGGCGTGCTGCCGGTCTCCGCCCGGAACACCCGCGCGAAGTTGCGCTCGCTCATCCCGGCCCGCGCCGCGAGCGCCGCCACCGACAGGTCGCCGTCGAGATGGTCCGCGATCCAGTCCTGCACGCCCCGCAGCGGCGCCCGCACCGGCCGCTGCGCGGCGAGCTGCGCGCTGAACTGCGCCTGGCCGCCCGGCCGCTGCACGAACATCACGAGACGCCGCGCGATCGCCCTGGCCAACTCGGGGCCGTGGTCGTCCTCGACCAGGGCGAGCGCGAGGTCGATGCCCGCCGTGACCCCCGCGGAGGTCCACACCGGGCCGTCCCTGACGAAGATCGGGTCGGGGTCGACCGCCACCAGCGGGTACCGCTCGGCCAGCAGCTCGCACACCGACCAGTGCGTCACCGCGCGCCGCCCGTCCAACAGCCCCGCACGCGCCAGCAGGAACGCCCCGCTGCACACCGACGCCACCCGCCGCGCCCCCGTCGCGGCCTCCCGGAACCAGCCGACGAACCGGTCGTCCTCGCATGCCCCGCGCACCCCCGGCCCGCCCACGGCGACGAGGGTGTCCACCGGCCCGCCCGCCGCGACGTCACCCGGCGCGACGGCGGGGGACACCGCGAGGCCGCAGGTGGCGCGGACGGGCCCGGGCACCGCCGCCACCTGGTCCAGCACGTACCCCCGCTGGTCCTGGACGGCGCCGAGGCGGCGGTCGGCCTGGGCGAACACCTCCATGGGGCCCGTCAGATCGAGGATCTGGAAGTCGGGAAAGACAGCGAAGACGATGCGTCGGCTGGTCACACCACGATTCTGGGCCGCCCGCCGCGATGGCGGCAATGACAGCCTTCTGACGAATCCTGCCAACATCCCCGTGACCGCCGCCGCATCCCACGCCCCCCGCCTCCGCGCCCGCACCCCGCCGCACCCCCCGCCCCCGCGCGAACACTCTCCGTATCGGTTTGATTTCGGTAAGTTTCGACGCCCACCGGTCCGCCCCCGCTCCCCGCCCATCCCCGGGCACTCGCCCCCGGCCCCCGGCCCCGCTCGCCCCCGGCCATACTGGCGCCCATGCGTGTGGCGGTGATGACGGCGGGATCGAGGGGCGACGTGGCCCCTTACACGGGACTCGGACACGGGCTGGCCCGGGCGGGCCACGACGTCACCCTTGTCACCCACGCCACCTTCGCCCCCTTGGCCGCCGCGGCCGGGCTCCGCTTCCACGCCCTGCCCGTCGACCCGCGCGCGGAACTCGCCACCGGGCGCGGCAGGGCGCTGCACCGCAGCACCACCGGTACCGGAAAGCTCCTCAGGCTCGTCGCCCTCGCCCGCTCCCTCGTCGGCCAGTTGACGCACGAACTCGTCGCGGCCGCCGACGCCGCCGACGTGCTGCTGCTCTCGGCCTCCCTCGCGCCGCTCGGCCACACCATCGCCGAGGGCCTGCGCCGCCCCAGCATGGGGGTCTTCCTCCAGCCGCTGGCCGCCACCCGGGAGTTCGCCCCCGCCGTCGTCGCCTCCCGCTCCCTCGGCCCTGCGGGCAACCTGCTCGCGGGGCGCGCCCTGAACGTCGCCGTCGACCAGATCTTCGCCGGGGCCAACCGCACCCTGCGGGCCCGCCTCGGGCTCCACCCGCTGGCCGCCCGCGACGCCCGCAGGGCCCGCGAGGCGGGCGACTGGCCGGTGCAGCACGGCTTCAGCCCGCTCGTCGTTCCCCGCCCCCGCGACTGGCGCCCCGGGCTCGGCGTCGCGGGGTACTGGTGGCCGCACGACCCGCCCGGGCCCCCGCTGCCCGAACGGCTCACGGCCTTCCTCGACGCGGGCCCGCCGCCCGTCTTCGTCGGCTTCGGCAGCGCCACCGTCCCGCACCCCCGCAGGCTCAGCGCCACCATCGCCGCCGCCCTGCGCGCCGCGGGCCTGCGCGGCGTCTTCCAGCGCGGCTGGAGCGGACTGCGCGCCGACGGGCCCGACATGCTGACCGTCGGCGAACTCCCGCACTCCGCCGCTTTCCCCAGGATGGCCGCCGTCGTCCACCACGCGGGCGCGGGAACCACCGCCGCGGCCCTGCGCGCCGGGGTGCCCTCCGTGCCGCTGCCCGTCCAGTTCGACGCCGGATTCTGGGCCGCGCGGCTCGCGGCGCTCGGCGTCGCCCCCGCCGTCGTCCCGCTGCGCGACCTCACCCTCGGGCCGCTCGCCGACGCGCTGCGCACCGCCACCGCCGACGCCTCGTACACCCGCAGGGCCCGCGCCCTCGCCGCCCGTCTCGCCGACGAGGACGGCGTCGCGCCGGTGCTCACCGCCCTCGAACGCCTCGCCCCCTGACCCCCGGCCCGCACCGTGCCGTGGCACAGCCGCCGTTCACTCGCGGGAGTGACAGCGGCCCGCGCACGCGCCCCGTACGCCCCGCCCTTCGGGGCCGAAACCCTTTCGGGCGGGGCACCCGGGGCGACGCCCGGGAGAGCTGAGGGCTACGGTGCGCCGAACGGGGTAGGGAGAAATGCAGTAGGGTCCCATGCCCGGGCAGGCGTCGTCCGGGAGACGCGAGAGTGATGCGCATGAGTGAGTACGGGGACGGAGCAGCCTCGACGGCGCCCTACGACGTGCCCGTCGACCCCCTGCGCCGCACCACCCAGTACACGGGCGAGCCCGGCTGTATCGCCGACGCCCGGGGCTTCGCCGGGATGTTCGTCGAGCAACTGGCCGCGGAGTGGTGCGCCGTCCTCGACGACCGCGCCCGCGGCGACATCCTCCTCATCGTCAGCGAACTCGTCACCAACGCCGACGTCCACAGCCACGGCCCCTACGTCCTCGAACTCGAGGGCACCGACGAGTCCGTGACCGTCACCGTCTACGACAGCAGCGCCACCCTGCCCCACCGCTACCCGGCCGACCCCGGCAGGATCGGCGGCCACGGCCTGGAGATCGTGCACGTCGTCGCCGACGAGGTCAGCGTGGAGCGCATCCCGGTCGGGAAGCGGGTACGGGCCGTCCTGTCCTTCGGGCGCTGACGGCCGGTCCCGGAGCTGCCCGATCATCACGAATCGGGCAGTGTTGCCCCTCCTGAGGGCACCGCGAGCCGAAACGGGCCCCTCAGTCATTATGATTCCCCGCGAGCAGGCGGTCTTCGCCAGCCCATGACCAGGGGAGGACGGGCGTGGCCGATCGGCCGGTACAGCACGGCGCCGCCGCTTCACCGCACGACGCCGGGCGGTCCGCCGCCCCGTGGGCGGTGCCCGGAGTGGACCACGGGGGCGAGTTGCTGCTAGTCGAGGACGACGCGGGCGACGCCCTCCTGGTGTCGGAGGTGCTCTCCGACAGCGGCATGCCCTACGACGTCGTCTGGCGGAAGACCCTCACCGAGGCGAAGGCGTACCTCGCGGGCCGCGTCGGAGCCGTCTGCGTGCTGCTCGACCTCCACCTGCCCGACACCCAGGGCCTGGTCGCCGTCCGGCAGGTGCTCGACATCTCGCCCGACGCCGCCATCGTCGTCCTGACCGGGCTCACCGAGAGCGAGGCCGGGCTCTCCGCCGTCGCCGCGGGCGCCCAGGACTTCCTCGCCAAGGACCGCCTCGACGCGGAACAGCTCGGCCGCGCCATCCGCTACGCCCTCCAGCGCAAGCAGGTCGAGCGCGCGGGCGCGGAACTCCAGGTGGGCCGGCTGCGCGCACAGGAGAACGCCCGCCTCGAACGCGGCCTGCTGCCCACCCCGCTGCTGCGCGACGACGGCTGCGTCATCGCCTCCCGCTACAGCCCCGGGCGCGACCACGCCCTTCTCGGCGGCGACTTCTACGACGTCGTCCAGACCGCCGACGGCACCCTGCACGCGGTCATAGGCGACGTCTCGGGACACGGCGCCGCCGAGGCCGCCCTCGGCGTGTGCCTGCGGGTGGCCTGGCGCGCCGCGGTGCTCTCCGGATGCGTCGGCACCGCGCAGATCAGGCTCCTCGAAGAGATCCTGACCGCCGAGCGCGCCGCGGACGTCGTCTTCGCCACCCTCACCACCCTGCGGCTCGGCCCCGCCCGCGAGGAGCTGACCGTGATCAGAGCGGGCCACCCCGGCCTCCTCCTGCGCCACCGGGAGGGGCTGCGCCTCTACGAGCCCCCTGCGGGCCCCGCCCTCGGGCTCCTCGCGGGCCAGGCGAGCTGGCCGGAGACCGCACTCGCCACCGCGGGCGTCGAGGCCGTCACCGTCTTCACCGACGGCCTCTTCGAGGGCGTCACCGCACCCCGCAACCGACTCGGCGAGGAGGGCCTGCTCGCCCTGGCCCGCGGCCACCTCGGCCTGCGCAGCCGCGCGTTCGTGGACGCCGTCGTCGACGACGTCATCGAGCTGACCGCCCCCTACGGAGGACTCGCCGACGACGTCGCCGTCCTCGACATAGCCTGGACAGGACCCCGATGACCGGCCCCCCACCGCCACCCCCGGACCCCGCGGCCCCCCAGGCGGACCCACCACCCCCCGGGGACACGCCCCCCACGGACGCCCCCGCGCGGCCACGCCCCGTCGGACGGCTCTCCGCCCAGGGCTGGACACAGCTCGTCCTCGCCGTCAACACCACCCTGCTGATCGTCCTCGCCGTCGTCGGCGCCGTCCTCCAGGCCCACACCGACAGCCAGACGGACACCCTCTCCAACCGCATCCTCCCCGCCAGGTCCGTCTTCTTCCAGATGGAGACCGCCCTCGTGGACCAGGAGACGGGGGTACGGGGCTACGTCCTCAGCCGCGACCCCGACTACCTGGAGCCGTACTCCGCGGGGCAGGTGGAGCAGAACCGCCTCGACGGAAGGCTGCGCCGCCTCATCGGCGACCGCGACCGGCTCGTCGACGACCTCGACCGCATCGTCGCCTCCGCCGAGAACTGGCGCACCCAGCAGGCCGAGCCGCTGATCGCCGCGGCCCCGGGCCAGCGGGTCTCGCCCACCGAACTGGACGCCAGCAAGGACCACTTCGACCGCACCCGCAAGCTCTTCGACGCCACCGAGCGCGACCTCGACGCGGTCCGCGACACCACCCGCGCCTCCGTGGGCGACACCAGGGAGCTGCGCACCATCGCCTTCGGCGGCATGCTGCTCGCGGCCCTCGTCGGCAGCATCGCGCTCGCACTGCTGCTGCACCGCATCGTCGGCCGCCCGCTGCGGATGCTGGAGACCGCCTCCTCCGCCGTCAGCGGCGGCGACTTCGCGCGCACCATCCATGCCGAGGGCCCGCGCGACCTCCAGCAGATGGCGTACGCCGTCGAGGAGATGCGCCGCCGCGTCGTCGCCGAACTCGTCGAGTCCAAGGCGCGCGAGGACCTCCTCGCCCACCAGACCACCGAGCTGAAGCGGTCCAACGCGGAACTGGAGCAGTTCGCCTACGTCGCCTCCCACGACCTCCAGGAGCCGCTGCGCAAGGTCGCCTCCTTCTGCCAGCTCCTGGAGAAGCGCTACGGCGGCCGGCTCGACGAGCGGGCCACCCAGTACATCGCCTTCGCCGTCGACGGCGCCCGCCGCATGCAGGTGCTCATCAACGACCTGCTGACGTTCTCCCGCGTCGGCCGGGTCGGCGACGAACAGGCCCGGGTCGCCCTCGACGACGTCCTCGACCGCGCCCTGGCCAACCTGGAGGCGAGCATCGAGGACGCCGACGCCGAGGTGGTACGCCCCCCCGAGCTGCCCCGGGTCACCGGCGACCCCACCACCCTCGCCATGCTCTGGCAGAACCTCGTCGGCAATGCCGTCAAGTTCCGCCGCCCCGACACCCCCTGCCGCATCACGATCGACTGCGAACGGGACGGCGACCAGTGGCGGCTCGGCGTCACCGACACCGGCATCGGGATCGCGCCCGAGTTCGCCGAGAAGGTCTTCGTGATCTTCCAGCGGCTGCACGGCCGCGACGAGTTCGACGGCACCGGCATCGGCCTCGCCCTCTGCCGCAAGATCGTCGAACAGCACGGCGGTCTCATCCGCCTCGACGACACCGTCACCGAGGGCACCAGGATCGTCTTCACCCTCCCCGCCGCCGACACCGCAGAAGACCGGACGCCCCCCGGCGCCCCGCCCACCGAAGAAACGCCCGCACCCCAGGGAGCCACCCCGTGACCACGCAAGGCGAACCCATCGAGGTCCTGCTCGTCGAGGACGACCCGGGCGACGAGCTGATGACCCGCGAGGCGTTCGAGGACAACAAGATCCGCAACAGCCTCCACGTCGCCCGCGACGGGCAGGAGGCGCTCGACTTCCTCTACCGCAGGGAGCCCTTCACCGACGCCCCCACCCCCGACCTCATCCTCCTCGACCTGAACCTGCCGAAGTACGACGGGCGCCAGGTCCTGGAGCGCATCAAGTCCGACCCCGACCTCTCCCACATCCCGGTCGTGGTCCTCACCACGTCCTCCGCCGAAGAGGACATCCTGCGCAGCTACCGCCTCCACGCCAATGCATATGTGACCAAACCGGTCGATCTCGATCAGTTCATCGCGGCGGTCCGGCAGATCGACGAGTTCTTCGTCACCGTCGTACGGCTGCCACGCACCTAGTCCAGTGCTCCGCAGGAGCGTTTCGGCGCCGCCCGGCGGGGCGTCAGGCGGGCTCCATCCGCCCGAAGAGCACCGCGTGCCCCGGCGGCAGCCCCGCCAGCATCCGCCGCAGCAGCGCGTCGTCCGTGACGTCGGCGACCGCCGCCAGCACCGCGGTGACCGCGCGCCGCGCCGCCACCGGGTCGCTGACGTCGCCCGCCGCCTCCCGGATGAAGTCCTCCGTCGCCAGCGGCTCGTCCGCGGGGGGCGCGTCGGCCAGAATCAGCCCACACGGATACGGCAGCACCAGGGCGAGGTCGGCACGGGCACCGCCGTCCAGGTGGGCGCCGAGCACCCCGAGCACCCGCTGCGCCACCCGCGCCGCGTCCTGCCGCGACGTGCCCGCGCCGCCCGCTCTGACCTGGTCGAGCAGCGCTTCCAACGGCCCATCCATGGCGTCTCCTGTCCTGGCCTCGTACACCGTGCCGGTATCGGGCGGGGACGCCCGGACACATGTCGCGCCAGCTCGGCTACCCGGCTTCCGGCAGCGTAATCGGGCAATATGCGCCAGGGTGAACAGCGTCACCCGTCCGTGCCCCGGCTCCGCCCGGCCGCTCGTAGCCGCGCCCCCCGGCACGCCCCCGCGCCCCCGGCGCGCCGCCCCCGGCCTGCGAATCGGGCCGACACGCCCGGCGCCCCGTCCCGAACGCGCCCGCCGTACCGGTACTTTGCGCCTCCTCGCCCCGGCGGCATCTGGCCCACCGGGGCCCGGTGGGACACGATCGGAGCCATATCCGAAACGCCGTCACGAGAGAGGTGGACATGACCCCACCAGCACCCCGGCTCATCGGTGTCGCCGCCGAGTCCACGGCCGGGGAGACCCGGGTCGCCGCGACCCCCGCCACCGTGCGCCAACTCGCCGGGCTCGGCTACGAGATCGTCGTCGAACCGGGCGCGGGCACCGCCTCCGGCTTCTCCGACGCCGCCTACACCGAGGCGGGGGCCCGGCTCGGCGACCCCTGGAACGCCCGGATCGTCCTGAAGATCAACCCGCCGTCGGACGACGAGACCGACCGGCTCGCCGAGGGCGCCGCCCTGGTCGCCCTCCTCGCCCCCGCCCGCAGCCCCGAACTCCTCGCCAGGCTCGCCGGGCGCTCCGTCACCGCACTCGCCCTGGACGCCGTCCCCCGCATCTCCCGCGCCCAGTCCCTCGACGTCCTCAGCTCCATGGCCAACATCGGCGGCTACCGCGCCGTCATCGAGGCCGCCCATGTCTTCGGCCGCTTCTTCACCGGGCAGGTCACCGCCGCGGGCAAGGTGCCGCCCGCCAAGGTCCTCGTCGCCGGGGCCGGGGTCGCGGGGCTCGCCGCGATCGGCGCCGCCTCCAGCCTCGGCGCCGTCGTCCGCGCCACCGACCCACGCCCCGAGGTCGCCGAGCAGGTGCGCTCCCTGGGCGGCGAGTTCCTCGACGTGGACGCCGCACACGAGACGGGCACCGACGGCTACGCCCGCGCCACCTCCGAGGAGTACGACCGCAGGGCCGCGGAGCTGTACACCCGGCAGGCCGCCGACGTGGACATCGTCATCACCACCGCCCTCGTCCCCGGCCGCCCCGCGCCCCGTCTGCTCACCGCCGACCAGGTGGCGCTGATGCGGCCCGGCAGCGTCATCGTCGACATGGCCGCGGCCCAGGGCGGCAACGTCGAGGGCACCGTCCCGGGCAGGGCCATCGTCACCGCGAACGACGTCACCATCATCGGCTACACCGACCTCTCCCGGCGGCTGCCCGCCCAGGCGTCCCAGCTCTACGGCTCCAACGCCGCCCAGCTCGTCCGGCTGCTCACCCCCGGCAAGGACGGCACCCCCGTCCTCGACCTCGACGACACCGTCCAGCGGGCCATGACCGCCACCCATGCCGGAAGCGTCACCTGGCCGCCCCCGCCCGTCCAGGTCTCCGCCGCCCCCGCCGCGCCCCCGCCACCCGCGGCCGAACCGACCCCCGCGCCGCCGCCGGGACGGTGGGGACCCGCCCCGAGGCGCCACGCCCTCACCGCGCTCGGCGCCGCCGCCCTGTTCCTCCTCGCCGCCTACTCGCCCGCCCAGCTCACCGGCAACATCACCGTGTTCGTGCTCGCCGTCGTCATCGGCTACTACGTCATCGGCAAGGTCCACCACGCCCTGCACACCCCGCTGATGTCCGTCACCAACGCCATCTCCGGCATCGTCGTGGTCGGCGCCCTGCTACAGATCGGGCACGGCGACACCGTCGTCACCACCCTCGCGGCCGTCGCCGTCCTGCTCGCGAGCGTCAACGTCTTCGGCGGCTTCGCCGTCACCCGGCGCATGCTGGGCATGTTCTCCAGGGAGGACCGCGGATGAGCGCGGACACCGCGGCCCAGGCCGCCTACATCGTCGCCGCGCTGCTGTTCATCCTCAGCCTGGCCGGCCTCTCCCAGCACCGCACCTCCCGCTCCGGCGTCGTCTTCGGCGTCGCCGGGATGGCCATCGCGCTCGCCGCCACCATCGGCGTCGCCGCCCGCAGTATCGACGCCGCGGGCGCGGCCCTGCTCGCCGTCGCCATGGTCGTCGGCGCCGCCCTCGGCCTGTGGCGGGCCCGTATCGTCGAGATGACCGGCATCCCCGAACTCATCGCGATCCTGCACAGCTTCGTCGGGCTCGCCGCCGCCCTCGTCGGCTGGAACGGCTACTACGGCGTCGAGGCGAAGGGCGCCGCCCAGACCGAGGTGGGCCACGCGCTGCTCGGCATCCACCACGGCGAGGTCGCCGTCGGGGTGTTCATCGGCGCCGTCACCTTCACCGGCTCCGTCGTCGCCTGCCTCAAGCTCGCCGGGAAGATCAGCTCCCACCCGCTGATGCTGCCCGGCAGGAACCTCCTCAACGTGGCCGCCCTCGTCGCCTTCGTGGTGCTCGCCGCGCTCTTCGTCGCCCGCCCCGGGCTCGGCCTGCTGATCGCCCTGTCCGCGGTGGCGCTCGCCCTCGGGGTGCACCTGGTCGCCTCCATCGGCGGCGGGGACATGCCCGTGGTGGTGTCCATGCTCAACAGCTACTCCGGCTGGGCCGCGGCGGCCTCCGGCTTCCTCCTCGACAACAACCTGCTCATCGTCACCGGCGCCCTCGTCGGCTCCTCGGGCGCCTATCTCTCGTACATCATGTGCCAGGCGATGAACCGTTCCTTCCTGTCCGTCATCGCGGGCGGCTTCGGTATCGAGGCGCCCGCGGCCACCGGCGGCGACCAGGGCGAACACCAGGAGATCAGCGCCGAGGACACCGCCGCCCTGCTGCGCGACGCCACCTCCGTCGTCATCACCCCCGGCTACGGCATGGCGGTCGCCCAGGCCCAGTACCCGGTCGCGGAGCTGACCCGCGCCCTGCGGGAGCGCGGCGTCGACGTCCGCTTCGGCATCCACCCGGTCGCGGGCCGCCTGCCGGGCCATATGAACGTGCTGCTCGCCGAGGCCAAGGTGCCGTACGACATCGTGCTGGAGATGGACGAGATCAACGACGACCTCGCCGCCACCTCGGTCGTCCTCGTCATCGGCGCCAACGACACCGTCAACCCCTCGGCCGCCGAGGACCCGGCGAGCCCCATCGCGGGGATGCCGGTGCTGCACGTCTGGGACGCGGAGCGGGTGATCGTGTTCAAACGGTCCATGGCCACCGGCTACGCGGGCGTGCAGAACCCGCTGTTCTTCCGCGAGAACACCCGCATGCTCTTCGGCGACGCCAGGGAGCGCACCGAGGACATCCTGCGCGCCCTCGGCCCCGCGCCGACCGCCTCCGCGGCCTCCCGCCCCCTGGCCGCCCGGGACTGAACCCGCCCCGCAGGACCGGGCCCATGGCCCACCGACTTCCCGCGGAGCGCGTCGTCCCCGCCCCGGACCTCCGTCCCGCCGCGCACCGCACGGCACACACCGCCGCCCGACGGCCCGCCACCCGCACCCCGACCGGGAGAAACCACCGGCCGGGGTGCCAGGGCCGGGGTGCGGCTAGCCGATGCCCGCACGCGCCGCCAGCAGTTCGGACCTGACGAGTTCCAGGAGGCGCCCCGCCCAGTTGCGGCCCCTGCCGCCCGCGTCGCCCCAGTACGCCGACTCGAACTCGTCGTAGACCAGGGTGGCGTCCCCCGTCCCCACCAGGATCTCCGCCAGGTCCTGGTGCTGTGCGTACTTCGCCCGCAGCAGGGAGGCCAGCACCGCCGTACGCGCCCCCTCCCAGCCCGGCCGCCGCTCCGCCGCCGACGCCAACTCCCGTGCCGCGAAGGCGGTTTCCGCATGGGCGATGGCCTCGCGCGCCGAGTCGTCCGCCACCGAGAGCGCCCAGTAGGCGTGGGTGACGGACGCATGGGTGGCACCGTCGACGACGACCGGCGCCGGATAGTCGTTGCGCAGCCCCTGCGTCCCGGGATCGTCCAACCGCCGCCGCGGAAAGGACTGGTAGAGGTGGAGCGCGGGCGCGTGCGACGCGGCGGGCCCGTCCGCCGGCACCCGCGCGGCCACCTCCGCCGCCGTCCGCTCGTGCTCCTCGAAGTAGGCCAGCGCCTCGGCGTAGTCCTCCTCGGACACCGGCTCGTCCGACCAGCTCTCCGGGACGCCGCCAGGACCCGCCACCACCACCTGGAGCGGCCAGTCCTTGAGGTCCATGTCCCCGAGCGCGTACATCCGCTGCGTCTGCGGGATCGCCAGATAGGCGGCGCGCGCCGCGGCGCGGTTCTCCTCGGTGCGGTCCGCGAGGAACACGTCGAGCGCGGCCAGGCAGCGGCCGGTCGAGTCCGGGCGGCCGTTCAACTCGTCGATGGTGTCGCGCACCTCCGCCACCCACAGCTCCGGCGTCAGCCAGGTGTGCGGGTCGCCGAACCGCCACGAGGCCAGATCGTGCGCCGACACCCGCGCGCCCTCCGGCAGTTCGGTGGCCACCCAGCCCGACCGCAGCTTCTCCTCGAACTCCTCGACGGTGACGAGCCCCCAGCAGTCGACGAGCCCGTCGGCGTAGATGAACAGGTCGGTGAGGAAGTACGACCCGCCGTTGCAGATGAAGCCGTGGCGCCAGGTCCCGGGGACGCGGACGCCGTCCGCCATGCGGTGTGTGCTCCGGTTGCCGATCATCCCGCCATTGTGCCGCCCCCCACCGCCCCTCCCCACCCCCTTTCCCGGCTGCTTTCCCCGCGGCCGCACACCCCGGGCACACCCCCTTCCACGACGGCCTCGCCCGATCCCGGGACACCCCGCGCCCCCGACCGGCATCATGGGACATGTGCAGCCAACCCGCCCCCGCCCCCTCCTCTTCCTCGACGTGGACGGCCCCCTCAACCCGTACGCGGCCCGCCCCACCCGCCGGCCTCCCGGCTACACCACCCTGCGGGTGCCCACCGCCCGCCTCCCGGGCCCCCGACTCACCGCACGCACCCTGCGGGTCCGGCTCAACCCCCGGCACGGCGAGGCCCTGCTGGCCTGCGGCTACGACCTGTGCTGGGCCACCACGTGGATGGCCGCCGCCAACACCTGGATCGGCCCCGTGCTCGGCCTGCCACCGCTGCCGTACGTCGACTTCGGCGACGACCTCCTCGCCCGCACCGCGGACGGCGTCCACTGGAAGACCCGGGCCCTGGTGGCGTACGCCGACGGCCGCCCCTTCGCCTGGGTCGACGACGAGCAGAGCCCCGGCGACCGCGCGCACGTCGCCGCCCACCACCGCGCACCCGCTCTGCTGCACCACGTCAGCCCTCGCGTCGGACTGCGCGACCACGACTTCGCCGCCCTCATCGACTTCGCCAACTCCCTTGACCCGCACGGGAACTGACGCGCACTCACCCCGCCCCGCCGACCTCCTCCGCCCCCGCGGGGCCCGGCCGCCGCCCATGCCCCTCAAGCGGTGGCGCCCCCACCGCACACGACACACTGCACTCGGGACGCGCCCGGTCCGCCGCCACCGGCCTGCGCACCCACCACACCGCGATCAGCGCCCCCACCACCAGCACCCCCGCACACATCGGCATCGCCCGTCTGAACACCCCGCCGAACTCGTCGGCCGAGCGGTACGCGCGCGGCCCCATCCCCGCCAGCATCGGCAGCGCCGCCACCGCGAGCAGCCCCGCCGCCCGCGCCACCGCGTTGTTGACGCCGCTCGCGATGCCCGCCTGCCCGGTGTCCACCGAGCCGAGCACCGTCGCCGTCAGCGGCGCCACCAGGGTCACCATCCCGAGCCCCATCACCAGCAGCGCGGGCACCACGTCCACCAGGTACGACGCGTCCCGGCCCACCCGCAGCATCAGCAGCATCCCGGCCGCACAGCACAGCGGCCCCACCGTCAGCGGAATCCGCGGCCCGATCCGCTCGCCCAACTGCCCGGAACGGGCCGAGAAGAGCAGCATCAGCACCGTCGTCGGCAGCATCGCCACCCCCGCCCCCAGCGGCGAGTACCCGGACACCACCTGGAGCTGGAGGGCCACCAGGAAGAAGAACCCGCCGAACGCCGCGTAGACACACGCCGTCACCAGGTTCACCGCGGTGAACAGGCGCGACGAGAACAGCGAGAGCGGCAGTATCGGGAAGGACCGCCGACGCTCCGTCAGCACGAACGCCACCCCCGTCAGCAGGCCCGCGGCCCCCGCCCACCACGCCGACGCGATCAGCGCGTACGTCACCAGCGTCAGCGCCGCCGCGCCGAGCGCCGCCCCCAGCACGTCGAAGCGGCCGTGCGCCGAGGGGTCGCGGGACTCGGGCACATGGCGCAGCGCGATCGGCACACACACCAGCGCGAGCGGCACGTTCAGCAGGAACACCCACCGCCAGCCGGGCCCGTCCACCAGCCACCCGCCGACGAACGGCCCCACCGCGGCGCCCACCCCGCCGAACCCCGACCACAGACCCACCGCACGCGCCCGGTCGTCGGGGTGGAAACCGCCCTGGATCAGCGCCAGCGACCCCGGCGTCAGCAGCGCGCCACCCACCCCCTGCAACGCCCGCGCCGCCACCAGCACCAGCGCGCTCGGCGCGAGCCCGCACAGCAGCGAGCCCACCGCGAACCACACCACCCCCAGCACGAACACCCGCCGCCGGCCAAGACGGTCGCCGAGCGCCCCGCCCAGCAGGATCAGCCCCGCGAGCGCCAGCATGTACGCGTTGACGGTCCACTGCAACTCCGCGGTGTCCGCGTCCAGCGCCCGCCCGATCCGGGGCAGCGCCACGTTGACCACCGTCGAGTCCAGCAGCGCCATGCTGGAGCCGAGCACCGTCGCCGTGATCACCCAGCGCCCGGTCGCCGAGGCGAGCCGAATCTCCCCCGGTCTCCTGTCGTCGTCCATATCCGCATGCTCCCAGAGCGGCACGGCCCCACACCGCTGCGACGCCCGCGCGCCGCCGGGACCGCGGCCCCTCAGGCGCCGCCCGCGCGGCCCGCCGTCGACTCCCGTACCACCAGCTCGTGCCCCGGCGAGATCCGCCGCGCCGCGGCGGGGCCGCCCGTCCCCGCCCCGGCGATCCGCTCCAGCAGGCACTCCACCGCGAGCCGCGCTATCGCGGGCTTGTCCGGCCTGACCGTGGTCAGCGACACCGGCCCGTACCGGCCCTCCTCGATGTCGTCGAACCCCACCACCGCCACGTCCCCCGGCACCGAGAGACCCCGCTCCGACAGCGTCCGCATCGCGCCCACCGCCACCATGTCGTTGTACGCGAACACCGCGTCGGGGCGCTCGCCCGAGTCGAGCAGCCGCCCCATCGCCGCGGCCCCGTCCTCCCGTCCGTACCCGTCCGTCGCCGCCACCAGCGACTGCGAGGGCCGCAGCCCGAACGCCGTCAGCTCCTCCCGCCACCCCCGCAGCCGCAGGTGCGCGGGCTGGCGCACACTGTCGTGCCGCGCGCCGAGGAACGCGATCCTGCGTCGCCCGAGGCGCAGCAGATGCCGCACGGCCGCCCGCGCCGCCGCCACGTTGTCGATCGCGATGTGGTCGTACGGGGCGTCGTACTCGCGCTCCCCGATGAGCACCATCGGCGGCCCCGTGCGGCGCGCCGCCAGGTCCTCCGCCTCCAGCCGGATCGGACTGAGGATCAGCCCGTCGATGACGTGCGACCTGAAGCCCTGTGACACCAGGATCTCCTGCTCGCGCGAGCCCACGGTGTGGTCGAGCAGCACCGTGTACTGGTGCCGCGCCGCCGCGTCGATGACATCGCCCGCGACCTCCGCGAAGTAGGGGTTGCCCAACTCCGGGATGGCCAGGGCGATGATGCCGGTGCGCCCCTTGCGCAGGTGACGGGCCGTCATGTTCGGCCGGTAGCCCAGGTCGTCGATGGCCCGCTGCACCCGCGCCCGCGTCGCGGGCGTCACATGGGGGAAGTTGTTGACGACGTTGGACACCGTCTTCACGGACACACCGGCGCGCTGAGCGACGTCCTTGAGGTTGACGCCCACGGCGCTTGTCCTCTCCTCTGCCGGACGCCCTGGCGCCGGTCGACCACCCGTGACGGCGCGGCGGCCGCCTTCCGGCATCCCGCGCCCCGGCCCCGCGCCACCCCGCCGGACTCCCGGCGAACCCCGCCAAAAAGGCGCCCCGATCGTACCGCCACCCCGGGGCGTGTCCGCAAAGTGGTGGCGTGCGGCCGCGGCGCGTACCTCCGCGGACACACCCGGGGGCGGTCTCAGCGGTCGGGGTCCGCGCCTTCCTCGAACGCGGCGGGCCGCAGTTGTGCCGCGCGGACGCGGGCGACGTCGAGCTTGGCGGAGCGGTCGAAGCGGTAGATGCCGTTCTGCTCCTGGAAGACGTCGGTGAGCTGGGTGTAGCAGTAGCCGAACATGCCGGGGTCGCCGAGCAGCACCCCCGTGAGCCCGGCGAATCGCCGGTGGAAGTCCTCCTCGTCGCGCGGGCGCTGCCCGTACCCCCAGGACACCAGCCGGTCCGCGCCGACGGCCCGCGCGTCGTCCGGGTTCCACCAGATCCCGCCGAACTCGCTACAGAAGTACGGCTGCCCCCGGTACGGCAGCGACCACACGGCATCCGACCGGCCGTCACGCGGGTTGACCAGCGGCGCGTCCTCGGCGAGCCCGGCCATCAGCCGTCGGAACTCCCGCGGGTCCTGCTCGTAGCAGTGCGAGTCGTAGATGTCGCTCTCCGGCACCCGGTGGGCGTAGCCGGACGCGTCGAGCACGGGCCGGGACGTGTCGGCCGCCTTGGTGGCGAGGAACATCGCCCGGGTGACGTCGTCGAGGACGCTGGTCCTGTCGGTCAGCTCCTGCCTGGTCTCGTTCAGCGGGCACCAGCCGACGACCGACGGATGGGAGTAGTCCCGCACCACCGCCTCCAGCCACTGGGCGACGAAGCCCGCGGTCGGCTGCTGGTTGTCGGTGCCCACCGGCCCCGTACTGGCGCCCCAGTCGCCGAACTCGCCCCACACCAGGTAGCCCAGGCGGTCCGCGTGGTGCAGGAAGCGCTCCTCGAACACCTTCTGGTGCAGCCGGGCGCCGTTGAAGCCGGCCGCCATCGACAGCTCGATGTCACGGACCAGCGCGGCGTCGTCCGGCGCGGTCATCAGCCCGTCCGGGTACCAGCCCTGGTCGAGGACGAGCCGCTGGAACACCGGCCGGCCGTTGAGTAGCACCCGCTTCCCGTCGAGGCCGACGGACCGCAGGCCCGCGGTGCACACCGCCCTGTCCACCACGCCGCCTTCGGGCCCGGTCACCTCCACCACCAGCTCGTACAGGTGCGGGTCCCGCGGCGACCACGGCCTGCGCCGCTCCTCGGGGAGCGCCAGGACGAGGCGCGGCGCGAGGTCAAGATCCGCCGTCACGGAGGACTCGGCGGCGACGCCCCCGGCGTCCCGCAGCTCGGCGCGCACCCGGTGGCCCACCCGGGGCCCGGACAGCGGGAGTTCGACGTGGAAGCACCCGGCGGCCAGATCGGGGGTGATCCGGGGCCGCTGGAGGTGCGTCTCGGCGACCGGCTCCATCCACACCGTCTGCCAGATGCCGGTGGTACGGGTGTAGACACAACTGTGGTTCTCGTAGCGCGTCGACTGCTTGCCCCTGGCCTGCGGACCGTCCGCCGAGTCCCTGGCCCGCACGACGACGACGGCGTCCTCGCCCGCCCCGGCCACCCCGCCGAGGTCGGCGCTGAACGGGGTGAACCCGCCGCTGTGCCGGGCCACTTCACGCCCGTTGACCCACACGGTGGCATCGTGGTCGACGGCCCCGAAGTGCAGCACAGGACGCCGCCCCGCCCACTCCTTCGGCACCCGCACCGTGCGCCGGTACCAGACCGCGTGGTGGAAGTCCGTGTCGCCGATCCCCGACAGCTCCGACTCGGGGCAGAACGGCACCACGATGCGCCCCTCCAACTCCGCCCCGACCAAACCGCGTTCGAGACCGCTGTCGCCAGGGTCACGGGCGAACTGCCACACCCCGTTGAGGTTGAGCCAGTTCTCGCGGACGAAGCTGGGGCGGGGGTACTCGGGCCGCGGGACCTCCGGCGCGGCAGCCGAGGCTGCGGCCGTGTGACGCACATCGGGCATGGCTTGGCAATCTCCTCGGGCCGGGGACGCAGATGCCACGGGCGGCACGGATGACACGGGTGGCACGGAACGGGACCAACGCGCCGCGAAACCATCTCAACATTTCCTTACAGCGCTGTAAATAGGTGCCGCGGCAACCCGCTCCGCACCGGCCGCGGTCACTCGTCCTTCGGTGCGGGCGCGCTCTCCCTGACCACCAGGGAGTGGTCGACGATCTCGTGGCGCCCCAGGCCGTCGTAACCGTCCACCCGCTCGATCAGCAGGTCGAGCGCGCGCCGCGCCAACTGCTCGCCGTCGGCGCGGATCGTGGTGAGGCTCGGCCACATCGACGCCGTCACCGTGCTGTCGTCCCACCCGGTGACGGCGACGTCCTCGGGCACCCGGATGCCGCGCTCGGACAGCGTGCGCAGCGCCCCGAGCGCGGCCAGGTCGTCCCGGCAGAAGACCGCGTCGGGCGCCATGCCCGCGTCCAGCGCCCCGGCGAGCGCGGCGGCGGCCGAGCGCGCGTCGGCCACGTCCCCGGTGACGACCAGGGCGGGGTCGACAGGCAGCCCGCTGGCCTCAAGCCCCTGCTGGTAGCCGACCAGCCGCAGCCTGGAGGTCGCGCCGGGGGAGGGGGCGTGGCACAGGTAGGCGATGCGGCTGCGCCCGAGCGCGGCCAGGTGCCGTACCGCCTGCGCCGCCGCCGCGATGTTGTCGATACGGACGTGGTCGACGCCCAGCGGCGCCGGGTTCTCGCCCAGCAGCACCACCGGCACGTCCCCGCGGTGCTGCGCGATCTCGGTGGACGTCAGCCACACCGGCTGGAAGAGCACCCCGTCGACGATGCCGGCCTCTTCCGCCGACAGGATCGCCCGCTCCACCTCCGGCGCCCCGCCGGACTCCTCAAGGAGCAGCCGGTAGCCGCGCTCGCCCGCGGCCCGCGAGATCACGTGGGCCAGCTCGGCGAAGTAGGGAATCCGCAGGTCGGGGAAGGCCAGGGCGAGCATCTTCGTCCGCCCCGTGGCGAGGATGCGGCCCCGTACGTTGGGGCGGTAGCCCAGCTCGTCGATCGCGCGCTGGACCCTGGCCCTGGTGCTCTCGCGCACGTGCACGTACCCGTGGACGACGTTCGAGACCGTCTTCGTCGAGACACCGGCGTACTTCGCCACATCACTCAGACGCACACTGGGCACTTCGCCTCCTCGGCTGACGTGCTCTCCACGGGGCAGAGGCAGCCCCGCCCGCCACCCGGCCGACCCTACCGGGCCCAGGCCACCGCAAAGGACGGCCGAAAACCACAGCAGGAGAGCTGGCCGCCTTCCGACTTTACAGCGCTGTATGACCTTGGACCCGTTCCCCCTGCCGCCAGGGAGCCGCCCGTACCGGCCACCGCCCGGGACTCGGGGTGAGCGACGGCCGCGGCGGCACCGTCGCCTTCAACCTCCTCGACGCGCCGGGCGGCGTGGTCGACGAACGCGTGGTCACCCGGGACAGCGCCCGCCGGGACATCTCCCCGCGCGCTGGCCGTTTCTGCAACTCGGGTGTGGGCGAGGCGTCCTGCGCCCGCGTGTCCGGCGGCCCGGTGCCGTGCCGGTGTCGGCTACGTGACCCGTGCGGCGATCGAGCGTGCGCAGTCCATCGCTTCCGTGTGCGTGGTGTCCACCTCCACGTCGTAGGACACACCCCGGTGGACCAGTTCCGCCTGGGAGGCGGCCATTCCGGGGGTCCGGTCGCCGCGTGCCACCTCGCGGTCCGCCGCCACCGCCGCGTCACATCGGACGCCGACCCACAGCACTCCCAGTCCGCTCAGGGCCTTCTCCCAGCGCCGCTGCGACCGTGTCCCGCCGAGGAAGACCTCGTCGACGACGATCCTGGCACCGGCGCGCGCCATCGCGGCGACACCCTCGATCCACGCCGCCTCCAGGGTGCGGAACCCGGCGCCGACCGTGACCTCTCCGTCGGGCGCGAACGCGATCCCGCCGTCGGACGCGCGCAGGGCCGGCGGCAGCGCCCCGACCAGCGTGTCCGTCCCGAGGGCCAGCCAGGGATCGGGCAGGACCGCCTGCACACATCTGATGATGCCGGACTTCCCCGCGCTCGACCCACCGTTGACAACGATCACCTGAGTCCTCACCGCGCCACACTAAACGCTACGGGACCACACCCGCCCCTCCGGGGGAGTAGGTGTCCCCGCCGGTCCGTACGGACGCCTTTCCCGGGGTGACTCGTTTGCCTAGGGTCCCCGCATGCAGACGGGTGACTTGGTCGGCTCCGGCCGCAGCGCGGACGTGTTCGCCATCGACGACGAGTGGGTCCTTCGCCGGTACCGCGACGGGGGCGACGCCACCGCCGAGGCCGCCGTGATGGCGTATCTCGCGGAGCACGGGTATCCGGTGCCCCGCCTGCGAAGTCCGCAGAGCACAGGACACGGCACGGCGCCGCGCACCGACCTGGTGATGCGGCGGCTGCGCGGCCCGTCCATGCTCCGGGCGCTGGCCGACGGCACGATCACGGCCGAGGAGACGGGCGCGGAGCTTGCCGGACTGCTCCACCGCCTGCACGCAGTTCCCGCGCGGGCCTGCGCCGACCCCGCCGACCGGGTCCTCCACCTCGACCTGCACCCGGACAACGTGATGCGCACCCCGGAAGGGCCCGTGGTGATCGACTGGCGCAACACCGAGGAGGGCCCACCCGGACTGGATCGCGCGATGTCGGCGCTGATCCTGGCGCAGGTCGCCGTCGGCGACACGGCCCTGGCGGCCCAGTCCCGGGCGGTACTCGCCTCACTCCTCACCCACCTCGCCCCCTCGACCGCCCTCGACGACACCGACTCCGCAAGCCTCACGGAAGCGAGGAGGAGGCGCGCGGCCGACCCGTCGATGAGCGGGAGCGAGACACATCTCCTCGATAGGGCCGTGGAGTTGGTACGTGAGCTGACACCCGCCCGGCCCTGAGCGACGGAGTGTGTGTCGTCCCCGGGCGGCCCGGGGGAGGGCGGGGGTGTCGAGCAGGTGCGGGGGCGCGCTAGGGTGCGGGGAGCGTCGCGTGTCGGTGGCAGACCGTGTCAGACATGGAGGCGCCGGATCGAAGGAGGCCGACGATGTACTCGTCGTACCCTTCGTTCTCGCGTGACTGAGCGCGAGACGACCAGGCTTGTTGCCTGGAGCCATGAACTGCGCAAGGTGCACAGGCAGTTGCGGGACGCGCTGTCGGTGACCCGGGCTTCCCTTGCCGATGGCACCCCCGGTGTGACGGCCACCCGTGAACTGCTGCTGTACTGCCACGGTTTCTGCGCGGCTCTCGACGGTCACCACCGGGGCGAGGAGCACACCCTGTTCCCGGCCGTCGAGGCAGCACACCCCGAACTGGGACCGGTGCTCCGCGCCCTGCGGCAGGACCACTCGATGATCGCGCATCTGCTGGGCAGTCTGCGTGCCGCCGTCGAACGGGCCGCACCGCCGGACGAGTTGGACGGCCACCTCGACGGCATCGCCGCGATCATGGAGAGCCACTTCCGCTACGAGGAGCGCCAACTGCTCACCGTACTCGACACCCTTGAGCTGGCGGCCGCCCCCGAGGAGGTGCTCGGCCCGCTGTGATCCGGACGAAACCTAGTCGCCTGCCGCCCCGGTCACCAGACGGGCGATCTCGGCGACCACGAGGCCGGGGTCGGTGAGGGGGACGTAGTGGCCCGAGCCGGGGGCGACCACGTGGCGTCCGCCGGGTGAGGCGGCGGCGCGCTCGGCATGCGCGGCGTTGGCGGCGCTCCGTACCCGCTTGTTCATGCCCGCGCCCGTCCTGGCGCCGGAGACCACCGTCACCGGTATGTCCCCGAGCGGGGGAGGGGTGGCACGGAAGGCTTTCAGGTCGTCGAGGTAGGTACGGCACTGTTCGATCTGGGTGCGCACCAGACCGGTGGTGAACCCCTCGGCGGCGAGGTCGCCGCGCACGTCGTCCGCGGGCATCGCACGCAGCAGCCCCCGGTAGAGCGGCCTGAGCAGACCGACCCGCGCGAGCGCCAGATTGACTCGCAGCACGACCTTCTCGCCGACGCGGAACGTGCGGCCGAACAGCAGCCCGGTGGCCTCGTCGGTGGGATCGACCAGCACCAGCCCGGCGACGAGTTCGGGCCGTAGCGACGCGGCCAGGCGTACGACCGGTCCGCCCGCGCTGTGCCCCACCAGCACGAACCGGCCCGACCCGGCGGCGACATGGTCGAGCAGGTCGGCGAGGTCCTGCGCCATGCGGGCCATGGTGCGGCCCCGCGGGTCGGGGTCGCTGCGTCCCAGGCCCGCACGGTCGTAGACGACGGCCCGCGCATACCTCGCCGTCGGCGGCTGCACCCGCGCCCATGAGGAGCGGGTCGCCCCCGACCCGGCCTCGAACACCACCGTCGGCGCACCGTCGGGCGAGTCCTCGGGGCCGGGCAGCACCTGCGCGAACAGCCGTCGGCCGTCCGGCAGGACGACCCACTCCCGCTCGCCCTGCGTGTGCCCCGCCGCGCCGGGCGCACCGTCCGGCCGGGTGGCTGCCGCGGTGGCGGTGAGCCGCGCGATCGAGTAGGGGCGTGAGCCGCGTGTGAGGAGGCGGAACGCGCTCGCGGCCGCCCTGTGCGCGGCGGAGATGCGCTCCATCACCTCGTACTCGGCGTCCAGCGACCAGCCGGGGGCCTTGGCCGCGAACTCCCGCCCGTTGCGCGCGCCGGAGCGGAACTGCGCGCCGGTGGCCCTGACGATGGGGTGTCTGCCGGACAGCGCGATCTTCGGGTGGAAGTAGTCGGCCACCAGCTCGGTACCGGGTCCGAACCGGTCATATGCGCCGCCGAGGAAACCCGCCAGCCCCGGTTCGTCGAAGTACATCACCACGCCCTCGGCCAGGACCAGGACCGGCCGCCCGCCCGCCTCGATGCCGTCGGCCCAGGACCGGTCGGCCAGGGAGGCGGGGACCAGGGTGGTCGCGTCGTCGGGCATCGCACGCCGCCGCAACTCGATCACCTCGGGAACGTCCACCCCCACCCACTCCACCGTGTCCGCGACCGGGTCCCCCGGCGCGGCGGTGAGCCGCCGGCGCCGGGTGCACAGGCCGATGCCCGCGCTCACGACCAGCGCGTCCGGGTGGCGCCGGCAGAACTCGCGGGTCAGCCCGTCGAAGATGACGGTGCGCCACACCGACCCGCCGCCGTTGCCGCGATCGCGCAGGATGCCGGGCAACGAGGTGCCCGCGGCGACGGCCCGCGCCTCGGCCTCCGCCAGCAACGCCGCGGCGGCCGGGTCGTGCAGCCCCGCCTCGGGCGCCAGCTCGTCGGCGTGCGCCCGGGCGTACAGCGGTGTGTACAACGTGGCGGCCACCGCGTCCAGTGCTCCCTGCGCCATCGGAGTCGTCCTTCCGCCGTGCGTGGTGTCGGGCCGGAACACGCGTCGACCGCGGCCCGGTGTCACTTGGCCAGTGCTTCCTTGATGTCGTCGAGGATGATCTGCGCGGAGAGCGGGCCCCCGGCGCTGTTCCACGCCGAGCCCTGGACCACCACGACGTGCTTGTCCCGCTCCGCCTTCAGCCTGCCGAAGTTGGTGACCTTCTCGGCCTCGGCGTACGCCTTCTCGCCCTCGGCCTCGGTGCCGAGCGTGCCGAAGAACATCCAGTCGCCGTCGATGGTGTCGAGCTTCTCCAGCGACACCGGCTCGCTGTGGCCGACGCTCGCGCCCTGCTGGTCCTTGGGCCGGTCCATGCCGAGCGCCTTCAGCGTCGCGCCGACGACGCCGTCGCCCTTGCCGACGACGGACGGCGCGCCGTCCTGCCAGCGGATGACGGAGACCGACTTGCCCTCGTTGCCGCCGAGCCGGCCCTTCACGTCCGCGACCCGGGAGTCGAAGTCCTTGAGCCACTTCCCGGCCTCCGGCTTCTTGTTGAGGGCGTCGGCAGTGGCGGTGAACGCCGTCTTCCAGTTCTCGTTCTGCTTCGAGGTGAAGACGGTCGGCGCTATCTCCTGAAGCTTCCCGATGGTCTTCTGGGCGCCGACCGAGGCATCGACCAGGATCAGGTCGGGCCGCAGCGCCGCGACCTTCTCCATGTCGGCCTCCGCGACGGTCGCGACGACCTGTGCCTTGGACGCCTTGTCGGCGAGATAGGTGGAGGGGCCGCTCTGGCCGCGTCCCGCCGTCGTGCCGACCGGCTCAAGACCGAGGGCGAGGGCGGTGTCCGTGGTGGACTCGCTGAGCGTGACGACTCTCTTCGGGGCGGTGGGGACCTTGACCTTGCGTCCCTGCGCGTCGGTGATCTGCCGCGCCGCCGCGGCGGCCGCCTTCGCGTCGCCCCCGTCACCGCCGTCGTCGCCGCAGCCGCTCAGCAGCAGGGGACCGGTCACGGCGACGACGGCCATCAGGACAAGGCGGCGTGCGGAAGCATGGGAGGGCATGTGCGTGGTGCTCCTTGGGGCAACGGACCCGGAAAACGGGGAACGACGAAGAAACGGGGAGAAGCAGGGGAGAGGCGGAGGTGGGGCGGGAGGACCTGGGCGGGGGCGGGACCTGCGGCCCGATCCGGCCGCAGCGCGTCTCGCCGTCACGGAGCACGCGAGCGCGAACGCACCCGCCGTCACCGCGGTGTCCCACCACCCGAAGCAGCGTATTTTTAGGTTAGCCTAACCTAACCGTATGCTCAGAGGAAACCTCATCCGCCGCACAGCCGGGCCCCGGCCTCCGGCCGACAGCCGCAGCCGCCCCCCGTACGCCGCGGGCCTGTTGCTCGGCCTCGTCCTGCTGGCCGCGGCGGTCACGCTGTCGCTTGCCGTGGGCGCCGAGCGCATCCCGCTCGGCGACGTCTGGTCGGCACTCTTCCACCCCACGGGAACCAGGTACGACGACATCGTGCGCGAACTGCGGCTGCCGAGGACCCTCATCGGCATCGCGGTCGGAGCTGCGCTCGGCCTCGCGGGCTGTGTGATGCAGACACTGACCCGCAACCCGCTCGCCGACCCCGGCCTGCTCGGGGTGAACGCGGGCGCGTCCGCGGCGGTCGTCACCGCCATCAGCGTGTTCGGCATCACCTCGTTCAACGGCTACCTGTGGTTCGCGCTGGCGGGCTCCGCCGTCGCCGCCGCAGCCGTCAACGCGCTCGGCGGCGCCCGCTCGGCCACCCCGGTACGGCTCGCGCTCGCCGGGACCGCCGTCAACGCGGCCCTGTTCGGCTACGTCAACGGGCTGAACCTCTGGAACCTGAGCACCCTCGACTCCATGCGGTACTGGTCGGTCGGCACCCTCGCCAAACGCCGCCCCGAACTCCTGCTCACCGTGGCCCCGCTGCTGATCGCGGGCGCCCTCCTCGCCTGCGCCCTCGCCCGCCCGCTGGGCGCCCTCGCCCTCGGGGAGGACCGCGCCCGCGCCCTCGGGACCTCCGTGCGGCGCACCCGGGTCCTGTCCATCGTCGCCATCACCCTGCTGTGCGGCAGCGCGACCGCCGTGTGCGGGCCCATCGGCTTCGTCGGCCTGATGATCCCGCACGCGGTCCGCGCGTTCACCGGACCCGACCCGGGCCGCCTGCTGCCCTGCTGCGCCCTGTTCGCCCCCGTGCTGCTGCTCGTCTCCGACGTGATCGGCCGCGTCGTGGTCGCACCGTCCGAGATCGAGGTCGACATCGTCACCTCGTTCCTCGGCGGCCTGCTCTTCATCTACCTCGTGCGGCAGCGGAAGGTGGCCCAACTGTGACCGGCACCCTGGAGGAACAGCACGTCCCGCGCGCCGAGTGGCGCCACGGACGCCTGCGCGCGGGCCGCTGGTCGGTGCGCTTCGCCCCCCGCGCCGTCCTCGTCTGCCTCGCCCTGGCCGTGGCCACCGCCTGCGTGGTGGTGCTCTCCCTCGGCACGGGCACGTACGCGCTCTCCCCCCTCGAAGTCCTGGACACCCTCGCCGGGAGCGGCCCCCCTGGCGCCGACTTCATCGTGCGCGACCTGCGCCTGCCCCGCGCCCTGGTCGCCGTCCTCGTCGGCTTCGGCACCGGCATGGCGGGCGCGGTCTTCCAGTCGCTGACCCGCAACCCGCTGGGCAGCCCGGACATCATCGGCTTCGGCAGCGGCGCCTCGGCGGGCGCGCTCGTCGCGGTCGTCTTCCTCGACCTGGGCACGGCGCAGACCGCGCTCGGCGCGGTCCTCGGCGGCTTCGCGACCGCCGCCGCCGTCTACGCGCTGGCGTGGCGGCGCGGCGTGCACGGCTACCGCCTCGTCCTCGTCGGCATCGGCGCGTCCGCGGTCCTCGGGGCGCTCACGAGCTTCCTGTACGTGCGCGCCGACATCGGCAAGGCCGCACAGGCCGCGACCTGGATGATCGGCTCGCTCAACGCCCGCGACTGGGGCGAGGTGAGCGTCGCCGCGCTCGGCCTGGCCGCCCTCGCCCCCGTGGTCCTGGTGTACGGGCGCCGGCTGACCCTGCTCGAAATGGGCGACGACGCCGCGGGCGCCCTCGGGGTGCGCCCCGAGCACAGCCGCCTCGTGCTGCTGAGCGCCGGTACCGGGCTGACCGCGATGGGCGTGGCCGCCGCGGGCCCGATCCCGTTCCTCGCGATGGCGGCGCCCCAACTGGCGCGCCGCCTCACGCGCACGGCGGGACCCAACGTCCTGCCCGCCGCGTGGATGGGCGCGCTGCTGGTGTCGGGGGCCGACCTGCTCACCCAGCGCGTGACCGGCTCCGCCCTGATGCCGGTGGGCGTGGTCATGGGGGTGGGCGGCGGCCTGTACCTCGCGTGGCTGCTGTGGCAGGAGCGCAGGGCACACCGCCTCTGACACCCCGTGGCCGACGACCGGTCCTGCGCGGGACCCGCACGGGCGCCCGCCGGACCGGCCGCGCCCTCAGGCCCGCGCCCCGGCGGCCTCCCCCGGGCAGCCGGGCGATGGCCGCCGCCGCGCCCACCGCCTCGGCCGCCGCCGCGACCTCCGCGCCGCTCGCGTCGGGACGCCCGTAGCGGATGTTCTCCGCGATGTCGCCCTCGAACAGATGGGCCTCCTGCGGGACGAAGCCCACGAGACCGGCCTGCGCGACCCGCCGCGTGAACGCCCCGGCGCTGGCCACCACGACCTCGTGCCCCTCCGTACGCAGGGCCTGCGTACGGAGACAGCATCGGCTACAGCAGCCCGTACAGCGGCGGTCCTGCCACCAGTACGCGCATCGGTAGCTCCCGCCAGTTAAGTTAGGCTTGCCTAACTTTGTATCGCAGGTTTCTATCCGGGGAGCGAGACACCATGGGCGACGCCACAGCAGCGCCGGACATCGAAAGTCCGCGGCTACGGCGGCTGTTGGACGAGGTGGGAGCGCAGGGGGCCCGAGCGGTGGAGGGCTTCTGGAAGGAGGCGGCCGACAGCGGCACCCCCCTCGTCGAACCGGTCCCGGGGTCCCCGGAGGAGCGCCTGGTCACCGTGGTGTGGCGCGAGACCTCATGGACGGGCAGCGGCGGCCCCGCGCCGCTGGCGGGGGTCTACGCGCTGCTCAACCGCGTCACCGACAAGCACCTCGCACCCCGGGGGATGATGCGCCGCATGGCGGGCACCGACCTCTGGTATGTCAGCCTGCGACTGCCCACGGGCCTGCGGTGCAGCTACCGCATCCACCCCTTCGGACCCGACGACCCGCACCTGACACCGCGGGGCCCCCGGGGCGGCTCCGCGCGCGGGCTGCCCGACGACCGTGCCGACCCCCTCAACACCCGGGCGGCGAGCCCCTTCGGATCGATGATCGAACTCGACGGCGCCCCGTCCCTGGCCGAATGGCTCACCGCGCCCCGCGGCGCCCCCGGGGGCCGCACCGACGCCTTCGACTTCAGGACCGCGGACGGCACCACCCACCGCGCACGGCGCTTCGTCCCCGACGCCGCACCCGGGACGCGGATGGGGCTGCTCGTCCTGCTCGACGGGGACAAGTGGTTCGACCGGTACGGCGTCACCGCCGCCGTCACCGCCGCGACCCGGTCGGGCAGGCTCCCGCCCACGGCCGTCCTCGGCATCGAGGCGCCCGCGGACGTCGCCGGGCGGATGCGCCAACTCGGCGCCAACCCCCGCTTCGTCGACACCCTCGCCGACGAGGTCCTGCCCGCCGTGACGGCCGGCATCCCCGGCTGGGCGGGAACCCACCGCACCGTCCTGTGCGGACAGAGCCTCGGCGGCCTCACCGCACTCACCGCGGCCCTGCGCAGGCCGGCCGCCTTCGGCACCGTGCTCGCCCAGTCGCCCTCCACCTGGTGGCGCCCCGGCATGACCTCCCGGCCGGCGCAGCTCCTGGCCGACGGCGACACCTGGCTGTACGAGCAGTTCGCGGCGGCACCGGTCGCCGACACGCGCATCCACATCGACGTCGGCTCCCACGAGGGCCCGATGCGCGACGACTCGCGCAGGCTGCACATCCTGCTGACGGCCCGGGGGTTCCACGCCTCCCTCGACGTGTACCGCGGCGGCCACGACCACTGCTGCTGGGCGGCGGCCCTCATCGAGGGCGTCGCCCACGCACACCAGGGGGCAGGCACGACGGCGGTGTGACGTGCCTCAGAGGCCGCCGACGTCCGTACGACGGCGGTCGGGCTTGAACGGGAGCGCGGCGACGGTGGCCCTGACGGTGCGCTGCGGGGTGCCCCGCCTGCCCCAGGTCACGTCGACCGGTGTGCCGGGGGCGGCGTGTTCGCGGGCGATGACACAGAGGGAGACGGTGGCCCGCAGGGTGGGGCTGAGGGTGCGGCCGGTCGCGATGCCGACCGGCTCGCCCGCGGCGGTGACCTGGTCGAAGTGCGGGCCAGGGGCGCGGGGGACCTCCATCTGGTCGGGGATGTCGCCCGCGCCGGTGAGCGAGGTGAGGATCTCGGCGACGTCGCCCGCGTTCCACACCAGGCCGACCAGCACGCGGCTCGGCCCGCCCCGCGCGTACTGCGCCGCGAGGGCGTCACGACCGGTGAACTCGCGCTCGGGCACGCCCCCGCGAAAGCCCCAGCCGAGTTCGCCCGGGGTGCGGAAGTAGTCGGCGACGCCACCGGCCGGGACGAAGCTGCCGCCGGGGGTGCCGCGCCGGAACTGGCGCGGTGCTCCGGGGGTCAGCAGGGCCGAGGGCAGGTAGTCGAGCCCGTTGGTGGCGATGCCGGCCTCGATGTGCTGGACCGGCTGGGAGCGGAAACCGAGCTGCCGGATGCCGAACTCCTCGCCCGCGGCGAGGACGGCCGACCAGACCGCCCCGGCGTCGTCTGCGCCCCCGTGGACCTCGTAGCCGAGTTCGCCCGAGATGCCGGTGCGCAGGACGTCGACGGGGACGCCGCCCAGGTCGGCGCGGCGGCCGCGGCCGAAGCCGAGGTCGCGGAGGCTCCCGCCGGTGGCCTTCTCCAGGGTGGGCAGGGAGGCGGGGCCCTGGACGCCGAAGAGGAAGCGCTCCGGGCTGATGTCGGTGACCTCGGCGTCCCAGTCGCCGAGCGAGAACCGCCACAGCAGCCAGTCGCAACTGCCCGCCGTGTAGACGAACTCCCGCTCGCCGCCGCGGATGAGGACCCCCTCGGAGGCGACGTACCCGTCGTCGTCGAGCTGGACGTGGTGCCTGACGTGTCCGATGCCGAAGCGGGAGAGGCCCCGCATGCCCAGCCGGTCGAGGAAGGGCAGCGCCTGCGGCCCGCGCACCCTGACCTTGTGCAGGGAGGTCCAGTCGCCGATGTAGCAGGACCTGACGTGGGCGGTGGCCTCCTCGACCCAGCCGGTGTACTCGAGCGGCAGCAGGATCTGCGCGAAGCGGCCGTAGGCGCCCCGGGTGTTCAGGGCGTCCTGGGCGGCGGCGGCCGGGCTGAACAGCGCGGGCCGCTCGGTCAGGAACGGCGCGTCCGCACCGCTTGCCGCAAGGGCCTCGTATGCACGGCGCTGCCTGTCGGCGATGCTCACGGTCGACTCCACTCCAGAGGCGGTGGGCCCCGCGGCAGGCGTCGGAGAGCCCGTACCGGCGCGGCGGGAACCCGGGTCCTGCGGCGCGGATCGGGGCGCCAGGGGCTCGCCGCAAGTCTCCTTCCGGCGAGGCGGAACTCCAACGGAACCGGCCGTATCCGTCAGGGAACTTCCACCGGCACCGCCGCATCGGTGAAGATGCCTCCATGCCGGATGACCTGGACCGGAAAATCATCCACGCTCTGCGCTGCGCCCCGCGCGCCCCCTTCCGCCGCATCGGCGACGTCCTCGGGGTGTCCGAGCAGACCGTCGCGCGGCGCTACGGCGCCCTGCGCCGGGACGGTGTGCTGCGCGTGGTCGGTGTGGCGAGCCCGGCCGTGCACGGCAGGGCCGAGTGGGTCGCGCGCCTGCGCTGCCGCCCCGACCGCGTCGGCCCCCTCGCCGACGCGCTCGTGCGCAGGCCCGAGATCGCCTACGCCAACATCGCCTCCGGCGGCTCGGAGATCATCTGCATCATCCGCTCGCCCGGGGGCGCCGAGCGCGACGACGTCCTGCTGAGCCGGCTCCCCAGGGCGGCCCCCGTCCTCGACGTCAGCGTCGACCTGCTCATCCACTCCTTCGGCGCCCCGGGCACCGCGGGCTGGACCGGCCACCGCGCCTCCCTCACCCCCTCCCAGGTGGCGCGGCTGACGGCGGAGCGGACCGCCCCCGTCGGCCCCCTCATCACACCGGCGGCCGAGGACGGGCCGCTCCTCGCCGCCCTCGCCGAGGACGGCAGAGCCTCGCACACCCGGCTCGCCGGGGCCACCGGCTGGTCCACGCGGCGCGTCGCCCGCAGGCTCGGTGCGCTGGAGAGCGCGGGCACCCTCGGCTACGACGTCGACGCGCTCCCCGAGCGCCTCGGCTACGAGCTGAACGCGACGCTCTGGGTCCAGGTCGAACCGGCCCGGCTGCGGCGCATCGGCGAGGAGATCAGCCGGCACGACGAGTGCGCCTACGCCGGGGCCATGAGCGGCCGCCACAACATCATGGCCGTGATCGTCGCCAGGGACGGCGCCGACTTCTACCGCTACCTGGCCGACCGCCTCGCCCACGTCGACGGCGTCAGGGGATACGAGGTCAGCATCCGGGTCCGCCGCCTCAAACAGGCCGCGTCCCTCGTCCGCAACGGCCGCCTCGTCCACCCCGCCCACCTCTGAGAACGCGGCCACCCCCCGAAGCGCCGCGCTACCCCCGCCCGCCGGGGACGTGGACCGCGGGGAGCGGGTTCTCCCTGAACCACCCGGTGAGGAAGTCGAGGAAGACGCTCACCTTCCGGGGGACGGTGTCCCCGGGCCCGTAGATCGCGTGCAGCGGCCGCTCGGGGACGCCCAGCCCGGGGAGCAGGGCGTGGAGCCTGCCGGAGAGGAGGTCGTCGCGCGCCGACCACTGGGGCAGCAGCGCGATGCCGCGGCCGTGCGCGACCGCCTGCCCGAGGGCGAGATAGGAGTTGGACACGTACACCGCGTCGCGCGTCCTGAACGGGGCGGGGGCGTGGTCGGGGCCGAGCCGCCACACCGGGTCATCGGTGTGGACGACGCAGTCGTGCTCCGCGAGGTCGTCGACGTGGGCCGGGGTGCCGCGGCGTTCGAGGTAGTCCCGCGAGGCGCACAGCACGAAGGGCAGCGTGGTGATCCTCCGCAGCCGGACGCTGGAGTCCCTGAGGTCCTGGGTGTGCAGGGCGACGTCGAAGCCGCCGTCGAGGAAGTCGTAGGTGCGGTGGGACAGTTCGCCCAGCTCGAACCGGACGGAGATCTTCGGGTGCGCCGCGGCGAACGACGCCATCGCGTCGGCCAGGTCGACACTGCCGAGCCAGGTGGGCACGGTGACACTGAGGGTCCCCTCTGCCCTGTCGTGCGTCCGGGAGATGTCGGCGTCCTCCTCCTCGATCTCGTCGAGGATGCGCGCGGCGAACTCGGCGTAGCGCAGTCCGGCCCCGGTGAGGCTGACCGAGCGGGCCGTCCGGTTGACGAGCCGGACGCCGAGCTGCCGCTCCAGCTCCGCGACATGCCGTGAGACGAGGGAGCCGGAGAAGTTGAGTGTCCTGGCGGCGCCGCTGAAGCTGCCGACCCTGGCGACGGCGACGAAGCTGTGCATCAGCGAGACACGGTCCATGGCGTTCCTCCCGTCGCCCGTGCGGCCCCTCCGGGCAGGGTCAGGCCACGCTAACAGCAGGTCCCCGGGGGCACACGGACGGGAGCCGCCCGGCCGTGCCCCCCGGCAGGAGCCACAAGACATGGATGGCCAAGTTCAGGGCGTTGAGCTGCGCATTTATGCCACGGTTGTTGTTGAGGGGGTAAGCGGGGTGGCGGGCACGGCGGCGGCACCGCCTGACCTCTGACCGCTCGGTCCCGCCCCGGCTCAGTGGGCCCGAGGTGCGCCACCCGGTGGGAGTCCGGTGTCAGAGGCGGTGCCGGGGCGGGGGGTTGGTTTCCGTCTGTGGCGGGGGAGGCGGTGGGTCGCCAACGGGCTTTCGTCGACGAGGTGTTCGGACACGATGCGCTCCGCTGCCGCCGGGTCCACGTGCCCGTACCAGACGTCGTCCGGCTGCACATTGATCACGGGGGCCTGGTTGCAGGGGTACTGGCATCCGGTCTGGAGGAGTTGTACGTCGTCGTCGCCGAGGCCGTGCGCGGCGAGTGCGAGGGCGAGGGCGCGTGTTGCGGCCTCGGCCCCCTTGGCGGTGCAGCGCGGGCCCCGGCACACGCTGACCTGGTGTCGGTGGTGTGTGACCTCCTCCCAGGCGGCGGACGTCAGTCCCGGTTCGGCGCCCGTGATCGGCTTCGTCCCCACAGCTCCCGCCGTCCCCGCGCCCGTTGCCGTCGCCGCTGCGGCGATGGCGTCCGGTGAGTCGGCGAGTCGGGTGGCGACGAGCAACTCGGGGCGGTGGCCGTGGCGTTCGCGCCACCAGTGCGCGGCGATCCGCCGCAGCCAGGAGTGGGCGGGACCCGAGGAGGCGAGGCGTACGCCGATGAGGGTGACGGTCGTGGTGCCCCTGTCGGCGAGTCTGGTGAGTTCGGTGGAGAGGGAGGGGTCGGCCTGTTGGAGGAAGGCGACGGTGGCGCCGAGTGGAGCGGCGGTGTGCAGGAGCAGGTCGCGCCGGTCGGCCTCGGCGAGCGACATGCCGACCAGGAGCGTGGCCGGGCGCCGGGTGGGTGTGTCCGGGGGAGTCATCGTGGCTGTCCTTCCGCGAGGAGCCCGTTCCACCGGATGTGCGGCCGGTCGTGGCGTGGGTGGCGTTCGACGGTCGCGTCGACCCCGTAGGCGCGGGCGATGGTGGCGGCGGTGAGTACGTCGGAGCGCGGTCCGTGGGCGATGAGGCGGCCGTCGAGCAGTACGGCGATGTCGTCGCAGTAGGCGGCGGCGAGTTCCAGGTCGTGCAGTGCGGCGACGGTGGTGACACCCAGGCTCCGCACGGTGCTGAGGAAGCCGAGTTGGTGGCGCAGGTCGAGGTGGTTGGTGGGCTCGTCGAGCAGGAGCACCCGGGGCTCCTGGGCGAGTGCGCGGGCGAGTTGCACCCGTTGGCGTTCGCCGCCGGAGAGGGTGGGCCAGGCCCGGTCGAGGAGGTGGCCGATGTCGGCGGCGGCGAAGGCGGCGGTCAGTACCGACCGTTCGTGGTCGGCGGTCGCCGCGCTCACCGGGGCCGGCCAGCGGCCGCGGTGCGGGGTGCGCCCGAGGCCGACGACGTCGCGGACGGACAGCGGGAGGTGGGTGTCGGCCTGCTGCTCCATGAAGGCCACGCGCCGCGCGCGGCGGCGCGGTGTGAGCGAGTGGAGGTCGTGCCCGTCGAGCAGGACACGCCCCGCGTCGGGCCGCATGAGCCCGGCGACCGTGCGCAGCAGCGTCGTCTTCCCCGCCCCGTTGGGACCGAGCAGGCCCGTGACGGCGCCGGGCGCCACGTCGAGGGTGACCCCGTCCAGCAGGACGGCGTCTCCGGCGCGTACGACCAGGCCGTCGGCGCGCAGTACCGCGGGGGCCGCACAGCCCGGGAGCGTGCCGTCCTGTGGTGCCGCGTTCACCGGGGTGCCTGCTCGCTACGGCCCCTGCGCCACAGCAGCCAGGCGAAGAAGGGCGCTCCGAGCCCGGCGGTGACGACGCCGACCGGGATCTCGCGGTCGGGGAGCACGGAGCGTGCCGCGATGTCACTGCCGACCAGCAGCGTGGCGCCCAGCAGCGCCGACACGGGCAGCAGCAGTCCGTGCCGTGGGCCGCAGACGAGCCGTACCAGATGGGGTACGACGAGGCCGAGGAAGCCGATGACGCCCGTGTGGGCGACCAGGCAGGCGGTGACCAGAGCGGCGGTGGCGATGAGAAGCCGGCGGGTGCGCTCCACATGGACGCCGACGGAGCGGGCGGCGGTCTCGCCGAAGGCGAAGGCGTCGAGGTCCCGGGCCGCGGATGTCATCACCGCCGTGCCGGTCAGCGCCACGGCGGCCAGGAAGACGGCGGTGGGCCACCGTACGCCCGCCAGCGAGCCGAGCGTCCACTCCATCACACCGCGCGCGGCGTCCCGGTCGCCGAGGACGAGGACGACGAACGACGTGTACGCGCCGCACATCTGCCCCACCGCGATCCCGGCGAGCACGGTCCTGGCGGCGGACAGCGAGCGGGTACCCGCGCCGGAGAGCGCGAGCACCAGCGCGACGGAGAGCAGGGCGCCGGCGAAGGCGGCCGTGGAGACCGCTCCCGTGGCGGCGGCGCCCGCGCCTCCGAGGCCGAGGACGATCACGCTGACCGCTCCCGCAGCCGCGCCGTCGGAGATGCCGAGCAGATAGGGGTCGGCGAGGTCGTTGCCGGTCAGGGTCTGGAGTACGGCGCCGCAGACCGCGAGGCCCGCGCCGGTGGCGGCGGCCCCGAGGACCCGTGGCAGCCGGAGCTGCCAGACGATCTGGTCGTCGAGCAGCGTCACCGGGGGGTTGCCGAGTCCGAGGCGGCGGGCGACGACGTCGAGCACGGTGCCCGGTGGCTCGTGCTGCGAGCCGACGGCGAGGCCGAGGATCATGGCGGCCAGCAGGACCGCCAGGGCGAGGCACAGGATGGCCGCCGCCCGGCCGGAGCCTGCCGGGCGCGCTGCGGTGTGCGGTGCTGCGGTGCGCGGTGGGGCGGTCATGAGCCGGGGTGCAGCTTCGCCAGCCCGTCCGCCACCCGTGCGGCGCCGTCGGCGAGCAGCACTCCGGGCGTCGACTCGGAGAACGGCACCACCACGAACGCCTTGTGCCGTACGGCGGTGAGCTTGCCGAGGACCGGGTCGTGCTCCAGGTAGCGCATCTTGGAGCGTGCCGTGTCCCAGTCGGCGTCCGCGAGCACGATGACGTCCGGGTCGGCCGCGGCGACCTTCTCCCAGCTCGCGCTCTGCCAGCCGCCCGGCAGCTTCTCGAAGACGTTGCGGGCGCCCACCGCGTCGAGGATGAGCTGGGGCCCGCCGTGGCCCGCGCCGACGTAGGGCGTCTTGGTGTTCGAGTCGTACCAGAGCGCCTTGAGGCCCTTGCCAGCGGCGTCGGTCCTCAGCCCGTCGAGTTCCCGCTTCTGCTGTCGTTCGATCGCGGCGCCCTTCCCGGTGACGCCGAAGAGCTTGGCGACGTCGTTGACCTCGCCCCACACCGTCTCCCAGGACACCGGCGGCACCTGCTTGTCGTCGCCGCAGCCGAACGGTGACAGGTAGGAGGGGATGCCCTCGGCCCGCAGTTCGGCGCGGGTGCCGGCGACCTTGCCGGTGAAGGCGCTTGAGTAGGAGGCGTAGAGGAAGTCGGGGCGGGCCGCGAGCAGTTTCTCCTTCGTCGGGTACTCCTTGGAGAGCACCGGGACGGAGTCGTAGGCCGTCTTCCACTTCGCGGGGATGGAGTCGTCGAGGTAGGCGGTGCCGGCCATACGGGACTGGAGGCCGAGGGCGAGGGCCACCTCGGTGGAGCCCTCGTTGAGGGTGACGAGCCTTCCGGGCGGCGCCTTGACGGTGGCGTCGGTCCCGCAGCTTCGCACGGTGACGGGCGCGGCTGCCTTGGCCGTACCGCCGGAGTCGCTGGATGAGTCCGATGTGCTGGGGGCGGGGGCGCCCGTGCAGGCGCCGAGCGCGACGGCGGACAGGCAGAGCGCCAGCGCGTGGGCGACGCGCACGCGGGCCCGGGGGCGTATGGAACGGTGGGATCTGTACGGGCGCAGACCGATGGGCACGTGTTCTCCAAAACCCTCGTGGAACATGTCGCGCCGTGGCCGGTCTCCTGGCTTCCGCTTCGACACGCCGCGGCCGGCCTTCCCGGGCGGGTCCGTCCCGCCCAGTGGCCCTGACCGGCGGCGAGCCGGTCAGCGGGGGCCGCGGTGCTCCGCGGCAACAGTGGCGAGGGCCGCACCGGACTCCGACCGGTTTCCCGAACACCACGGCAACGGAGAAAATACCAAGTGGGCCGGCGGGCGCCCGGGGCGGCAGGAGTGATCTCGCTCTCCGGGAGGAGGCGATCCACCGCCAGCGTGGCCGGACCGATTTCGGGCAGGGCGCTGCCGGTGCGTGTCCGCAGAAACGACTTCCGGGACGGGGAGACCAGAACCGGCACGTCGAACCGGGCCTTCAACCGTTCCAGGCCGGCCAACGCCAGAAGCGACGGTTCCGGAGCGCCCCCGACGTCGCCACGCCCACCGGTACCTCCTGCGGGTCGAGCACGGTGCGTGCCGCGATGTCCACCCACACCAGGAACACCGCCCCTGCCAGCGTGGTGACGGGCAGCAGACGGGCGTGCGGTGACCGCGTGGGTGGCGCGGGGCAGAACGAGCCCACGAAGCCGATCGCGCCCGCGGCGCTGACCAGGACCGCGGTGAGGACGGCGGCGGCGACGGCCACGTCGCCCCAGTCGGCCCCGCGCAGCGCCCGGCAGCCAGAACAGCAGGCCCCGCGGGCGCGTTCCCGGAGGCGACGGGCGGCCCAGAGGCCGGTTCGCCGCCCTCCAGTGGCGTGGTGGGCCCCGCCCGTCCCCCTCACCGCTGCGCGTCAGCTCCGGATTCGCACCGGATTCCCTGGCCCCGGTTGTGGCACGGACTGGCATGCGGAAGGTAGCGAGGGGGCGCGGGTACCGGTCGGCGAGTTGTGGGGGAGGCCGGGAACCAATGCCCGGACCGGGCCGACTACCCCTGTGTGGAGCGAGGATCGGCGAAGCGGTGTCGAGGAAACGGTGTCAGCGGGAACTTTGGTGCGACGGCGGCCGACTACCAGGACGGCGCCCGATTCGTGTGGCACCACCTCATGAACGACCAGCGCGTCCGGGGCCGGGCGGCAGAGCGGATCGCGGCATCCGCCGGCCGGCGCGACGCGGGACCGGGACAGCCGCTCCAGGGCGAGTTTCAGGGGAGTCGCATGACGCCTGACACAGAAGACGTATTCGCGCGCATCAAGGAGGAACACGGCCGAGATTCCCTGGCCCGGGTGGAGAAGATGCTGGAGCCGGGCCGGGGAGAGCGACACCCGCTTCAGCGGAACGCACGGTGGATCCTGCCGGGCATCTCGCCGACGCCCTGGCACGATCCGTACGGGCACGACGAGATCGTCGCCTTCGCCAGGGAACTGGAGTCGCAGCACGGGGCCATCAAGGCCGAGCTGGCCGACGCGTGGGCGCGGCGCCGCGCGGACTTCCACGACTACCAGCACTATCTGCGCAGCCAGCAGGACTGGCAGGCTCTCCACCTCTACCGAGACGGCGCCCAAGTGCCGCAGGCCGCGCGGATCATGCCCACCGCCTCCCGCGTGCTGCGTGAGTACGCCGTGGACACCGGCCTCATCTGCCCCCTGCTGGAGTGCCACTTCTCCACGCTCCTGCCCGGTGCGGTGGTGCCGGCGCACTGCGACCTGTGGAACTTCACCATCAACCTGCACCTGGCCGTGGACATCCCGCCCGGCTGCCTGATCACCGTGGCGGGAGAGAGCCGTTCCTGGGTGGAGGGCCGCTGCCTGCTCTTCGACTACTCCTTCGAACACGAGGCGCGCAACGACGGAGACCGCCCGCGCACCTGCCTCCTCGCCGATCTGTGGCACCCGGAAACCACACTCCCCGAACGCATGGCGCTCACCACGGTGGTACGGGAAGTCCGCCGACTCCTGGACGGGGCATGACGGCGTCGCGGGGTCCGGGCGAGGCACCGCCGTAGCCAGAGGCGCCGCGGACCCGCCACCGCGCCACGCGGTGCGGGCCTGCCTGCCCGGGGCTCAGGCACTCATGCCTGGCGCGGGTGTGCCCGAGAACACGCGGAACGGACACGGGAACGGATCGGACGCGCCGTCGCCGCGCGTCGGCGATGTGCGTGTGCCCGCACGCGTCCCCCACAACGCGATGTCAGCAGCAGGGTCTCCCCGCGCCGAAGGAGGTGATCGAGAATGCCCGCCCAGGAATCCAGCCACACCGTGCGCTCCCGCCTCGTGCGCCCCCTCGCCGTCCTGGCGCTCGCCCAGTTGATCATTTCCCTCGACTACAACGTGGTCTATGTCGCGCTGCCGACGATCGGCGACCGGCTGGGCTTCGCCGCCTCCGACCTCCAGTGGGTGGTGAACGCCTATGTCGTCGCGACGGGGGGATTCCTGCTGCTCGGCGGCAGGGCGACGGACCTGCTGGGCAGGCGCCGGATGTTCCTCGCCGGGGCGCTCGGCTACGCGATCTCGTCCCTGGTCGGCGCCCTGGCGTGGGCGCCGGGGGTGCTGGTGGCGGTCCGTGCGGTCCAGGGGCTCGCCGGATCGCTCCTGTTCCCGGCGACTCTCTCCCTCGTCAACACCCTCCACGCCGAGGGCCCCGAGCGGCATCGCGCGCTGGCGATCTGGGGCGCCGCGGGAGCGGGGGGACTCAGCTTCGGCTCGCTCCTCGGCGGTGTGCTGGTGGCGGGCTTCGGCTGGCCCGCGGTGTTCTTCGTGAACGTCCCCCTGGCCGTGTCCGCCGCGTTCGGGGGCCTGCTGCTGTTCCCCGCCGACGGGCCAGGGGACGGCACCCGCCGCCTGGACGTCCCCGGCGCGGTGACGGGTACGGCGGGAGTCACGTTGCTGGTGTTCCTGCTCGTGCGGGTGCCCGACGCGGGCTGGAACGACGCGTCGGTGCCGGTGGCCGCGGCCCTCGCGGGTGTGCTCCTCGGTGTGTTCGTCGCCGTGGAACACCGCTTTCGCGACCCACTGGTGCCGTCGCGACTGTTCGCGCACCGTGGCCTGACAGTGGCCCTCGGGGTCACGGCGCTGTTCAGTGCCACCTTCAGCGCACTGCCGTACTTTCTCACGCGCTACTTCCAAGGGCTGCGCGGCTACGGGGCGTTCGCCACCGGGCTCGCGTTCCTGCTGCCCTCATTCGTGGTCGCGGCGGGTACGCGCTGGGGTGCTCGGGTGCTGGCCGGCCGGGGGGCCGGGTGGTTGCTCGCCGGGGGACTGGCCCTCGGGGCGCTCGGAAGCGCCGCGCTCGCCCTGTGCCTCACCGCCGAAGGCTCTTACGTCCGCCTCGTACCGGGGATCGTGCTGCTCGGTCTCGGTCAGGGGGCGGTGTGGACCGGCATGTGGGTCACGGCATCCCTCGGGGTGGCGCCCGGCGACCAGGGTGTCGCCTCGGGTCTCGCCTCGACTTCTCTCCAGGTCGGCGGCGCGGTCGGACTGGCCGCCCTGGTGGCCGCGTTCGGCGGCGACGCGTCCCTGTCCGGCGTTCGTGGCGCCGTCCTCACCATCGCGGTGGCGCTCGGCTGCGGCGCGGTGGCGACGGCGGCCGTCCGCCACCGGGCACCGCCCTGACCCGCCCCGCCGTCCTGCCGCCGAAGTCCGTTCCCCCCTGGAGCGCGAGATGTCCGCTACCGCTGGATCGCCCACCCCTCGCCACGCGGTGCTGTCCGCCGTCGCGGGGTGGCTGCCGCCCTGTGTCGTCACCAACGACGAGTTGGCGCTCCGACTGGACACCGATGACGCCTGGATACGGACCCGTACCGGGATTCGCCGCCGCCATCGGGCCGGCCCCGGGCAGGCGACGTCGGACCTGGCCGTCGAGGCGGGACGGCGGGCGGTCGACCTCGACGGCTCCGGGGCCGTCGACGCCGTCATCGTCGCGACGACCACCCCCGACCGCACCTGCCCGGCCACCGCCCCCTTGGTCGCCTCCCGGCTCGGTCTCCGTGGCGTCGCCGCGTTCGACGTGAGTGCGGTCTGCACCGGGTTCGTCTACGGGCTGGCCTCGGCCTCCGGCCTGATCGCGGCGGGCGTGGCACGGCGGGTCCTGCTCGTCGGCGCGGACGTCTACTCGGCCATCGTGGACCCCGATGACCGTGCCAACGCGGTCATCTTCGGAGACGGAGCCGGAGCCGTCGTGCTACGGGCCGGGGAGGCGGCAGAACCCGGCGCCGTGGGGTACTTCGACCTCGGTAGCGACGGGAGCCACGAGGACCTGATCATGGTGGCCGCGGGCGGTTCCCGCCGGCGGGTGCCCGACGCGGCGGGCGGTCACCACTTCACGATGCGCGGACGCGAGGTGTACCGGCACGCCGTCACCCGGATGGCCAGGTCGGCCCGCTCCACGCTGGACCAGGCGGGGCTGAAGCCCCGGGACGTGGCCCTGTTCGTACCCCACCAGGCCAACCTCCGCATCCTGCGGTCGGTCGCCGACGAACTCGGGGTGCCCCGCGAGCGCTGCGCCACCCATGTGGAGACGGCCGGCAACACGGGAGCCGCCTCCATCCCGCTCGCCCTCGCGGACATCGCCTCCCGCCGCGACCTGCCGGCAAGGCGACCGGTCCTGCTGACCGCCTTCGGCGGGGGACTCACCTGGGGCTCGTGCCTTCTCTCCTGGCCCGGGCCCCGCACTCCGCACCATCCGCCCCACCAGAGAGCCGACACACCGGTATGAACGACATCTACGAGGAACTCGTCCGAATCGTCGTGGAGTTGAGTGACGAGACCCCGGAACGCATCGGTCCCGCAACCACCTTCGGCGAACTCGACCTGGACTCGCTCTCTCTGATCGAGATCAGCATGCGCGTCGAGCGCCGCCTCGGTGTCGTCCTGGACGACGCGGAACTCGGCGCCGAACTCACCCTCGCCGGGACCGCCGAACTGATCGGTGCCCGGCGCGCCGGATGAACGCCGACCGCCCGCGAGGCGGTGTCCCGGCCGCACTGCCGGGGCGAACGAAGAACCCACCGCAAGGTAACGCGTGAGGAGCGAGAACCCATGAGGATCGCGGAACGGCCCGGTACCACGTTCGGGGTCACCGTCGAGGACTTCGACCACACGACGGCCTCGGAAGCCGACATCGACAAGCTGAAGCAGGCCGTCTACACGAGCAAGATGGTCGTGCTCAGGGACCAGGACCTGACTGCGCGTCAGTTCCTGGACTTCGGCACGCGACTCGGCCGCCCGGAGGCGTACTACGAGCCCATGTACCACCACCCCGAGTTCGAGGAGATATTCGTCTCCTCGAACGTGCCCGAGAACGGGCAGCAGATCGGCGTCCCGAAGACCGGCAAGTTCTGGCACGCGGACTACCAGTTCATGCCCGACCCCTTCGGCATCACTTTGATCTACCCCCAGGTGATCCCGGCGCGCAACCGCGGCACCTACTACATCGACATGGGAAGGGCGTACGAGCGGCTTCCCGGGGACCTCAAGCGGGAGATCGCCGGCACCAGGTGCCGGCACTCGGTGCGGAAGTATTTCAAGATCCGTCCGCACGACGTGTACCGGCCGATATCCGAGATCATCGACGAGGTCGAGCGCAGGACACCCGCCGTCGTGCAGCCCACCGCCTTCCTCCACCCCATGACGGGCGAGACCGTCCTCTACCTCAGCGAGGGCTTCACCGTCGGCATCGAGGACGGCGCGGGCGACGAACTGGACGGCGACCTGCTGCGGCGCCTGTTCGAGGCCACCGGCCAGCTCGACGACACCTTCGAGCACGAGAACGTCCACCTGCTGAGCCCCGTCAAGGGCGACCTGCTGATCTGGGACAACCGCAGCCTCATCCACCGGGCGCGGCACACCGCGACACCGGAGCCGACCGTCTCGTACCGGGTCACCGTCCACGACGACCGCAAGCTCCACGACGGGCTCACGACGGCATGAGGAATCCCCGGGCAGTGGCGCCGCCACACACCGTCCGCACCGATCCCGAACTGCTCGCCCAGGTGCTCGCGCCCTACAAGGGACACTGCCGCTACATACGGGACGCCCTCGTCACCGGCCGCGACGGCACCCGCGTCACGGTCCGCTCGGCCTGCGAGATCCCGGAATCCTGCTACATCGACGACACCGGTCACCTCAACTCCGTTGAGGTGAACATCTGTTACAACCAGATGATGTACTACCTCGTCGCCGTGTCCGTGCGCGAGAGCCTGCTGAACGGGCTCGGTGACTGGACGCTGGACGACTTCTGGCGCCACCAGTTGCCCGACATCCTGATCGCCCGGTTCACGGCCCGTTTCCGCCGTCCGGTCGACCCGCGCCACTTCACCGCCGAACTGGAGATCAGCTCCCCCGTCCGGCGTGCGCCCGACGGCGCGGCCCCCTTCCTGCACGCCGACTCCCACTACCGCTGCTGGGACAGCGCGGGAGGCCGGTGCGGCGGCGAGGCCGTCCTCGCCTTCGTCAACATCCCCTGACGGTCCGCCCGCCGGTCTCCGTACCGGGATGACGGCGCACCGCACCGCGCCCCGGTGAGCCCGTCCGACCGGCCGGGCCGACCCGAACACACCCGACAACGCCGAGAAGACGGCTCGACAGGAAGGAGGCGGACCCGTGGAAGTACCCGCGACCGACCGGGCCCCCGGCCCCCGCGCCCACCACCCCGAACTGCGCACCCTGGACGCGACGACGGGACACCACGCCGCGCGCACCCCGGACACAGTGGCGGTGCGCTGCGAGGACCGTGCCCTGACCTACGAGGAACTGCACCTCGGCAGCAACCGGGTGGCACGCGCGCTGCTGGCGGCCGGACTCGGCCCGGGTGACCGGGTGGCCTACCTGGGCCGGGAGTCCGAGCGGTACTACGAGATCCTTTTCGGGTGCGCGAAGAGCGGCACTGTGCTGATCCCCGTCAACTGGCGGCTCACCACGCCCGAGGTGGAGCACATACTCCAGGACTCCGGCACCCGGCTGCTCTTCCTCGAAGACGAGTTCAGGCACGTCACCGACGGGCTCACCACGGGCCCGCCGGAGCACGTCGTGCCGCTCGATCCGCCGGAGCGCTACGCGTCCTGGAAGGCCGCGCACCCTCCCGCCGACACGGTCTCCGGCGCCACCGAGGACACCCCCGTGGCCCAGCTCTACACCAGTGGCACCACCGGTCTGCCCAAAGGGGTGGTCCTCGCCCACCGGAGCTTCTTCGCGATCCGGGACGCGATGGCCGCGGCCGGTGTCGACTGGATCGACTGGCGCCGGGGCGACGTCGCCCTGGTGGGAATCCCCGGATTCCACGTCGGCGGACTGTGGTGGGCCACCCAGAACTTCAACGCCGGAACGACCGTGGCGGCGATGCGGGCCTTCGACGCCCGCGCGGCCGTCTCGCTCGTCCGCGGCCTCAAGGTCACCACCGCCTGCGTGGTTCCCGCCATGCTGCGGATGATGCTGGCCGAACCCGGTGTGACCGCGGCGGACTTCGCCACCCTCCGCAAGGTCGTCTACGGCGGCTCCCCGATCTCCGAGGCGCTGCTGGAGCGGAGTATCGACGTACTGCGGTGCGACCTCGCCCAGATCTACGGTCTGACCGAGACCGGCAACACCGCTGTCTGCCTGCCGCCCGCCGACCATGTCCCCGGCAGCCCCCTGCTGCGCGCGGCGGGACGCCCGTACCCGGGTGTGGGGTGCGCCGTCACCGACGAGAACGGCACCGCGCTGCCGACCGGCACCGTCGGGGAGGTACGCCTGCGCACGCCCGCGCGCATGGTCGAGTACTGGGGACTGCCCGAGCGGACCGCCGAGACCCTCGTCGACGGCTGGGTGCGCACGGGGGACGCCGGATACCTCGGCGCCGACGGCCGCCTGTACATCCACGACCGGCTCAAGGACGCCGTGCTCGTCGCGGGTGAGAACGTCTATCCGGCCGAGATCGAGAACGCGCTCGAACACCATCCAGGTGTCGCCGAGGCCGTCGCGGTCGGTGCCCCCGACGACCGCTGGGGCGAGTGCGTGCACGCCTTCGTGGTGCCGGTCGGGGGCACCAGCCTGACACCGCGGGACCTGCACACCTTCCTGACGACTCGGCTCGCCGCCTTCAAACTGCCCGCGCGGTACACGTTCGTCGACAGGGTGCCGCGCAACCCCAGCGGCAAGATCCTCCGGCGGCGGCTGCGCGACCCGCTCTGGAAGGACCGGGACCGCAAGGTCAACTGAGCCGTCGCAAACCACTGGAGAGAGATACACATGTCAGCTCCCCTCACCCTCGATGGTTTCCGCGCGGACCTCGCGGAGTTCCTCTACCAGCGCCCCGAGGAGGTCGACCTCGACGGCAGTCCCCTGGACGCGGGGCTCGACTCGTTGCGCGTCGTCACCCTGATCGAGCGCTGGCGGGAGGCCGGTGTGAACGTGACCTTCGTGGAGATGGCCGAATGCGCCTCCTTCGCCGAGTGGTGGCGGTTGCTCTCCGCGCGCCACGGAGAGGCCGGCCGTGCCGACTCCTGAACCGACCGGCCCCGGCCACGCCCTGCTCGCCGCCCAGGAAGGGATCTGGACGGGGCAGCAACTCGACCCCGGGGGCCCCGCGTACAACACCGGCGAGTACGTGGACATCGAGGGACCAGTGGACACGGCCGCCTTCGAGTCCGCGTTGCGCCGGTCCGTCGTCGAGACGGAGGCGGTGAACGCCGTCTTCGCCGTCGCCGACGACGGCCGCCCCCGTCAGGTCGACGCCCCCGCGGACGGCTGGCCGCTGCACGTCAAGGACCTCACGGCCGCCCCCGACCCCCGGGGGGCCGCGCTGGACTGGATGGCAGGGGACCTCGCGACACCCGTGGACCTGGCGCACGGCCCGCTCTTCGCACACGCCCTGCTGCGACTGGCCCCCGACCGGTACCTGTGGTGGCACCGCGTCCACCACATCGCCCTCGACGGCTTCGGCCTCTCGCTCGTGGCCCGGCGGGTCGCGGACCTGTACACCGCGCTGCTCGCCGGGTCCCCTCCGGCGGAGAGCGGCTTCGGTTCCCTGGCGGCCGTGCGCGCCGAGGAGGCCGCCTACCGCGCCTCCCCGCGCTTCGGACGTGACCGGGACTTCTGGACCCGGAGGTTCGCCGACCGGCCCGCGGTACCGACGCCCGCCCGGCGCGTGGCCCTCCCCGCCCGCACCTTCCGCCGACTGGTGACGGACGTGGAGCCCGAACGGGCCGATGCGCTGCGCTCCACCGCCCGCTCTCTCGGCGTCACCTGGCCGGAGCTGCTGCTGGCCGTCGTCGCGGCCCACCTCGGCCAGGTGACGGGAGCACCGGAGCCCGTGCTGAGCTTCCCCGTGATGGCCCGCTTCGGCTCGGCCTCGCTGCGGGTTCCGTCGACCGTACGCAACGTCCTCCCGCTGCGGCTGCCCGTCGGGCCCGACGACACGGCGCGCACGCTCGCCACCCGGGCGGCGGCCGAACTGCGCGCGGTCCTTCCGCACCAGCGCTACCGGTATGAAGAGCTGCGTCGCGACCTGCGCCTCGTCGGAGGAGAGCGCCGTCTGTCCGGGCCCGGTGTGAACATCATGCCGTTCGCGTACGACCTCCGTTTCGCCGGGCACCGCAGCACCGTCCACAACGTGTCCGCGGGACCCGTCGATGACCTGTCCGTCAACGTCTACGACCGGGCCGAAGGCGGTGGGCTGCGCATGGCCCTGGACGCGCACCCCGACCTCTACGACGCCGGGGCCCTCGCCACGCACAGGCAGGCACTGCTCGCGTTGCTGGAGCAGGCCGTGTCGGCGCCGGACCGCCCGCTCGTCCAGGGACGGGCATCACGGCCCCGGGCGGCCGTGCGGGTCCTCGACGGCGGTCCACTGCCCACCCCGGCGAAGCCCGTTCTCGATCTGATCGCGGAGCACGCCGCCCGGCAGCCGGAAACCACGGCGGTGGAACAGGGCGGGCGCCGCCTCAGCTACGCCGCGCTGCACACCGCCGCAGGCGCACTCGCCACCCGCGTCGCGGCGAGCGGCGCCGGTCGCGGCGACCTGGTCGCCGTCGCACTGCCACGCGGCACGGACGCCGTCGTGGCGACGCTGGGCGTCCTGATGTCCGGCGCAGTCCTGTGCCCCGTCGATCTCACGGGGCCACGGGCCCGCGCGCGATCCATCCTCGACGCGACACAGCCACGGCTGGTCCTCGCGGCGAGTGCCGACGCGAACTCGCTCGGGCCCCACCCCGTGCTCCTGACGGACGGGCCGGCCGAAGCGGTGGGGGCGGAGACGCCGGCACCGCACGCGCCAGCGCCCGGGGACCCGGCCTACGTCATCCACACCTCCGGGACCACGGGTCTCCCCAAGGGGGTCGAGACCGGCCACCATGCACTCGCACGGTTCGTCGCGGGAGCCGGGCACCGGTACGGGCCGGGACGTGACGACCGCGTACTCCAGTTCGCCCCGCCGCATTTCGACACCTACGTCGAGGAGGTCTTCCTCACTCTCTGCGCCGGTGCCACGCTGGTGGTCAGGACCGACGACATGACCGACTCGGTGCCCGGCTTCCTCACGGCGTGCGCCCGGCTCGGCGTCACCTTCCTCGACCTGCCCACGGCCTACTGGCACGAGGTGGCCCACACCCTGTCCACGGGCGCCGCCGCCCTGCCCGCCGCCGTCCACACGGTCGTCGTCGGCGGTGAGGCCGCCCTCGCGGAGCGCGTGGACCGGTGGCGCACCACCGTCGGCTCCGGAGTGCGGCTGGTCAACACCTACGGCCCGACCGAGGCCACCGTGGTCGCCACCGCGGCCGACCTCAACGATCCGTCGCTCGGCCCCGGCGACGTCCCCATCGGGGTGCCCCTCCCCGGTGTCGGCGCCGCCGTCGTGGACGGCGAGCTGTACCTGCTCGGGGAGAACCTCGCGAACGGCTATCTGGGGAGCCCGCCGGACGCCGCGCGGTTCGCCCCGCTCGGCGTGCTCCCCGGCGCCCCGCGCGCGTACCGGACCGGCGACCTGGTGCGGCTGGGCGAGGACGGGCAACTGCGGTACCGGGGCAGGGCCGACATGGAGATCAAGGTCAGCGGGCACCGGGTGCACCCGGCGGAGGTCGAGAGCGCCCTGCTGACCCATCCGCAGGTCGGGGAGGCCGCCGTGATCGGCAGGAGGCTCGACGACGGCACCCAGGCACTCACCGCCTTCCTGGTGCCCGAAGGACCGCCCCCGCGCGCCGTGGACATCCGGTCCCATCTGGCGTCGAGGCTGCCCGCGGCGCTCGTTCCGGCCGCGGTGATCTGTCTCGACCGGCTCCCCATGACCTCCACAGGCAAGACCGATCGTGAGGCCCTGGCCGTTCTGGCCACGGGCAGGGCACCGACGGAGCCTTCGGCGCCGCGGGGCACGGGCGCGGTCGTCACCGACGCCTGGCGCCGGGCCCTCGGACTGTCCGACCTGTCACCGAACGACGACGTCTTCGACGCCGGGGCCCACTCCCTCCAGGCCATCCAGGTGGCCAACCGGCTCGGCGCAAAGCTCGGCCGCGAGGTACGGGTGGCGTGGCTCTTCGAGCATCCGACCCCCGCGTCCCTCGCGGGCTTCCTCGACCTGCGCCGGGCCCCGGAGCGGGGACCGGCAGGGGGGCCGCCCGCCGCCGTGCTCACCGACGCCGTACTCGATCCGGCTGTCCGTCCCGCCGACTGCGCCCGGAAGCCCGGGCCGCCGAGCCGTGTACTGCTCACCGGCGCCACCGGCTTCGTGGGCGCTCATCTGCTGGCCGAGCTGCTGACCGGCACCGGCGCCCACGTCGTCTGCCCGGTTCGCGCCGCCGACGACGTGGCGGCCCGCGAGCGCCTGTCACGCGCCCTGGAGAGCCATCTGATCCGGCTGCCCGCGGACGCGTTCGCACGTGTCACCGCCGTCGGGGCCGACCTCGCGCGCCCCGCGCTCGACGAGCCGCTGCGCGCCGAACTCGCGGCCGGATGCGACACCGTGATCCACAACGCCGCCTCGGTCAGCGTCCTTCGCGACTACACGTCCCTGAGCGCCGCCAACACGCGTGCGACCGCACTGCTGTTGCGCGAGACGGCGGGCCGTTCGGTGCCGCTGCACTACGTGTCCACGCTGTCCGTCGCCCCGCCGCTCGCCCTCGCCGCGGAGGTGCCCGAGACGTTCTTCCCTGCCCACACCGGGCTCCGCTACGGCTACCAGCAGTCCAAGTGGGCCTCCGAGCGCCTGCTCGAACAGGCGTCACAGCGGGGCCTCCCCGTCACCGTGCACCGGCTCGGCCGGGTCGTCGGACCGCCCGCCACCGGAAGCCTCAACGAGCGGGACTTCCTGTGGGGCGTCTTGCGCGCCGGTGTTCCCGCCGGCCTCGTCCCCGCTCTGTTCGAGGAGGAGACCTGGATCGCCGCCGACCACGCCGCCGCCTCCCTCGTCCGTATCTGCCTGGGGCCCGCTCTCCCGAAGGAGACGGTTTTCCATCACGTCGGGTCCCGGGTCCGGCTGGACGACGTCTACGCGTGGGTCGGTGAGTACGGCTATCCGTTGCGCCGGGTGCCGCTGGAGGAGTGGAGGGCGCGGCTGGCGGACTCCGAGGCCGCCGCTCCCAGCCTCGCCTTCTTCGGCGCGAGCGCCTTCGCGGACGGGGACCTGAGTCTCGGCCCCGTCCGCACCGACCACACGGCACGCGCCCTCGACGGCACGGGCGTCACCGCGGCACCCGTCGGCCGCGACCTGGTGTTCCGCGGTCTCGACCACTGCGTGGCCAGGGGGCTGCTGCCGGCCCCCGCCGCTGAACGGCGTCGGGCAGCCGGAGACTGACCGCGAGGGCCGGGAACCCGGCCGCGCCCACCGCCGACTACCTCCAAGGAAGTCCGCTCGCGAGAGCGCCCCCGGAAGGAGTCCCTCATGTTCAGGAAACGGCACGCCGCCCTCGCCCTCACCGGGGCCCTGTGCCTGGTTACGACGGCCTGTGCCGGTTCGTCGGACGGCAAGGGCGGGGCCACGGCCGCCGCCGCGGACAGTCCGGGATACCCCGTCACGATCGAGAACTGCGGTCAGAAGGAGACCTTCGACAAGGCACCCGACAGGGTGGCGGTGATGAACGGCGCCTCCGTGGCCGAGGTGTCCACCCTGCTCGCCCTCGGGCTGGGCGACAGGATCGTCGCCAACCAGCAGACGTACGGCATGTCCGAGGTGCCGGGGCGGGCGAAGGCCATCAAGGGCCTGCCCACCGGGAACGTCAAGCAGAACGACGCCTTCGACATCCCGCGCGAGGCGATGCTCGGGCTCCGTCCTGATCTCGTCCTGTCCACGACCGCCTACGGCTTCGACGGTAAGAACGGTTTCGCGACCCGCGCCCAGCTCGCGGACGTCGACGCCCGCAGCTATGTGTCCCCGCAGGGATGTGACCAGGACACCTCCCATATGACCATCGACGACAGCTACATGCTGCTGAGGGACATGGGCAAGGTGTTCCACGTAGAGGACAAGGCGGACAAACTGATCAAGGCATCGCGCAAGCGGGTGGCCGAGGTCGAACAGGCCGTGGAGTCGGAGAAGAAGCCGGACGTCATGGTGCTGTTCTCCAACATGTCCATGGGAGCCAACGAGTTCAGCTCGGTCGCGGCCAAGGGCATCTACAACGACATACTCGCCAAGGCGGGCGGCACCAACGTCTTCGAGTCGGTGTCGAAGACGTCCTTCGCCGACCTCAGCAAGGAGAAGGTGGCCGCCACCGACGTCGACGCGCTCGTCGTCATCAGCTACAACGACCCCCACCCCGACGCCTATGCCGAGAAGCTGCTCAAGGAGTTCCCCCAGTGGCCGGCGGCCAAGAACCACGAGTACGTTGTCCTGTCCGACTCGGCCTACCTGGGTCCGAGCAACGACATCGCGGTGGACAGGATCGGCCGGATGCTGCACCCGGACGCGTTCTGACCCGTCCGCCGCTGCCGCTCACCGCCGCCCTGCTACTGGTCGCGCTGATCGCCGCCATGACGGTGGCGATCAGCATCGGGGCGGTGACCGTTCCGCTCGGCGAGGTGTGGGGAATCGTGCTGCACCACCTGACCGGCCGCGGTGCGACCGCCGATCCCGCTCTGGACCAGATCGTCTGGAGCTTCCGTACCCCCCGGGTCGTGCTGGCCGCCATGGTGGGGGCGGGACTCGCGGTGGCGGGCTCCGTGCTCCAGACGCTCGTGGCGAATCCCCTCGCCGACCCCACCGTGCTCGGTTTCTCCTACGGTGCCTCGCTCGGGGCGGTCCTCGTCGTCACCCTGGGCGGTGCCGCGCTCGGTGGTCTGGGAGTGTCCGGCGCCGCCTTCGCCGGAGCGCTGCTGGCCGGGGCCCTCGTCTTCGCCCTGGGGCAGCGCCGGGGCCGGATGGCACCCACCCGGCTGGTGCTGGCGGGCGTCGCGGTCGGCTACGTGCTGCTGGCCGCGACCAGCTTCCTCCAACTGAGGGCGACCCCCACCGAGTTGCGGACGGTGATGTTCTGGATGCTGGGCAGCGTCGCCGGCGCCCAGTGGAGCCGGCTTCCGGTCGTCACCGCCGTGGTCGTGCTCAGTACTGGGCTGCTCGCGCTGTTCGGCCGCCGGCTCAACGCCCTCCTCGCGGGGGACGAGGCCGCCGCCTCGCTCGGCGTCGGCGTCGACCGGCTGCGCACGCTCCTCCTCGCCGTCAGCGCCCTGCTGACCGGGACCGTCATCGCGGTCGCGGGCGGGATCGGCTTCGTCGGCCTGATGATCCCGCACCTGGTGCGACTGACCACGGGAGCCGACCACCGGCGTCTTGTGCCGCTCACCGCGCTGCTCGGCGCGGTCTACCTGGTCGTGGTCGACCTGCTGTCCCGGGTGCTCAACCGCCCGAACGAACTGCCGCTTGGCATCCTCACCGCCCTGCTGGGCGCCCCCTTCTTCCTGTGGCTGCTGCGCCGGAACAGGACCCTGGACACCGTATGAGCAACCTGGAACCCGTATGCGGATGACCGTGGACAACCTCCGTGTCACCCTGGACGGCAAGCCCGTCCTGCGCGACACGACCCTCGCCGTCGACGAAGGACAGCTCGTCGGACTCGTGGGGCCGAACGGCAGCGGCAAGTCGACCCTGTTGCGGGCCGCCTACCGTTCCCTGCGACCCACCGGGGGTGTGGTCCGGGTCGGAGGGGACGACGTGTGGGCCCTGAGCGCGCGCACCGCCGCCCGCCGCACCGGAGCCGTGCTCCAGCAGGAGGGCGGTACCACCGTCGGACTGACCGTCATCGAGATCGTGGCCCTGGGCAGAACCCCGCACCACGGGCTGCTCGGCAGGGACGGTGCCGACGACCGGCGCGCGGTGGCGGTCGCGATGCGTCACTGCGGCGTCAGACAGCTCGCCGACCGAGACTTCGCCTCGCTGTCGGGCGGTGAGCGCCAGCGCGTGCTGCTGGCCCGGGCCCTCGCCCAGAATCCCCGGTTCCTCGTCCTCGACGAACTCACCAACCACCTGGACATCCGCGCCAGGTTCCAACTCCTGCGCCTGGTCAGGTCGACCGGTGTCACCACGCTCGCCGCCCTGCACGACCTCGATCTGGCGGCACGGCACTGCGACCGGCTCGTCGTTCTGGACGGGGGCGAGGTGGTGGCGACGGGCCCCGTCCTCGACGTCCTCACCGAGAATCTGATGTGGACCGTGTTCGGAGTGCGGGCCACCGCCTCCCGCCACCCCGACGGCGTGGTGCGCGTCACCTATGCCGCAGACCCACTGACCGTTCCAGCCCCGGGGGGAGCAGGATCGGAGACCGGCACAGGAGCCGTTGTCTGACGCCCGGTCGATTCCCGGCCGCCCCGGTGTCTATTTGTCGCCCTTGGGGTGACACCATGGCGACATGACCCCAGGCCCACGCCTCGCACGCGCCGCGGTGTTCGCGGCCCTGTGCGTGTCCGTGAGCGGCCTCGGGCACGCCCTGATGTCGGGCGCGGGCATGCCCCTCTGGGCGCTCGCGTACGCGTTCGCGGCCGTCACCTCGGCCGCCTGGTGGCTGACGGACCGCGAGCGGGGAGCCGGGGTCGTCCTCGGTGCCACGGTCGTGACCCAGATGCTGCTGCACTGCCTGTTCATGCTGGGGCAGTTGGTGACGCTCTCCGCGCCCCGTGGCATGGATTCGGCACCCGGCATGGACGGCATGGCCGGAATGGAGAGCTACTCCTCTGCCGCCCCCACGGCCGCCATGCCGGGCACGTCCGCCATGCATGACATGGGGCTGCACGAGTGGTCAAGTGGCATGCTCCTGGCCCACGTCGGCGCGGGTCTGGTCAGCGGGCTGTGGCTGTGGCGCGGCCAGTCGGCGGTGTTCCGTCTGGCACGTGCCCTGGCTCTGGTGCTGCGGGACGTCTGGGACGCGCGGCCGGTTCGCCTCGCCCCTCCGCCGTGCGTCGTCACTCCTGTGCCCGCAGACGACACTGCGCCGCGGCCGCTCGATCTCCTGCTGCTGCGCCACGTCGTGGTGCGGCGTGGTCCCCCGGTCCTTCCCGAGCACTGCTGACGGGCGCCCGCTCCGGCTGAACGGCCTGGTGGGCGCGGCACCGGTGGGCCCGCTGGCGGCGCGCCGGTCTTCATCCTGCCGGTTCCCGGAGCGGCACCGCCCCCACGTGTGACGTGGCGCGGTCCGCGCGTGCTCCGGGGCCGTTCCTCGGGGACGTGCGCCGTCGCGCCCTCCCCCGGACGAGAAGGACGAGAAGTGATGACTCCTGTCCATGTTCCGCCCGATACCGGGCCACCCATATCCCGCGACGACTCCCAGGTGACTGCCTGGGCCCTGGCCGCGGGCAGCGGTGACGGCGAGGCGGTGGAACACTTCGTGCGGGCCACGCACAGGGATGTGCGCCGGTTCGTGGTGTACCTCACCGCCGACCTGGTCGGCGCGGACGACCTCACCCAGGAGACGTTCCTGCGAGCCCTGGTGAGCCTGCCGCGGTTCGCCGGGCTCTCCGGCGCCCGCACCTGGCTGCTGTCGATCGCGCGCCGCGTCGTTGTGGACCGCTATCGTCACGACGCCGTACGGCCGAGGCTCGCCGACCGCGACGACTGGCAGGAGGCCGCGGAGGGCCGACAACCCGTCGGCCTGCCCGGTTTCGACGAGACCGTCGCCCTGTGGGATCTGCTGGGCGCGCTGGAGAGCGGTCGCCGTCAGGCGTTCGTGCTGACCCAGGTCCTCGAACTGCCGTACGCGGAGGCGGCCGAGCTGATGGGCTGCCCGATCGGCACGGTGCGCTCCCGGGTCGCGCGGGCGCGTGCGGACATCGGCGAGATGCTCCGTGCCGCCGAGCGTGAAGCGCTGCCGCTGGGCGGCTGATCACCGCGGGACGGGTGGCGGCTCCGGTCCGGAACGCCACCCGTCCCGTCGCTGCCTTCCGGCCATCGGCGCGACATCCCCTGAAGTAGTCGTTCCGGACAAGTTCCAGGTTCCCGGTTTGGTGAGAGCGCGGAAGCACGGAGGAGACAGCGGCGCACGAGGCCCGGCTGACGTGCTTCCATCCGCTTCACGCCCCCAGCGTGCGCCCTCGGCGTGGGGGTATGTCCCGACGCGGGTGAACGCCGCGCCGACGCGGCCGACCCGGATGTGACCACCCATGGAAGGGCGTGCACCATGACCGATCCCCTCGACCTCGAACCCCTCGCCACGTTCTGCGGCAACTGCAACTGCGGCTGCCCCCAGCTCTTCGTGGACCCGTCGGCCGCGGAGGACCGGCGCATAGTGATCACCGACGATTTCGGCCAGCAGGTCAGGATGAGCGGTGACCAGTTCGCGTCGCTCGTCGAGGACGCCAAGGCCGGCCGTCTCGACGCGGTGGCGGTCCGATAGGGCGGCCGCGCCGGGACATGCGGGGCTCCCACCGCTTCCGGCTTCCCGCCGTCCCCCTTCCCGCGGTCACCACGGCCGTCCTTGCGGCCGGTTACGGCTGGCTCGGCTCACGGCTCGCCGACTGGCCGGGGGCGGCAGTGGGCGTCCTCCTGGGGTGCGTGACGAGCGCGCTCCTGCACCTGCTGGTGGACCGCGCGATGGCGGACCGACCACGGCGCCGCCGCCTCTCCCGGGCGTCCGGCGACGGAGCCCGCGACCCGCGGCGCTGACCCTCCGCGGTGCGCGTGTGCCGTAAGCAGGGCAACGGAACTGCGGCGCGCTCTTCACCGACCGTGACCCCGGCGCCCCCTGTGTACCCGGGGCCCGATCGGAGCCGGTTTCGGGCGCGGTGCCATCATGGGGCCCGTCATGGAACCGTCCGTGCGGGCCTGCGCCGACCTCAGGCTGCTGCGAGCCGCGTTGTTCGCCGCGGTCTGCGTCGGTCTCTCCGCCGTCGGCCACGCGCTCGCGGGCGGAGAGACTCCCGCCGCCTCCGCACTGGCCGCGGGCTGGCTCGCCGTCACCTGCGCCGCCGTGCCGTTCGCCGGGCGGCGGCGGTCGGCGCGCTCCCTCGCGCCCGCCCTCTTCGGGGGCCAACTCGCCCTGCACGTCCTGTTCGCCCTCGCCTCCCGGGTGCCCTCCGGCGGCGTGCACGCCACCCGGATGGCGACGGGACGCCATCTGCTGTGCGGTGGCGCCGACGAGGCCAGCGTGGCCCGCGCGGTGCGCCTGCTGCGCGCCTCGGGCGTCGACCCGGCCTCGCTCGGAGGAATGCCCCCGCACGCGGGGGGCGGCGCCCAGCACGCGATGGGACTCTTCCCCTCCGGCGGGATGCTCGCCGCCCACGCCGTGGCCGCACTGCTCCTCGGCGTCCTGCTGTGGCGCGGGGACGTGGCCCTCTTCGTCCTCACGGCGCGCCCCGCCGCCGTCACCGTGCCCCGCGTCATGTCCCGCGTGCCGCTCGTGCTGGTCCTGCTCGCCGCCGTCGCGGGGGCCGTGGACGCGGCACGGCTGGCGGCCCGCGCCGTGCGCACGCCAAGCGGCCCGCCACACCGGGGAGTCGCCGCCGTACGTCACCAGCTCGTCCGACGAGGGCCGCCGGGGGTCCTGGTTCCCGTCTGACACCCCGCTCGCCTCCGGGCCGGGTGCCGGGCCCGTACCGGCCCATGGCCGCGGACGCCTGAGCGATTCCTCCGGAACTCGGCTCCTTGCGCCCCGTGGTGGCCGTGGCGGGACGGCCCGCCCCCCGTATATGTGCGGCGGGCTCCGTCCGCTGACGCACCGGGCACGACGCCTTCCGTGGCCGTACGAGACCCGGCACACACAGCGGCACCGCCCCTCCCGCAGGGAGGGTCCCTTCACTCACGCCCCAGGGCGACCGCCGTCGTGCCCGCACGGCGCGGTACCCCCTACACAAGGACAGCTCAGTCATGCACCTCCACCGCCATCTCCCCGGAGCGGGGCTCGCCGTAGCGGCGGCCCTCCTCCTGACGGGGTGCGGCACGGATGGCCAGGGCGGCGACGACGGCGCGGCCGTCGTGTCCGCTCCCTCGGCAGCCCCGTCCAAGGGCCCCGTCGCCTTCGACATCCCGTTCGCCAAGCCCCGGCTGGTCCTCACCGGCCAGGACGGCAAGCCCTACGACCTCGTCGCACGCACCGCGGGCAAACCGCTGCTGCTCTACTTCGGCTACACCCACTGCCCCGACGTCTGCCCGACCACGATGGCCGACCTCGCCGGTGCCCTCCAGCACCTGCCGAAGGGCACGCCCCGGCCCCAGGTGGTCTTCGTGAGCACCGACCCGGACCGGGACAGCGCACCGGAGCTGAAGAAGTGGCTCGCCGCGTTCGACCCGCGCTTCATCGGGATGACCGGTGACTTCAAGACGGTTCAGAAGGCCGCCAAGAGCCTGGGCATCGGGGTCGCGCCGCCGGTCCACAACTCCGACGGCACCATCACCGTCAGCCACGGCGCCGAGGTTGTCGCCTTCTCCGCGAAGGACGACAAGGCCCACGCCATGTTCCCCTCCGGCACGTCCCAGCAGACGTTCGCCGCCGATCTTCCCCGTGTCCTCGAAGGAGCCCCGTCGTGAGAAGCCGCCTCGCCGTCACCACCGCCCTCGCCGCTGCGGCCCTCGTCGGCGGCGCCACCCTCAGCGGCTGTTCGAGTGACTCCTCGGCCGCCACCTCCGACGACCAGCCGCATCTGAAGGTGTCGGGCGCCTACATGCCGCAGCCTCCGCTGACCGAGACCGCCGCAGCCTATTTCACCGTCGACAACACCGGGGGAGCGACCGACAGGCTCACCCGCGCCGACAGCGACCTCGCCCCCATGGCCACTCTCGACACCACCACTGACGCGGGCGCCATGAAGGAGGTCAAGTCCCTGGCCGTACCGGCGGGCGGCACCCTGCGGCTGCGCACCGGGAGCGACCACGTGATGCTGATGAACCTCAAGAGGCGCCCCGAGGTCGGCGACACCGTGACCCTGCATCTCACCTTCGCCAAGGCCGACCCGATCACCGTCAAGGTCCCTGTGAAGCCCGCCACGTACCAGCCCGCGAGCTGACCCGAGCAGACCGGGGGCGCCCGTGCGGCGCCCCCGGCGGAAAGGAGTTCCCGTGATCCTTTGCTCGCCTGGCACCCGCAGCCCGTACCCCTCGAACCGGCGCTGTGCGCGCTCGCCCCGCTGCTCCACGCGGCCGGGGTGGTGCGCCTGCGTCGTCGGGGCGACGACGCCGAACTGGCCGAGTACAACGCCTGCCTGGCCCAGCTCGCCGGAAACGAGCGGCCGGGCGCGCGAGCCGCGGACACCGGCCCGCCGCCCGCGTCGCGCGGTCGTCCGGCGCCGGGAACCACTCCCGCGTCCCGTACGACTACTGCGACGTGAAGCACGACAACACCCCAGGGCGACACGTTCCAGCGGCTCTTCGTTCTCTTGACGGCGTGTCGGCGCGCAGCGCCCTCACGCGTGGCGTGGTGGCCCCCGTGGCGGTCTTCGCCGTCGCGGTGCTGGCACTGCTCCTCTACACCGCCACCGGAGCCGCGGGTGCGCCACCCGCGCGTATCGAGGTCACCCGGGCCCGGGTGCTGCTGCCCAGCAACACGCAGAGCACGGCGGCCCTGTTCGACATCCGCAACACCGGCGAGTCGGCCGACACCCTCCTCGCGGTCGAGTCGCCGCGGCTCGGTACCGGGATGCTCGCGCACACCGTCGTCGCCGAAGGCGCGGGACACATGCGGCCCGTCGCCGGAGTGCGGGTGCCACCGGGGGCGACCGTCTCGCTCGCGCCGCACGGCGTCGACGCCATGCTCCCGGTCCCGGACCGGCGCCTCGTGCCGGGTGAGCACGTCGAACTCACGCTGCGGTTCGCCGGAAGCGGCACGGTGCGGGTCCGCGCCGTCGTCGTCCCACCTGGGGACTGACCGCCGCGTGACATGTCCGGCAGCCGCTCGCGGCCCTCTCGCGACCGGGGGGCCGCGTCGCTCACCGCGGGTCCCCGGCCACCCGCCCGGCCCAGCCCGGGGCACCCCGGCCCCTCTCCCTCGGATTCCTCCTCGGAGCACCACCATGAACCCTCTCGCCGCGCCCGCCTCCTCCACCCGGCACCGTCCGCCCCCGGTGGCCGTGCTCGCCGGGTTCCTCGTTCTCCTGGCCGCCGTGTTCGCTGTCGCCTTCACGGCGGGCGCCTCGGCAGGCCCGGTGAGCCCCACCCTGCATCCGGCGCCCGTGGAGGCGCCTCCGGCGATGGGCGGCATGGAGGGCATGGGCGGCATGGGCGGCATGCGATGAGCGCGCCCGACTCCGTGGCGCGGACCACGGATCTGACGGTGACCGGGATGACCTGTGCGGCCTGTGTGGGACGCGTGGAGAAGCGGCTCGCACGACTCGACGGCGTTACCGCCAGCGTCAACCTGGCGACGGGAACGGCGCGCGTGACGCACCCGGCGTCTGTCACCGCCGATGAACTCGTGTCGGTGGTCCAGGCCGCGGGCTACGGCGCCGGTCTCGTCGAGCCGGACGACGCACCCGTCCCGCCCGGCGACGCTGCCACGCCGGGCGAGATGCGCCGCCTGGCGATCGTCGCCCTGCTGGCGCTGCCGGTGCTGGCCCTGTCCATGGTGCCGTCCTGGCAGTTCGACCACTGGCAGTGGCTGTGCTTCGTCCTCGCCGCGCCCGTCGCCACCTGGGGCGCCTGGCCCTTCCACCGCCGGGCGCTGGCCGGGCTGCGGCACGCGGCCGCCACCATGGACACCCTGGTCTCGCTCGGCGTCACCGCGTCCCTCGGCTGGTCGTGCTACGCGCTCTTCGGCACCGACGCGGGCGCTCCCGGCTACCGGATGCCGTTCAGCCTCCTCCCGGCCGTCCACGGCGGCACCCACGGGTATCTCGAAGCCGCGGTCAGTGTCCCGCTCGCCGTGCTGGCCGGGCGGCTGCTGGAGGGCAGGGCGCGCGCCGGCGCCGGCGCCGCGCTGCGCACCCTGGCCGATCTCACCGTGAAGGAGGCCGCCGTCCTCGGCGCGGACGGCGGCGAGCGTACGGTGCCACTGGAGAGACTGCGCGTGGGCGACACCTTCCTGGTGCGGCCCGGCGAACGCGTCGCGGCCGACGGGGTGGTGACGCGCGGCGCCTCCGCGCTCGACCAGTCGCTGGTCACGGGCGAGAGCAACCCGGTCGAGGTCGCAACGGGTTCACAGGTCGTGGGTGGCGCGGTCAACGCGGGCGGCCCGCTCCAGGTCCGGGTCACCGCCGTCGCCGCCGACGGGCAACTCGCCCGCATCACACGCATGGTGACGCAGGCGCAGGCGCAGAAGGCACGGGTCCAGCGGCTCGCCGACGCCGTGGCGGGCGTGTTCGTGCCGTGCGCGGTCGTGGTGGCGGTGACCGTGCTGGGCTTCTGGCTCGGCGCGGGCGCCGAGGCCCAGTCCGCCGTCACCGCGGCCGTCGCCATCCTGGTCGTGGCCTGCCCCTGCGCGCTGGGTCTGGCCACCCCGACCGCTCTGCTTGCCGCCACGGGGCGCGGCGCGGGTCTCGGGATACTGGTCAAGGGGGCACGCTCGCTGGAGACGCTGCGCGCGATCGACACCGTCGTCCTGGACAAGACCGGCACTCTCACCGTGGGACGCATGGCGGTCACCCGGGTCACCATCCGCCCGCGCGGACTTGCCGAGTCCGCCGTGCTCCGGCTGGCCGCCGCCGTCGAACGCGGCTCAGAGCACCCCGTCGGGCGGGCTGTCGTCGCCCATGCCCGCCAGACCGCCCCCGATGAGGGGCCGCTGCCGGAGGCGGACGACTTCCGGCGGCTGCCCGACGGTGGTGTGGCCGGGCGCGTCGAGGGGCACCGGGTGGAGATCGCCGCCGCCCCCGGGAAGTGTGGGGCGCTCACCGGGGCCGTGAAGGACGCACGCGCGGCCGGGCACGTGTGCGTCCTCGTGCGGCTCGACGGGGTGCCGGAAGCCGTGGTCGAACTAGCCGACAGCGTGCGGTCCGACGCCTACCGCGCCGTGCGCCGGCTACACCGCCTGGGTGTGGCCACGGTGATGGCGACCGGCGACGATGCGGCACCCGCCCACGCCGTCGCCGGAGCCCTCGGCATCACCGAGGTCCACGCCCGCAGTACCCCCGAGGACAAGGCCGCCCTGGTCGCCTCGTTGCGCGCCAGTGGGCGGCGGGTGGCCGTCCTCGGCGACGGTGTCAACGACGCTGCCGCCCTCGCCATCGCCGACCTGGGCATCGCCATGGGAAGCGGCACCGACGCCGCCGCGGCGGCCGCCGACATCACCCTGGTACGGGCGGACATCACGGCCGTCGCCGACGCTGTCGCGCTGGCCCGCCGCGCCCTGCGCACCATCCGGGCCAACCTGGCCTGGGCGTTCGCGTACAACGCGGTGACCCTGCCACTCGCGGCGACGGGCTGGCTCGACCCCATGCTCGCCGCCACGGCCATGTCGGCGAGTTCCCTGCTCGTCGTCGGCAACAGCCTGCGCCTTCGGGCCTGGCACCCCCGGCCGGGCCGCCCGGCCTCCCGGGCCGGTTCGCGACGAGTCCCGGCGGCGGCTGCCCGTGACTTCTGACGGGGCCGGTACGGCAGGCTCCGCGTCCGGTCTTGGCGTCCGCGGGACCGGGCGCGGGACGAGCGGGCAGCGCCTGCCCGGTGGTGACGCGGGCGGTGCGGGTGCCGGTCATGCCAGGTCCTGCGCCAGTTGCACCGGGTGGCCGTCGGGATCGGCGACCCAGCGATCAGCAGCCTGCCCAGCCACTCGTGCGGACCGGTCAGGCCCGGCACGCCACGGGCGGTCAGTGCTTGACGGGCCGCCGCCGCGCGCGCGGCGGTTCCCGGCGGCACCCTGGTCTCGGTCACCGCCGGTTTCGGGCCCACCGACAGGCGCGAACAGCACCCTTCCGTCTCGTCCGGGCCGGGGGGCCGGGGCTCGGCCTTTACTGGTCAGCCGTGATTGCTCTGGCACGGTGTGCAGCGGCCGTGGAGGGTCAGCGCCCCGCAGTCCGGGAGGCTGAAGCGGGCCAGGTCGGCGGCGGAGGTGAGCAGGTCGGTGACGTCGTCCGCGGGGAGGGAGCGCAGGGTGCCGCAGGTGTCGCAGACCGCGTGGTGGTGGCGGGGGTGGTTGAGGCCGTAGCGGCTGGCGCGGTCGCGGATGGTGACGGGGTGGATGAGGTCGACGTCGGTGAGGGTGGTGACGGCCCGGTACACCGTGACCCCGTCCAGCGGGATGTCGAGCGTCTCGATGGCGCGTTGCAGGCCGGGGACGGTGAGGTGGCCCGGGATGGAGGGGGTGTCGGTGCCGGGCGCGGTGGTTTCGGTGTCGCGCCGGTCAAGTCCTGGGGCGCGGGCCAGCGCGGCCATGACGGCGATGCGTGAGGGCGTCGCGCGAAGCCGGTGCTCCCACAGGCGGTTGCGTACACGCAGGCTGAGTTCGCCGAAGCGGTCCATGACCTCAGCGACGCGTATTGCCGAGGCGTGCTCGCCCATGCCTGCTCTTTCCTTCGCCGGCTGCCTGTGGGTGGGAACGCTCACGCCGGGTCGTTCGGTTCCTGGGCGAGGCCGGTGGACCACTTCTCCTCGATGCGGCCGTAGTGCCAGACGAGGAGGGCGATGAGCCAGGAGAGGAAGAAGAGGCCGACGATGCCGTACCCGGCGTAGTCGAGGTTGATGTCGGCGATGGCGGCGAGCGGTCCTGAGGTGATGTTGGCCTGGTCGGTGATGACGCCGATGAGTTCGATGGTGCCGATGATGAGGGCGACGGCGACCGAGAGGGAGGTGATGGTGATGTTGTAGAAGACCTTGCGGACGGGTTTGGCGAAGGCCCAGCCGTAGGCGGCGTTCATGAACACGCCGTCGACGGTGTCCATGAGGCACATGCCCGCGGCGAAGAGGATCGGCAGGACGAGGATCGAGTAGAAGGGCAGGCTGAACGCGGCGGCGCCGCCCGCGAGTACCAGCAGGCCCACCTCGGTGGCGGTGTCGAAGCCGAGGCCGAACAGGACGCCGATCGGGTAGATGTGCCAGGGGCGGCGCACCGACTTGGTGAGGCCGTTCAGGAAGCGGTTCATCAGGCCGCGCTGGTTGAGGCGTTCCTCCAGTTCGTGTTCGTCGTAGTGGCCCGCGCGCATCTGGCGGAAGATGCGCAGGATGCCGACGAGGACGGCCAGGTTGAGGATGCCGAGAATCCACAGGAAGACGCCGGAGACCGAGGCGCCGATGATCCCGGTGACCGAGTGGAGGCCGGAGTCGTCGTCCTCCACCTGGCCGAGCAGTGCCTTGACGCCGACCGACAGCAGGAACGCGAGCGCGAAGACGATCGTGGAGTGGCCGAGCGAGAACCAGAAGCCGACGGAGAGGGGCCGGCGGCGTCGGGGCAGGCCCAGGGCCTCGCGGTCCGACTCGTCGGCGAGGAGCTTGCGGGTGGTGTTGTCGACGGCCGCGATGTGGTCGGCGTCGAAGGCGTGCCGCAGGCCGAAGGTGTAGGCGAGGACGCCGACGCCGGTGTTGAAGACGGGGTGGTCGCCGCCGAGGTGGTAGTGCCGCGGCACGACGAGGCCGAAGAGCACGCCGAAGCCCACGACGTGGAGGAGGACGACGAACCCGAGCATCCCGCCCAGGGAGCGCCAGTCCCCGCGGGTGAGCGAGTTCCTGAACTGGGCAAGACGCTCGCGCAGTGTCGGCTCGTCGACGGTCTGAGTAGTCATTCGCGGTCCCCGCAGTCTCGGCGCACGGATCAAAACCGGCCCGACCGTAGTTCTCGTCTGCGGCTTACTGCAATATAGTTGCAAGAGAGTATGCGGGGTCTTTGCCACCTCTGTGCTAAAGGCGTGCGCGGAGATCGGGGGAGTGCGGGTGGGCCGGGTCCCCGCGCTCTACGCGCTGTGGCGCCCCGACGAGGCGGGGATGTCCGCCTGCACCAGTTCGTCGTGGCCCGGGGCTTCCGCCGCCGCCTCGGCCGCGCGGCGATCGACACCCTGCGCACCGAGTACATTTCGGCGGCGTCGACCGGGTCCCGGCCCCGACTGGTGGCGACGGTGACGAGTACCGCGAGGCCGATGCTGCCGCCGCCCTGGCGGGCGGTATTGATCATCATGCACATGCCGATCCCGCCGAGCGCCAGGCCGGTGATCAGCTACGGCCGGGTCCGGTGCGGGACAGTCGCAGCAGGGCGAGCCGGTACTCCTCGACCTGGGGCAGTCGCCGGGTGGCGAGGTCCGTGATCATCCGCTGGTACGAGGGCGGCAGTTCGGCGTACAGGGCAGGTGGCGGATCACTGAGCGTGTGGCAGGCCAGCACCTCGATGCCGGGGTGCCATGCGGTGAGGTGTTCCGGCCCGTCGCAGGTCCAGCGCATCCTCGCCTCGACCTTGCTGAGCGCATCGTGCTCGTCCTGGGTGTCCACCATGGCGTGGCCGGCGAGATCCAGGGCCAGCAGTGAGCCGGGGAAGCGGTCGGCCAGCCCGTCGATCACGCCTCGTACCTCGGACTCGTCGAGAAAGGGCAGGACGGCCTCGGCGCAGAAGAGGACGCCGCCCTCCTGGGACCGCTCGGTTACGGCGTCCATCCAGGAGTGCTCCGTCACCGATGCGGCGACGGTGGTGCGCCGCGCGGTGTCGGGGAAGAATGCGCGGCGCAGCTCGACCACGTCGGGCAGGTCGAGGTCGAGCCAGTGGACCGCCCCGTTGTCGACGCGCTCGAAGCGGCTGTTGAGGCCGGCGCCGACCTCGACCACGGTGCCCGCAGGGTGCTCGCGCAGGAACCGGCTCGTCCAGTGGTCGAAGAGGCGGGTGCGCATGACGGAACCGGTGAGGGACGCCAGCCCCTCGAAGCGGGAGAAGTCGTGGTCGAGCGCGGCGACGATCTCCTCGGCCCGCGGGTCGCGCAGCGCCGCCTCGGCCTTGCGGTTCTCCACGGCCCTGCCGTACAGCGGGATGAGAAGGGTCTCCTGGACCGTGCCCGGATGTACTCGGCGCTTTTTCATGAGTGCTTCACCGTCCGTCGGGGTTTCGTCGGCGTGGGATGGGGCCTGGCAGCGAGGGGCGCTCAGGCCGAGGTGGGCGCGGCTGGACGGAGCTGCCAGCCGTGCGCGCGCAGGCGCTCGTGCCAGAACCGGGCATAGGTGCCGCCGGAGGCCAACAGGGTGGCGTGGTCGCCGCTTTCGGCGAGGCGTCCCCGTTCGAGGACGAGGATACGGTCCGCGGCGGCGACGGTGGACAGCCGGTGCGCCACCACGACCACGGTTCTGTCCCGTGCGAGTTCGCGGATGGCGTCTGCCACCGCGGCCTCGTTGAGCGGGTCGAGTGCCGCGGTCGCCTCATCGAGCAGCACGACGGGTGCGTCCTTGAGCAGGGCGCGGGCGAGCGAGACGCGCTGCTTCTCTCCGCCGGAGAGGCTAGCGCCCGCTTCGGCGACGGGGGTGTCCCACCCCTTGGGCAGCCGGTCGACGACCTCGTCGAGCCGGGAGATGCGGGCGACGCGTTCCAGGTCGGAGTCGGCCGCGTGCGGGTTGGCCAGGCGTAGATTGTCGGCGATGGTGCCCTCGAAGAGGTACACGTCCTGGAAGACCTGCGCAGTGAGCCGGGAGACACCGACGCTGCCGAGGTCGCGTACGTCCTGCCCGCCGATGCGTATCGTGCCCGAGTCGACGTCGAAGAACCGTCCGACCAGTCTGAGCAGGGTGCTCTTGCCCGCTCCCGAGGGGCCCACGATCGCCGTCAGGCTCCCCCTGGGCAGATGGGCGCTGACCCCGTCGATCACGGTGGGGGTGTCCGGGTAGCCGAAACACACGTTGGTGAACTCGATGTCGGCGCCCTTGGGCTCCGCGGGGTGTGACGGTTCGGGCAGCGGTGGCTCGGCGAGCAGCGCGCGGACGCGGCGAATGGCGTCGGCGTTGACCTGGACGTGCCCGGCCAGCTCGCCGAGCTGGGACAGCGGGTCCATCATGCGGAGGGTGACGACGAAGAGGCCGACCATCGTCGACACCGCGATGTCACCGTCGAGCGCGAGGGCGGCCGTGAGCGCGATCGCCGCGGTGACGACCAGTTGCAGGGTCCCGAAGAACGCGATCAGACCCCATGCGCCGCGGATGGTCAGCCGGGACTGGGACGCCTGCTGGCGCACCAGGGACGCGTCGAGGGTGCCGAGCCCCGGCCGGTCGAGTACACCGTAAGCGCGCAGGGTGGGCTGTTGGCGGGCGTACTCGACGATCCGGGACGCGGTCGCGCCGATATCGTGCTCGTAGTCGTCGTCGTTGCGGCGCACGATCGTCATCAGCAGCCGCAGGGCCAGCGCGCACAGCACCGCACCCGCCGCGAATGCGGCCCCGACCCGCCAGTCCAGCACCGCGCTGCCGACGACCATGGTGACCGGTACGGTCACCCCCACGACGACGTGGCGCAGCAGGTGCGCGGGCACATTGGCCACGTCCATGGTGCCCTTGCCCAGCAGCCGCCCCACAGGACCGGTGCGGTCCGTGCGGAACCAGCCGATCGGCAGCGCGGCGAGATGGTTGCCGATCCTCTCGTGGAAACCGGTCAGTACGTCGGTCCCCACCCGGTAGCCCAGGGATGTGCTCCCGGCGAGAAGGGCGTGGTGTACGGCCACGGTGGCCACGATCGCGGCCAGCCAGCCCACGAAGGCGCCCACGTCCACGGGATGCTCCATCAGCGCGGCCAGGAGCGGGGCGACCAGCAGGAACCCCACTCCCTGGAGGACGCCCTGCGCGGCCTGGGCCGCGAGCATGAGGCGCAGATGGCGCCGGCCCCGGGTATCCAGCAGCTCGTCGAGGTACCGGACCATGGCGATCACTGTGCTGCCCTCCGCTCTGCCGGTACGGCCGGGTGCGCGGCGCTCTCCTGGAGCCATAGCCGCGCGTAGAGCCCTTCGCGGGCGAGCAGGTCGCGGTGTGTGCCGCGCTCGGCGACGCGCCCATGGTCCAGCACCACGATCTGGTCGGCGCCGCGCACGGTGGCCAGCCGGTGGGCGATGACCAGGACCGTGCGGTCCCGCGTCATCTCGCTCAGGGCGTCCTGGATACGGGCCTCGTTCTCCGGGTCGGCGCTCGCGGTGGCCTCGTCAAGCACCAGTACGGGACGGTCCGCGAGGATCGCGCGGGCGACGCACACCCGCTGCCGCTCCCCGCCGGACAGTTCGGCGTCCTCGCCGACCACCGAGTCAAGACCCCGGGGCAGTTCCTCCAGCCGTTCGAGGAGCTGTGCCCGGGCGGCCGCCTCCCGCACCCGCGCGTCGTCGGCGTCGGGACGGGAGAGCCGGATGTTGTCACGGATACTCATGCGCAGCAGGTCGGTGTCCTGGAACACGAACGCGACATGGCGGTACAGTTCCGCGGGGTCGATCCGGCGCAGGTCCACCCCGTGCAGCTCCACGACGCCCTCCTGGGGGTCGTCGAACCGTGGCAGGAGCTTGGCCAGCGTCGACTTCCCGGAGCCCGAGGGGCCGACCAGGGCGGTGACCGTACCGCGGTGCAGTTCGAGGTCGACCGAGTCGAGCGCGACGGTGTCGCCGTACGCGAACCGCACTCCGCACAGCCGCACCACCGGCCCCGGTGTGCCAGGGACGGGGACCACGGGGTCGGCGGGAACCGGCAGTTCGGGGGCGGACAGCAGCTCACGAATGCCGTGGGCCACGCGCAGCGCGGTCACCAGCGGATGGACCGACATCATCACGGTCATCAGTCCCGCCGTGGTCACGGTGCCGAACACGAGGAGCGCGACGAGGTCGGTCACCGCCAGTTCGCCGGCCGCGGTGAGCGCGCCGCCCCCGGCCCCCAGCACGGCGAGGACGCTCGGCGGTGACAACAGGATCTCCGCGGTGACTGACGCCCTGCTGGTCGAGCGCGCCCACTCCAGGAAGAACCGGGCGAAGCTCCGGGAGACGTCCTGGAAGCGCCGGCTCGCCACCCCGGGGGTGCCGAAGGACTTCACGACGCCGATACCGCTGACGAACTCGACGGCGGCGCCGTTGAGGCGGGTCAGCCACTCCATGAACTGCGGGTATTTGGTGCCTGCCTCGGCCATCGCGCGGCGGTAGGCCACGAGCCCGACGACTAGCGGCAACAGGCTCAGCGCCGCGCCCCGCCAGTCGACGGCGAACAAGTAACCGACCGCCACCAAGGGGGGGACCAGGGCGCCGGTCAGCTCTACGACGGAGTGGGCGATCAGTTGGTGCAGCGCGGCGACGTCGTCCTCGACCGTCTTCTTCACCGTGCCGGAGTTGCGCTCGGTGAACCAGCCCAGTGGGAGGCGCCGCAGCTTGGCGAGCAGATCGCGGCGGACGGCGAAGGAGACCCGCAGGTCGGCCAGGTGCGTCAGCACCCCGGCCGCGAAGGTGCCGAGCTGTTTCACCGCGAGGGCGAGCAACGCCACCACGACGACCGGCCACACGTCGGTGCGCCCCGCCACCATCCGGCGGGTGATCTCCACCACCGCGACCAGCGGCGCCATGCCGGCCGCCGCGCTCACCGCGGTGAGCGCGGCGCAGCCGGTCAGGGTGGAACGGGCCGGTGCCAACACCGAGGGTGCGCGGACCCGCGGTGGAGCCGCGGCGCTCCCGGCCGCCGTGGTCGTCGCCATGACACACCCTTTCCGGTCGAGATCCAGCCAACTCGACACCATCATATTAAGAAATGGAAATCATTTTCAACGCTGGACCGTCACGGCGCCGGGACACTCTTGGCGCCTTCCAGCCGGGGCACGCTGCCGAGCAGGGCCCGCGTCACCGGATGGCGCGGGGCGCGCAGCACGGTTTCCACCCTCCCGTGCTCCACGACCAGGCCCTCGTCCAGCACAGCGAGGCGGCCACCGAGGCGCGGCGCCATGGTGAGGTCGTGCGTCACCACCACCAGCGTCACGCCGCGCTGCCGCCGCAGGGAGTCCAGCAGCCGTACCACCGCGGCGGCGGCGGTCGGATCGAGCGCGCTGGTCGGCTCGTCGCAGAGCAGTACGTCAGGCCGGGCCGCCAGCGCGCGGGCCAGGGCGACGCGCTGGCGCTGCCCGCCGGAGAGCGCCGAGGGGCGGCGGGAGAGGAACGAGCCGTCGAGACCCACCTGGTCCAGCAGCCCCAGGACCTCGCGGGGGACCGCCGCGGCGTCGGCCGCGCCGAACAGCCGCAGCGGCCGGCCGACGATGTCGGCGACCGTGTGGGCGGGGTTCAGCGAGTCGTACGGGTTCTGCGGTACGAGCTGGAGGGTGCCGAGCGTGGCCCGGTCCCGGTCGCCGACGGTGCGCCCCAGGGGCGCGCCCGCAAGCAGGACCTCGCCGTCCCATCGGGAGTGGAGCCCGGCGAGACAGCGCAGCAGGGTGGTCTTGCCGCTGCCCGACGCGCCCACCACCGTCAGGCAGTCCCCCTCGGCGACCGAGAGGCCGACGCCGCTCAGGACGGTGCGGCCACGGCGGCCGTGGCGGGCGCACAGGTCCCGAAGCGAAAGGGCGGCAGCTTTGGAGGGGCCCGAGGCGGTACGGCGTTCCCCGGGTGGCGCGGACAGCGTGGTGCCGGCCTGACGGGCCGCCTCGACGAGGGAGCGTCCGACCGGCGTGGTCGGCGAGGCGAGGAGGTCGGCCGTCGCCGAGACCTCCACGACACGGCCGTGCGACATCACCGCTACGGTGTCGGCGGCCTCGGCGGCGGCCGCGAGATCGTGGGTGACGAGCAGGACCCCCACCCTCGTCTCCTGGGCGAGCCGCCGCAGATCCCTGAGGAGGGCGGCGGAGGTGACGGGGTCGAGGGCGCTCGTCGGCTCGTCGAGGACGAGCACCGCGGGTCGCGACGCCAGGGCCCCGGCCAGCGCGACGCGTTGACGCTGACCGCCCGACATCGCATGGGGCCGCCGAGCCAGGAACCCCTCGTCGTCCGGCAGCCCCACGAGCCGCAGCGCCTCACGGGTGCGTGGTCCGCGCTCGCCGCGCGCAACGCCCGCGGCCCTCAGCAACTCCGACACATGGGCGCGTACCCGCAGGGTCGGTGCCAGCGAGGTGCGCGGGTCCTGCGGTACGTACGCGGTGCGGCCCGCGCGCAGCGAGCGCAGCTCCCGCGCGCCGAGCCCCCAGAGGTCGACGCCGTCGAGGCGTACACCGCCGCGGGTGCGGTGGACGCCGGGCCGCGAACCGCCGAGCAGCGCCAGGGCCAGGGTGGTCTTGCCGCTGCCCGACTCGCCCACCAGCGCGAGGATGCGCCCCGGCGCCAGATCGAGATCGACGCCGCGCAGCACCGTCTGCTCGGCGGACTCCATCCACAGCCCCCGGCAGGACAGGACGGCCTCCTCTCCGTAAGGGAGCACGGGAACCGAGGACGCGTCCGGGCCGTGGACAGGCGCGAGGACGGGTGCGCGGGTGTCCGGTGAGAGGAGGTCCACCAGGGCGTTCGCCGATACGAGGATGAGCAGCAGCATGGCGGTGGGCGCCAGCACGGCCAGCGGCTGGAGGGAGAGCCCTGGCTGGTTCTCCATCAGCATCAGCGCCCAGTCCGACGCCGGCGGCTGGGCCCCGTAGCCGAGGAACGCGGCGGTGGCCACGGTGAACACCGCGCCGACGAACCGCACGCCCGCGTCGGCCCCCAGCAGGGGAAGGGCGCCGGGCAGCAGCTCACGTCGGACGACGTACCACAGTGACTCGCCGCGTGCCTGCGCCACTTCCACGTAGTCGTGCTCCAGCGCCTGCCGGGTGACCGCGTGCACCATGCGGATGATGTCGGGCACCAGCACCACCACCGTGGCGACGGCGACTCCGGTGGTGCCGCGCCCGGTGGCGACGACGAGCACGCTCAGCATGATGAACGCGGGCATGCTCATCAGCACATCCACCAGCCGCATCACCGCCGACTCCACCCAGCGCCCGCGCAGGGCCGCCACCGCGCCCGCGACCCCGCCCACCGTGTACGCCACGACGAGCGCGCACAACGCGGTGATCACGAGGGGGCGTCCGCCGGTGAGCACCCGGCTGAGCACGTCGGCGCCGAGGTGGTCGGTGCCGAGCGGCGCCGCGCCGCCGGCGGGGGCGTAGGGGATGTCCACGGCGGCGCCCGGGTCGTGCGGGGCAAGATCGGGGCCGACGAGGGCCACCAGCAGGCTCAGTCCGAGGACGGCACCGACGGCCCACTTCGCCGCCCGCCTCCCGCGGGCCCTTCTTCGGCCGACCTCGTCGGGGACGTCGTCGTGCTTCCGGTCGGTCGGCACCGCGCGGGCGCCGGGCTGCGTTCTGCTCATGTTCCGCTTCCCCGGGCCGGGTTGAGGAGGACCGACAGCACGTCGGCCACCAGGTTGAGGGCGACCGTGACACAGGTGAGGAGCACCGAGACGGCGAGGACCAGCGGAGCGTCGCGCCCGGCGGAGGCGTCCACGAGCAGTGCGCCGAGGCCGGGGTAACCGAAAAGGGTCTCCGCGATCAGGGTGCCGCCCAGCAGATAGGACACATAGCGGGCCATCACCGGAATGACGGGGACGACCGCCGCGGGCACGACCCAGCGCAGCAGGACCCGCCACTCGGGAACCCCTCCGAGCCGCGCCGCCTCAACGGCATCCCCCCGCTCGGCGCGTACGGTCGCCGCCCGCACGATGCGCACGTTCTGCGCGAGGCAGGAGGAGACGAGGGTCAGTACCGGCAGCACGAGGAGCGCGGGGTGACCAAGCGGGCTCTGCCCTGCGGAGAGCGCCGACACGGCGGGCAGCCAGCCGAGTCCGGTGGCGAAGCAGAGCACCAGCAGGGTGCCGATGACGAACTCGGGCACGCTCACCAGCACCAGGACCGACGCCGAGACGGCACGGTCGGCGCCGCGGCCCGCCCGCCTGCCTGACCACAGTCCGAGGCCCAGCGCCGACGGCACCAGGACGACGGCCGACACCACCCCGAGTACCAGCGAGTTGAGCGCCCGGTCACCGATGACCGAGGTCACCGCCCGGCCCTGCGCGTACGAGACTCCCAGGTCGCCACGGAGCGCATCACCGAGCCAGCGCAAGTACCGGTTGGCCATGGGGACGTCAAGGCCGAGGGTGTGACGCAGCGCGGCGAGCTGGGCGGGGCTGCCGCCGCCGGTGCGGGAGAGCCGGGCGGTGGCCGCGTCGCCCGGTGCGAGTTCGGTCGCCAGGAAGACCAGCACCGAGACGACGAGGACCACGGCGACGGCCGCCCCGAGCCTGCGCGCCACCAGCGCGGCGAGCGGGTGGCCGCGCCGGGTCCTGGGCACGGCAGGACCCGGGGGCGTCGGTGCGCGGGGGCCGGGTGCGGTGCCCGCCTCGGGTGCGGCGCTCACTCGCTGAGGAAGGCGTCGCGCAGCGAGGGGTACTCGGCCCACCCGAGGGCCTTGACGCCCTGCACCCGGGGGGTGGCCGCGGCGGCCGAGGGGAACCTGGCGAAGATCGCGTCACCGCCGTGGTCGTAGAGGTAGTGCTGCACGTCGGCCACGGTCCGCTTGCGTGCCTCGTCCGTGGTGGCCGCCCGCATGGCCGCGAGCAGTCCCTCAAGGGCCTTGGGGGCGCGCCCGGTGAAGGGGTAAGTGGCTTGGCTGCCGTAGTAGTTGGCGAGGTCGAGGGGCAGGGGCATGGGGGAGTAGGAGGAGGTTTGCAGCGGCGTGTGCAGCAGCTTGCCCATGTCCGTGTAGTAGTCGGCGGCCGCGACCTTGTCGAGCTTGACCGCGAGCCCCGAGTCCTTGGCCTGCTGGATGAACGCGGAGGCGCTCTCCACGAGCCCGTAGGCGAAGTCGGAGGTGCGCAGGGTGAGGGCGGGCGTCGAGAGACCCGCCCGGCGCAGCAGGGACCTGGCCCGTTCGGGGTCGTGCTCGCGCTTCGGCAGGTCGGCGGCGTACCAGGGCTGGTGCATACCGCGGGCGTCGTCGGCGACCTCGCCGTATCCGAGGGTGACGAGCTTCACCATGGCCTCGCGGTCGATGGCGTACTTGACCGCGTTGACCAGGTCGGCGGAGGTGAAGGGGCGCATGTCCAGGTTCATGGTGAAGGCGAGTTCGTTCCACAGCTCCTTGGGCGGCAGCAGGACGCGGACCGCGTCGTTGGCACGCTCGGCCCGCGCCGAGGGCAGGGGCACACTTCCGACGTAGTCGAACTGGCCTGCCTTCAGGCCGCTCAGGCGTGCGGAGGCGTCCGCTACGGAGAAGATCTCGATCTCGTCGAGGTAGGGGCCGCCCCGGTCGGCGTCCCAGTAGGAGGGGTGGGGCTTCAGCAGGCTGCTCTTGCCCGCCGCCCACCGTGACAGGCGGTACGGGCCGCTGCCGGGGGCCTTGCCGAGGTTCTTGGTGCCGTCGGGGAAGACGAACATGGACTGGGCCAGGGCGAGGTCGAAGAACCCGTCGGGCTGCTTGAGCGGCAGTGTCAGGGTCCTCTTGTCCTGTCGGCGCGCGCCCCCGAAGTCGACGCGTGCCAGCAGGCCCGCCTGGCCGCCCGGGTGGGTGGCGAGGGTGCGGAGGCTGAACAGCACGTCGTCGGCGGTGAGCGGGCCGCCGTCGCTGAATCGGATGCCGTCGCGGACCCGGACCGTCCACTGTGAGGCGTCGGCGTTGTGCTCGACGGACTCGGCGACGCGCCACACCGGGCGTCCGTCGTCGAGGTCGCCCAGGGTGTCCCACACCAGCCGGGCCCGTACGTAGTCGACGACGGTGGCCGTCGCCTGGACGACGTCGGTGGACTCTGCGCTGCCGCCGGTGAAGGCGGCCCGCAACCGGCCGCCGTGGCGCGGCTTGGCGCTGCCCGTGGCGGCCGCGGCGGGGCTGTCCGAGCCCGAGCAGGCGGTGGTGAGGCCGCCCGCGGCCAGCAGGGCCGCGCCGCCGAAGGACCGGGTCAGCAGGGCGCGGCGGGATATGTGTGCTCTGTTCACTGCGCTTACTCCCGTTTCAGGCGAGTTGAAGCTCGGGCCGGTACATGTCGAACCAGTGGTGGAGGTCCAGTACGCGTTCGAGGCCGAGCCGTTGGTCACTGGGCAGCCGCTCGGGCTCGGAGGCGACGACGCCCTTCAGCCAGGTGCGGTCGACGAGATCGAAGACGGCGCTGCCTGGCGCGGCCAGCACCTCACGCGCCTGCTCCTGGAGCGCCTTGGCGTACAGCGGGTCCTGGGTCGTGGGGTACGGGCTCTTGACGCGGTCCACCACGGACGCGGGCAGCAGACCGCGGACCGCCTCGCGCAGCAGGCTCTTCTCCCGGCCGTCCGAACTCTTCATAGCCCAGGGCACGTTGTAGACATATTCGACGAGCCGGTGGTCGGCGAACGGGACCCGCACCTCAAGGCCCACCGCCATCGACATCCGGTCCTTGCGGTCGAGCAGGGCCCGTACGAGACGCGTCAGATGGAGGTGGCAGACCGTCCGCATGCGGCGCTCCAGGTCAGGGACGCCGTCGAGATGTTCCACCCGGGCCACCGCGTCCGCGTACTGGTCGGCGATGTAGCCGGGTATGTCGAGCCGCCGCCTGACCTCGGGCCTGAGCAGGGCGGTGCGATCCGTCGTGTGCGCGTTCTGGAACGCCAGCCAGGGGAACGTAGCCGCGTCCCGGGCGGCGGGGTGGTGGAACCAGATGTAGCCGCCGAACAACTCGTCCGCGAACTCCCCTGACAGGGTGACCGTGGACCGCTCCCGGATCGCCCGGAACAGCAGGTACATGGAGGAGTCGATGTCGCCGAGACCGATGGGCATGTCACGCGCGCGCAGTACCGCGCGGCGCACGGCGGGATCGACGAGCCGCGCCGAGTCGAGCACCACGTCGCGGTGGTCGGTGCCGACGAAGTCGGCCACCTCCCGGATGAAGGGCGAGTCGGGGGTGTCGCGCATCTCGTCGGGCCTGAAGTTCGCTTCGAGCCCGGCGAAGTCGACGGAGAACGTGCGAGGACGCCCGCCCTGCCCGCGGGAGTGCGGGGCGCTGAGCGCGGTCACCGCGCTGGAGTCGAGGCCCCCGGAGAGCAGCGCGCACAGCGGCACGTCGGAGACCGACTGGCGGCGTACGGTGTCGCCCAGCAGCTCGCGCACCCGTGCGACGGTGGTCGCGGCGTCGTCGGTGTGCTCCCAGGTGGGCAGCGTCCAGTAGGCGCGGTGCCGGATGCCGCCGCGGGTCACCGTGGTCACCGTGCCGGGCTCGACCTCCGTCATCCCCTTCCACAGGGACCAGCCGGGGGCCTTGGTGAAGCCGATGAGTTCGTGCAGGCAGTCCAGGTCGACCACGCGCCGGGCACGGGGGTTGGCGAGGATCGCCTTGGGTTCCGAGCCGAAGAGGGCGCCGTCCGGCGTCGGGTACAGGTACAGCGGCTTCACGCCCATGCGGTCGCGGACCAGGACCAGCTTGTCCTCCCGCTCGTCCCACACCGCGAACGCATACATGCCGTTCAGCCGCTCGGCGAGTCCTTCACCCCATTCGAGGTAGCCGCGCAGCACCACCTCGGTGTCACTGGCGGTGGTGAACCGGTGTCCACGGCCGCGCAGTTCGTCGCGCAGCTCGGTGTAGTTGTACGTCTCCCCGCTGTAGACCAGGGCGACGGCCCCGGCGGGCGTGGTGGCCGTCATGGGCTGGGCACCGCCCGGCGGGTCGATGACGGCGAGGCGCCGGTGCCCCAGAGCGGCGTGGCGCCGCACCCAGGTGCCCTTGTCGTCGGGGCCGCGGTCGGCCATGGTGGCCGTCATCGCGTCGATGTCCTGCTGGTGTCGTGTCAGGTCGCTGTCGTAGGCGACCCATCCGGTGATGCCGCACATGAGGTGTCCTTGCTGGGGAGGGGAGGAGGTCGGTGCCTGGCGGGGGGCGCGGCTCGTTCAGCCGAGCCGGACGGGGAGTTCATGGAGTCCGTGCATCGCGGTGCTCGCGCGCCACGTCAGCTCCCCGGGCGGGACCGCGGGTTCGATGCGGGGGAAGCGGCCCAGCAGCCGTCCGATCGCGATCTCCCCCTCGATGCGCCCCAGGGGCGCGCCCACGCAGAAGTGGATGCCGTGCCCGAAGCCGAGGTGGCCTCCCGTGGGACGGTGGACGTCAAGACGGTCCGGGTCCTGGAACCGGGCGCTGTCCCGGTTGGCGGACATCAGGGAGATCACCACGAAGTCACCGGCGGGGATCTCGACGCCGGCGACGCTCAGAGGCTCGGTGGTGTAGCGCGGCGAGGAGAGGTTGTTGGGTGTCTCGTAGCGCAGGAACTCCTCCACCGCGTCGGGCAGCAGGCCCGGGTCGGCGCGGAGCGCGGCGAGCTGGCCGGGGTGGCGCAGCAGCGCGTGGACGCCGCTCGCGATGAGGTTTACGGTGGTCTCGTAGCCGCCGATGAGGAGTACGAAGGTCATCGCGATCAGCTCGGGCACGCTGAGCCTGTCGCCCTCCTCGCTCGCCGCCACCAGTGCGGACAGCAGGTCATCGGAGGGAGATGTCCGCTTGTGTGCGAGCAGCTCGGCGAGATAGCCCCCCATGGACGCGGAGGCGGCGCCGATCTCCTCGGGGGGCGCGGTGGACACCAGCACGTTGGACCAGGCGCCGAACGCCTCCCTGTCGTCCTGCGGGATGCCGAGCAGTTCACAGATCACGATCATCGGCAGGGGGTACGCGTAGGCATCGAGCAGGTCCACGGGACGGTCGGTGTCGAGGCCGTCGAGCAGCTCGTCCGCGATCTCTTCGATGCGGGGGCGCAGCCGTGCCACGGTACGGGGCGTGAACGCCTTGTTGACCAGTGTGCGCAGCCGGGTGTGGTCCGGCGGGTCGGTGTTGAGCAAGTGCCGTGCCAAGTCGGCGGAGAAGGAGCTGGGCTTGCCGTCCGCGGCCTCGCGCAGCCGCTCCAGGCGGTCATAGACGCCGTCGCTGCTGAGCCGGCCGTCCGTGAGGAGGTCGCGGGCCTCCGCGTACCCGGTGACGAGCCAGGCGGGCAGCCCAGTCGGCAGCACCACGGGAAGTACGGGGCCCCGCTCCCGCAGCGCGGCGGCCGTGGCGTGCGGATCGTGCATGAAGTCGTCGCCCAGGACAAGGCGTTCTGTGGTGTGGGTCATCGGGCGTCCCCTTGTCGGTCGGATGCGTCGTCGATACGGGCGGTTGGACGGAGGCGGGCGGTGGGGGACGAGTCGCGAGAGCGGTGGCGGGGGCCGATGTGGCGCGTCGTCGCGCATGGGCCCGGGGTCTCAGTCCTGAGAGGTGAGGCGGCGCCTGACGGCCGCGACGATGCGGCCCGGGTCCTCGGAGAAGTAGAAGTGCCCCCCGGCGAAGCTCAGCAGCTCGAAGGGGCCATCGGTCCAGCGCCCCCATCCGCCGGCCTGTGCCGCCGTCACCTCGGTGTCCTCGGTGCCGTAAAGGGCCGTCACCGGGCAGGGCAGGAGCGCGGCGGGACGCGCCGCGTAGGTTTCCACGAGACGGTAGTCCTCGCGCACGGCGGGCAGGACGATCTGCCGCACCTCGGGCATGGCCAACAGCTCCGGGTGAGTGCCGCCCAGGCGCGCGAGTTCGGCGGCAAGACCGTCGTCGTCCAGCAGGTGGACCGTGCCGGGCCGGTGGAACTGTGGTGCCTCGCGCGCGGAGACGAAGACACGCGTCGGCGGGGGCGCGCCGCCCGCGATCAGCCGCAGGGCCAGTTCGTGCCCGATGACGGCGCCCATGCTGTGCCCGAACACCGCCCAGGGCCGGTCACACAACGGCGCGACCTCGTAGGCAAGTTGGTCGACGAAAGCGGGTATGTCGCGCGGCACGGGCTCGTGCAGCCGCTCCTCGCGGCCCGGCGGGCACACCAGCACGGGCTCGACAGCGGGCGGGAGCAGCCGGGCCCAGGCGCGGTAGAGCGACGCGGTCCCTCCGGCGTGCGGCAGGCACAGCAGCCGTACTCCCGGGGCGGTGTCGGGGCGGGGGCGGCGCAGCCACGGCGATGCGGGGGCAGTGGGCGGGAGCGGACCGGTCACGGGGCGTCCTTCCGCAGCCGCCAGACGGCCGCGCGGCTGCGCTCCGCCCACAGTGCCTGGTACGCGCCGCCCGCGGCGACGAGTTCCCTGTGGCCGCCCCGTTCACGGACGCCGCCGTCCGCGAGCACCGCGATCTGGTCGGCGGCGGCGATGGTTGACAGCCGGTGGGCCACCACCAGGACGGTCCGCTCCCGCGCCAGATCGCCGAGCGCGGCGCTGACCGCCGCCTCGTTCTCGGCGTCGAGCGCGGCGGTCGCCTCGTCGAGCAGGACGAGCGGGGCGTTCTTGAGCAGAGCGCGGGCGATGGCCACCCGCTGGCGCTCGCCGCCTGAAAGTCCTGAGCCGCCCTCGCCCACAGGGGTGGCCCAGCCCAGCGGCAGCCGGGTCACCACCTCGGTGAGCCTGGCCGCATCGGCCGTGGCACGCACCTCTGCGTCGGTGGCGTCGGGGCGTCCGACGCGGACGTTCTCCTCGATGGTGGTGTCGAAGAGATAGATGTCCTGGGAGACGATGGCCACCTGTCGCATCAGGGTGCCGGGGTCCATGTCGCGTACGTCCACTCCGCCGATGCGCACCGCACCCGAGTTCACGTCCCAGAACCGTGCGACGAGCCGGGTCACCGTCGTCTTGCCCGCCCCCGAGGCGCCGACCAGCGCGGTCATGCTGCCGGGCGGGCAGGAGAGGCTGAAGTCGCGCAACACCGGCTTGTCCCCGTAGCCGAAGCCGACCGCGTCGAACTCGACCCCCGAGTGCGCGGGTTCGCGTGGGGAGCGAGGAGCGGGAAGGGAGGGGACGCGCATGATGGCGGAGATGCTGTCGAGGGCGGTCGAGGCCAACTGGACACCGGTCCCGTACGGAGCCAGCAGGGAGACCGGTTCGGTGAAGCGCACCGCGAGCAGCAGGACGGCGATCGTGTCCGCCACCGCGGTGCGCGAGTCCAGCACGAGCCAGGCGGCCACCACCGCCACCAGCGCGAACGCGGCCTCGACCAGCACCATGTACCAGGCCAGTGGAGCGTTTTCGCGATTGAGGCCGCGCACGGTGGCGGACCGATCGGCGCGCAGCGACGCTTCGAGCGCCTCCCACCCTGCCACGGTGCGCCCCGCGGCCCGCAGCACCGCCTGGGCCCTGGCGAACTCCAGTACGCGGCTCGACACCTCGGAGAGCGACGCCGCCTCGTCGGCCTGCGACACCGCGGCGGTGCGCTGGACCCGGCGGTAGAGCAGCAGGCCCACGGGGGTGAGGATCAGAAAGGCCAGGGTGAGGCGCCAGTCCACGAAGGCGGTGATGACGACGACGGCGGCGGGCGCGGTGACGGTGAGGGTGATCTGCTGTAGCACCAGGCCGGGGAAGTTGCCGAAGCTCTGCGCCCCGCCCATCGCGGTCAGCAGTCGGCCCGAGGAGACATTGGTGAACCATCCGAGCGGCAGTTGCGTCACCCGTCGCGCGAGCTTCTTGGCGAGCGTCATGCCGCTGCGTTCTATGCCCACCGCGTACCCCCTGCCCGACGTCACCCACAGGGCGACGCCGGATGCCAGGGCGCCGAGGGCGGCGACGGCGAGCCATGCCGCGGCGCGGTCCGCGTCCTGCGCGAACAGGGCGCGCAGCAGGGGGATGAGGGCTGCGAAGGTGACGCCCTGAAAGATCCCGGCGATCACGTAGCCCGCCACCTGCCCGCGCATGCCGCTCGGCTCGCCGATCAGCTCCTCCGCCTTGCGGATGATCACAGTCCCGCCTCCTGAAGGCTCTCCTGGGAGCGCCAGAGCCGTGCGTAGAGCCCGTCCGTGGCGAGTAGCTCCATGTGCCGGCCGCGCTCGGCCAGGCGCCCGTGGTCGAGGACGAGGATCTGGTCCGCGTCGGCGACGGTGTGCAGCCGGTGTGCGATGACCAGGACGGTCCGTTCCCGGCCCAGTTCGCTGAGCGCCTGCTGGACGCGTGCCTCGCTGTGCGGATCGGCGTGGGCCGTGGCCTCGTCGAGGATCACCACGGGCGCGTCCTGGAGGATGGCCCGTGCGATGGTGATCCGCTGCCGTTCCCCGCCGGACAGCTCGCCCTCGCCGTCTTCGAGCACGGTGTCGTAGCCGTCGGGCAGTGCGGTGACGACATCGTGGATCTGCGCGGCGCGCGCCGCGGCCTCGACCTCGTCGTCACCTGCTCCCGGCCTGCCGAGCCGGATGTTCTCGCGGACGGTGGCGCGCAGCAGCACCACCTCCTGGAAGACGAACGCCACCGTGCCGAGAAGCTTCTCTGTGGGGATTTCCCGGATGTCGGCGCCGCCGAGGGTGATGCGGCCCGACGTGACGTCCCAGAACCGGGGGATCAGCCGGGCGAACGTCGTCTTCCCCGAGCCCGACGGGCCCACGAGCGCGGTGACCGTGCCGGGCTCCAGGGTGACGCTGACGTCCCGGAGCGCGAGGGCGTCCCCGCCGTAGCCGAAGCTGACGTCCTCGAAGGCGATGCGGTTGCCGTCGGGGAGGGCGGGCCGCTCGGACTCGGCGAGCGGCGCGTGGCTCATCACCCGCCGGATGTGGGTGGCCCCCAACTGCGCGTCACGGATCGCGTAGCCGAGCTGTGCGACGTTCAGCACCGTGCTGGGCAGCCCGACACCCACCGCGAGGAACGGCAGTACGGTGGCGGGGCCCGCCCAGTCCCATGCGACGAACGCGGTGCCCACCGCGGCGATCCAGACCAGCATGGTGGCGGGTGAGAGCAGGGTGTTGATGAGGTTGGTCGGCCGTCCGATGCCGTCCATCCACCGCAGGCACACGGTGGTGAGCCGGTCGGCGGCGTCGGTGAAGCGGCGGAAGGTGCGGGAGGTCGCCCCGTAGGTCTTGATGACCTCGATGCCGTCGGACAGTTCCACGGTGGCCCTCGTGAGGTCGCCCTGCGCCTTGTTGTAGGCGTCCATGTTGCGCTGGAAGCCGCTTTGGATACGTGGCACGAGCACCGCGAGGGTCACGGCGACGTACGCGACCACCAGCAGGGCGATCCGCCAGTCGGCGATGAACAGGTAGACGGCGGCGGCGAGCGGCATGACCACGCCGGAGGTCAGGTCGGCGGCGGCGTGGGCGACCAGGGTGTGCACTTGGCGGACGTCGTCGGAGACCGCCTTCTTCACCTCGCCCGAGCCGTTGGCGGCGAACCATCCCAGCGGCAGTGTCCCGAGGTGGTGTGCCAGTCGGGAGCGGGTCCTGTAGCGGAACTCGGCGTCCGCGTAGTGGCACAGTTGGGTGGCGCCCACGTACAGGAGGCTGCGCAGCACGGCGCCCGCCACTCCTGTGACCACCCACGCCCAGACTGCTCCGGGGTCATCGGTGCCGTGGGCGAGCAGGGTGCGCCCGGCCTCGGCCACGGCGACGTACGGCAGCAGCGCGCAGGCCGACGAGAGGCCCGCGAGGACGACGCCGACAATCAGCGTCCCGCGCACCGGTGCGATGAGCGTCTTCAGCGCGCCCGGTTCGACCAGGGGCGGATGCCCGGTGGGCGGCGGTTCGTGTGTCATCGGTCTGCCCTCGCCCCTATTGGAAATGATATTCATTCCGTCATGCAGGCTAGGGAGGGGAGTGCCGCAAGTCAACGCATGACGATCATTGAAAACGAAAATCATTTCAATTACGTTGCACGGAGAGGGGCTCGACGACTTCGAGGGGATGGACGCAGATGGCCAGGGAACGCGTGGACGCATGGTCCGAATTGTCCGCAGCCGTCGGTGAGTTGCTGGGGCTCCCCGCCGAGGGCATCGACGAGGACGCCCATCTCGTCGGCCTCGGGCTCGACTCGCTGGCGATGATGAGGCTCGCAGGACGATGTCGCCGCGCGGGCTCCGACGTCCGATTCGCCGACCTCATGGCGGAGCCGACCCTCGGCGCCTGGCGCCGGCTGCTGCGCGAGCGCGCCGCCGAGGGTACGCCGACGGCCGCCCCGCACGCGCTGGTCGACGAGTCCGCGCCCTTCGATCTCGCCTTGATGCAGCACGCCTACTGGGTGGGCCGCTCCGAGGGACAGCGCCTCGGCGGTGTCGCCGCGCACTTCTACAACGAGTTCGACGGGCACGACGTCGACCCGGGCCGCCTTGAGAGAGCGGTGCGCGCGGTGCTCGCCCGGCACGGCATGCTCCGGGTAGCCGTCCTCGACGACGGCCGCCAGCGCATACTCGCCGAGAGCCCCTGGCCGGGGTTGCGCGTACACGATCTGCGCGACCTTCCGGGCGGTGTCGCGCAGCAGCGCCTGGCAGAGCTGCGTGGGAACCTGTCTCACCGCCGCATGGACATCGCCGCAGCGGAGGTCCTCGACGTCCAGCTCTCCCTGCTGGCGGGCGGCGCCACCCGGCTCCATGTCAACCTCGACATGGTGGCGGCCGACGCGCTGAGCCTGCGCGTCCTACTGGCCGACCTCGCCCGCGCCTACGCCGAGCCCGCCACCGCGCCGCCCGCCCTCGGCTACAGCTTCCCGCGCTATCTCGCGGACCGCGCGGCGCACCGCCGGGCCCCCGCGCATGCGCAGGCGCTGGAGGCGGATCGCGCCTACTGGCAGCGTCGGCTCCCCGGCCTCCCGAGCGCGCCGCGGCTGCCCACCCGCGGCCACGGACCCGAGGCGGTCACGGTCGTCCGCCGCCACCTCCACCTCGACGCCGAACGCGCCCGGTGCCTCGGCGACCACGCACACCGCCACGGGCTGACCACGGCCATGGCCATGACCGCCGTGTTCGCCGAGGTCCTCCAGGGCTTCAGTGCGGAGCCCGATCTCCTGCTGAACCTTCCGTTGTTCGACCGCGAGCCGCTGCACGACGACGTCGCCCACCTCGTCGGCGACTTCACCTCGTCCGTCCTGCTCGCCTGGCACGGCGGCGAACCCGGAACCTTCGCCGAGCGTGCCGCGCGCCTCCAGCAGCGCTTCCACGAGGACGCCGCCCACTGCGGATACTCCGGCGTCGAGGTGCTGCGGGACGCCTCTCGACTGCACGGCGAGCGCGTCCTCGCGCCCGTCGTGCACACCAGCGCCCTCGGCCTCGGGGAACTCTTCGCCGACTCCGTGACGGAGCACTTCGGCCGACCGTCCTGGATCATCTCGCAGGGCCCCCAGGTCTGGCTCGACGCCCAGATCACCGAGGTGGACGGCGGCCTGCTGGCCAACTGGGACGCTCGCGAGGATGCCTTCGAACCCGGCGTGCTCGACGCCATGTTCGGCGCCTACCGCGACCTGGTCGAGCGGCTGCTGACCGACCAGGACGCCTGGCAGCGCCCGGTGCCGCCCCTGCTGCCCGCGTCCCGGCGCGCGGTACGCGACAAGGCCGACGACACCGACCGACAGCCGCTCCCCGCCTGCCTGCACGACGCCTTCTTCGCGCGGGCCGCCGCCGCCCCCGGCGCCCCCGCGCTCGCCGGAGACGGCACCGCTCTCTCGTACGGACAACTCGCCGACGCGGCGTTGACGCTGGCGGCGCATCTGCGCGGCCGCGGTGTCACCGCCGGCGATCTCGTGGCCATTTCGCTGCCCAAGGGCCCCGACCAGATCGTGGCCGTCCTGGCCGTCCTCGCCGCCGGAGCCGCCTACGCGCCCGTCGGCGTCGACCAGCCGCACGCCAGGCGAGAGCGCATCCTCGCCTCGGCCACGGCACGCCTCGTCCTCGACGACATCTCCGTGCCCGAGGGCACGGAGCCCCTGCCCGCCCCCGTACCCGGCGACCCGGCGGGGCTGGCGTACGTCATCCACACCTCCGGGTCCACGGGTGAGCCCAAGGGCGTCGAGATCACCCACGCGGCGGCGTTCAACACCGTCACCGATCTCAACGACCGCTTCAGCGTGGCACCTTCGGACCGCACCCTCGCCGTGTCCGCACTCGACTTCGACCTCTCCGTCTACGACATCTTCGGCACCCTGTCCGCCGGCGGCACCCTGGTCTGCGTCGACGAGGACGCCCGCAGGGACGCCGCGGCATGGGACGGGCTGGTCACCACGCACGGGGTCACCCTCGTCAACTGCGCCCCTGCGCTGCTCGACATGCTGGTCACCGCCGCGGGACCCGGCTGCCTCGGCACGCTGCGGCTCGTCCTGCTCGGCGGCGACCGGATACCGCTCGACCTGCCCGGCCGGGTGCGCGCCGCCGCTCCCGACTGCCGTTTCGTGGCGCTGGGAGGCACCACCGAGACCGCCATCCACTCCACCGTCCAGGAGGTCACCGCCGTCCCGGACTCCTGGACGTCGGTCCCGTACGGGCGCCCGCTGCGGGGGGTGCGCTGCCGTGTCGTGGACGTGCTGGGGCGTGACTGTCCCGACTGGGTGCCGGGGGAGTTGTGGATCGGGGGTGCGGGGGTGGCCCGTGGCTACCGTGGTGACGGGGTGCGGACGGCCGAGCGCTTTGTTGTGGTGGACGGTGTGCGCTGGTATCGCACCGGGGACCTGGGCCGCTACTGGCCCGACGGGACGCTGGAGTTCCTGGGGCGCGCCGACCACCAGGTGAAGATACGCGGCCACCGCGTCGAACTCGGCGAGGTGGAAGCAGCGTTGCTCACCGCCCCGGAGGTGCGGGCCGCCGTGGCCCTCGTCGGCGAGGACGGCCGCCTGGCCGCCGCCGTGGTCGGCGCGGCCGAACCGGCCGTGGTGCGGGCCCACACCGCCGAGCGGCTGCCGTCCGTCATGGTGCCCGAAGACATCGCCGTACTCGACGAGCTGCCCCTGACCCCCAACGGCAAGACTGACCGCAAGGCCCTCGTCTGTCTCGTGGCGCAGTCCGCGGCACCGCACGCGGCGGCGACCACCCCGCCGCGCACCGCAGAGGAACGCCGCCTCGCGCGCGCCTGGGAGGACATCCTCGCCACCTCCGGAATCGGCCGGGAGGACGACTTCTTCGCGCGCGGCGGAGACTCCCTGCTCGCCACGCGCCTCATCGCGCGGCTCCGCACCGAGGGTGGCGACACCCTCCGGCTCTCCGACCTCTTCGCCCACCCCGTTCTCGCCGACCTCGCCCGCCACGTGACCACGGACGGTGAGACGCGCCCGGCCCCGACCGTGACCACTGACCCCGAGCACCGCCACACCCCCTTCCCCCTCACCGACGTCCAACGCGCTTACTGGCTCGGCCGGGGCGAGGACTTCACCCTCGGTGGCGTCGGCTGTCACTTCTACCGCGAGTACGAGATCGAGGACCTCGACCCCGGCAGGCTCGAAACCGCGCTCAACCGGCTGATCAGGCGGCACGAGATGCTGCGCGTCATCGTGGACGGCGACGGGCGGCAGCGCATTCTGCCCGAGGTGCCCCGGCTGTCCGTGGGCATCGCGGACGCGGGACCCGACCCCGAGGCCGGCTTCAGGGCCCTGCGCGAGTCCGCCTCGCACCAGGTGTTCGACCCCGGCACCTGGCCGCTGTTCGCGGTGCGGGGCGTGCGCGCGGGCCGCCTCACCAGGCTCGGCATCGGCATCGACAACATCGCCCTCGACGCCCTGAGCATCCTCATCTTCTCCACCGAACTCTCCCTGCTGTACGCCGACCCGGAGGCGGTGCTGCCGCCCGTGGACGTCACGTTCCGCGACTACCTCGCCTCTGTGGGTACCGACCCCGATGCCGTCGCCGCGGCACGCGAGTACTGGACGGGCCTGGTTCCAGGACTGCCTCCGGCACCAGCGCTCCCCCTCGCCAAGGACCCCGCCACCGTCGTCCGCCCGCACTTCACCCGGCGCGAGGCCCGTATCGAGGCACACCGCTGGAAGGCACTCGCAGAACGGGCCCGCGACCACGGCCTCACCCCCTCGGGCGTCCTGCTCGCAGCCTTCGCCGACACCCTGAGCCGATGGAGCGCCCGCCGCGACCTCACGCTCAACCTCACCCTCTTCGACCGCCGCGACATCCACCCCCACATCGGCCGCGTCCTCGGGGACTTCACCTCGTTGATGCTCGTACCCTTCAGACCCGAGGCGCGGGAGACCTGGCTGGAGCGCGCCCGCCGCCTCCAGGAGGAGCTGTGGCGCTCACTCGACCACCGTGAGGTCTCCGCGGTGCAGGTGCTGCGCGAACTCGCCCGGTCCACCGGTGACCCCGAGACCATCATGCCCGTCGTCTTCACCAGCGCCCTCGGGGTCGGCGGCGAACCGCCCCTGGCTCCCTTCGACCGCCAGGTCTGGGGCGTCTCGCAGACCCCGCAGGTCTGGCTCGACCACCAGGTCACCGAAGACGGCGACGGCGTGTGCCTCAACTGGGACGCCGTGGACGAGCTCTTCCCCGAGGGCCTGCTGGACACGGCGTTCGACGCCTACCTCGGCCTGGTGGACTGGCTGTCGGGCCACGACTGGACCCAACCCGCCCCCGACCTCCTTCCCGCCGCCCAGCGCACCACCCGCGCCACTGCCAACGCGACCGGCACCGCGCACCCCGCCCTCCTCCACGGGGCCTTCTTCCGCCACGCCGCGAGGCACCCGCACCGCACCGCCCTGCTGTGGGGCGAAGAAGGCCGTATGACCTACGGCGACCTCGCCACCCGCGCCCTGAAGCTCTCCGGTGCCCTCGTCGAGCACGGCGTGCGCCCGGGGCAACTCGTCGCCGTCACCCTTCCCAAGGGCCCCGACCAGATCGTGGCCGTCCTCGCCGTCCTCGCCGCGGGTGCCGCCTACGTCCCCGTCGGCCCCGACCAGCCGCCGGCCCGCGGCGCCCGTATTCACCGGCTTGCCGGAACCCGGCTCGCCCTCACCGCCCCCGGCGGTCCCTCGGCGGCAGGGGTGCCCACGCTCACCGTGGACGCCGCCCCCGTCCTGGACGTCCCCGCCGCCCCGGTCCAGGTGCCGCCCGACACCCTCGCCTACACCATCTTCACCTCAGGTTCCACCGGCGCCCCCAAGGGCGTGGAGATCACCCACGCGGCCGCGTCCAACACCGTCACCGACGTCAACGAGCGCTTCGGGGTCGGCACTTCGGACCGCGCCCTGGCGGTGTCCGCGCTCGACTTCGACCTGTCCGTCTACGACGTGTTCGGCCCGCTGTCGGCGGGCGGCACCGTGGTCCTGATCGAAGAGGAGATGCGCAGGGACGCCCACGCCTGGCTCGACCTGGTGCGCCGCCACCGTGTCACCGTGTGGAACACCGTTCCCACCCTGCTCGACATGCTGGTCACCACCGCGGAGAGCACCCGGGCGCCCGACTCCCTGCGCCTCGCCCTGATCTCGGGCGACTGGATCGGCCTGGACCTGCCGGGGCGCCTCGCCCAGCAGAACCCGTGGTGCCGGTTCATCGCGCTCGGCGGCGCCACCGAGGCCGCCATCTGGTCCAACGCCCACGAGGTCACCGCGGTCGACCCCGCCTGGCGGTCGGTCCCGTACGGGCGCCCGCTGCGCGGCCAGAGCTTCCGTGTCGTGGACGCGCTGGGGCGTGACTGTCCCGACTGGGTGCCGGGGGAGTTGTGGATCGGGGGTGCGGGGGTGGCCCGTGGCTACCGTGGTGATCCGGAGCGTACCGCCGAGCGTTTTGTCGTGGCGGGGGGTGTGCGCTGGTATCGCACCGGGGACCTGGGCCGCTACTGGCCCGACGGGACGCTGGAGTTCCTGGGGCGCGCCGACCACCAGGTGAAGGTACGCGGCCACCGCGTCGAACTCGGCGAGATCGAGACGGCGTTGCGTGCCGCGCCCGGCGTGGGCCGTGCCGTCGCCGCGGTCGCAGGCGACCGGGCGGCGCGGCGTCTCGTCGCGGCCGTCGTACCCGCGGGCGGCCACGCGCCCGCGGCCTTGCGCACCGCGCAACCTGACGCCGCCACCCGGCGTTTCAGGGACCTGGCACGCGCACGGGAGGCCGCGGTGGCACGCTCCTTCCTGCTGCGCCTCCTCGACCCACCCGGCGACGGCTCGCCGCTCACCGCCGCACGGTGGGCGGCACGGCTCGGTGTCACCGATGCGCATCTGCCCACGCTGCGGCTCTGGCTGCGATGGCTCGCCGACGACGGCGCCCTGCTCCGGGGCGGCGCCGGGTACACCCCCGCACCCGGCGCCGCCCCGGCCCCGCCGGGACCCGCCCCCGGGGGCGACGGCTACGCCGCCCTCCTCCAGCGGGCGTACGACCGCCTCCTCGACCGCCTCGACGACTACCGGGACATCCTCACCGGACGGGCCGACCCGGCCCTGCTGCTCGCCGATCCCGTCCTCGCGCCCGCCAGGCTCGCCGCCGCCGACCCGGGTGGCGACACCGCACTCGCCGCCGTCGCCGCCCACGTCACCGAGGCGGCCACCGCACTCGGACGCCCCGTGGAGATCGCCGAACTCGGCGGCGGCGACGGAACCCGGGCCGCCAGGATGCTGTCCCGCCTGGCACCCGAGCAGGTCCACTACACCCTGACCGACGCTGACCCCGGCCTCGTCGAGTCGGCCGAGCGGTGTCTCGGCGGCCTGGCACACCGCACGGACTGCCGTCGCCTTGTCGGCCCCGTCATCCCCGACGATCTCCAGCACCGCTTCGATCTCGTGCTGGCCGACCAGACGCTCCACCGCGGCCCCGACCCCTCCCATGGCACGGCCCTGGCGGGGCTGCTGGTCCGAGGCGGTGGGAAGCTGCTCGCCGTCGAACGCAGCGAGCTGACACCCGTGGCGCTCCTTACCGCCGCGCTCCTGGACGGCGGCTACGCGGACTTCGACAGGGAACGCCGTGCGGCGGGCACGCCCGTACTGCCGGCGGCACGATGGGCGGAGCTGCTGGGCGCCGCCGGATTCGACTCCGTCGACCACACCCCGGTGCCCGGCTCGTTCCTCGAACTGCTCGTGGCCGAGCGGCCGGCCCGGGCCACGGCACTCGACCCGGGTGTCCTGCGGGACCTGGCCGCTGCCCAACTCCCCGCCCACATGGTGCCCGAGCGGGTCGCGGTGCTGCCGCGGCTGCCCCTCGGCGCCAACGGCAAACTCGACCGTCCGGCGCTCGCCACCCTTCTCGCGAACGACGGGCCCGCCGACACGGACGAGCCACCGAGCGGCGAACTCGAACAGCGACTCGCGTCGCTCTGGGGCGAGTTGCTGGGGACGCGGGTCGTCGGCCGACGGCAGAGCTTCTTCGCGCTCGGCGGCGACAGCCTGCTCGCGGCCCGCTTCCTCGCCGAGGTCACCCGCACCTTCGGCGTCGAACTGCCGCTGCGGCGCATGTTCGCGGGGCCCACCCTCCAACAGCTCGCACGGGCCCTCGGCGACCTCCTGCCCACCCAGGGCGAAACCGAGGAGGGCACACTGTGATCGGTCTCGTCGGCGGACACGGCGCGGTCGGCCGCCACACCATCCGTTTCCTCGCCCTGCACGGCGCAGGGCCCCTGCGCATCGGCGGCCGGAACCTCGACCGGGTCCGGGACGTCGTCGCCATGACCCTGCGCGGCACCGGCACCGAGGCGCAGACCGTGCGGGTGGACGCGGGCGACGCGGCGTCCCTGGCCGCCTTCGCCCGCGGCTGCGACGTCGTCGTCCACTGCGCGGGCCCCTCCCGCCGTACCTCACCCGCGGTCGTCCGCGCGGCGCTGGCGGCCGGTGCCCAGGCCGTCGACGCGGGTGGCGGCAGCCGCGCCGACCCGCTCACGACAGACGTCGGCGAGCGCACGGTGCTGTACGACGCCGGCGCCCTGCCGGGACTGTCCGGCCTGTTGCCGCGCGCCCTGGCAGTGGAGCACTTCGACACGGTGCGCCGCCTCACCACCTACGCGGGCGCCCTCGACCGTTTCACGGCGACGGGCGCGGACGACTACCTCGACGGCGTCCTCGGGCCGTCGAGCGAACCCTTCGCCGCCTGGCTCGGCGGCGCCCGTCGCACGGACGCCCTCGGCACCCTGAAGGACCTGGGTCTGCCGTACTTTCCGCGCCCCCTGACGGCGCACCCCTATCTGGACACCGAGGCTGAACGCCTCGCCGAGGACCTGTCCCTGTCCGAGGGCGTGTGGTACTCGGTCGTGGACGGCGAGCAGACGGCCGCCGTGCTCGCCTCCGCGCGCGCCCTGGACCGCGACGGCGCGGTGCGCGCCCTGTGCCGCGCCACCGCGCTCGACTCGGCGGGACGCACCCCCTACCTCACCCTGCTCGTACAGGCAGACGGGGTACGCGCCGGGCGCTCCCGCACCCGTACGGCCGTCCTGCGCGCCCCCGGTGTCTCCTCGCTCACCGGCGCCGTCGCCGGTGTCGCCGCGCTCGCGGTGCTCCGCGGCCAGGCGCCGCCCGGTGTCCATCCGGCCGCCACCGCTCTGGCGGCGGACGCCGCACTGGCCCTGTTGACCGCGGACCCCGCCGTGTGCCGGGTCGACGTGCACGACGCGGCAGTGGCTGACCTGGCCACCGTGGAGGAGGGAGTCCTGTGAGCGTGTTGCGGACAGTGGTGTGCGGTACCACGTTCGGCCAGTTCTATCTGGCCGCGCTGGCCCGGCTGCCCGGGCAGTTCGAGATCGCCGGGGTCCTGGCCGCCGGTGGCGCGCGCTCCGTGGACTGCGCCGCACGCCACGGGGTCCCGCTCTACCGCGACGTGGACGAACTGCCCGATGACGTGGATCTGGCCTGTGTGGTGGTCCGCTCCGGCGTCCTCGGCGGCGCGGGCACGGAGTTGGCCCTGCGGCTGCTGCGGCGCGGCATCCATGTCGTACAGGAACAACCCGTGCATCACGAGGACCTTGCCGCCTGCCTCCGCGAGGCCCGGGCACACGGTGTCCGCTACCGGCTCGGCGACCTGTACCCACGGCTGCCGGAGGTACGGCGCTTCACCGAGGCGGCTCGCGCCGCCCGGACGCGGCAACCGATCACCTACGTCGACGCCGCCTGCGCCTCGCAGGTCGCCTTCCCGCTGCTGCACATCCTCGGCGAGGCGCTCGGCACCACGAGACCCTGGGCGCTGGATGCCGTGGACCATGGCGAGGAAGCGCCCTTCGCCGCGCTCACCGGCACCATCGGCGGCGCGCCGCTCACCCTGCGCGTGCATAACCAGGTGGACCCCGACGACCCCGACAACCACCTCCCCCTGCTCCACCAGGTGACGATCGGCACGGCGGGCGGCAGGCTCACCCTCACCGACCCGCACGGCCCTGTCCTGTGGAGCCCACGACTGCACATACCGCGTTCCGTCAGGGACCGCTTCGACTTCGATGCCGACGACACCCGGCACCTCGGCGACCCCGCCACCACACTGCTCGATCCCGCCGCCCCGGCCGACCTCCGCCGCCAACTGAGCGAGGTGTGGCCCACGGCCATCGGCGAGGACCTGTGTGCCGTACACGCCGCGATCGTGCCCGGCACCCGGCCCGTGCGCGGCCCCGACCAGTACCACCTCACGCTCGCTCGTATGTGGCAGGACCTCACCAAGGCGACCGGCTACCCGACCCTGCGCCCCGGCCAGTCCCATGAGCCCCTTTCCGCACAGGAGTTGACGCCCCTCTCCGACCTGCTGGCCCATGCGGGGGCCGAGGCCGACCGACGTGTCGGGCAGGTCGGGCGTCCCCTTGCCGACGCCTTCGTCCGACGGCTCGACCGGGCCGTCCTCGGCTCCATGCTGGGCGCGCTCCAGGACCTCGGCGTTCTCCGGGACCCCGGACGCCCCTACACGGACACGGAGATCCTGCACACCGCGGGCGTCGCGCCCCGACACCACGGGCTCGTGCGCCGCTGGCTGCGCGTGCTGGCCGAGCGCGAGACCGTCTCACGCGACGGCGCGCTGCTGCGCGGCGCCGCACCGGTGGACCCCTCCGACATCGCCAGGGACTGGGACGCCGCGGCCGCGCTCTGGGCCGAGGGCCTCGGCGGCCCCGAGTTCATCGCCTACCTGCGCCGCAACGCGGAGTGTCTGCCGCGGCTGATGCGCGACGAACAGCAGGCGGCCCTGCTGTTGTTCCCGCAGGGGCGCACGGACCTCGCGGACGCCGTCTACCGGGACACCGTCACCGCCCGCTGGCTCAACACCGCCGTGGCCACCGCCGTACGGTCCCTCGCCGCCGCGCACACACCACAGCGGCCCCTGCGCGTCGTCGAGATCGGCGCGGGAACCGGCGCCACCACGGCCGCCGTCACCGCCGCACTCACCGCGGGTGGCAGCGCGCGACCCTGCGTCGACTACCTCTTCACCGACGTGTCGCCGTTCTTCGTCACCGCCGCCGAGGCGCGCCACACCGCGTACCCCTGGATGCGGCACGGTCTGTACGACGTGGACCGCGCACCGGCCGACCAGGCCATGGTGACCGGCGGCGCCGACCTGGTCATCGCCGCCGGTGTCCTGAACAACGCCCGTGACACCGACGCCTCCCTGCGGCACCTGACCGATCTGCTCGCCCCCGGCGGACGGCTGCTCCTGACCGAACCCGTCCGTGAGCACCTGGAGATCCTGGCATCCCAGGCGTTCATGATGACGCCCCCACAGGACATACGGCGGGAGACCGGAAGCACGTTCCTCACCCGCCGCCAGTGGCTCGACGCACTCACCCGCGCCGGTCTCGCGGAGGCCGTCACCGCCCCTGCGGAAGACCACCCCCTGGCACCCCTGGGCCAACGGCTTCTCGCCGCCCACCTCCGCTGACCACCTCGTCAAGGAAGAGACACCGCCGTGCTGCGCTGTAGCCACGTTCTGTGCAAGGTCGACGACGTCCACGCGGTCGTGCGGGACTACCGGGAACTCGGTTTCACCCTGGAGTACGGCAGCGCGCCCCAGCGGGCGCACAACGCCCTGCTGTGGTTCGCCGAGGGCCCGTTCATCGAGTTCTTCCAGCTTCCGTCGGCGTTCCGCGCCCTCAAGTGGCCCATGGCGGCCCGGTACGGGCTCGCCGCCGGAGAGCGGCTGGCGCGCTGGGCCCATCCGCGGGAGGGGTGGCGCGACCTCGCCCTGGAGACCGAAGAACCTGAACTCGGCCGGGCACACGCGGCGCTGGCGGCGTCGGGCGTGCGGGTCTCCCGCGTCATGAACGGGCGCAGAACGCGCCCCGACGGCGCCCTGGTGCGCTACCAGTTCCTCGCCACCCGGCCCGCCCGGCTGCCGTTCGTCGTCTCCGCGTACCGTCCTCCGCAGCGGCCCGCCACCGTGGTCCACCCCAACGGCGCGCGACACGTCACCCGGGTACGCCTGGGCGTCGCACAGGACGACCGTACGGCCTTCGACACCCTCGCCGCCCACCTCGGGCCTGGCGGCCCCCTCACCGTCGAGGACGCCGCGACCACGGGCGTCGTCGACGTCGAACTCGACGGCTTGTCCGACTTGTTGGACCCGGCCCGACTCCACGGTGCCGTCTTCGCGGCACCGGCCGGGAAGCGGTAGGGCCATGGCCACTCCGCCAGGATTCCGCGGTCGCCTGCTCACACCGTCACAGCCTGGGTACGACCGCGCGCGGCGCGTACGCAACGCGCGCGTCGACCGGCACCCCGCGCTGATCGCCCGCTGCACGGACGTGGACGACGTCATCGCCGTCCTCGCCCACGCCCGCACCCACCGCCTGCCCGTGGCGGTCCGCGGCGGCGGCACCCATGTCGCGGGCTGGGGCACCTGCGACGGAGGCGTGGTCGTCGACCTCGGCGGCATGAAAGGCATCGACATCGACCCGTCCGACCGCACCGCCGTTGCCGAACCCGGCCTGACCTGGGGCGAGTTCGACGCGGCCACCCAGGAGCACGGGCTCGCCCTGCCGGGACCGCGCAACACGGACGTCGGCATCGCGGGACACACCCTCGGCGGCGGTGTCGGCGACCTCTCCCGACAATACGGGCTCACCAGCGACAACGTCACCTTCTTCGAGGTCGTCACGGCCGAAGGACGCCATGTGCGCGCCGACGCCGACACCCACCCCGACCTCTTCTGGGCGCTGCGCGGAGGCGGCGGCAACTTCGGCGTCGTCACCCGCTTCGGCTTCCGGCTGCACCCCGTCGACGGTGTGGTCGCCGGCCCCCTCGTGTACCCCCCGGCGCAGGCGCGTACCGCCTTGCGGGCCGCCCGCGACTGGCTCTCCGACGCCCCTGACGCCGCCTCCCTCGTCGCCGTCCTGTGGACCGCGCCACCGCTGCCGTTCGTCCCCGAGCACCTGCGCTACGAGCGGTGCGCCGTCCTCATCCCGAGCTGGTTCGGGCCTCCCGAGGCCGCCGACACCGTCCTCGCCCCGCTGCGCCGGGGCGCCGCACGGCCCGTCGCCGACGGTGTCACCCGCCTCCCGTACACCTCCTACCAGCGTCTGCTGCCCTCCCCTCCCGACGCCACCCGGCAGAACGTCTACAACAGGGGAGAGCTGCTGCCCGAACTCTCGGACTCCACCCTCGATCTGCTTCTCGACCACTGGGAAACCGGCGGTCCCTCCTTCTCCGTCGTCCTCGGCGCCCTCGGCGGAGCCATCGCCAGGGCGCCCGCGGGACCGACCGCGTTCGCCCACCGTGACGCCCGCTGGTTCGTCGAGCTGTGCGCCCAGTGGTACGGCGCGGCGGACAGCCCCGACCACATGGGGCCCGCGCGCTCCGCCCGGCAGGCGCTGCGCAGGGTCACCCGCGGCCCCTACGTCAACCTGCTGCCCGACCCCGAGCCCCACTGGGTCCGCGCCGCCTACGGAGAGCACACCTACGCGCGCCTCGCCCTGGTCAAGGACGCCTGGGACCCCGACAACACCTTCCGCCACAACGCCAACGTTCCGCCTCCCACGGCCAAGGAGCCCCCGCGATGACCCAGCAGACCACCCCGGCCGACCTGATCGAACGGCTCCGACAGGCGGGCGTCCACCTGTGGGAGGAGGACGGCGCACTCCGCTACCGCGCCCCCAAGGGCACCCTCGACGCGGCACACCTCCAGGAACTGAAGCGGCACAAGGCCCCTGTCCTGGAGCTGCTCCGCGCCGAAACCGGGCCCGCCCTGGTGCCGGACCCCGCCGCACACCATGAGCCGTTCCCCCTGACCGACGTGCAGTCCGCCTACCTCCTGGGCCGCCATGACGCCTTCGGCCACGCGGGCGTCGCCTGCCACGTCTATCTGGAGGTCACCTACCCCGACCTCGACCCCGAGTGCACCGAGGACGCATGGAACCTGCTCGTCGCGCGGCACGCGATGCTGCGGGCCGTCATCGACCCCGCCGGTCACCAACGCACCATGGCCGAGGTGCCGCGACTGCGCGTGCCCGCCACCGTCGCGGAAAGCGACGAGGCGCTGATCCGGGCCCGTGAGGAGATGGGCCACCGGGTGTACGAGACCACCGCCTGGCCCCTCTTCGATCTGCGCCTCACCCGGCTGCCCGACCGCGCCGTCCTGCATCTGTCGATGGACTTCCTCATCGCGGACTGGGCGAGTATCTGGCTGCTGTTGGGCGAGTTCGAGACACTGCACGCCGACCCCGGCGCTGAACTGCCGCCGCTGGACGTCGAGTTCCGCGACTACCTGCTCGCGGAGCGGGCACTGCGTGAGTCTCCCTCCTACCAGCGTGACCAGGAGTACTGGCACGCCCGCCTGGACTCGCTGCCGCCCGCCCCCGACCTGCCGCTCGCCGAGGAGGACCGGAGCGCCCCCCGCTTCCGCCGCCGCTGCCTGAAGCTGGACGCCGCCGCCTGGGAGAGGTTCAGAGACCGTGCCAGGGAGCGGGGAGTGACCCCGTCGGCCGCGGTGCTGGGCGCCTACGCCGCCGTGCTCGGCCGCTGGAGCGCCGGCCCACGGTTCACCCTCAACCTCACCGTGCTGAACCGCCTCCCGCTGCACCCGGCAATCGGCCGCGTCGTCGGTGACTTCACCAGCGTCAGCCTGCTCGCCGTGGAACCGGAGGCGGACGCCACCTTCACCGAACGCGTACGAGCACTCTCGGACCGCCTCTTCGACGACCTCGACCACCGGCTCTACTCGGGTGTGGAGGTCCTGCGCGAACTCTCGCGCCGCCGGGGCCGGGAAGCCGCCCTGATGCCGGTGGTGTTCACCAGCGCGATTGGCCTCGGTGACGACGGCACCGGCGGGCGGGCGCAGGGCCGCCTCGACGGGTTCGGCATCACCCAGACCCCCCAGGTGTTCATCGACTGCCAGGCCATGGACGACGCCGAAGGGTTGCAGGTCAACTGGGACGTCCGCGAAGGGGTGTTCCCCGACGGCCTGGTGGACGACATGTTCGACGCCTTCGAGAGCCTGGTGCGGCGGCTCGCCGACCAGGACGTTCCTTGGAACAGCGCTCACCCGGTGCGGCTGCCCGACTGGCAGGCGGCGGAGCGGCAGCGGGTCAACGACACTGTTGCGCCGCTCCCCGACGCGGCGCTGCACCAGGCCGTGTTCGCGCAGGCACGGCGCACGCCCGACCGGCCCGCCGTGATCACTCAGGGCGGCACCCTCGACTTCGGCGGCCTCGCAGGTCGGGCCACCGCGGTCGCCGACGCCCTGCGTGCGGCGGGGTGCGGCGCGGGGGACCGGGTGGCGGTCGTGATGGACAAGGGCCCCGAGCAGGTGGTCGCCGTCCTCGGCACGCTGCTTGCCGGGGGAGCGTATCTGCCGGTGGACTCCGCCCAGCCGCCGCTGCGCCGCGCCGCCATCCTCGAAGACGCGGGCGTCCGCCACGTTCTGACCCAGTCGTGGCTGCCCGTCGAGGCCCCCGAGGGCGGTCTCACGGTGGCCGTGGACACCCTGGCACCGGCCGCGTCCGTCGCGCCCGCCGACGACGGCGACCCCGACGCCCCCGCCTACGTCATCCACACCTCCGGCTCCACCGGCCGCCCCAAGGGCGTCGTCATCAGCCACAGGGCCGCCCTCAACACCATCGAGGATGTGAACCGGCGCTTCGGCGTCACGGCGCGGGACCGGGTGCTCGGCCTCGCGGGACTCGGCTTCGACCTGTCCGTCTACGACATCTTCGGCCCGCTCTCGGTCGGCGCCGCCCTCGTGCTGCCGGAGCCCGAGCGCCGCACCGACCCCTCCCACTGGGCCGAACTTGCCGACCAGCACGGGGTCACCGTCTGGAACTCCGTACCGGCGCTCATGCAGATGCTCGTCACCTATCTGGAGACCGAGCAGGACCTCGCCCTGCCCACGTTGCGCCTCGCCCTGCTCTCCGGCGACTGGCTGCCCGTGTCGCTGCCCGACACCCTCGCGGCCCGGCTGCCCGCCGTGGACCTGATAGCACTCGGCGGCGCGACGGAGGCGGCGATCTGGTCCAACTACCACCATTGCCGAGGGAGTTATGCGGACCGCCGCAGCGTTCCCTACGGCCTGCCGCTCGCGAACCAGCGCTTTCACGTACTCGACGCCGAACTGAACGACCGCCCGGTATGGGTGCCGGGCGAGCTGTTCATCGAAGGAGAAGGGCTCGCCGAGGGATACCTGGGCGACCCCACGACCACCGCGGAGCGCTTCGTCAACCACCCCCGCGGTGGACAGCGCCTCTACCGCACGGGCGACCTCGGCCGCTATCTCCCCGGCGGCGAACTGGAGTTCCTCGGCCGCGCGGACACCCAGGTCAAGATCCGTGGACACCGTATCGAACTGGGCGAGATCGAGGCCGCACTCCACGAGCACCCCGCCGTGGCCGCCGCTGCCGCCGTCGTCGACGGCGACGGAGACGACCGGGCCCTGCTGGCCGCTGTTGAGACCGCCCCGGTCCTCCCGGCCGCACCTGACCCCGCCCTGTTCGCCGCGGCGAGCGTGGCCGCCGCCGCGACCGCCTCCGGCCTCCAGCACGCGAGGGTGGCCGCCCACACCCAAGCCTTCGACACCGCCGTGCTGGCTTCCATGGCCGACGCGTTGCGCGACCTCGGCCTCCTTCCCTCGGGGGGCGAGCCCCCCTCGGACCAGGCTCTGGAAGTGGCGGGAGTCGCCCCGCGCCACCGTTGGCTCGTCCGCCGCTGGCTCGCCGTGCTCTGCGCTGCCCGCGTCGCAGCCCACGACACCTCCACCACGGCCGCGCTGTGGGAGCGTGCCGAAGCCCAGTGGGACGAGAGTGTCGCGTCCCGTGACTTCCTCGGCTACGTCCGGGCGCACACGGACCGCCTGCCCGCGCTGCTGCGCGGCGACCAGGACCCCGTAGAACTTCTCTTTCCCGGTGGGGAGTTCGACACCGCACACGCCCTCTACCGGCTGGGCGCCATCGCCCGCTACCACAACAGTGCCGTCGCCACCCTGCTGGCGCGCACCGCCGAGGCGCACCCCGCCGATCTCCCGCTACGGGTCCTGGAGGTCGGCGCGGGCACCGGCGGCACCACCGCGGACGCTGTCGAAGCACTGGCCGACCGCGACGCGACCTACCACTTCACCGATGCCGCCGCCTTCTTCCTGCCGGAGGCGCGGGCACGCTTCGGCGACCGCGAACGCCCCCGCATGAGCTTCGGCCTCTTCGACGTCGACACCGACCACCGTGCCCAGGGGCTCGCCCCGAACACCTATGACGTCGTCCTCGCCGCCGGTGTGCTGGAAAACGCCCGCGACATCCGGGAGTCCCTGCGGCGGCTGATCGAACTGACCGCCCCCGGCGGCCGTCTGATCCTGACCGAGCCCACACGCGAACATCCCTGGATTCTGGCCTCACAGGCGTTCATGATGACCGAGCCCGGCGACGACCGGGCGCGGGGCGGCTCCTCCTACCTCACCCGGGACGAGTGGGCCGCGCTCCTGACGGAGCTGGGCGCCGACGACGTGCTCTGCCTCCCCGAGGACGGCCATCCGCTGGCGGCGCAGCACGTCCACCTCCTCACGGCCAGGGTGAAGACCAACCGCGCGCCGCTCACCGAGGCGGACCTCACGGCCTTCCTGCGCGACCGCCTGCCCGCCCCGATGATCCCCACGCATCTTCAGGTGGTCGACGCGCTGCCCCTGACCGCCAACGGCAAGGTCGACCGCCGCACCCTCGGCACCTGGCGCCCCGCCACGGCCGGTACCCCCGCGCCGAGCCAGGCCGCGGGACCCACCGGCGCCTTCGAGACCCGGCTCGCGGCGCTCCTCTCCGACGCCCTGCCCAGCGGGCCCGTGGGCCGCACCGACAGCTTCTACGACCACGGTGCCGACTCCCTCATCATGGCGCGGCTCGCGGGCCGCCTGCGCGAACAGGTACCCCAAGCAGCCTCGGTGCCCTTCGACACCCTGCTGCGCCGCCTCATCAACCACCCCACCCTCGGCGAACTCGCCTCCTTCCTGGGCGAGACCGCCACCACCGGCCCAGGACCCGTGACGCGCCGTGCCGACACGGGCAACGCCGGCCTGATGCCGTTCAGCACCGGCGGGGAAGGGCCGCTGCGCGTGATGTTCCACGCGGGACTCGGCACCATGGACTGCTACCGGCCGCTGGCCGCCCGCCTCGTGGCCCAGGACCTCGGCCCCGTCCTCGGGGTGGTCATCGACGACACCGAGCGCTATCTCGCCCAGGACCCCGCGCACGTCATCGAGCGCGCCGCCGACGACTACACCGAGCGGCTGCTCGCCGAGGGCCACGACCGGGTACAGCTCATCGGCTACTGCCTCGGCGGCCTTTACGCCACCGAGGTGGCCCGCCGCCTCGACGAGCGCGGTGTGCACGTGAGCGACCTGGTCCTCATCAGCAGCCATCCGGTGGTCGTCGACGTCGAGGACGACCTGATGATCGAGATCCTCTTCGTCCCCAACCTCCACATCTCCCTCGGCCAGACCGGCCTTGGCGACCTCGACACGGACACCGTCGTCCGCGGCTTCATGCACGTCATCGAGGAGAACGGCGGCAGGGTCCCGCTCGGCGCCCTGGCGAAGGTCGGCGGCGACCCGGGACTCGACCGCGCGGGAGCCTTCTTCCGGCACCTCGCCTCCCACAGCCGCGACGAGCGCTTCGAGGTGTACGCCCGCACCGCGACCCGGGTCGGCGGCGAGGAGGTACCGCCCGACATGGTCGCCGGAATGTTCCGGGTCTTCCGGCAGAGCTTCCTCTCCGCCCGTTTCAGCCCCGACCCGTACGCCGGCGACATCCGCTTCCTGCTCCCGGGCGAGTCCTCCGGGTTCGCCCCGGGGATGGACGACACCACGCTCGCCTTCTGGCGCGAGGTGTGCCTCGGCGATCTGCCGGTCACCGGCATCGACGGCAACCACTTCAGTTGCGTCGAGGAGCCGCACGTCGCCCGCGTCGCCGACCTCGTCGCCGATCCGCTGCGCCGGGCCCACACCCGTTGACCCCGAAGGGAAGACCCATGTCCGAGCAGTACCGGCACAGCACCATCCAGGGCCCCTTCGATCCCCTGGCCACCGCCGCCCGCGTCGCCGCGTCCGGTCTCTTCGCCCAGTACGTCGTCTACGAACGCGAGGGCCACTGGTATCTCGCGGGCGACCCGCTGACCCACCTTCGCGTGCGCCCCCGTGCTGTCCACACGGACGACGGGGCACCGGACCTGCCCTGGCGGGACACCCCGTGGCAGGCGATCCGCACCGCCCTGCGGCGGGCCCCCGTCGCGGACGGGAACGCCTACGGCTGGCTCGCGTTCGAGCTTGCGAGCGGCGACACCGACACCGACACCGTTACGCTGGCCCATCTGATCGTCCCCGCCACCGAGTTGACGATCACCCGGCGGAACCTCACTGTGCGCACCACGGAGCCCGGCCTTCCCGCCCGGCTCCGTGACGTCCTGTCACGGCCCCAGGACACCGCACCGCCTCCGCCGAAACCCGTGAACGTAGAAGAAGCAGAGGAAGCCTCGGGTCCCGAGGGAGCGCAGGAGGCCGCCCAGGGCGCGAACGGCTCCTACCGCGCTCGGGTGGCCCGCGCGGTCGCCGAGATCGGCCGAGGCGCACTGGACAAGGTGATACTCTCGCGCGCCGTCCGGGTGCCCTTCTCCGTCGACATGCCGGCCACCTATGTCGCGGGCCGCCTCGCCAACACCCCGGCCCGCTCCTTCCTGCTGGACCTGGACGGGACGCAGGCCGCCGGGTTCAGCCCGGAGACCGTCATCGAGGCCCCGGGCGACGGCACCGCCACCACCCAACCCCTGGCCGGTACGCGCGCCCTGACCGGCGAACCGGAAAGGGACACCGCCCTGCGCGCAGAACTGCACCGCGACCCCAAGGAGGTCTACGAGCACGCCATGTCGGTCAGGCTGGCCGTCGACGAACTCTCCTCGGTCGGAGCCGCCGGTACCACCCGGGTGGGCGAGTTCCTGACCGTCAGGGAACGCGGCAGCGTGCAACACCTCGCCTCGCGGGTCACCACCGACCTCGCGGACGGCCGCACCGCGTGGGACGCGCTCGGCGCGGTGTTTCCCCCGGTCACCGCCTCCGGAATCCCCAAACCGGCCGCGTACCGGCTCATCCGGGAGCTGGAGGACGAGCCGCGCGGCCTGTACGCGGGCGCCGTGCTGCGCGCCGGATACGACGGCTCGCTGGACGCGGCACTCGTGCTGCGCGCCGTCTACCAGCGGGACGACACGGCGTGGCTGCGCGCCGGCGCCGGAATCGTCGGAGCGTCCCGCCCCGATCGCGAATACGAGGAGAGCTGCGAGAAGCTGCGCAGCGTTGCCCCTTACCTGGTTCCGAGGGAGGGCTGAGCGTGCTGGACGGATTCAAACCGTGGCCGCGGGAGTTCGCCGACCGCTACCGTGCCCACGGCCACTGGCGCGGCCGCACCCTCGGCTCCCTGCTGCGCGACCGGGCGGAGGCCACCCCCGAGGCGGTCGCGGTGGTGGACGGGGCACGCCGCTGGACATACCGGGACCTGGACGTGCGCGCGGACCGCCTTGCGGCGGGAATACGGCGTCTCGGCATCGGCTGGGGCGACCGGGTGCTCGTGCACCTGCCGAACATCGCCGAGTTCATGGAGTTGTCCTTCGCCCTCTTCCGTCTCGGCGCGGTCCCGGTACTGGCGCTGCCCGCCCACCGTGAAGCCGAGATCTCCCATCTCCTCGCCCTCTCCGAGGCGGTCGCCTACGTCATCCCCGACACCCACCTGGGCTTCGACCACCGCCCCCTGGCCCGTGCCGTGCGCGCGCACGCACCACGGCTGCGGCACGTGCTGGTCGCCGGGGACGCCGAGGAGTTCACCCCCCTCGCCGCCCTGCCGACCACCCCCGGCCCGGCACCCGCGCCCGATCCCTCGGACGTGGCGCTGCTCCTCCTCTCCGGCGGCACCACGGGAGCGCCCAAGCTGATCCCGCGCACCCATGACGACTACGTGTACAACGCCACCGCCGCCGCCGAGGTGGCGCGGCTCACCGAGGCCGACCGCTGTCTGACCGCGCTGCCCGCCGCGCACAACTTCCCCCTGGCCTGCCCGGGGCTCCTGGGAACGCTGCACGCGGGAGGCACGGTCGTGATGTGCCCAGACCCCAGTCCCGACACCGCTTTTCCGCTGATCGCCCGGGAACGTGTCACGGTCACCGCCCTGGTCCCCTCCCTCGTGCTGCTGTGGCTTGAGGCCATGGCATGGGCCGACGAGGACGTGTCCAGTCTGCGGCTCCTGCAAGTCGGCGGCTCCCGGCTGAAGACGGAGACGGCCCGGCGTGTCGGCCCCGAACTGGGGTGCCGCCTCCAGCAGGTGTTCGGTATGGGCGAGGGCCTGCTCTGCTTCACCCGCCTCGACGACCCGGACGACCTCGTACTCGCCTCGCAGGGCCGCCCCCTCAGCGCGGACGACGAGCTCCGCGTGGTGGGCCCCGACGACCAGACGGTTCCCACGGGCGAGGTGGGAGAACTTCTCGTCCGCGGCCCCTACACGCTGCGCGGTTACTACCGGGCCCCCGAGCACAACGCGCGCACGTTCACACCGGACGGCTTCTTCCGCTCCGGCGACCTGGTACGCCTGCTCCCCAGCGGGCATGTGGTCGTGGAGGGCCGCGGCGGGGACGTCATCAACCGAGGCGGCGAGAAGGTGCCCGTCGAGGAGGTCGAGAACCACCTGCTGTCCCACCCCGCGGTTCATGACGCGGTGCTGGTCGGACTGCCCGACGACCGGCTGGGGGAGCGCACCTGCGCCTGCGTCGTCCCCCGCGGCGACCCGCCCACCCGGGCGGACCTCACCACCCACCTCACTGCCCGCGGCCTCGCCCCCTACAAGCTCCCCGACGAAGTACGTGTACTGCCCTCGCTGCCCCGCACCGCACTGGGAAAGACAGACAGAGCGGCGCTGGCGCGCTGGGCACAGCCATAGCCTCGGCCCGAAGTCGGCTTCGGCTCGCAGAGTGAGCCAGATGAAGACGACCTCCGAATCCATTGAGGTGCGCGGCGTCGGCGCCGGCTCGCTGTGGCGCGTGTTCGCCGGTCCGGCCCTCGGTGCGTTCAGGGTGCTGCTCGCGGCCGCCCCGGGGGGCGACCGAAGGGCGCAACTTGAACCGGACAGGCCCTCGTTCCTGGGCTGTAGCGGCGGGATCACGGGGAAGCTCAGCACGGGCTCCGGTGCCCCCGTCACGCGTGAGGTCTTCGATCCGGCCTGGGCTCACCGGCGGGCTGGCCAGGGCTCTCGTAGCGGCCCCGCTCACAGCGGCAGGACTGATCTCCGACCAGCCATGTTCGGAGCGCCCCCGGGGGACTCGGAGGGGGCCGTGGCCCCTCAGTCCTCCTCGGCCTGCGCCCCCGCGGCCGTACGCGGCGCCGCCCGCTCCGGCACCGCCTCCACCGGCTCCCCGCTGCGCGCACGCGCACGGAACCCGATCGTGGCCGCCGCGACCACCGCGGCGGCCAGCAGGCCGACGCCGCTGACCAGGGCGCAGACATGCAGCGCGTCCGTGAAGCTCGCCCCGTAGGCCCCGAACGCACGCCCCGTCGCCTCCGGCGTGCCAAGACGCAGGAACGCCCCGGCCTGGATGCCCACATGGGACATCAGGCCCTGGACCTCGCCCCGGTCCCCGGGGGCGAGCCCGGACCCGGCGAGGTGCCGCGGCAGGGCGGCCAGGGTGTGGTGGGTGAGGAGGGCGCCGAAGACCGCCGGGCCGAGCGCGCTGCCGATCTGCCGCAGCGCGCTGTTCGCCGCGCCCGCCGTTCCGGCGAGACGGCGGGGGAGGCTGTTCATCGCGATGGTGGTGATGGGCGCGAGGGCCAGGGCGATGCCCACCCCCAGCACGGCGATCACCGCGGCGGCCGCCCCCGTGCCGGTCGACGCGTGGAAGAAGCACACGCACAGCGCCCCGGCGCAGCTCACCACCAGCCCGGCGACGAGCACGGCGCCCGGTCCCACCCTGTTCATCAGCCGCCCCACCACCGGCGCGAGCAGCACCGTGAAGCCGTTGAGGGCGAGGAGGCGTACGCCGATGTCCAGCGTCGACGCGTGGTGGACGAGCCCGAAGTACTCGCTCAGCGCGAACACCAGGCCGACCTGGGCGAAGAGCGTGACCGCCATGACGAACGCGGCCCCCGAGAACGCCCGGGAGGCGAAGAGCCGCATGTCCAGCATCGGGGCGGGCGAGCGCAGTTCCACCGCGACGAGTGCCGCGAACGCCGCGGCGGCCACACAGAACGCGGTGACGACCGTGGGCGAGGCCCACTCCCCGCCGCCGCCCTCGATGACGCCGTACACCAGCCCGGTGATGGCCACGACGGCGAGGAGCTGGCCCGGCACGTCCGGATGGCGCTCGCGCGCCGACCGGCTCTCCGGCAGCAGCACCGCGCCGACGACCAGCGTGGCCGCGCCGATGACCAGGGCGGGGAGGAAGATCCAGCGCCAGCTCAGATGCTCGACGATCACACCGTTGACCACCGGGCCGAGGGTGAGCCCGAGTCCGAGGGACGCGGTCCACCAGGCGATGGCACGCGCCCGCTCGCGGTGGTCCTGGCAGACATGGCTGATCAGCGCCAGCGTGGCGGGCAGCAGCGCCGCGGCCCCGACGCCCGCGAGCGCCTGCCCGACGCAGACCAGGACCACGTCGGGCGCGGTCAGGCACACCAGGGAGCCCACGCAGAAGGAGGCGAGCCCCGCGAGGTAGAGCCGCTTGCGCCCGTACAGCTCGCCGAGGATGCCGCAGGTGAGGAGCAGCGCCGCGGTCGGCAGGATGAAGGCGTCGGTGATCCACTGCAACCCGGTGGTCGAGGCGTCGAGCGCCCGCTGGATGACCGGCAGCGCCACCGAGACACCGACGACCGGGAGATAGGACGCGAACACCCCCACACAGGCAAGCAGGATCGTCACGCGCGCATGGCGGTGTGCGCCCGGCGGCGCGGAGGGCTGCGGCGACGTGGACGGAGCGATTGCCGGCATGGCCACCTCTCGACGTGGTTGCGGGACGGGGAGCGCGAAGGGCACGGACCGGACGGCGTGGTCGACGTGGCCCGTCGGCGGGGAGGGGGGTTCCCCGGACCGTATACCTGGCGGGGCGGTGCGGAGATGCCGTCGGACGCGCAAGATAAGCTGAACCGTTCCGTGCGCACGGGGCTGTCATGCGGCCCTGGCCTGCACGTTCTCGGGGAAGCGCGCCCGCCCGCGGCAAGCACCCCTGCGGCCGTGTGCCCCCTCGCCCCGCCCTCTCCGCCCACCGCACCCATTGCTTTCACGCCCTGCACGGGACGACGTCGTGTCCACGGTGCTCCGGGGTTGTTACGGTCCGCAGGCCCCTGGAGGTGTCACACGGAGTGGAGGTCAGACGTGTGTGAGGAAGCACGCAACCCGAGGCGCCGGCTCCTGGCGGCGGCCGGAGCCCTCGGCGCCGCGGCGGCGCTCCCGCCCGGCCGCGCGGCGGCGTCGACGCGGGCCGCGCCACGGACCGGCGGCAGTGCCGGGCGCGGCGCCTCGGTCATCCTGCTCGGCACCCAGGGCGGACCGCCGCCTGACGCACACCGTGCGGGCATCGCCTCCGCTCTGGTCGTCGACGGGGCCACGTACCTGGTCGACGCCGGTCGCGGTGCGGTGTCGCAGTACGCGGCGGCGGGTCTGGCGTGGGCGGATCTGCGGGCGGTGTTCGTGACCCATCTGCACGCCGACCATGTGGCGGACCTGTTCCAGATCTTCCTGTTCGGTGGCTTCCAACTCCCCGCCCAGGGCGACACGTTGACGGGGCCCGTCCCGGTGTACGGCCCCGGGCCCGCGGGCGGGCTGCCCCCGGTGTACGGGGGCGGCCACGTGCCGACGGCCGGTCCCGGCGACCCGACGCCGGGGCTCGCGGGCTTCCTCGCACACGCCGACGCCGCCTTCGCCTACAGCACCAACGTCTTCCTGCGCGACTCGGGCGTGCGCGCGCCCCTGAGCCTGGCCGACGCGCGCGAGATCCCCACCCCGGCGGACGCCGACTTCCGGCACACCGCCCCCGACATGCGGCCGTTCACGGTGATGGAGGACGAGCGGGTACGGGTCAGCGCGGTGCTGGTGCCGCACGGCCCCGTCTTCCCCGCCTTCGCCTTCCGCTTCGACACCGACCACGGCTCCGTCACCTTCTCGGGCGACACGACCCGCCACCGGAACCTGGTCGCGCTGGCACGGGGTTCGGACGTGCTGGTCCACGAGGCGATCAACGTCCAGGGGTGGTCCGGCCCGCCCGCGGTCGCCGACCACCTGGTGCGGGGGCACGTCGAGGTCCAGGACGTCGGCAGGGTCGCCCAGAGCGCCGACGTGGACCGGCTGGTGCTCAGCCACATCGGCGACATGGCGCAGCAGCCCCTCGACCCGCGCAAGTGGCAACGCTGGGCACAGCGCGGATACGGCGGGCGGGTCCTGGTCGGCAGCGACCTGGACGCCGTCAGCCTGCGCTGACCCCCGCCGTCACTCCCCGCGCACCGGCCAGGCGGACGCCACCGGTGCGTCGGGCGGGTCGATCCCGGCCGTGACCCTGCGCAGCAGCGCGATCAACTGCGCGGCCTCGTCGGCCAAGAGGCCCGCCGTCACGGCGGTGTTCGCCGCGGCCATCACCCGGCGGCCCTCGGCCACGCCCGCCAGGCCCGGGTCGGTGAGCACGTAGAGCACGACCCGGCGGTGGACAGGGTGGGTACGGCGCCGCACCCAGCCGAGCTTCTCAAGACGGCCGAGGGCCGTGCCGACGCTCTGGGGGGCGATGTGGAAGCCCCGGGACAGATCGGCGGCCGACAGCGGGCCCAGGTCGTCGAGGTGGACGGCGAGCCCGAGTTGGGTCGCCGTCACCCCGAGACCGTCGAGGGCCGCCTGCACCTCCCGGTGCACGGCGTTCTGCGCACGCCAGAGCACATGTGTGAACGCGTCGTCCCACGGTGTCACCGCGTCCGGCACGGGCCGACTCCTTCGAACGGGGTTGTTATCAGACACCTTCTATGTTGCCATACATCTGTCATTCGAGCTCGCGTGGGACGCGAGCCTGGACGAGAGGAACGCGCGATGGCATCACCCAGTCTCCAGGACGGCATCACCGAGGCAGGTTCCGCGGTACGGCTGCGCTGGACCGACCGGCCGAAGCCGTGGACCCCGCCCGTGGTCGCGCCCGAGTACGCGGGCTGGCGGAAGGAACAGGCCGCCTGGCACGGCGGTGTGGCACTCATGGACCTCTCGTACCACATGTGGGACACCTTCGTATCGGGGCCCGACGCCACCCGCATGCTCAGCGAGCTGAGCGCCAACAACTACGACAACGTGGTTGCCAACCAGGCCAAGCAGCTCGTCGTCGTCAACGAGAACGGGTTCCTGGTCGGCGACGCCATCCTGCTCTGCCGCGGCGAGCGGGACTACGTCGTCACGGGCCGCCCCACCGTCCAGAACTGGCTCACCTACCACGCGCGACAGCGCGGCTACGACGTCGAACTGGCCAGCGACCCCGACTGCTCCCGCGACCCGTCCCACATCCCCCCGTTCTTCCGCTACCAGATACAGGGCCCCTACGCGCGCCAGTTGACCGAGGCGGCCTTCCGGGGCCCGCTGCCGGAGACGAAGTTCTTCCACGCGTCGGACGTCACCCTCGCGGGCAGGAGGGTCCGCGCGCTGCGCCACGGCATGGCCGGTCAGCCGGGATACGAGTTCATCGGGGACCACGCCGACCACGCGCCGGTCAGGGACGCGCTGCTGGAGGCGGGGGAGCAGTTCGGGCTTGAGCGGGTCGGCTCACTGGCCTACCCGACGGCCCAGGCCGAGGGCGGCTGGGTGCCCGCGCCGATCCCCGCGATCTACGACGACAGCGCCGGCCAGACCGCGTACCGCACCTGGCTGCCGCTGCACACCCCCGACGGCATGCAGCCCCTGCACGGCAGCTTCTACTCCCCGCGGATCGCCGACTACTACGTCACCCCCTACGAACTCGGCTACGGCCGCTCCGTCTCCTTCCGGCACGACTTCCTCGGCCGTGACGCGCTGCGGGCGCTCAGGGACGCGGGGGAGCGGCGCCACAAGGTGACTTTGGTGATGCGCGCCGACGACGTGGCCTCCGTGCTCGGCGAGGGGCACGGCATCGTCAACACGCTCGCCAAACAGCGGGTGGAGAGCGGCGGCGCCCTGGTCGGCAAGACCGAGTACACGGCCTTCAGTGACCCCTACGGCACCATGCTCAGCCTCGCCCTCGTCGCGCCCGAGGCGGCGAAGCCGGGGACCGAGGTGACGGTCGTATGGGGCGACCACCCGGGCGGCGACACGGCCCCCGACGCCGAACTCGGCCTGCCCCGCATCCGCGCGACCGTACAGCCCTGCCCCTACAACGAGTTCGCCAGGGCCGGCTACCGCCAGGACTGAGCCGGGCGGGGCACCGCCGCCCCGCCCGCCCGCACGCCGAAGCCGCCCGCACCTCGCGCGCCTCCGGGGAAACTTGCACGATCTAGTGCCGCCGGGGACCATGGTCGCGGGCAACCCGGTACGGCGGCGGTGCGTGGAGGCGCGTGACGATGGATCGACTGCTGGTCATGCGCAGCCTGGTCGCCGTCGCCGACACGGAGAGCTTCGCGGACGCCGCGGAGGCGGTGCGCACCTCCGCCTCGTCGGTCTCCCGGCACATCACCAGCCTGGAGAAGCGCCTCGGGGTGCGGCTGATCAACAGGACGGCCCGCTCCGTGACCCTGACCGAGAACGGCGCCCGCTACACCGCCTTCGCACGCCGCGTCCTGGGCGAGATCGAGCGCGAGGAGCGGAGCCTTGCACGGGCCCACACCAGCCTCGCGGGCACCCTCTCCGTCATCTGCCCGAAGTGGCTCGGCAGCCTCGACCTCGGGGACGCGATCGCGGACTTCTCCGTACGCCATCCCGACATCGAGGTCAGGCTCGCGCTCGGCGGCGTCCAGGAACGGCCCTACGCGTTCCTCGACGACGGGTTCGACGTCTCCTTCTACACCCGCCCGATCCGGGACTCGCGCATGAGCCCGCGCCGCATCGCCACCCTGCCCTTCGTGCTCTGCGCCGCACCGGCCTACCTCGACGCGCGCGGCCGCCCACGGGAGGTCCACGAACTGGCGGGACACGACTGCCTCACCCACGACCACGAGGTGTACTGGCGGTTGGCGGCCGGGGGCGGGCAGCAGGTGCACAAGATCTCCCGCAGCGCCTTCGGGACGAACTCGTACCTCGCCCTCCAGAAGGCGGCCGTGCGCGGCAGGGGCATCGCCCTGCTGCCGCTGCGGTCGGCGTACGAGGCCGTCGCGGCGGGGGAGTTGGAGGTGCTGTTCCACGGCAGGGAGCGCTCGCTGTGCGCCGTGCACGCGGCGGGAGCTGCGACACCGCGGCGGGTCGGCGCCCTGCTCGACTTCGTGGGCCGCTGGTTCGAGGAGCACCCGGCGCCCGGGGGAGGGCGGCCCGCACCCACGGGCTGACACACCCACCGCGCCCCGGGCGCCGGGGGGCGCGTCCGGGGCGCGGCGGTGTGCGCGGGTCGGAGGCGGCCGGGTCAGTGCCCGCGGTATGCCTGGGCGGGATACCAGGCGTCGGTGCGCAGCGGGCCTTCGGCGTCCTGCCGGTTGGAGACCAGACGGCGGTTCAGGTGCTCGCCGTGGTGCCCGTGCCGCGCGTAGTGGTCGAGCAGCAGCTCGTGCCCGAGGTCGTTGTCGAGGTCCCGCCAGACGGTGTGCATGTGCTGGCCTGCCGCGACCGCGTTGTCCGCCTCGACCAGCAGCCCCGAGGTGGAGACGCGGTAGTAGTGCGCGGTGTCCGGCTCCGTCCCGCCGGCCCACGCGAAACGCAGCGCCGCCGGGTCCTCGCGGAACACCCGCTCCCGGTACCCGGCGGTCAGCTCCTCCGGCCCGGTCCCGACGTAGCGCATCAGCAGCTCCCTGACGGCGTTCAGCTCACCGGCGCTGAGGTCGGCCCCGCTGACACCCGAGGGGTCCCGCCGGGTGAAGCGGAGCCTGCGGCGGTCCTCTTCGGTGGTGGTGTAGCCCACGATGCCCAGGTCGACGGGGTCGGGCCACTCCTCGGCGCCGACACGCGGCACCTGGCGGGTGACGAAGTCCGCCGGTGCCACGTCGTGGATGACCGCCCGCGCCCGCAGGCCCGGCCGGAGGGAGTGCAGGATGTCGAACGCCATACGGCCGTGCCCGCCCAGCGGGTCGAGGGCCCCGGCCGGGACCGGCATCGCCCCCATGGCCAGCGGAGTGACCGTCAGATACCGTTGGGCGACGACGGTGAAGCTCAGCGAGAGGTGGTGGCCGACGACGCGCCACCCCCAGGTGTCCTCGAACCCCGGCCGCCCGAACACGGTGAACCAGTAGGCGTCGGGATTGCGGAAGTCACCGGCGAAGACACCGAACTCCCGCTCGATCACGTCGAGTTCGCGCAGGATGTTCTCCGTGGCCATCACGGCGAGCGCCTGACTGTAGCCGCGCACACTGAGGCCGGACTTCATCAGGGTGTGCGCCAGCGTCCGCTGGTGGCCGTCCATGGCGCTGAGCGGCACGCCCGTGCGGTCGGGCCTGGGGATGAAGTCCCAGTCCACGCGCCGCGGATCGGCCATCTCGGGGATGTGCATCCGCTCCCGTCTTTCGGGCGGGAGCGAGTCGAGCAGCGCCCACGCGCAGAAGAGCATCCTCTTGATGGCGCGGGGCGCCTCGTGGCTCGTGGCGGATGGCTCGTGCACGGTTCCTCCCACGTCAGTCGGCCGGGTGCGGCGGTTCGGGTACGGGCGGCTCGGGGGAGGCGGGGAGCACGGCGAGGAGGTCGCAGTGCACCAGGGCCGCACCGCCGAGCCGCGCGGCGAGCACCTGGCGCGCGGGCCGCCGCGCGGGGTCGGGGAACAGGGCGAGCCACTCGCGGTTGAGCGCGGCGCGGTCGCCCGGCTCCGCGAGGTGGAACGTCATCTTCAGGATGTCGTCGGTACTGCCGCCCACGGCCCGCATGAGGGCCCTGACGTGCCCGAAGACATGGGCGCACTGCCCGTCGAGGCCGGGCGGCAGCTCCCCGGTCACCGGATCGCGGCCCGTGAGGGAGCCGGAGGCGAGGAAGGGGCCGATACGGCTGGCCACCGGGATGGGGTTGGTGTGCCGGAAGCCCGGCAGCTCGATACTGATGCGTTCGGCCATGGCTCAGCCTTCCGCCACGACACGGTTCTCCAGGGCGCCGAGGCCCTGGATCTCGGCGCGCACCACGTCGCCCACCCGCAGGAAGTCGCCCGAGGGCGCGCCGATGCCGGACGGGGTGCCGGTGGCGAGGATGTCGCCCGGCATGAGGGTGAAGACCTGGGACAGGTAGGCGATCTGCTGGTAGATGTCGTGGATCATGTCGCCGGTCGGCCAGTCCTGGCGGACCTCGCCGTTCACGGTCAGCGTCATCCGCAGCTCCAGCGGGTCCGGTATCTCGTCGTCCGTGGTGAGCCAGGGGCCGATGGGGCCGTGGGTGTCGAAGGACTTGCCGAGGGTGAAGGTGGGCGAGCGCTTCGCCAGCCAGTCCCGTACCGACACGTCGTTCACCACGAGATAGCCCGCGATCACCGACCGGGCGTCCTCGGCGGCCACGTGCTTGCAGCGGCGCCCGATCACGACGCCCAGCTCGATCTCGTAGTCGAGTTCGTCGGAGAGGCGGGGCTTCACGATGCCGGCGTGCGGGCCGACGACGCAGGACACCTGCTTGTTGAACCACATCTGGTGCTCGGGTACGGGGATGCCCGCCCGCCGTGCCTCCTCGGCGTGCGCACGGTAGTTCATGCCGATGCCGAGGTACTTCTGGGGGTCGTCGACCGGCGCGTCGAGGACGACGTCGGCCAGCCGGTGCGTCCTGCCGCGCGCGTGGGCGACGCGCTCCGCCAGGGCGGCCAGGTCCGGCAGGATCGCCCGCAGCGAGGTCCCGACCTCGCCGGAGACGTCGGTGACCAGGTCGCCTTCGACGCGGCCGAGCCGTACGGGGCCCTCCGCGGTATGGAAGCGCGCGAGTCTCATACGGAGTGGCCCTTCTGCTCGATGGTGGTGTCCGTGAGGCCCGCACGCTCCGCCTCCGTGGCCGGCCACACATGCGCGCCGTCCGGGGTCATCTGGAAGCTGACGAACCGCCAGGCGCCGTCATCGCACCGCCGCAGCACCTGGATGACCTGCCCGTTCACCACCCGCTCCGTACCGTCGGGGCTCGCGAGCCGGTTGCTGATGCGGCCCGTCATGATCGCCACATCGCCGATCAGACGGATGGTCAGGGGGCCGCGCGCCATGTCGAGATAGGCCCGCCGGGTCGCGACGTGCTGGAGGAGTTGCGCCTTGTCGTGGGTGAGCCCCGGCGCGTGGGTGTGGATGAGGCTCGGGTCGTAGAGGTCGTCGAGGGTGGTGAGGTCGGCGGCGAGGAGCGCGGTGCGCCGTCGCTCCTCCACCGCGAGGAGCTGGGCCCGGGTGGCGTCGTCGGCGTGCACCACGGGGTGGGGGCGGGAAGAGTCCATGTCCGTCCTTCGTGCGAAGATCCCCGGCCGCCGCGCCGCGTGGTCCGCGGGCACGGCCGGCCGGCAGGCGTCAGCGGTGGGCGTTCTCGGTACGGAACCCGGTGGCGTCGCCCGCCCCGTGCCCGGGCCGGGGCTGGCCGACGAGCGCGTGGTACGTGCTGAAGATGGCGTCGGCCTCGGCGAGCGGCAGCACGTCCTCGATGTCGGTGAACCGCTCGCCGCCGGTGCGCTCCTCGACCATGCGGCGGATCACCTCGTAGCCCTCGCCGCGGTGCGCTATGACGATGCCGTTGACCGCCCGGAGGCGCTGCTCCTCGAACGCCCGCAGCGCCGTGGGCACGTCCGGCGCCGCGGCCAACTGCCCGGCGAGCGCACCGCCGTCCACGATCGCCTGGCAGGCGCCGTTGCCGCCGCGCGGGTACATCGCGTGCGCGGCGTCGCCGATGAGGAGCACCCGGCCGTCGGTCCAGGTGTCGAGCGGGTCGTGCCGGATGAGCGGGAACAGGTAGACCTCGCGGGCGTTGCGCATCATCTCCCGCACGTCGAGGTGCACGATGTCGCACTGCTCGTAGTAAGGCAGGATCTCGTCCACGCTGCCGAGCTGGTTCCAGTCCTCGTCGGACTCCTCGCGGGTGGCCTCCACGACCCAGTTCACCAGGGTCTTGCCGCTGCCCTCGAAGTCGTCGGCGATCGGGTACACGATCATGCTCGACGTCTGGGGCGCGCCGATGTGCAGGATCGTGCCGCCGCTGCCGAAGGGCTCCATCAGGGTCGTGCCCCGCCACATGGTGATGCCGGAGTACACCGGGCGGGAGGCGCCGGGGTGCATCTGCCGGCGCATCCCGGACCTGATGCCGTCCGCCCCGACCGCGAGGTCCGCGGTCACCTGCGAGGCCCTGCCCTCCTGGTCCACCAGGTCGAGCGTCACCCGCCCGTCGTGCTGGGCGTACCCGGTGCAGCGCACGCCCAGTACGACGGCGTCCGCGCCGAGCCGTTCGAGCACGGTGCGGTACAGCAGCATCTGGAGGCGGCCGCGGTGCACGAAGCGCTGCTCGTGGAGGTAGCCCATGTGGACGCCGCAGAGTTCGGCGTAGATCTCCTGACCGTACTTGTTGTAGAAGATCGACTCCCGGGCGTCGACGGATATCGCCCGGAACTCCTGGAGCAGGCCGAGTTCGTCGAGTTCCCTGGTGCCGTAGACCTTCACGTCGATGCCCACGCCGAGCGGTTTCAGCTCGGGGACCGCCTCGTAGATCCGGGGCCTGAAGCCCCGCTGGTGCAGGCGCAGGGCGGCGGCAAGGCCCGCCGGTCCCGCGCCGACGATCGCGATGTCGAGAGAGCTGCTGGTCATGGGCATCCTCGGGTGGGTGGGGCGCCGCGGCGCCCGGGGGGTGCGGACGGACGGCCGCGGCGGTCAGGTGTCCTGCCGCGGGGCGTCGATCTCGTGCAGGAAGCGGAGGGCCGCGTCCCAGGCCCGCGCGGTACCGCGGGCGCTGTACGCGACGACACCGGGGCGCGGCGAGGACTTCGCCGACGGTCTTGTGAAGGCGTGGACGGTGCCGCCGTACACATGCGTCTGCCAGTCGACGCCCGCCCCGCTCAGCCCGGACGCGAGCCGGGCGCGCATGTCGGCGGTGGCCATGGGGTCGTCGGCACCGGTGCAGACCAGTACGGGGGCGCTGCCCGCCGCCGACCAGTCGGAGCCGACGAGGTCGAGGCCGCCGTGCACGCTGATCACGCCCGCCACCTCGGCGCCGGAGCGGGTGTACTCCAGCGCGGAAGACCCGCCGAAGCAGTAGCCGAGGGCGACGACGTCCGCCGTCCCGGCCTCGGGCGCGGCGGCGAGCGCCCGGTGGGCCGCCCGCACCCGCCCGAGCCAGCGGGCCCTGTCGCCCGCCATGGCGCCGATGAGCGGGCCGAACTCGGCCTCGTCGGTGGGCAGCAGCCGCTCGCCCCACAGGTCGGCGACGAGGACGGGACGGCCGAGGCCCGCGAGGCGCCTGGCCGTCCCGACCGCGTGCGCGGTGACCCCGTGGGCGTCGGGCAGCAGCAGGACGGCCGCCCCGGTGCGGGCGGCGGCCGGCAGGCAGAGGCGGCCGAGCATGCGGGTCGTCTCGTGCCAGTACACGACATCGCGGGAGATCACGTCGCCCATGCCGGAAGATCCCTTCTCCGTCGGCCCGCCGCCTGGGGACAGAGGCGCGGCGGGCGGCGGCGGCCGGTCCCGGCGCACCGTCACAGCAGGACCGTAAATGAGATCGTGTACGATTTCAATTGCGAAATCACTTGCGATGCATCGAAGCGGCGGGCTAGCTTGCGTATCACATTTCGTACACGATCTGATCCGTGGTGCGGCCGCACGCCCCCGGCGAGACGGTGGGCCCGAGGGTGCCGACAAGCCGCAGAAACCGACGTACGACGAGAGGGACCTCTCCCATGACCGTGGTCGACATCAACATCCACCACCTCCCCGAGGACCTGTTCTCGAACCCGAAGATCCTCAACGGCTTCCTCGACAGCGCCCCGCGCGGCTTCGGGGAGATCGCCCGGGTCGCGGAGCTTGAGGACGGGCGCAAGCACCTGATCCTGGAGAAGCCCGCCGGCTTCCAGAACCTCAACTACATCGACGGCGACTACAGCGCCGAGGCCAAGCTCGCCGCCATGGACGAGGCGGGCGTCGACTACGGGATCATGCGGGTGCCGGTGTGGCAGGAGTGGCTGCCCCTGGAGACGTGCCGCGAGGTCAACGACAACGCCCACGAGATCGTCGAGCGCTCCCGTGGCAGGCTCTTCGCCACCGCGTGCGTACCGCCGTGGGGCGGCAGGGAGAACATCTACGAACTGGAGCGCTGCGTCGGGGAACTGGGCGCCGTCGGTGTGCAACTCGCCTGCCACTACGGCCAGCTCTACCTGGACGACGAGGTCTTCGAGCCCTATCTGAAGGTCATCGAGCGGCTCGACATCCCGGTCGTGGTGCACCACACACCGCTGCCCGTGGAGTGGCGCTCGGTCGTCGACTACACCAACCTGCGGCGCGAGTTCGGCCGCATCGTGGACCAGGCCACCGCGGTCGGCCGCGAGCTGTTCAGCGGCATGTTCGACCGCATGCCGGGGCTGCGCTTCGTCCACACCATGCTCGGCGGCAACTGGTTCGCCAACACCGCGCTCGTGGCCCCGCACAAGTCGCCCAGGAACGAGGCCATCCACCGGCTCGACCCGGGCACAGGCGACGCCGTCAACGGCTACCTCCGCGACAACATCTACTTCGACCTGACCCACCCGCACTCGTGGGGCAAGGACCAGGTCGAGTGCGCGCTCAAGGTCAACGGCGCCGACCACTACATGTTCGGCTCCTCCTTCCCCGTCTTCTACGGGTGGATGAGCCAGGGCGTGGAGTTCCTCAAGGAGACGGTGGACATCGCCGACGAGGACCGCGCACTGGTGCTCTTCGAGAACGCCAAGCGCCTCTTCCGGCTTCCCGTCTGACCCGCGCCCCGGACAACGCCCCCAGGAGGGCAGGCCCTTGAGTCAGCACCACACCCCCGCAGGCCCGTACGACCGGGGCGACCGGGCGGACCAGGCAGACCGGACGGACCAGGCAGACAGTGCGGGCCAGGCGGAAGAAACAGGCCAGGCGGACGAGGACATCGACGGCTTCTTCTCGACCGCCCGTGTCGCCCCCCGCCGCCAGGCGGTCGAACTGCCCGCCGACGACTACACCCGCCACCTCCTCGACCCCGACGACCCGAGGCTCGCAGCCGCACGGGGCATGGACTACGAGGAGTTCACCCGCGACCGCCTGCGCGCCCCCTTCCTCCGTGACCTCCTGGCGACCTGGCGCTCCCACTACGACCAGCCCTTCACCGGCATCACCCGCGACGGTGCGATCCGCGAGGGCCTGTACGACCTGCCTGCCCACCCGGACCCCGACCCGGCCCCGCAGCGCGCGGCCGAGCGCCTGCTGGCCGCCCTCGACGACCGGGAGCGGCGTACGGTGTGCCACCCCGTCACCGCACACGAGTGGCGGGCGTGGAGCAACCCCGAGTTCGTCGTCCACCGGGTCGGACTGCGCCTGGAGGAACTGGCCCCCGAGAAAGCGGAGTCGGCCCTCGGCGTCGTACGCGCCTCGCTCAGCCCCGAGGGCCACGAGCGGGTCACCGCCGCGATGGCACTCAACGGCGTGCTGGGCGACCTGGTCGGACTCCCGGCGGTGATGAACGACCGCAGCTACTGGTTCTCCCTCTTCGGCGAGCCCGATCCCCTCGCCCCCTGGGGCTGGCAGCTCTTCGGCCACCACGTGGCCGTCAACTTCCTCTCCGTGGGCGGCCGCCACGTCATCGCCCCGGTCTTCCTCGGCGCGGAACCCGCCGTCACCGAGGAGCGCCCGCCGCTCTTCGCCGCCCGCGAGGAGGCCGCACTCGAACTCGCCACCTCGCTCGACACACGGCAGCGGTCGGCAGCGGTCGTCTACGCGTCCGTCCTCGACCCCGCGATGCCCGAGGGCCGCCTGCACCCGGCCGACGAACGCCATGTCGCGGGCGCCTTCCAGGACAACCGGGTGATCCCCCGCGAGGGAATCAGGGCCACCGGCCTCACCACGCGACAGCGCGCGCTGCTGCGCACCGTCGTCGCCGACTCCGTACTCCTGCTCAAGGCGGCCCAACGCGAGGCGCTGCTCGACCTGTACGACGCCCACACCGACGACACCTGGTTCGCCTGGTACGGCGCCACCGACGGCTCCCAGCCGTTCTACCTGCGGGTGGACAGCCCGGTGATCCTCACCGAACTCGACCACCACGCGGGCGTCTGGCTCGGCAACCGGCTGCCCGCCCGCTTCCACGTGCACACCACCCTGCGCCACCCGAACGGCAACGACTACGGCCGCGCGCTCATCGCGCGCTGGCACGAGCGCGGGGCGTGATCAGCCGTGGTCGTCCGCGACGGCGTCGACGGGGAGCTGCGCCTCGTACTCGGTGACCGCCTCCACCGTCCTCATCTCGTGCCGCCTCGCGGCCGTCTCGATGGCCTCGGGATCGGCCTCCGCCTCGATCAGCGCGATGAGTTCGTCGTGTTCCGCCAAAGACGCCTCCGCCCGCCCCGGCGCGTACCAGAAGGCCGACTTGCGGATCACCTCAAGCCGCGCCCACTCGTTGTGGACCATCGCGACCAGCCGGTCGTCACCGGCGCGCGAGGCAAGCAGCTCGTGGAACTCCCGGTTGAGGCGGCCGAAGCGTGCCGGGTCGAACGCGGCGAGGGCCTCGCCCATCCGCCGGTTGAGAAGCCGCGCCCGCTCCAGGTCATCCCCCGTCATACGGGGGGCCGACAGCGCGGTCGCATAGCCGCCGATGCGGGCCAGCAGGCTCAGCCCCTGCTGCCAGGCGTCGGTGTCGAAGGTGCGCACCAGCGCGCCCACATTCGGAACGATCTCCACCCAGCCCTCGGCCTCAAGACGCCGCAGGGACTCGCGCCACGGAACGGAGCTGATGCCGTACTCCCGCACGAGCTGGTTGATGACCAAGCGGTGGCCGGGCCCGTACGTACCGTCCATGATCCTCTCCTTGAGGATCTGGAAGGACTTCTCGGCTTTGCTCTGCATACCGCGAATCCTACTGAGAGGAGCACAGGGTGACCGTGCTCGGCAGCACCGGGCGCCCCGGGGAGCGGCGCCCCGGAAAGATCATCGCGGTCCACACCGGCTACGCCTCGCGCGCCGCCGAGCAGGGCCGCAGACCCGCGAACCCGTCCTACTTCCTCAAACCGTCGAGTTCGGTGGCCGACTCCGGCGGGCACGTGGAGCGCCCGGCCGGCACCGCCCACCTGACCTGCGAGGGCGAGATCGCCCTCGTCATCGGCGCGACGGCCCGCCGGGTCCGCCCCGAGGAGGCATGGGCGCACGTGGCCTGGGTCAGCGCGGCAGACGACCTCGGCATCACCGACCTGCGGGACCAGGACCACGGGTCCCACCTCCGCGCCAAGGGCGGCGACGGCTTCACCCCGCTCGGCCCCGGACTGATCGACGCCGGGGCGGTCGACCCCGCCGCCCTCCGGGTGCGCACCTGGGTCAACGGCGCACTCGCCCAGCAGGACACCACCGCCGGCCTGCTCTTCCCCCTCGAACGGCTCGTCGCCGACCTCTCCCAGCATCTGACCCTCGACCCCGGCGACGTCATCCTCACCGGCACCCCCGCCGGCTCCCGGGAACTCGCGCCCGGAGACGTCGTGGAGGTCGAGGTGGACGCCCCCACCGCGCCCGGGACACCCACCTCGGGACGGCTGCGCACCACCGTCGTCGCCGGGCACATCCCCTTCGACGCCGGGCTGGGCGCACTGCCCGCCCCCGTCACACCCCGCCCGGCCCTGACCCCCGAACTCCGGGACAGGCTCGCGCGCATCCCGGTGGCCGGCCTCTCGGCGCAACTGCGCAGACGCGGACTCGACCACGTGTCGATCGACGGCCCCCGCCCGCTGGCACCCGGCTCCCGGATCGTCGGAACCGCCAGGACCCTCAGGTTCGTACCCCACCGCGAGGACCTGTTCGCGGCCCACGGCGGCGGCTACAACGCGCAGAAGCGCGCCTTCGACGCCGTGGCCCCCGGCGACGTCCTCGTCATCGAGGCACGGGGCGAGCCGGCAGCGGGCACCCTGGGCGACATCCTCGCGCTCAGGGCGCAGGCGCGCGGGGCCGCCGGCATCGTCACCGACGGCGCCGTACGCGACGCCGATGCCGTCGCCGCCCTCGGCATCCCCGTCTACGCCACCGCCAGGCACCCCGCCGTCCTCGGCCGCAGACACGTCCCGTGGGACCACGACCTGACCATCGCCTGCGGCGGGGCCACCGTCCAGCCGGGCGACGTGATCGTCGCCGACACGGACGGCGTCGTGGTCATCCCGCCCGCGCTCGCCGAGGAGGTCGCCGACGCCGCCCTCGCCCAGGAGGACGAGGACGCCTGGATCGCGGAACAGGTACGCGCCGGCCACCCCGTGGAGGGGCTGTTCCCCATGAACGCCGCCTGGCGCGCCCGCTACACCGAGCGGCGGTCGCACCCGTGAGCACACCGGAGCGGGAGAGCAAGTCCCAGACCGCCTACCGGTGGATCAGGGAGCGCATCGCCGCCGGAACCTTCGGACCCGGCTACCGCCTGGTGCTGAGCGCGCTCGCCACCGAGCTGTCCATGAGCGTCGTCCCGGTACGCGAGGCCGTGCGCGCGCTCACCGCGGAGGGCCTGGTGGTCTTCGAGCGCAACGTCGGCGCGCGGGTCGCGGCCGTCGACGGCGCCCAGTACCGCTTCGCCATGCAGACCATCAGCGTGCTCGAAGGCGCGGCCACGGCCCTGGCCGCCCCCTTCCTGACCCGGGACGACACCGCACGCGCGAGGGAACTCAACGACGTGGTGCGCCACCGGCTCCCCGACATCGACCCCCGCGTCTTCCGCGAGGTCAACCAGGAACTTCACCGCACCCTCTACGCCAAGTGCCCCAACCCCCGGCTGCTCGCCCTCATCCACGCCGAGTGGATGCGCCTCGGGCACCTGCACGGCTCGCTGTCCCATATCGCACCGGGCCGCGCCGCCGCGGTGGTGCCGGAGCACGCGGCCCTGATCGACCTCATCGAGAGCGGCGCCCCCGCCGCCGAGATCGAGCGGGCCGCCCGCGAACACCGCGCCGGATCGAGCACCGCGGACCTGACCGCCCGCCACCCCGGCCCCGACCCCGACTCCATAGGACCACCCCTGTCAGAAGGAGCGTGAATGCTGCCGCCCGAGACGATCGACGCCCTGGCCGCCGAACTGGCCGACGCCCACCGGCGGCGCTCGGTGGTGCCCAGGATCACCGCCCGCCACCCGCAGGCCACCATCGAGGACTCCTACGCCGTCCAGAGCGCCTGGTGCCGGACCCGGCTCGCCGAGGGACACCGCCTGACGGGCCGCAAGATCGGCCTGACCTCGAAGGCCATGCAGTCCGCCACCGGCATCACCGAGCCCGACTACGGAGTCATCCTCGACGACACCGTGTGGGAGAACGGCGCGGTCGTCGACTTCGACGCCTTCTCCAACGTGCGGCTTGAGGTCGAGATCGCGTTCCTTCTCGACACCCCCCTGGAGGGCCCGCACTGCACGCTCTTCGACGTACTGGACGCCACCCGCTACGTCGTACCGGCCCTGGAGATCCTCAACTCCCACATCGAGCTTGAGGGACGCACGATCGTCGACACCATCGCCGACAACGCCGCGTACGGCGGGATCGTGGTCGGCGGTAGCCCGACCCGGCCCCACGCGGTCGACCTGCGCTGGATCTCCGCCCTCCTGCACCGCAACGAGAACGTCGAGGAGAGCGGTGTGGCGGCCGCGGTGCTCGGCCATCCGGCGAGGGCGGTCGCCTGGCTCGCCAACAAGCTGCACCAGCACGGCGGACGTCTCGGCGCCGGGGAGCTGGTCCTCGCCGGCTCCTTCACCAGGCCGATCTGGATATCCCGGGGCGATGTCGTCCTGTGCGACTACGGACCGATGGGGACGATCTCATGCCGATTCCGCTGACCTCGACCCTCCGCGACACCCTGGCGGCGGCGACCCGGCCGCTCGTGGGCATGTGGGTGTGCAGCGGCAGCCCGCTGGTCGCCGAGATCTGCGCGGGCGGCGGACTCGACTGGCTCCTCGTCGACATGGAGCACGCGCCCAACGGCCTGGAGTCGGTACTCGCCCAGCTCCAGGCGGTCGCGGGCTACCCGGTCGACACCGTCGTACGGGTTCCGAGCGACGACCCCGTCGTGATCAAGCAGGTCCTCGATCTCGGGGCGCGCACGATCCTGGTGCCGATGGTGTCCTCGGCGGCGCAGGCGCGGGACGCGGTGGCCGCCGCCCACTACCCGCCCCGCGGGCGGCGCGGGGTGGGCTCGGCGCTGTCCAGGTCGGCCCGCTGGAACCGCATCGACGACTACCTGCACAGGGCCTCCGCCCACGTGTCGGTACTGGTGCAGGTGGAGACCGCCGCGGCGGTGGCGAACGCCGCCGAGATCGCGGCAGTGGACGGCGTCGACGGGGTGTTCGTCGGCCCGTCGGACCTGGCCGCCTCGATGGGCCTGATCGGGCAGCAGTCCCACCCCGAGGTGATGGCCGCCGTGCGCGGCGCCCTGTCCGACGTCCTCGCCACCGGCACCCCGGCCGGGGTCAACGCCTTCGACCCCGCCATGGCCGACGCCTACCTCGGCGCGGGCGCGCGGTTCGTCCTCGTGGGCGCCGACGTGTCGGTGCTCGCCCGCGCCTCCGAGTCGTTCGCGGCACGCTTCGTCCCCGGCCCCGTTCAGACGGATTGACGGGGGACGATGTGGGCGACGGGTGGGTGGAGGGCGGTGAGGACGCGGAGTGCGGTGGCGTCGTTGAAGGCGGCGATCGCGGTCGTCTCCGGCTTCCGGGCGAGGCACCCCGCGACTGCCTCCGCGCAGGCCGACCGCTCCCACGGCACCGTGAATGAGCAGAGGACCTGGATGGGGCTGTCGTGGCCGTGGCGGACGAGCAGGACGTGGGCGTGGGCGGCGAGTTCGGTGTCGAGGCCGTCGATGTAGCTGCGGGAGTAGTGGCCTTCGAGGCCGGGTTCGATGGTGAGGACGACGACGCGTGAGGTGGCTTCGCGCAGGGCGCGGGCGACGCCGTGGGGGACGTAGCCGAGGTCGTGGGCGGCCTGGCGGACGCGCCAAAGAACCCCTGGTGGGGCAGCGCCCGCCCATTCTCAAGACCCACCCCGCCGACCTGCGAGAAGAAGAAAAACCAAGGAATCACTAGAACGATTTAACGAAGCCTAGTAACCTGACAGCAATATCGATTTAGTACTCCCGCGCCACGGCTCAGGGCCTGGGCACGGAGGAGGTCTCTCTCCCATGGTCGACCCACAGCGCGACACCGCCGCGGGACGCCCGATCCCCTTTCAGGACGGCGCGCCCGCGCCCGGAAGATGCCTGGTGATGGGCATTCTCAACGTCACTCCCGACTCGTTCTCCGACGGCGGCCGCCACCACGGCACCCGGCGGGCGGTGCGGCACGGGCTGAGGATGGCCGCGGACGGCGCCGACCTCGTCGACGTGGGCGGTGAGTCCACGCGCCCCGGGGCCCGGCCCGTCCCCCAGGACGAGGAGCGCGCCCGGGTAGTGCCTGTGGTCCGGGAACTGGTCCTGGCCGGGGTGCCGGTCAGCGTGGACACGATGCACGCCGGCACCGCACGGGCCGCGGTCGACGCGGGCGCGTGCATGGTCAACGACGTCAGCGGCGGCCTGGCCGACCCGGCCATGGCGGCCACCGTCGCCGCGGCGGGGGTGTCGTACGTCGCCGTGCGCTGGCGGGCGCCGAGCCGCGACATGGACCGCCAGGCCGTCTACGGCGACGTGGTCGCCGAGGTCACCTCGGAACTCCTCGTGCGCGTGGACAGGCTCGTCACCGACGGGGTGGACCCGGGGCGCCTCATCCTCGACCCCGGCCTCGGCTTCGCCAAGCGCGCCCGCCACGACTGGCGACTCCTCGCCCATCTGCACGCCCTGCGGGCGACGGGCTTCCCGGTCCTTGTGGGCGCTTCGCGCAAGCGGTTCCTCGGCGCGGCCCTGGGGGACCGCACCGGTCGGGAGGGCGCGCCCGGCGAGCGGGACGCCGCGACGGCCGCCGTGTCCGCGCTCGCCGCGGGCGCGGGCGCCGCCTGTGTCCGCGTGCACGACGTCCGCTCCAGCCTCCACGCCGTCTGCATGTCGGCGGCCTGGACGACCGCTGCGAACTAGATCGATTAAGCCCACAGACTCGCCCGCCCCAGGAACAGACCACGACCGCCGGACACGCCTCCCCCCCGTGTGCTAGATCGATTAAGCCCATCCGGGCCATCCGAGCCACCGGGGCCCGACAGCCCTGACAGCCCGACAGCTCCGACAGCTCCGACAGACGAAGGAAGCACCTCTATGACGACCCCCAGCCTCCAGGACGGCATCGACAGGGCCGGCTCTCCGGTCCGGCTGCTGTGGCAGCCGGACGCCGAGCCGTGGACGCCCGAGGTGGTCGACCGCGAGTACGCCGGCTGGCGCGTCGAGCAGCGTGCCTGGCACGAGGGCGTGGCGCTGCTGAACCTCTCGCACCACATGTACGACATGTGGATCGAGGGTCCCGACGCCACCCGGGTCCTCGCGGACCACGGCGTCAACAACTTCGAGCGGTTCGCCGTCGGCCAGGCCAAGCAGTACGTTCCCGTCACCCGGCACGGCCACATCGTCACCGACGGCATCCTCGCCCGGGAAGCCGAGGACGCCTATCTGCTCAGTGGCGTGCCCGCGGCCCAGCACTGGGTCAAGTACCACGCGGAGCAGGGGGGTTACGACGTCTCCTTCACCACCGACCCGTCCACCGCGTTCCGCGACGGGGGCGACCCGCGGCTCTTCCGCTACCAGATCCAGGGCCCGGCCGCCCTCGAACTCATCGGGCGGGTCTTCGGCGCCCCGATCCCGGAGACCAAGTTCTTCCACTCGACGCCCGTCACCCTGGACGGCCGCGCCTTCAGGGCGCTGCGGCACGGCATGGCGGGGCAGGCAGGCTACGAGTTCGTCGGGCCCTGGGAGCACGCCGCCTACGTCCACGAGGCGTTCCTGAAGGCCGGTGAGCCGCTCGGCCTCGTCCGCGTCGGCGCGCTCGCCTACACCACCCCGAGCGTGGAGAGCGGCTGGATTCCCTCGCCCGTCCCCGGCATCTACGCGGACCCCGAACTGGCCGCGTACCGGAAGTGGCTCCCGCTGTTCGGCATCGAGGGCAAGCGCCCGCTCAACGGCAGCTTCTTCTCACAGGACATCGAGGACTACTACGTCTCCCCGTTCGAGCTGGGCTACGGGAAGCTGATCCACTTCGGCCACGACTTCCACGGCAGGGACGCCCTGCTGCGGGCCAGGCATGACGAGGGCCTGCGCAGGAAGGTGACCCTGGTCCTCGACCCCGACGACGTGCGCCGGGTGATCGGCGGGGGAGCGGACCCCGGCTTCGTCCTCAGCTACGCCCGCCACCGGGTGGAGACCTCGTCGGGGCTCGCCGGGGTCACCATGCAGACCGCGGCGATCGACCCGGTCGGCACCGTGCTCTCCCAGGCCCTGGTCGACCCCGCCCACGCCGGGCCCGGCACCGAGGTGGCGGTGGTGTGGGGCGAACACCCCGGCTCCGGCACCGCCCCCGACGCCGACCTCGGATTCCCGCGCGTGCGCGCCGTCGTCCAGCCGAGCCCGTTCGACCGGCACGCCCGCACCACGTACCGGCGCGACACCTGAACCACGGCCCGAGGCCGGTCACCCGCACCGCATGGCCTCGGGCCGCCCCCTACCGCGCCCCGGGACCGGTCCCACACCTGCCTGACGGACCGGCAGCCGGTGCACACACCCCCCATACCCCGGCCCGCGCGCACACCCGTGCCCCCGGGCCCTTCCCCCGACCCGTTAGGAGCATCATGAGTCTCGGCAGTCCGAGTGAGGCGGCGGTGAGTGCGTCGTTGCTGGAGGGCTTCTCGCTGGAGATGACCGGCAAGGACGTCGG
>NZ_JBITGT010000021.1:0-84273 GCF_044457285.1 Streptomyces sp. NPDC050560
GCACACTGTTGAGTTCTCAAGGAACGGACACTTCCTTCGTACTCACCCACACTCAGCAGGCTTTCCTCCGGGCGCTTTCCCTTTCGGTGTTCCCACCGTACCAGACTCGATTTCAGTCTCAGTTCCGGTTGGAAACCATTCACCGGCCGGAGCCTTTCGGCTGCCTTTCGGTGATCCCGACTTTATCAGAGGCGGAAGACCGCACCGACCACAGTCGGATTTCTGATCGAATCGGAGAGTGCCTCAGGAGTTCTGCGCGATGCGCTCGACGCTCCCGAAGCCGGTTGATTGTCATGGTTGCCACGGAGGACACGCCTCCAGGGCAACTGTTCAAATCTACCTCCCCGCCCCAGTAATGTCAAAGACCGGGCCGAAGCGCTGCCGAGGTTAGCAGTTGGGCGCGGCCCGACGCACATCGAGGGCGGTCAAGCCGCCACGGGCAGCGCCGCGTTGCGCTCCTTCGCCGCCAGGTCGCCGGTGTCGCCCTCGCGGACGGCCCGGCCGCCGAGCACGTACACGTAGGTCAGGAAGGCGGCCTCAGCGACGACGCCGATGCCGATGCGGGCCCACGTGGGGAGTCCCGACGGGGTCACGAACGCCTCGACGGCGCCGGAGACGAGGAGGACGAGGGCGAGGCCCAGGGCCATTCCGATGGCGGCGCGGCCCTCCTCAGCGAGGGCACCGCGGCGGGTTCTGGGGCCCGGGTCGATCACGGTCCAGCCGAGCCTGAGCCCGGTGCCCGCGGCGACGAAGACGGCGGTCAGTTCGAGCAGGCCGTGCGGCAGGAGCAGCCCGAGGAAGGTGTCGAGGCGGCCGGCCGACGCCATCAGGCCGATGCCGACGGCCACGTTCAGCATGTTCTGGAAGACGATCCAGAGCACCGGCACACACAGGAAAGCGCCGAGCACCAGGCAGAGCGCGGTGGCCTCGGCGTTGTTCGTCCACACCTGGGCGGCGAAGGACGCGGCCGGATGGCTTGAGTAGTACGCCTCGTACTCGCCGCCGGGGCGGGTCAGCTCGCGTAGCTGGGAGGGGGCGGCGATGGTCGCGCGCACCTGCGGGTGGGTGCCGATCCACCAGCTCAGGACGGCGGCGACGGCGAGGGAGACGAGGGCCGTGGGCACCCACCAGTGGCGGCTGCGGTAGACGGCGGCGGGGAACCCGCGCGTGAGGAAGCCGGTGACGTCCCCCCAGGAGGCGCGGCGGGCGCCGGTGACCGTGCTGCGCGCGCGTGCCACGAGCTGGGTGAGCCGCCCGGTGAGCTGGGGGTCGGGTCCCGCGGAGCGGACCAGGGAGAGATGGGTGGCGGTGCGCTGGTAGAGGGTGACGAGTTCGTCGGTCTCGGGTCCTGTGAGGCGGCGTCTGCGGCGCAGCAGGGTGTCGAGGCGGTCCCACTCGGCCCGGTGGGCGGCGACGAAGACGTCGAGGTCCATCGGCTGGCTCCCTCCCGCTGCGTGCCGTACCGGCTGCGGCGCGCTCCTGACCAGCTTGGCAGACTGGCGGTTCCCGGGGTCGTGGGGGCGCTCCGTCCCGGGGTGTTCGAGACTGGGGGGGCGGCGTTCTGTCGCGCGCGGTGGCGGGGCGAGTGGAAGTGAGGCGGTGCCGGTGAGCGAGCTGGTGACGGGCGAGGCGGTGGCTCTTGAGCTGCGTCCCGCGAAGGTGCCGAGCCGGGCGCTCGCCGTGCTGCTCGATCTGCTGGTGGCGTTCGTGGTGTACGCGGCGGTGTCGATCGCGGTGGTGGCGGGGACCTCGTCGCTCGACGACGCGGCGGAGGCGGCGGTGGCGGTGGCGCTGCTCGTGCTGGTGCTGATCGGGGCGCCGGTCGCGGTGGAGACGCTGTCGCGGGGGCGTTCGCTGGGGAAGCTGGCGTGCGGGCTGCGGGTGGTGCGGGACGACGGGGGGCCGATCAGGTTCCGGCATGCGCTGGTGCGGGGTCTTGTGGGGGCCGTGGAGATCCTGGGGACGCTGGGCATCCTGGCGTGCATCGCGTCGCTGGCGTCGGAGCGCGGCCGCAGGGTGGGTGATGTGCTCGCGGGGACGCTGGTGGTGCGGGAGCGGGTGCCTGCCGACGGTCCGGCGTTCCTGCCGCCTGCGCCGCCGTGGCTCGCGGGGCGGTTCTCCGGGCTCGACCTGTCGGGGGTGCCGGAGGACCTGTGGCAGGCGATACGGCAGTACCTGGCGCGGATGCGGCAGCTCGACCAGCAGGTGAGCTGGTCGATGTCGGTGCGGCTGGCGGGCGAGCTGGCGGAGCGCACGGGGGCTCCTGTGCCGCATGACGTGCCGCCCGCGGCGTTCGTGGCCGCGGTGCTCCAGGAGCGGCAGGCCAGGGACGCGCGGCGGGCGTTCGGGGCGGGGGTGCGGGGGCAGGCGGCGGGGCCGTGGCCGGTGGCCGGGCCTTGGCCGTCCGCGTCGTGGCCTGGGGCGGCGGTGCGGGGGCCCGGCGTGGTGTGGCCTGACGGTGGTGCGGCGGGCCCCGAGGCGCCGCGTACGGGGTTCGTGCCGCCCGCGTAGCTCCCGGACCCGCGTCACGCGCGCGGGGGCGCGGCGCGGGTGTCCGGCGGGTGGTCAGGCTTCGAGGATGCCCTTGAGGGTGGTGAGGTCGGCGTGGACGGCCGCGGCGTCGCGGCGGAACTCCTCGTCGCTCATGCCGCGGCGGCGGAGGGTGAAGACGACCTCGCTCCCGGCGCCGTCGGCGATCACCCGTACCGGGTTGTGGACGGTCTCGCCCGAGGGGAGGGTGACGTCGTGGTCGAGGACGCCGAAGTCGTTGGGCGGTGTGAAGACGACCTCGGCGCGGCCGAGCGGGGAGTCGCCGGTGATCCAGCGTCCTTCGTCGGTCCTGGTGAGGGTGGAGCCGAGGCCGGCGGCCCAGGCGGGCAGGTGGGCGGGGTCCGAGGCGTAGGCGTAGACGTCGTGCCGGTCGCGGGCGATGCGGACGCTGACGTGTACGGAGTCGGGGTCGTACGGGAGCGTGGCGCCCCGGGGGTCGTTCGCGTTCATGGCGCCGACGGTAGGCGGGCCCGTGCGGGGGCGTCTTGAACGAAACGGACCGGTTCAGGCGGTGTCGGGGTCCTGGAGGGCCGACGGCGGGGATTCGAGGTCTTCGAGTTCGATGCCGGGGGCGGCGAGGACGACGTCGCCGCTGAGGTGCACGGTGTGCTCTTCGCCGGTGTCCAGGGCTCTGACCTGGTATTCGTCCACGGTCAGTGGGCCGTTGTCAGTGGCGTGTGCTTCTCTGTGGACCAGTGCCCAGGACTGCTCGACGGTCCTGGGTGCCAGGGAGGGCTGTGTGAAGGAGACGAGGCGTACCCGGGTGGCGGGGGCCCCGGGTCGCAGGCGCAGCAGGAGCGCGGTGGCGACGAGGAAGGAGGGGGAGTCTCCGGTGAAGGCGTGGGCGGGGGCGTGGGCCTCGGTGGTGTCGGCGGGGGCGCCGGGTGCGGTGGGGGTGCGTACCCAGGTGACGCCGTCGAGGGCTGCGGCGCGTACCTGCCAGTCGGCGGTGCGCAGTTCGAGGCGGAGGGGGCGGCCTCGGGCGTCGAGGGTGAGGTCGAGGGTGCCGCGGTCGGGGGCGTGGCGGGGGGTGTCGTCGTCCGGTGCGGTGGTGCGGGAGACGTAGCGCCAGCCGTTGGGGCCCGGGGCGCACTGGAAGTGTTCCTCGCCGAGGGGGGTGCGGTCGTGCGGGTCGTGCAGTGAGTAGCGGCCGCGGGGCATGGGCTGTCCTGGGGTGGGGGCCTTGGCCGGGGGGCGGGGCCGGGGGCCCGGTCCTCCGTGAGGGGGAAGGGGGCAGGCCCCCGGCACGGGGGTGCGGGGGCCTGCTGCCGTCCGGTCCCGCCGTGTTCCGCCCGGTGACGGGGGCGGGGCACGGCGGGGGTGGTGCGGTCAGTAGCGGTAGTGGTCCGCCTTGTAGGGGCCCTCGACCTGGACGCCGATGTAGGCGGCCTGCTCGGGTCGGAGGGTGGTCAGTTTGACGCCGAGGGCGTCGAGGTGGAGGCGGGCGACCTTCTCGTCGAGGTGCTTGGGCAGGACGTAGACGCCGATGGGGTATTCCTCGGGCTTCGTGTGCAGTTCGATCTGGGCCAGGGTCTGGTCGGAGAACGAGTTGGACATCACGAAGGAGGGGTGTCCTGTGGCGTTGCCGAGGTTGAGGAGGCGGCCCTCGGAGAGGACGATGATCTTCTTGCCGTCGGGGAAGGTCCAGGTGTGGACCTGGGGCTTGACCTCGTCCTTGACGATGCCGGCGATCTTGGCGAGTCCTGCCATGTCGATCTCGTTGTCGAAGTGGCCGATGTTCCCGACGATGGCCTGGTGCTTCATCCTGGCCATGTCGCTCGCCATGATGATGTCCTTGTTGCCCGTGGTGGTGATGAAGATGTCGGCCTCTTCGACGATGTCGTCGAGGGTGGTGACCTGGTAGCCGTCCATCGCGGCCTGGAGGGCGCAGATGGGGTCGATCTCGGTGATGACGACGCGGGCGCCCTGGCCGCGGAGGGACTCGGCGCAGCCCTTGCCGACGTCGCCGTAGCCGCAGACGAGGGCGACCTTGCCGCCGATGAGGACGTCGGTGGCGCGGTTGATGCCGTCGACGAGGGAGTGGCGGCAGCCGTACTTGTTGTCGAACTTGGACTTGGTGACGGCGTCGTTCACGTTGATCGCGGGGAAGAGGAGGGTGCCCTCGCGCTGCATCTCGTAGAGGCGGTGGACGCCCGTGGTGGTCTCCTCGGTGACGCCGCGGATCTCGGAGGCGAGCCGGGTCCACTTCTGGGGGTTCTCGGCGAGGCTGCGGTTCAGGAGCTGGAGGATGACGCGGTGCTCGTCGCTCTCGGCGGTGTCGGGTGAGGGGGCCTCGCCGGCCTTCTCGTACTCGACGCCCTGGTGGACGAGGAGGGTGGCGTCGCCGCCGTCGTCGAGGATCATGGTGGGGCCGCCGGTGGTGGTGCCCGGCCAGGTCAGGGCCTGCTCGGTGCACCACCAGTACTCGTCGAGGGTCTCGCCCTTCCAGGCGAAGACGGGGATGCCGCGGGGGTCTTCCGGGGTGCCGTCGGGGCCGACGGCGATCGCGGCGGCGGCGTGGTCCTGGGTGGAGAAGATGTTGCAGGAGGCCCAGCGGACGTCGGCGCCGAGTGCGGCGAGGGTCTCGATGAGGACGGCGGTCTGCACGGTCATGTGCAGGGAGCCGGTGATGCGGGCGCCGGCGAGGGGGCGCCGCTCGGCGTACTCGCTGCGGATCGCCATGAGGCCGGGCATCTCGTGCTCGGCGAGGGTGATCTCCTTGCGGCCGAAGTCGGCCAGCGCGAGGTCGGCGACCTTGAAGTCGTGGGCGCGCGTGTCGCTCATGCGGGGGTGCTCCCTTGAGGGTTTCGGATACGGCTGGTCTGCGCGTCTTCGGGCATACGGGTCCCGGGGCCGCGCAGCGCAGTCCGTCGGAGGCCCTCTCTCCCTCGGTCGGCCCTGCCGGGCCGCCCGACCGCCATCAGCAGCGACGTCTGGCTCGGTGCTGAATTTACACCTGTTGGTCCGCTGGTCCCACCCCGCGGGCGGGGTGGGGGCGGTGCGGGCGGCGGGTGTCAGTGGGCGGCGGGTCCCGGGCCCGGGCCGCCGGGGGTGGCGGCGGGGTCGGGGCCCGCGGCGGCCTCGGCGGCGCTGTAGATGTCGGGTTCGAGGTAGATGACGCGGGCGATCGGGACGGTCTCGCGGATGCGGGCCTCGGCGCCGTCTATGGCGGTGGCGACCTCGGCGGCGGTGTCGTCGTGGCGTACCGCGATCTTGGCGGCGACGAGGAGTTCCTCGGGGCCCAGGTGGAGGGTGCGCATGTGGATGACGCCGGTGACGGTGTCGCCGTCGACGAGGGCCTTCTCGATCTTGGCGAGCTGCTCGGGTCCCGCGGCCTCGCCGATGAGGAGGGACTTGGTCTCCACGGCGAGGACGAGCGCGATGAGGATGAGGAGGGCGCCGATGCAGAGGGTGCCGACGCCGTCCCAGACGCCGCTGCCGGTGGCGAGGGAGAGCACGACGCCGAGGAGGGCGAAAACGAGGCCGATGAGGGCGCCGAAGTCCTCCAGGAGGACGACGGGCAGTTCGGGGGCCTTGGCGTGGCGGATGAACTGGACCCAGGACAGTCCGCGGCGCAGCCCGTTGGACTCCTTGACTGCGGTGCGGAAGGAGAAGCCCTCGGCGAGTACGGCGAAGACGAGGACGCCGACGGGCCAGTACCAGTTCTCCAGGTCGTGGGGGTGGCTGACCTTCTCGTAGCCCTCGTAGACGGCGAACATGCCGCCGACGGAGAAGAGGACGATGGAGACGAGGAAGGCGTAGACGAAGCGTTCGCGGCCGTAGCCGAAGGGGTGCTGGGGGGTGGCCGGGCGCTGGGACCTCTTACCGCCGATGAGCAGCAGGAACTGGTTGCCCGAGTCGGCGACGGAGTGGACGCTCTCGGCGAGCATCGAGGACGAGCCGCTGAAGAGGAACGCGACGAATTTCGCCACTGCGATGGCGAGGTTGGCGCCGAGTGCCGCGATGATCGCCCTGGTTCCGCCTGAAGCGCTCATGTGCTTCCGCTGTCCCTTCGCCTTGGCTTTGCCCGCGCTTTGCGGTGGGCCATTGTTGCAGTACGCCGCGGGGGTGGTGCCGTCAGGCCACCACGGTGGCCCGGAACAGGGTGCCGTTCCCGGTCAATTGGGCTGTTTCCGACGCGGGTACGAACAGGGATTCGCCGGGGGCGAGGGTGGTGCCGGAGACGGTGGGGGCGCCGTCGGTGCACAGCAGGATCTGGGGGCGTCCCGCGGGGAGTTCGTGGGGGGCGGCGCCGGGCGCGAGGACGTGGCGGGAGAGGCGGAAGTCGTCGGCGGGGGTGGCGTAGACCTCCTCGCCCTCGGGGGACGCCTCGGGGCGCAGTACTCCGGGGTCGGTGGCCTCGAAGCGGACGATGCGCAGGAGTTCGGGTACGTCGATGTGTTTCGGGGTGAGTCCGCTGCGTACGACGTTGTCGGAGTTGGCCATGATCTCGACGCCGAGTCCCCGGAGGTAGGCGTGCGGGACGCCGGCGCCGAGGTAGAGGGCCTCGCCCGGCTGGAGGGTGACGTGGTTGAGGAGCATGGCGGCGATGACGCCGGGGTCGCCCGGGTAGTGGTGGGCGAGGTCGGCGTAGGCGGCGTACGCGCGCGCGCCGGGGCCGCCCGCGGCGGCGAGGCGGGTGCAGGCCGCGGCGGCGCCGTGGACGGTGCTGCGCATCGCGTCGGGGTCGGCGGTGAGGACGGCGGTGAGGACTTCGCGCAGGGCGGCGTCCTCGGGGTGGGCGCCGAGGATGTCCGCGTAGGGCTTGAGGGAGTCGACGGCGAGGCCCCCGAGGAGGGCGGCGGCGTCGGCGGGCGGGCGGAAGCCGCACAGGCCCTCGAAGGGCGTGAGGGCGCAGATGAGTTCTGGCTTGTGGTTGGCGTCCTTGTAGACGCGTTCCGGGGCGTCGGCGGGGACGCCGCGGCGTTCCTCGTCGGCGTAGCCCTCCTCGGCCTGGGCGAGGCTGGGGTGGACCTGGAGGGAGAGGGGTGCGGCGGCGGCGAGGAGCTTGAGCAGGAACGGCAGCCGGGGTCCGAAGCGGGCGACGGCGGCGGGGCCGAGTTCGTGTTCGGGGTCGGCGGCGATGACCTGGTCGAGGGGGCCGCGGGGGGTTCTGGAGGGGGCGCCGGGGTGGGCGCCGAGCCACATCTCGGCCTGGGGTTCGCCGGTGGGTTGGGCGCCGGTGAGGTGGGCGATGGCGGTGGTGGAGCCCCAGGCGTAGGGCCGGATGGTGTTGTCGAGGCGGTCCATGGGGTTTCCTCAGGGTTCCGTGGCGGGCGCGGGCGGGCCCCGGGGGTGCGTGGGGTCCGGGTGGTCAGGAGGCGTCGGCGGCGGTGGCGAGCCCGAGGTAGACGGCGGCGAAGTCGGTGAGGGCGATCAGTTCGGCGAGGGGTTCGAGTTCGCCGCCTGTCTCCGGTTCGAGTTCGCTGAGGGGGGTGTCGTAGCCGAGGGCGAGTTCGCGGGCGGCGGGGGCGGCGCTGAGGCCGTCGGTGGGCCGGTCGCGCAGCAGGACCACGCGCGCGCGCAGCGCTTGGGCCTCCTCGACGCGGTCGCGGAAGAAGTCGTCGGGGTCGGCGCCCGCCGCGAGCCTGCCGGCGAGGAGCGCGCCGTGCGAGGGCAGGGCCTCGGGGAGTTCAGCGGCGAGGGCGGGGCGTCCGGCGAGTTCGGCGAGTGCGGCGGCGAAGCGGCGTCCCGTGGGGCCGGCGGCCAGGCCCTCGGTCCAGATCAGCGGGAGGGAGTCGGCGAGTTCCGCGGCGAGGGTCTTGGCGGGGTTGCTGTAGGTGGCGATGGCGGGGCCGCAGCGCTCGGCGGTGCGGTCGAGGCGGTCGGCGACGCTCGCGAGCTGTCCCGCGGGGGCGGACAGCAGTCCGGTGCGGTCGAGGAGCATCAGCAGGGGGGTGAGCAGGGCCCACAGGGCGCCGGGGGCGGCAGCGGCGGCGGGTTCGTCCTGCTCGTAGGGGGCGGTGGCCATGGGGACGTGCAGGCCGTGGGCGCCGTCGACGGCCTCGGCGAGGGGCGCGCCGCCGGGGGCGACGGCGACGACGGCGCAGCCGCGCCGGTATGCCTGTTCCGCGAGGAGGCCGAGCCCCGGCTCGGTGCCGTCGGGGGTGGCGATCAAGAGCAGGTCCACGGGGCCCGCCCAGCCGGGCAGCGCCCAGCGCAGGGCGCCTGCGACGGGGGCGACGCCGGTGGGCTGGAGGCGGATCACGGGGCAACTGGGGGCGGCGAGGGCGCCGAGGAGGTCGGCGACGCAGGCGGCGGCGGTGCCGGGGCCCGCGATGAGGACGGCGCGTGGCCTGCCGTCGGTGTTGAGCCGGTCGACGCCCGACTCGGTGGCGTGCCGCAGCGCGGTTCTTACCCGGGCGCCGGCCTCCGCGGCGCCGCGGAGCAGGCCCCGGTGGTCGGCGCGGGCCAGTTCCTCGGGCGCGTCGAGCAGGGTCTCGTCGAGCATGCGGCAGCCTCCGATTCGCTTGCGCGGCTGTCTTGCGGGCGGACGGTCCGCCGGTGCCGTGGCGCGGCGCGCGCAGGCCCTGGCTCAGGCCCTGTCCGGTCGTTCCCGTCGGGGTGCGGCGCCGACGGCACCGTACGTGGCCTGGGGCGCGTGCGTGCCCGTGTGGTCCGTTCTGCCCGCATGCGCGCGTGTTACGCGGGGCGGATGTGCGGCGCGGGTCAGGCGGGGCGGCGGGCCTCGTCGATGAGGAGCACGGGGATGCCGTCGCGCACCGGGTAGGCCAGGCCGCAGTCGTCGCCCGTGCAGAGCAGCTCGTCGCCCTGCTCCTTGAGCGGGGCGTGGCAGGCCGGGCAGGCCAGGATGTCCAGGAGGGCGGCTTCGAGCGCCATGGGGGTCCTTTCTGCGTGCTGCGGTGCGGGTGGTGCGCCACGGGGCCGGGGGCGGCACGGTGTGCGGATACCCGCGCGCGGCCTGGTCAGCGTACCGCGCGGGCGGGAGGGGCCGGGCGGGCGCCGCCCTGCGCCGCCCCCCCGGCGTCGGGAGGGCGGCGGGCCGTATGACGCGCGCGTGTTGGGGAATGACCGCGCACGCGTATGGCGGGGCGGGGCGTGTACGGCAGCCTCTCTCGCGTGTGTGTGGCGGGGCGGTGGCCGGTCAGCCCCTGATGATGGCGAGGGCCTCGTCGCGGATCTTGGTGATGGTGGCCTCGTCGCCCGCTTCCGCGTTCAGCCTGAGCAGGGGCTCGGTGTTGGAGGGGCGGACGTTCAGCCACCAGTCGGCGGCGATGACGCTGACGCCGTCGAGTTCCTTGATCTCGACGCCCTCGCGGTCCTGGTAGGCGGCCTTGACGGCGGCGAGGCGGCCCGCCTGGTCGTCGACGGTGGAGTTGATCTCGCCGGAGGCGACGTAGCGGTCGTACTGGGCGACGAGCGCGGACAGCGGGCCGTCCTGCTCGCCGAGCGCGGCCAGCACGTGCAGGGCGGCGAGCATGCCGGTGTCGGCGTTCCAGAAGTCGCGGAAGTAGTAGTGCGCGGAGTGCTCGCCGCCGAAGATCGCGCCGTGCGCGGCCATCTCCTGCTTGATGAAGGAGTGGCCCACGCGGGTCTCCACCGGGGTGCCGCCGTGCTCGGCCACCACCTCGGAGACCGACCGCGAGGTGATCAAATTGTGGATCACGACGCCCTTGCCGCCGTTCTTGGCGAGTTCCCGCTCGGCGACGAGGGCGGTGATCGCGGACGGGGAGACGGGCGCGCCGTTCTCGTCGACGACGAAGCAGCGGTCGGCGTCGCCGTCGAAGGCGATGCCGAGGTCGGCGCCCTCGGCGCGCACCCGCTCCTGGAGGTCGACGATGTTGGCCGGGTCGAGGGGGTTGGCCTCGTGGTGGGGGAAGGTGCCGTCGAGTTCGAAGTACATCGGCACGACGTCGAGGGGCAGTCCTTCGAGGACGGTGGGGACGGTGTGGCCGCCCATGCCGTTGCCCGCGTCGACGACGACCTTGAGGTGCCGGATGGAGTCGAGGGCGACGAGGGAGCGCAGATGGGCCGCGTAGCCGCTGAGGGTGTCGCGCTCCGTGAGGGTGCCGGGCCCGGCCACGGGCGCGGGGGCGCCGCTGTCCGACCACTCCTCGACCAGGGCGCGGATGTCGGCGAGTCCGGTGTCCTGGCCGACGGGCGCGGCGCCCGCGCGGCACATCTTGATGCCGTTGTAGCGGGCCGGGTTGTGGGAGGCGGTGAACATGGCGCCCGGCATGTCGAGCGAGCCCGAGGCGTAGTAGAGCTGGTCGGTGGAGCAGAGGCCGATCTCGGTGACGTCGGCGCCGCGGGCGGCGGCCCCGCGCGCGAAGGCGTGCGAGAGGCCCGGGGACGAGGGGCGCATGTCATGGCCGACGACGATCGCGTCCGCGCCGGTGACCTGTACGAAGGCGGCTCCGAACAGCTCGGCGAGGCTCTCGTCCCACTGGTCGGGGACGACCCCGCGTACGTCGTACGCCTTCACGATCTGCGACAGATCAGCAGCCACGGCCTGTCCTCCTGGATCTCCGTTCGGTGACCCCAAACTACCCGCAGCGGGTGTCGGTCACCTGTGCGGCGCGGAACGTGGCGCGGAAGCGCTCGTGGGGCGGCGGGGGCACGTGTGGGCGGATCGATGTCACGGACGTCACGGACGCGGCGGTCGTGACGGCCGGGCGGTCGTTGTCAGTTGTTGTCCGGGGAGCGCAGCACGCGCAGGTGGCCGCGGCGGGCGACCTCCATGGGGTCGGCGGAGCGCGGGCCGCCGCCGCCCTCCCCGGTGCGCTCCTGGGGGCGGGCCGCTTCCCGTACCGCGTTGGCCAGGGCTTCGAGGTCGTCGCCGCTGGGGCGGGCGGGTCCCGAGGCGTCGGCGAGGCGGACGACCTCCCAGCCGCGGGGCGCGGTGAGCCGCTCGGAGTGCTCGGCGCACAGGTCGTAGCAGTGCGGCTCGGCGTAGGTGGCGAGCGGGCCGAGGACGGCGGTGGAGTCGGCGTAGACGTACGTCAGCGTCGCGACGGCGGGGCGGCCGCAGGCGGTGCGCGAACAGCGACGTACAGGGCTCACGAGGTTGGACGGTACCGCACTCTTGAGCGGGCCGCGACGACTCCCCAACGCCTCACCCCACCGTGTCGTGGCACGGGCGGGCGCGGGGGCGCACGGAGGGTTTCCGGCGCGAGTTGCGGGAAAGGGATGGGTAGTTGAGCACCCGGGCGGTCCGCCGGGGGTGCGCGCGGCCGTGGGGTGCGGCAAGGTCCGGCGGCGGCTGTCCGCGTCATATGACGGCCCGTCACGTGGGTACGGGCGGGTACGCGGCTGCGGGGCCGTACACACGCGCGCGGTGCGCGTACGCGGTGGCGCGTCCTCGCGCGCGGGCGGCCGGGCGGTGGGGTGCGCCGCGGGCGGGGGCGGCGGTTACGTCGCACGCGTGAGCGCACGTTCTCACGTACGGTTACCCGCGACGGCGGAATGTCACGTACTGTTACGCTGTGGCCACGCGCGTGGCATGGCGTATGTCACGTCCGCGGTGCGGGGTCACTCCTCGCCGTAGCGGGGGTCGACCGTCTCGGGGGTCAGGCCGAGCAGTTCGGCGACCTGCTCCACGACCACCTCGTGCACCAGCGCCGCCCGCTCGTCCCTGCCCTTGGTGCGGATCTCCACGGGGCGCCGGTAGACGACCACGCGCGCGGGGAAGCCGTCGCGTGGCGCGATCGTGCCGCCGAGCGGGACCGCGTCGTCGCTCCAGCCGAGCCCGGCGGCGTCCGCCTCGGCGCCGGGGACGTCGAGGACGAGGAAGTCGATGTCGGCGAGCTGGGGCCAGCGGCGCGCAAGGCGCTCCACGGAGTCCTGGACGAGGTCGCCGAAGACCTCGGCGCGGCTGGCGGAGAGCGGGACCTGGGGAGGCGCGACGGGGCCTCGCATGCCCCTGCCGTGCCGGTCGCGACGGCGGGGGGACGGTCCTGTGGTGGGAGGTGGTACGGGGGTGTCCATCACCGCAGAAGCCTAGTCCGCCCCGGATGCCGGAGGCGGCACCTCCGGCGGGCATGCGGGTCGCGGGCCGGGCGGCGCGGGCGGCACGCGCGGGCGGCCCCCCGCCGCCCGGGCGCCCGGGGGTCACTTCTGGAGGATCGACAGGTCCTGCTCGGTGGACGGCACCTCCACGGTGCCGTGGTCGTCGGGGAGCGGCTGGACGGTGAACATCGGGACGCCGTCGTCCGGGACCTCAAGCTGGCGGGTGGCGTACACGGGGCCGCCCGAGAGGTGCTCCACGGTGAGCGCGTAGCTGCCCTTGAGGCCCGAGGGGACGGGCGGGGCGATCTCCGCCGTGGTGCCCGCCTTGATGTCGTAGGTCTTGCTTGCGCCCTTGCCGCCCTTGCTGCCCGCGGAGGCCGTGACCCGGACCTTGGCGGCCTTGTCGGGGGCCACCAGGTCGAGGGTGGAGCCCTTGGCGCGGTTGTCGGCCGCGGTGGTGCGCGCGCCCATGTCGGAGGTGGCGGGGATGAAGGCGGACTCCTGCTTGTCGCCCTTGCCGCGCACCACCCGCAGCGCGGCCACCACCGGGGTGCCGGAGCCGTCGGCCGGGGTCAACAGCAGGGAGCCGGGCTCGTCGCGGGTGATCGCGCCGAGGTCGACGGCGGCCGTCATGCCCGCCTTCACATGCAGGCTCTCGTGGCCCGCGGGCGCGATGGTGCCGTTGGCGGTGGCGAGCTTGATCTTCAGGTCGGCGTCGCTGTCCCCCGGCGCGAACGCCACCAGCCGGGCCGAGGTGGCGTCCTTGGGGATGCCGGGCAGTACGAGGCGGGGCGCGGGGGCGGCCGCGGGGGCGATCCAGTCGGCGCCAAGATCCTCGTCGGAGGACTGCACGGCGGCCGCGACGCGTCCGGTGCGCACCGTGACGTGGACGGTGAGATTGGTCTCCGGCTTGTCGGTGAGCGTGGAGAGCAGCACCGACACGGTCTGGTGCGGGCGGACCTGGATGCCCTCGCCGACCTCGGAGGCGAGGGCGCCGCCCTTGCCGTACAGCTCGATGTCGGCGACGGCGGCGGAGTCGTCGGGGTTGGTGAGGTTGACGTAGTCGCTGCGCTCGTCGGCGGTGCTTGCGCCGGGGAACCAGAAGTCGGTGTCCGGCGCCGAGCAGTTGAGGCCGAGCAGGCCCCGGCCGGGCCCCACGGTGATCCGGGTGGTCTGCTGCACGGTCCAGCCGGGCGCGAGCGCGCCGTCGGCGGAGCCGATCAGGCCGGGGGCCGAGGCGCCCGACTTCTCGCCGGTGGCGGGCGTGCCGGGCTTGGCGGCGGTGAGGAAGGGCTTGGCGGGGGCGCTCTGCGTGCTCGTGCCGTCGTCGGCCGACGTGCCGTCCCCGTCGTCCTTACTGTCGCCCTTGCCGTCTCCCTTGTCTCCCTTGTCGTCTTTGCTCTTGTCATCGCCGTCGTCGGTGGTGTCCTTGGTGACCTCGGCGGGGGTCAGGGCGGCCTTGCCGCCGGAGCTGTCGCCCGGCGGGGTGTACGAGGTGTAGTCGGTCTCGGCCTCGTCGGACGGGCTGGGGGCAGGGCACAGCAGGCTGCTGCGCTGGACGGGGCGGCGGGCGGCGGCGGTCGCGGTGTCGCCGCCGGAGCCGTCGGGCGCGGACGCGGAGGCGATGCCGGTGACGACGGCGAGGGCGGCGGCGCCCGCGATCAGGGAGATGGTGCTGCGGTTCACTGCTGGCTCCCGTCGGGGCGCTCGCGGTCGGTGCCGTGCTGCTGCTCGGGGTGGTGGCCGTCGTGGCCCTCGTGGCCCCGGGGGTAGGCGTTCGGGTCGTAGCCCTGGCCGTACGGGTCGTAGGCGGCGGTGTTGCCGTACGCGTCCTGGCCCTGCTGGTAGGCCCCGGCGCCCTGCTGGTACGGGTCGGCGGCGGCCGGGTCGTAGCCGCCCTGCTGCTGGTAGGCGGCGGGGTCGTAGCCGCCCTGCTGGTAGCCGTACGGGTCGGTGGCGTAGGAGCCGCTCGGGTACTCGGTGTCGCCGTAGGGCGCGCCCGCGTAGGCGGCAGGGTCGTAGTCGGCTGTGTCCTGCTGCGCGGCGTACTGCTGGGGGGCGTACTGCTGGGCCGCGTACTGCTGCTGGTCGGCCGCGTACTGGTCGTCGCCGTAGGGGGCCGTCGCATGGCCGGGCGCGTCCCAGCCGCCGTACTCGGCCTGGGCAGGCACCGCGGGCGGCTCGGCGGGCCCGGGCGGTGGCTGCTCGTCGGGGGCGGGGGTCTCGCGCGGGTCCTCCGCGGGGCCCCGGCCGCCCTCGGCGGCAGCGGCGGCCTGTTCCGCGGCCTCGGCCTCGGCGCGGAGCCTGCGGGCCCTGCGGCCCTCGCCCGCGGCGGCGGGGACCGGCGCGGGGGCGTCCTCCTCGGGGAGGTCGTCGTCGATGTCGCGGCGGCGGCCGGGGAGTGCGAGGACGACGAGGACGAGGGCGAGGACGGCCTGGAGGGCGAGCCAGAGGCCGTGCGTGAACGGCGTCTCGTAGGTGAGGTCGAGCCTGCCGCCGGAGGCGGGCAGGGTGAAACCCTGGGCCCAGCCGTCGAGGGTGGTGCGGCCGAGCGGCTTGCCGTCGAGGGTGGCCTGCCAGCCCGCGTCCGCGGTGTCGGCGAGCCTGAGGACGCGTCCGTCGACGCCCGCCGGGATGTCGGTGTGGACCTCGACGGGGCCCGCGGCGACGGGGCTCGGCTCGCCGGTCTTCGGGACGACGGCGACCCGGGAGACCTGGCGGTCCACCCGCCACAGCGCCGTGCCGTCCTGCTGGCTGAGGCGGGTGAGCCCGGGGGTGGCGTCGAGGGTGCGGCTCATCGCGCGCGGGGCGCCGTCCTGGACGAGGACATAGCGGACGGCGAAGCCGCCGAGTTGGTCGGCCTGGTCGGCGCCGGAGCCCGCGACGAGGTTGGCGACGGTCCTGCCGAGGGTGTCGTTGGCGCCGCCCGCGGCGGCCAGTTCCGCGTCGCCGAGGCGCGCGCCGGAGCCCCTGACCAGGGTGTACGAGACCTTCGCCGGGCTTGTGCCGCCGAGGACGAGGGTGCGGGCCTGGTCCTGGGTACCGCTCTCCTCTGCGACGAAGGCGGGCACCTGCACCGGGTCGCGCCTGGTCAGCGGCCCGTCGGCGCCCGCGGCCATCCAGCCGACGGCGGCGACCAGGGGCGCGAGCGCCGCCGCGAGCGCGATGAGCGCGGCGACGGGCTGGCGCCAGCCGAAGTTCTGCTCGGCGACGCGGGAGCGGGCGCCGTCGGCGCCGACGAGGGCGGCGCTCAGCAGCGCGATGCCGTAGACGAGGGTGGCGGGTCCGGCCCAGGTGGAGCCGTTGGAGAGGGCGGCGAAGAGGAAGCCCGCCAGGGCGGCGGCCCACGCGGCGCGCACCGCCTTCACCCGGTGGGAGCGCAGCAGGGCCGCGAGCGCGGCGAGCACGATGCCGGCGAGCAGCAGCCCGAAGAGGGTGCCGGGGCCGCCGGGGTCGGCGCCGAGCAGGTCGAGCGCGGAGGCGTCGCCCTTGCCGAAGGGCAGCCCCGCCTCGTGGAAGAAGTCGGTCGGCAGCAGCGAGAGGGACCACGGCGCGAGGATCACCAGCGGGACCGCGAGGGTGGCGAGGAACCTGAGCCCGTAGGCGACGATGTCGCCGCGGCGCAGCGCCAGGACGGCGAGGCCGAGGACGAGCGCGATCGGCCACACCACCGGGGTGAACGCGGTGGCGAGGGTGAGCAGCAGCGCGTACGCCCAGGTGGCGCGCCAGCTTCCGCGGCCGGTGCGGGCGAGTCCCGTGGCGGCGACGGCGGCGCGCGCCATCAGCGGCAGCAGGATGGCGAGGACGGCAGTGCCGAGGTGGCCGCCCGCGAGGGCGCCGGTCGCGGCGGGCAGGAAGGCGTAGGCGACGGCGGCCCACGCGCGCAGCAGCCGGGACGGCACGAGCGGGCGGGAGGCGAAGTACGCGGCGAAGCCCGCGAGCGGCACCGAGCAGACCAGCAGCAGGGTGACGGCGAGCCCGGTGGAGCCGAAGAGGAGGGTGGCGAGGCTCGCGACGAACGCCAGGTAGGGCGGGGCGCTCTGGGTGCCGCCCGCGCCGACGGCGTGCCAGGCGTCGGTGTAGGCGGACCAGAGGGTGGAGGCGTCGGCGGGGGCGGGCAGCAGCGCGCCGCCCGCGAGGGCGCCGCCGCCGAGGAGGCCGCGGCAGGCGACGAGGGAGATCACCAGCAGGACCAGGAAGAGCATGGGGCCCGGCTTGCGGGCGACGCGCTTGAGGCGCGCGAACTGCTCGATCTCCAGGAAGTCGGCGTCGTCGCCGCCGGGGCCCGACTCGACGGCGCCGTGCCTGCCGCCGGTGGGGACGTCGGCCTCCGAGCTGCCGAAGAGGCTTCCCGCGGCCTGTTCGAGGGTGAGGCGGACGGTGGCGCCCGCGGGCGGGAACAGCGGGCGCAGCTCGCCCTTGTCGAGTTGGGGGCGGCCGCGCGCGCGGCGGGCGGCGGCGATCCGCTCGGGCCGCAGCAGGGTGGCAAGCAGCCCGGTGATCTCGTCGAGGGCCTGGCCCGGGATCTTGCCGACGAGGTAGGCGAGGGTGCGCAGCACCGTGCCGACGACGAGCCGCAGCAGGACCCAGGGCAGTTGGGCGGTACGGGCGTTGGCGAGGAGGGTGTAGGCGGCGCCCGCCTTGTCGACCTTGTGCGGGGAGGCGCCGCGGCCGCCGGAGCCGGGGCGGGTGGCGGTGCGGCCGACGCAGTCGACGCTGCGGCGCTCGCGCGAGGCGGCCTCCGCGTGCCGTACCGAGGCGTCGGGGGCGATCAGGACGCGGTGGCCGGCGGCGGTGGCGCGCCAGCACAGGTCGACGTCGTCGCGCATGAGGGGCAGCCGGCGGTCGAAGCCGCCGAGGGCGTCGAAGACGTCGCGGCGGATGAGCATGCCCGCGCTGGACACGGCGAGGACGGGGCGCACGTGGTCGTGCTGGCCCTGGTCCTGCTCCCGGCGGTCGAGGCCGGTCCAGCGGCGGCCGCTGTTGGCGATGGAGACGCCGACTTCGAGGAGCTGGCGGCGGTCGTACCAGCCGTGGAGCTTGGGTCCGACGATGGCGACGTCCTTGCCCGCCTCGCGCTCGGCCTCGACGACGCGCAGCAGTTCCGCGAGGGCGTCGGGGGCGGGGGCGCAGTCGTCGTGGAGCAGCCAGAGCCACTGCTCGGGCTCCCCGTGGGGCAGCTCGGGCATGTCGTACGCCTCGTCGTGCCAGGTCCTGGTGACGGGGTCCCAGCCGCTCGGGCGCTTGAGGTAGGGCAGGTCGTCCGGGGTGAGGGGGCCCGCGGTGCGCACGGCCTCGTCGACGGCGGCGCCGAAGCCGGTGCGGCGGGCGAGGTGCAGCACGCGGTCGTCGCCGAGGGCGTCGGTGAGGAGGGCGGCGGAGGCGTCGGCGCTGCCGGTGTCCGCGGCCGTCACGTCCTGCACGGGGCGCTCCTGGCCGAGGAGTCCGCTGAGCGCGTCGGGCAGCCAGCGGGCGCCGTCGTGGGAGACGACGACCGCGGTGACGACATGCCGCGGGAACTCCGGTGGGCGGGCGGGCTCCGCCTGCGCGGCCCCGGTGGTGTCGAACGGCGCGCGGCCGGTGCGGCCGAACCCTGTGGCGGCGTCGTGGGCCGCCGTGTGACTGTGCACGGACATCGAGGTACGGGCCCCGGTTCGGTGGACTGCGGTGGACTCCCGCGCCGTGGGGCGGGGTGGTCTCGGACGAGGGCCCACACTAACGGCTGGGCACGACGTCGGCCCGCCGCCTGTGGATAACCCATGGGCGACGGGCCGTTGCCGTGACGAAGGTGTGGAGGTGTGAAGGTCCCGTGGTGGCCGCCGCGGCCGGTCGGGGCGCGGGTGGCGGCGGGCGGTGCGGTGCGGGGGCGGCGGCGTCCGCGGGTGCGGCCCGGCCCCGGGGGCGCGGGCGCGGTGCGGGGTGCGGCTCAGACCGCGGCCTTCTTCAGGCGCCTGCGCTCACGCTCCGACAGGCCGCCCCAGATACCGAAGCGTTCGTCGTTGGCGAGGGCGTACTCCAGGCACTCCGAGCGCACTTCGCAGGCGAGGCAGACCTTCTTGGCCTCTCTGGTGGAACCGCCCTTCTCGGGGAAGAAGGACTCGGGGTCGGTCTGCGCGCACAGCGCGCGCTCCTGCCAGCCGAGTTCGTCGTCGGCGTCGGCGGCGTCGGCGACCAGCAGTTCCTGAAACAGCTCGGTCATGTGTGCCCCTCGTCTGTCTTTGCGTCCCCGTGATGCTGCCGTTACCGATTGCGGCCGAACGACACGAGTGAAATTACAAGTGTGACGCTCCAGGCCAGTCAAGCGGAGATCTGCTATTGGGCCTCTTATTCACTCTGCGGAACCAAGCCTGCGCCGAAAGTGTTCAAATCCGCATAAACCCGGCGCCGCCCAGGTCCCCGTCCGCCCGCGGGCGTCCCGGTCGCTCGTGGCGCCGGCCCCCGGAGGGCCGTTCACCGGCGCCACAGAGGTAGACGCACGGTGCGCGCGTCTCGTTCACGGGGACCGCGGGAAGCGATCCGGATCACAGCGGAATCACAGGACCATAACGGCGCCCCACTGGATCACTTGTCGCCATGTGTCCGCCCTCCGGGCTGCATAAACCTTTCATCTGCCGGGCTCCCCGGATGGTGTGAACCCGGTGACGCATCCAGGGGATCGGATTGACAAGACAGGTGTGAGCCGCTGTCCTTGTGGGCATGCTCGCGAACTTGGCGCTTCCCGCGACCCGCCCCGCCGGGTCCCCCGGTGCTGCCCCCGCGCGCGTGAGCTGTCACCCCTGTCCCTGCTGTTGAGCCTCCACGCTCCGGCGGACACCCCGGCGCCCGGATGAACCGGGCTCCGGCCGCTCCCGGCCCGGCCTGAACGGCCGTGGTCCTCCCTCAGCCGCCGTACGGCCCGAGGGTTCCCGCGCCCGCCTCCCGGTGGGCCGTCGCGCCCCCTTCACGCACCCCTCCGCGCCCGCGTGCGCCGGAGGACATACGAGAGCGGAACACGCCCCGTCATGAAGACCGCAGCCGACACCGCACACACCACCGCTCCCCCGCACGCACCCGCGCGCACGTCCGGGCCCTCCCCCGCGCCCGGGCCCCCTGCCGCGTCCGCGCGGGGCGGGATGCGGGCGGACAGCGACATCCAGATCGCCGGTGACATCCTCGAAGTGCCCCATCTGCTGCGGCCCGCGCCGGAACACCCCGAGACCGTCGCCCAGTTCGCCGGTATGGCCAGGGCGCTCGCCGCCGACCGCGCCGCCTGGGAGCCCCTGGTGCGCTACGACCCCACCACCCGCTGGTACCACCGGCTGCGCACCGGGCCCGGCTACGAGGTGTGGCTGCTGTCCTGGCTGCCGGGGCAGGGCAGCGGGCGGCACGACCACGGCGCGTCATCCGGTGTGCTGACGGTGCTGGGCGGCGTGCTGACGGAGTACCGGCGCGGGCGCGGGCGCGCCCTGGCGCCGGGTGAGCTGCGCGTGGTGGTCCCCGACACGGTGCACCACGTCGTCAACGAGTCGCTGGAACCCGCCGTCAGCCTGCACGTCTACTTCCCCGGGCTCACCGAGATGCGGATGGCGGACGGCGTGCGCGCCCCCTTCCGCGCCACCGGCGCGCCAGCGCGCGAAGCGGCCGCCGCGGGAGCCGTCGACGGGGGCCGTGCGGGGACCAGCGGGGTGGCTGTCGGTGGCGGCTGACAGACTTGGGGCATGCGCATTGTGGTTCTGGCAGGCGGCATCGGCGGGGCCCGATTTCTCCGCGGCCTCAAACGGGCGGCCCCGGACGCCGACATCACCGTCATCGGCAACACCGGGGACGACATCCACCTCTTCGGCCTGAAGGTCTGTCCCGACCTCGACACCGTCATGTACACCCTCGGCGGCGGGATCAACGAGGACCAGGGCTGGGGCAGGTCGGACGAGACGTTCCACCTCAAGGAGGAGTTGGCCGCGTACGGGGTCGAGCCGTCCTGGTTCGGCCTCGGCGACCGCGACATGGCCACCCATGTCGTGCGCACCCAGATGCTCGGCGCCGGCTATCCGCTGAGCGCCGTCACCGAGGCGCTGTGCGCGCGCTGGCGGCCCGGGGTGCGGCTCATCCCGATGACCGACGACCGGGTGGAGACCCACGTGGCGGTCACCCTGCCCGCAGCGGAGGGCGACGGGGGCGCGGGAGAGCGGCGCGCGATCCACTTCCAGGAGTACTGGGTGCGGCTGCGCGCCTCCGTGCCCGCGCACGCGGTCGTCCCCGTCGGCGCCGACCAGGCCAAGCCCGCGCCCGGCGTCCTTGAGGCCATCGCGGAGGCGGACGTGGTGCTGTTCCCGCCGTCCAACCCGGTCGTCAGCGTCGGCACCATCCTCGCGGTGCCAGGCGTCAGGGAGGCCATCGCGGAGGCGGGCGTGCCCGTCGTCGGGCTGTCCCCCATCGTCGGGGACGCGCCCGTGCGCGGGATGGCCGACAAGGTGCTCGCCGCGGTCGGCGTCGAGTCCACCGCCGCCGCCGTCGCGGAGCACTACGGCTCGGGGCTGCTCGACGGCTGGCTCGTCGACACCGTGGACACGGCCGCCGTCGCGCGCGTGGAGGAGGCGGGCATCCGCTGCCGCGCGGTGCCGCTGATGATGACCGACGTCGACGCCGCGGCCCGGATGGCGCGCGAGGCGCTCGCCCTCGCCGAGGAGGTGCGCCCGTGACGGAGCGGCCCTCGTACCGCGTCTGGGCGGTGCCCGGCATCCCCGAGGTGCGCCCCGGCGACGACATCGCCAAGCTGATCGCCGCCGCGGAGCCGGGGCTCCAGGACGGCGACGTCGTCGTGGTCACCTCGAAGATCGTCTCCAAGGCGGAGGGCCGCGCGGTCGCCGCCGACGACCGGGAGGCCGCCATCGACGCCGAGACGGTGCGCGTGGTGGCCCGCAGGGGCCCGCTGCGGATCGTGGAGAACCGCCAGGGCCTGGTGATGGCCGCCGCCGGGGTCGACGCGTCCAACACCCCGTCAGGGACCGTACTGCTGCTGCCGGAGGACCCCGACGCCTCCGCGCGGACGGTCCGCGAGGGGCTGCGCGCGATCCTCGGGACCGACGTCGGCGTGCTCGTCACCGACACCTTCGGGCGGCCCTGGCGCGCCGGGCTCACCGACGTCGCCATCGGCGCCGCGGGCGTACGCGTCCTCGACGACCTGCGCGGCGGCACCGACACCCACGGCAACTCCCTCCAGTCCACCGTGGTCGCGGCGGCCGACGAGATCGCCGCCGCCACCGACCTCGTCAAGGGCAAGGCGTCGGGGCTGCCGGTGGCGGTGGTGCGCGGGCTGCCCGCCGCCGTCGGCGAGGACGGGACGAGCGCGCGCGACCTGGTGCGGCCCGCGCGCGACGACATGTTCAGGCTCGGCACCTCGGAGGCGGTGCGGGAGGCCGTCGCACAGCGGCGCACGGTACGGGAGTTCACCGACGAGCCGGTCGACCCGGGCGCGATACGGCGCGCGGTCGCCGCCGCGGTCACCGCGCCCGCGCCGCACCACACGACGCCCTGGCGCTTCGTCCTGCTGGAGAGCGCCGCCGCGCGCACCCGGCTGCTCGACGCCATGCGGGACGCCTGGATCGCCGACCTGCGCGCCGACGGCAAGTCGGAGGAGTCCGTGGCCAGGCGGGTGCGCCGCGGCGACGTGCTGCGGGCGGCCCCGTACCTGGTCGTGCCCTGCCTCGTCATGGACGGCTCGCACCACTACGGCGACGCGCGCAGGGACACCGCGGAGCGTGAGATGTTCGTGGTCGCCACCGGCGCGGGGGTGCAGAACCTCCTGGTGGCGCTCGCCGCTGAGCGGCTCGGCTCGGCGTGGGTGTCGTCGACGATGTTCTGCCGCGACGTCGTACGGGAGGCGCTGGCGCTGCCCGCCGACTGGGACCCGATGGGCGCGGTGGCCGTCGGCCACCCGAGGCACCTGCCCGCCCCCCGCGCGGGGCGCGACGCCGGGGACTTCATCGAGACCCGCTGACCCCGCGAGACCCGCCGACCCCGCCGTACGCGCGCAGGGCCCACGACCACCAGGAACGGAAAGACCCCGTGGCAGGACGCTTCGCACCCCGGCCGGTCACCGGCGGGGTGCGCTCCTCCCCCGCCGCCGTGCCCGCACCGGCCGGGCCCGCGCGCCCGGTGGCGCGCACGCGCGCGTGGACGCCGCCTGGCCCGCTGGACCTCGGGCTCGTCCTGGGGCCGCTGCGGCGCGGCGGCGGCGACCCGACGTACCGGGCGGCGCCCGACGGCTCCGTGTGGCGCGCGAGCCGCACCCCGGAGGGCCCCGGCACCCTGCGGGTGGCGCTGCGCGGGGGCGCCGTGGAGGCGGCCGCCTGGGGTCCTGGCGCGGGGTGGCTGCTCGACGGGCTGCCGCGGCTGCTCGGCGAGGCCGACGAACCGGGCGCCTTCGCGCCCCGGCACCGTCTCGTGGCCCGCGCGCGGCACCGCAGCCCTGGGCTCCGCCTCACCCGCACCGGACTGGTGCTCGAAGCACTGATCCCCACCGTGCTCGAACAGAAGGTGACGACCGCGGAGGCGTACCGCGCGTGGCGGCGGCTGGTGCGCGCGTACGGCGAACCGGCGCCGGGGCCCGCGCCCGACGGCATGTGTGTGATGCCGGCGCCGCGCACCTGGGCGATGATCCCGTCCTGGGAGTGGCACAGGGCGGGCGTCGACGACAAGCGGGCGTCCACGGTGCTGCGGGCGGTGCGGGTCGCCGGGCGGCTTGAGGAGGCCGCCGGGATGGAGCCGGGCGCGGCCAGGGCGCGCCTGGAACTGGTGCCGGGGGTGGGGGTGTGGACCTCGGCCGAGGTGGTGCAGCGCAGCCACGGTGCGCCGGACGCGGTGACCGTCGGGGACCTCCATCTGCCCGGCATCGTCGGCTACGCGCTGGCCGGGGACCGGGACGCGGACGACGCGGAGATGCTGCGGCTGCTGGAGCCGTACGCGGGCCAGCGGCACAGGGCGGCGCGGCTGATCCTGCTCAGCGGGGTCTCCCCGGCCCGCAGGGCGCCCCGTATGCCGCGCACGGACATCGGGCTCCTGTAGCCGCGCGGTGGCCGCCGCTGGCCGGGAGGTCGTACGCGCGGGTACGCCAGGGGCCGTACGCGCGGGTACGGCGTTGTGGACCGTAACGCGCGCGTACGGGCGCCGGGACGGGGGCGGTTTTCGGCTACGGGGCCGGCACCAGCCGGACCGGGAGCCGCTTCAGGCCGCGTGAGCGCATCGAGTCGCGCCACGGCATCGCGTCGGCCGGTGCGGCGAGTGCGAGGCGGGGGAAGCGGCGCAGCAGGGCGGCGAGGGCGGTCTCGGTCTCGACGCGGGCGAGCGGGGCGCCGAGGCAGTAGTGCGGGCCGCGGCCGAGGGCGAGGTGGGAGCTGTCGGCGCGGCGCACGTCGAGGGTGTCGGGGTCGGTGAAGTGCTCGGGGTCGCGGTTGGCGGAGGCCAGCGACACCAGGACGGTGCCGCCCTTGGGCACGGTCACGTCGCCGATGGTGCAGTCCTCGGTGGCGAAGCGGCGGATCGCGACGGGCGCGGGGCCCTCGAAGCGCGCCAGTTCGTCGACGGCGCCCGGGATGAGGTCGGGCTGTTCGAGGAGGAGCGCGAGCTGGTCGGGGTGGGTCAGCAGGGTGAGGACGGCGTTGGCGATGAGCAGGGCGGTGTTCTCGAAGCCCGCGGTCAGCAACAGGAAGGCGAGGGAGGTCAGTTCGTCGCCGGTGAGGTGGTCCGCCGCCTCGTGGGCGGCGATCAGGTCGGAGAGGAGGTCGTCGCCGGGGGCCGCGCGCTTGGCGGCGATGAGCTGTCCGAAATACGCCCAGAGTCCGCCGACGGCCTGTTTGATCCCGTCGGGGTTCGTGGGGTCGGGGGCGACCATGGCCTCGGTCCAGCGCCGGAAGTCGGGGCGGTCCCCTTCGGGGACGCCGAGGATCTCGCAGATGACGACGGTGGGCAGCGGGGCCGCGTAGGTGGCGACGAGGTCGGTCACGGTCGGGTCGGCGAGATCCGGCTCCCCGGTTTCGGCCGGAACCGTACCCTCGCCGCCACCCTGGCGGGTGATGCCCGGCGCCCCGCCGCCGGTCGCGGCGAGTCGGCGCTCCACGGTGTCGAGGAGGGCGTCGGCGGCGCGCTGGACCGCCGGGCGCAGCCGCTCGGCGCGCGCGGGGGTGAACGCCTGGGCGGCCAGTCTGCGCACGCGCGCGTGGTCGTCGCCGTCCATGTTGAGGAGGTTGCGGTCGAGCGCGGGCGGCAGGTCGAAGCCGCGGTAGCCGTCGGCCGCATGCCGCTTGTCCAGCGAAAGCCTGGGGTCGGCCAGCGCACGCGCCACGTCCGCGTACCGGGTCACCAGCCAGGCGGGGGCGCCGCCCGGTGCGGAGACCGGGCAGACCGCGGACGACTCCCGCAGCCGTGCGTAGACGCCGTGCGGGTCGCGCGTCAGCTCCCGCGCGCTCACCCGGGATTCGTCGGTAGGAGCGTTCATGCGGCCACCCTAGGGGGCGCCCCGCCGCCTTTCCGTGCCCGTCACCCGGGCACGGAAAGACACCGGACACCGCCCGGCCCCTCCCCCGTAGGGGCCGAGCGGCCTGGTGGTATCCGCCGACGCCGCCCCCCGTTCGGCGTCGGCGGATACCACCGGGCTACTCGCCTCCGGCTACTGCGGGGCATGAAGCCCGGGGTGGTACCCCCGTTCCGCGGCGCGGGCCCGTCATCCCGCGCGCGGTCATGGCCGCCCGCGGCGGCCCGGCACCTCCCGTAACCGGTCGGGGGCCGTCGCGCGCCCCGGGGCGCCCGCGGTGGCGTGGGCGCCCGCGTATGCGGGACGCACAGTGGTCCGCGGCCCCGGCCGACCGCCCCGGCCGGGTGAGGACGGCAGGGCGCTGCGCCCGGCGACCCGGTCACTGCGTACCGTTCCGGCCATGGGCGCTCCCCCCTTCCCCGCTCGTCTCTCTCCGGGGCCGCGATCCACTTACCAACCCCCGGCATTGATTATATTCGCCAGCCCCAGCGTAGCGTCATCGACTTTGAGTCATTCAAGACCGGCCACACCCGCTCCCCAGCGGCGTCTGCTGCGATTAGAATCGATGGACGGCACAGGACCGGCCCGCGCGAGAGAATTTTCCCGGGAGATCGCCGACCCCTCAGGCGACACCCAGGTGACATCACAGGCGACAACGAAGGCGACGACAAGGCGACATGGATAACGGGGCCAACGGGGCCAACGGGAACAGCGACGCCGACGAGACCCAGGTGGCGGGCGAGACCGACGTGGCCGCCGCGGAGCGGTCCCGGATGATCGCCGCCAAGCTCGCCCGTCTCGTCGAGCGCGAGACCCGGGAGGCGGCGCGCCGGGGCGGACCCGCGCCGTCCCCGCGCTCCATCGCCGACCGGATCTGCGCGCTCGCGGGGCGGAAGGTCATCTCCAAGGACACGGTGCGCATCCTGCTCACGGGCCGCAAACCCACCGGGGAGCCCACGAATCCGACAGTCGACACCCTGGACTGGCTGGCCAAAGGGTTCGGAATCAAGAGCGGAGCGGCGTATTTTCTGGATGACGCCATCACGGAGCGGGTGGACGCACAGCTTGATCAGGTGAGTTCACTCGGTACGCTCACTCGGGAAGGCGTCACGCTGGCCATGCGCGCCTCCGGGCTCTCGGCCGACCACATGACCGTGGTCGACGCGCTGGTCACGCGTCTTCAGGAGATCGAGGCCGGTGCTCGCGACCGTGTCCGTGGCCCCGAGGGGTCCTCGGGCTCGGAAGCGGAGTGACGGACCCGATGAGCACGCCCCCCACGTCCATAAGCGACGCGCGGCCGCCGGGGTCGACGCTTCGTAGCTGTCCGAAAGAGCGGTTCGACCAGATGCCCGTGCCCCGTGGTCTGCGTAAGGAGGTCGAGCGCGTCCTCGCGCGGCTTCCGATCCCCACGCCGTTCACCGTGGACGGGTTCAGGGCGGCCCTTGAGGAGCAGCGCGGCCGCGAGATCGTCATGGAGGAGCTGCCCCGCCACCTCGGCAGGAACACACCCTGCGGGCTCTGGTTCGCGATGCCGAGCGTCGACGTGATCTTCAGCGAGGCCAACACCTCCCCGTACCACCGCGACCAGATCAGGCTGCACGAGCTGGGGCACCTGGTCCTCGACCACCGGCGGGCGCTGACCGCCGACATCGTCGGGCCGCTGCTGCCCGATCTGATGCCGGAGTTCGTCGCGGACCGGGTCGGCGACAGCGGGCCGCGGCCGATGGGCCGCACCAGCTACAACACCGAGGAGGAGGCGCAGGCCGAGGTGTTCGCGCGGGCCCTGAACCGCCTCCTGGCGCCCGACCAGCAGTACACGGACCCCACCGAGCGCCGCATCGCCAACAGCCTGAGGGCCCCGGCCGCGGGCAGACAGCGCTGGTGGCAGCAGTGATCCTGAGCCTCGTCGGCTACGCCACGGCGGCCGTGCTGTGGGCGGTGGCGATCTGGCGCGCGCCGTCCGTGCTGCGCGGCGGCGAGGCGTCGCGGTCGCTGACGGTCGCCCTTGCCGCCATAGCGCTGGCGTTCACGCTGCGCATCCCGCGCGTGATGCACCTCTTCGACGTGACCCTCGGCGTGCGGGACCTGTCGGTGCTGATCAAGCACGGCGCCACCGTCATATCGGCGTGCTTCCTGTTCGACTACGTCAACGCGCTGCACGGCAGGCGGCCGCGGATGGCCGGCCCGGTACGCGCGCGTTATCTGCCCGCGCTGCTGGCCACCGTGGCGATGCTGGTGATCTTCCTGGTGGCGCTGCCGCGCACCGAGGCGTCCGACCTGTTCCCGGTCGAGCACACGGTGGGCGCGGGCGACGTCGCGTACATGGCGGTCTTCTACGGGTACCTCGGGGTGTCGCTCGGGCTGTCGGGACACACCTTCTGGGTGCACCGCGGCAGCGGGCGCAACCGGCTGCGCCCCGCGGCGTTCTCGCTGACGGCGGGCTGTGTCGTCGGCTGCGTCTACACCGCCTACCGCGTGGTGATCGCCTTCGTCCGGCAGGTGCAGCACCGGCCGCCGCTCGGGGACGAGGCCGTCACCGTGGGGCTGACCAGCGTGGCGGTGCTGTTCATCGTGCTCGGGGTGGCGCTGCCGCCGTTGCAGTCGCTGCAGAAGCACCTGGACAACCGGCGGGCGGGCTGGGTCATCCACCAACTGTGGGCCGACCTCACCGACCTGTATCCCGGGGTGGTGCTCGGCACCCGGGAGAGCCGGGTGCGCAACCTGTTCACCGTGGGCAGCAGGGCCCGTGACGTCGTCGACGTGGTCATCGAGATCAGGGACGCCAGGCTCGTGCTCTTCGAGGCGACCCCCGCGGAGCTGTTCGCCACCGCGACCGCGACCGCGCGGGACGCGGGGCTGCGCGGCGAGGCGCTCGACGTCCACGCGGAGGCGGTGTGGCTGCACGCCGCGCTGCACCACGCGCGCGTGCACGGCGACGGCGGCGGGGACGCCGCGGCCCCGACGGCGCTTGAGACCCGCGAGGACGCCTCGCGCAACAGGACGCCGGACGAGGAGGTCGACTGGTTCCTGAAGGTCGCCCGCGCCTACAGCCGCCTCGGCCGCGTCTACCGCGACGCCCGCGACCGCGGACCCGGCTCCGGCTCGGGCGAGGACGGCGGCAACGCGGAGGCGGTCGGGGCCGTCCCGGGCGGCTGAGCATTCCGTACGGCCGCGTACGGCCCCGGCTTCGTACGGCCCCGCCTGGCACCCCGGGAGGCCACGGCCCCGTACGGCCCCGTGCGGCCTCGCCCGGCACCCGGGAGGCCCGGGGAGCACCCCCGGACCCGCCCGCGCCCCTGACGGCCGCTCAGACGGCCGCACGGCGGCTCCGCGCCGCTCGCGTCCCACCGGTGGCCGCCCCACCGGCCGTTGCCCCCGCCCGAGGCGCCGCTACGCGTCGGAGGAGAAGCGCACCGCGCCCGGCGGCAGGGCCGCGTCGCACCAGATCCTGATGCCCGCCCGCAGTTCGTTGTCCGCGCCGACGCTCGCGCGGTCGCCGACCACCGCCCCCGAGATCACCGTACGCGCGCCCACGCGCGCGTGGGCCCCGATGAGGGAGTCGGTGACGACGGCGCCCGGTTCCACGACCGCGCCGGAAAGCACCGTGCTGCCGGTGAGGCGGGCGCCCTCGCCGATCAGGGCGCGCTCGCCGATGACGGTGCCGCCGGTCAGCTTGGCGCCGGGGGCGACCTCGGCGGTGGGCAGCACGAGCCGGTCGCCGCAGCGCCCCGGCACCGCGGGCGAGGGCGCGCGGCCCAGCACCAGGTCGGCCGAGCCCCGTACGAACGCCTGGGGGGTGCCGAGGTCGAGCCAGTACGTGGCGTCGACCATCCCCTGGAGGTGGGCGCCCGCCGCCAGCAGCCCGGGGAAGACCTCGCGCTCCACCGATACCGGCCTGCCGCCGGGGATGGCGTCGACGAGCGAGCGGCGGAACACGTAGGCGCCCGCGTTGATCTGGTCGGTGACGATCTCCTCGGGCGCCGTGGGCTTCTCCAGGAACGCGGTCACCCGGCCATCGGCGTCGGTCGGCACGAGGCCGTACGCGCGCGGGTCGGCGACCCGGGTCAGGTGCAGTGATACGTCGGCGCCGCTCGCGGTGTGCGCGGCCACGAACGCCCGTATGTCGAGCCCGGTGAGGATGTCGCCGTTGAAGACGAGCACCGGGTCGCCCGGGGCCGAGCGCAGCAGGGAGGCGGCGTTGCGTATCGCGCCGCCGGTGCCCAGCGGCTCGTGCTCGGTGACGTACTCGATGTGCAGGCCGAGCGCCGCGCCGTCGCCGAAGTACGGCTCGAAGACGTCCGCGAGGTACGAGGTGGCCAGCACCACGTGGTCCACGCCCGCGGCGCTCGCGCGCGCCAACTGGTGTGCGAGGAACGGGACTCCGGCGGCGGGCACCATCGGCTTGGGGGTGTGGACGGTGAGCGGCCGCAGCCGGGTCCCCTTCCCGCCGACCAGCAGGATCGCTTCCGTCACCTGTCGTCTCCGCATCGTGGGGGCCGGGGGTGTCGTTCCATGGCGGGTCAGTGTATGCAGCGGCCGGGTAGCGCCCGCGCGCGCGTACGGGCGCCGGTGGAGCGGGAGTCGGCGGCGGGGGCGCGGCGGGCCGCGCGTAGGCTTGGGGTGTGACCGACAGCGACCGTACGCCCGCCGACCTGCTGCGATCCGAGTTCGCCCGGAACCCGGCCCGGCCCCTGGTGACCTTCTACGACGACGCCACGGGCGAGCGGGTCGAGTTGTCCGTGGCGACGTTCGCCAACTGGGTCAGCAAGACCGCCAACCTCCTCCAGGGCGACCTCGCGGCCGAGCCGGGCGACCGGCTCGCGCTGCTGCTTCCCGCGCACTGGCAGACCGCGGTCTGGCTGATCGCCGCCTCCGCGGTGGGCGTGGTCGCCGACGTGGGCGGCGATCCCGCGGCGGCCGACCTGGTGGTGAGCGGCCCCGACACCCTGGAGGCCGCCCGCGGCTGCCGCGGCGAGCGGATCGCGCTTGCGCTGCGGCCGCTCGGCGGGCGCTTCCCCGAGCCGCCCGGGGGCTTCATGGACTACGCGGCCGAGGTCCCGGGCCAGGGCGACCGCTTCGCGCCGCTCGTGCCGCCGGAGCCGACCGACGCGGCGCTGGTGGTGGCGGGCGCCGCGATGTCCGCGGCCGACGTCACGGAGCGGGCCCGCGCCGACGCCGCGCACCTCGGGCTGACGGGGCCCGGCTCGCGGCTGCTGTCCACGCGCGCGTACGACACCTGGGAGGGGCTGAGCGCGGGCCTGTACGCGCCGCTGGCGGCGGGCGCCTCCGTGGTGCTGGTACGCAACGCCGGTGCCGGTGCCGCCGACGGCGACGGGGCGGCGATGGCGAAGCGGGTCGAGGAGGAACGGGTCACGGCCACCGCGCGCTGAGGGGCGCGGGGACCGCGCGGGGCCGGTCGCGGGAGCCGGGGAAGCTGCGGGACGCCGCCCGCGCGTGAGGCGCCCGAGCCTCCCGCGCGCGAGGCCAGAACTTCCCGCGTGACCTGAATTCCCTCCGGGAATTCCCGAGCCTCCCGCGCGGGATACCGACCCCCCTGGCGGCTCCCCTCCCGCGCCCCCGAAGATCCGTACACGATGCACACAGGTCCTCACCTCCGCCGCACACAAGTGGTCGGCCCGCGTCCGCTCCGGGATGTGTGAGCGGGCCGTCCGAAAAGGGCCCCTCGGGGGCGCCGTGGCGGGCCCGGCGGGGGTGCGGGCCCGTGGGGGCGGGCCACGGCGGTGCTCCGCGGGGGCAGCGGGGGCGGGCTCGGAAGGGCACGTTCCCCTTCACGGCAGGTCCGCGCGGGGCTGCCCGCGAACCGGCGCCGCATGTTGCCCACGGGTAAAACACTGCCCAATGTGAACCGGCCCCGCCGAGATATGGGTTGGATTGCCCGGTTGTAGGGACGTGGAATTCGTCACCGGCGTCGCCCCACGCTGAACTGGGCGGATAGTGTGAGCGATCCGGTGCCCCGGTCATGCGGCGGCGCACCGCCTGTTGACTCACCGAGCGCCCCGGAGGGGGAGGGCGCCGCGTGGCCCCGACGGAGGATTCGAGCAATCGTGGACGCGCAAGGCCGTGGACGGGGGGACGAAGTCGACCCCGCGGACCAGTGGGTACTGAACCCGGAGACCGGCGAGTACGAGCTGCGCCTCGACCCTCCGGGCGGGCGGCCGACGCCACCGGGCCCCAGAGGGCCGCGCCCTCCGCGCGGCGCCCGTCCGCCGCAGGGCGCCCAGGGCCGCACGGGACCGCCGAGGCCGCGCACGGGAGAAGGCCCCCCGCCGGGCGCACGCCGGGCGCACGGCTCCCCCTCCGCGCCCCCGGGCGAGGACGAGACGGCGGCGCCCCCCAGGGTCCCCGGGCAGCGCAGGCGGCGGGTGAGCGAACCGCCGCCGCCGAGCAGGCGCCGCGGGAAGCAGAAGAAGTCCCGGGGCAAGCGGATACTGCTGTGGGGCAGCGGCGGTGTGGCGTTCGTGGTGGTGGTCGCCGCGGTCGGCGGCTACCTCTACTACCAGCACCTCAACAACAACATCGACACCACCGATGTCGCGGGCGCGGGCAGCCAGGGCTTCAACAAGGACTCCGCGTTCAACGTCCTGTTGATCGGCACCGACAAGCGCACCGGCAAGGGCAACGAGGGCTACGGTGACGCGGGTAGCGTCGGCCACGCGGACACCAACATCCTGCTGCACGTGGCGAAGGACCGTTCCAACGCCACCGCGATGAGCATCCCGCGCGACCTGGTCACGAGCATCCCGGACTGCAAGACGAAGCAGAAGGACGGCTCCGAGAAGATCATCCCCGGCACCCCGCACACCGACGCCGCGCCCAGCGAGCCCCGCTTCAACACCAGTCTCGGCCAGGACGGCCGCGACCCGGGCTGCACGATGCGCACGGTCGAGGCGATGACCGGCATCCACGTCGACCACTTCATGATGGCCGACTTCAACGCGGTGAAGACGCTGACCACGGCCGTGGGCGGGGTCGACATCTGCGTCGGCAAGCCGATAGACGACCCCAAGTCGCATCTCCACCTGCCGAAGGGCACCAGCACCATCAAGGGCGAGCAGGCCCTCGCGTTCGTCAGGACCCGGCACAGCTTCGGCAACGAGGGCGACCTCGACCGCATCAAGGTGCAGCAGCAGTTCCTGAGCGCGCTGGTGCGGAAGATGAAGTCCAACGACACGCTCTTCAGCCCCGGCAAGATGCTCGACCTGGCGGAGGCGGCCACCAAGGCGCTCACCGTCGACACCGGCATCGGCAGCATCAACAAGCTCAAGGACGTCGCCCTTGAGATCAAGAAGGTGAACCCGAAGAACATCACGTTCACCACGCTGCCGGTGGTGGACAACCCGGCCGAGGGCAACAACCGGGTCACCGTCGTCATGAACAAGACCGAGGCCGACCCGGTCCTCTCGATGATAAAGAACGATGTCTCGCTCACGGACGCCAAGGAGAAGGAGTCCGCGGAGAAGGACAAGGAGAACGCGCGGCTCAAGGGCAGCAAGTCCGACCCGGCCGACGTCAGGGTCGACATCTACAACGGCGGCGCGGACGCGGGCGCGGCGCAGCAGACGCTGGCCTGGCTCCAGAACAACCACGGCATGGGCAAGGCGAGCCAGCTCGGCAACGCGGACGCGACGCTGGACAAGACCACGCTGGAGTACTCCCCCGACCAGGCGGACCAGGCCCGTGAGCTGGCCGACGTGATGGGGCTCCCGGGCAGCGCGATGAAGCCCGGCAAGAGCGAGACGAACGACCAGGGACTGCCGGCGATGATCCTCACGCTCGGCAAGGACTTCAAGGGCGCCGGGGTGCCCATCGTGCCGCCGAAGAAGGCCCCGAAGGATATCCAGCGCGTTTCGGGGGACAAGAAAGTCTGCTCGACGTAACCCTTTTGGGGGATTGCGCGTCTAACCGGGCGAAGTGGCGGGGGCCGTGGGCCCGGTGAGTTCGTGGGGTGGGAGGGGCGGAGCATGAGGCAGGGCAGTGTGCGTGGGGAGGGAGCCGGCCGGGGGGTGCGACGCCCCGAGGACAGCGGCTGGGACGACAGCCTCTACGACGACAGCGACGACAGCGACGACAGCGGGGACGGCGCGAACGGCGCGGGCCCGGCGGAGGGCTCCGCTGACACCGCGCGGGACGGCGCGGGCGACGGCGGCGACGGCGCGGCCACCGCGCGCGACAGACCTGGCGGCCGCGGACGGCGGGTGCTGCGCTGGTCGGCGACGGTGCTCGCGGTGCTGATACTCGGCACCGCCGGCGCGGGCTACCTCTACTACCAGCACCTGAACAACAACATCCACACCGACGACCTCAACCTCGGCGACCACAAGGCCCCCGCCCCCGAGCCGAACGCCGCGGGCCAGACCCCGTTGAATATCCTGCTGATCGGCTCCGACGCGCGTGACAGCAAGGAGAACCAGAAGCTCGGGGGCGCGAAGGACACCTTCGGCGGGGCGCCGCGCGCGGACGTCCAGATGCTGCTGCACCTGTCCGCGGACCGCAGCAACATGTCAGTGATCAGCATGCCCCGCGACACCCTGGTGAACATCCCCAAGTGCACCGACCCGGACAGCGGCAAGGCGTATCCGGCGACGACGGGGCGCGCGATGACCAACGAGACCCTGGGCCGCGGCGGGCCAGGATGCACGGTGGCCACCTGGGAGCAGCTCACCGGCATCCACGTCGACCACTTCATGATGGTCGACTTCGCGGGCGTGGTGTCCATGGCCGACGCGGTCGGCGGGGTGCCGGTCTGCGTCGACGCGAACATCTACTCCAAGGACAGCGCGGGCCACGGCTCGGGCCTCAAGCTGACCAAGGGCACCCACTCGGTGAAGGGCGAGCAGGCGCTCGCCTGGCTGCGCACCCGCTACGGCTTCGAGGACAACACCGACATCGGGCGCACCAAGGCGCAGCACCAGTACATGAACTCGCTGGCGCGCCAACTGCGGGAGAACGCGACCCTGAGCAGCCCGGGCAAGCTGCGCGGCCTCGCCGAGACGGCCACGAAGGCACTGCGGGTCGACAACGGGCTCGGCAGCGTGAAGAAGCTGTACGACCTCAGCAACGAGCTGCGGAAGGTGTCGCCGAAGCGGATCACCATGACCACCATGCCGTGGCAGTGGGCGCCGTCCGACCCCAACAGGGTGGAGCCCAAGCCGGGCGACGCCGAGCAGTTGTTCCGGCTGGTGCGCGAGGACATCTCGCTCGACGGAAAGGACAAGCAGGACGGCGACGACGGGAAGCCCGCGTCGAAGACGCCCGCGCCCCCGGCGGACCCGGACGGCGAGATTCCGGTGACGGTGCAGAACGGCACCCGCACCGAGCAGTACGCGCCGGCCTCGGGGCGGGCAGGCGAGGTGGTGTCGCTGCTCGCGGCCAAGGGCCTCACCCGGGCCTCGGCCGACCAGTCGGTGACGCTGTCAGCCGAGCGCACCGAGGTCCACTACGCGGGCGACGGGATGCGCGGCGACGCGCTCCGGGTGGCCGGGGCCCTCGGCATCCCGTCGAGCGCGGTACACGCCTCGGCGGAGGGCTCGTCGGACGCCGGTGACGGGGTCACGCTCGTCGTTGGCTCCGACTGGCGTACGGGGGACACGTTCCCGAAGCAGAAGCAGAACGGGGAGGACGGGGAGAACGGGGAGAACGGGGAGAAGGACAACACCACCCCGGACTCGGCGGACGTGCTCAACGGCGCCAAGAAGGCGTGCATGCACGTCAATCCGTCGTACACGTTCTGAGGCGTCCGCGTCCGCGTCGGCTCGCGCGGCGGGGCCGACGGGGCGTGACGGGGGCGCCGCGCGCCCCTGCGGCCGCCCGGGGCGCAGGGGGCGTTGCACAGCCCCGGGGGCGGATGAGGGCTGCGTAGTCCCGAGGGCGGATGAGGGCCTTGCCCGGCCCCGCGGGCGGCGGTGGTCGGGTGGTGGCTCTCGGGTGCCGGGGCGGGTGCCCATGGCCCGTCGCGTTACCGCGTACGGGGGACACGGGCGCGCGCCGCGGGGGCGTATCGGGCGGTCCGCAATTCGTATCGCCGTACTGTTCTGGACTGTTCTGGCGATCGCCCGACCGCAGCCCCCACCAACGCCCCCGACCGCGCAGGAGTTCCCCGTGCCCGTACCGCCCCGTCCGCCCGCCGGCGCCGCGCCCCGGCGCCCCCGCACGCCGCCGAGGCAGCGGCGCGGGCGGCCGGGGCGGCGCCGCTGGGGCAAGCGGACGGTGACCGCCTTCTCGGTGGCGGTGCTCGCGGCGGCCGGTATCGGGCACGCCGTGGTCACCACCATCGACCAGGGCATCGAACGGGTCGACGCGTTCAAGGACATGAAGAACCGGCCCTCGCAGGGCCACGGCATCAATCTACTGCTGGTCGGCACCGACGGCCGCGACAAGATCACCGAGAAGGAGCGGCGCCGGTACCGGCTCGGCGGCGCGCCCTGCCACTGCACGGACACCCTGATGGTCGTGCACGTCTCCGGCGACCGTAAGCGGGTGAGCGTGGTGAGCCTGCCGCGGGACTCGTACGCGACGCTGCCGCCGCACCACGACCGGATCTCCGGCAAGGACCACCACGCGCACCCGGCGAAGCTCAACGCCGCTTACGCGGAGGGCGGGCCGCAGCTCACGGTGCGCACGGTCGAGAAGATGTCCCATCTGAAGATCGACCACTATATGGAGGTCGACTTCGTCAGCTTCATGAAGACGGTCGACGTGCTCGGCGGTGTCGACATCTGCACCACCCGCCCCCTCAAGGACTCGTACACGGGTCTGAACCTGCCCGCGGGCAGGCACCGGCTCGGCGGCGGGCAGGCGCTCCAGTTCGTGCGCTCGCGGCATGTGGACGGCACGGCCGACCTGGGGCGGATGCAGCGCCAGCAGCGGTTCATGGCGGCGCTCGTGGCGGAGGCAACCTCGTCGGGGGTGCTGCTGAACCCGGTGAAGTTCCGGAACGTGGCGCACACCGTGCTCGGCTCGGTCCGCGCCGACAAGGGCTTCGACGCGGACGAGATGGTGGACCTCGGGCAGGCGATGCGGAATGTGTCGCTGAAGTCGTCGGAGTTCACCACGGTGCCGATCGACGACGCGGGGCACACGGTGAAGGGCATCGGGTCGACCGTGAAGTGGGACCCGGTGAAGTCGAAGGCGATCTTCGACGCGCTGCGCGCCGACCGCCCGCTGGCCGCGCCGCACGCCGCGCCCCGCGCGAAGAAGGTGGACGTGGCGCCGGGGCAGATCCGGGTGCAGGTGGAGAACGGCACGGCGACCGCGGGCCTCGGGGATCGGGTGGACGGCGCGCTGCGGGCCACCGGCTTCGCCACCACGGGCAGCCCGAAGAACGCGCACGACCGCGACACCGGGCGCACCGTCGTCGCCTACGACCCGCGCTGGGACCGCTCGGCGAAGTCGCTGGCCGCGGCGCTGCCGGGCAGCGAGCTGCGCGCGGTCAAGGGCCAGGGCCCGGTGCTGCGGGTGATCGCGGGCGCCGACTTCCGCAAGGTGGAACGGGTACGCGCCGCCGACCCCGTCAACGTCCGCAGGCCCCCGGCGGTGACCGGCGACGAGGTCTCCTGCGACTGACCCTGCGGGGCGGCCGGGGAAAGTGCGGGAATGGGGCATTCCAGTCCGTCGTGCGCGCGCTTTGCATCAGCTCTGCAACAGCCCGACCTGGAATTCCGTATCGCGCTCCCGCCCGCCCGAGGCGACCCGGCACACTGGGCCGTATGAGCGATTGGCCCGACGAGCACGGCCAGGACGGTTACGGACGCGGCAGCGCGAACCCTCAGCCCGAGGGCGCAAGAGCCATGCGTCGCATCCAGCGCGGCTCATCGGCGCCGCCCCGTCCCGGCGTCCCCCCGCAGTCCTCATACGGTTACGGCCCCCAGGGCGACCGTCCCGCGGAGGGCTACGACAGCGGATACAACACAGGACAGGTGTACGGCGGCGGCAACCAGGGCGGCGGGGATGGCGCCACGGCGAGACCAAGACGCCCCGCGAACTGGCGCAAGAGGATCACCGTGGGCCTGATCATCGTGGTCGCCGTGGTGCTGATCGCGGGCGTCAGCACGTACTTCTGGGCGGACTCCAAGCTGCGCCGCGAGGTGGACCTGTCGAAGGTGATCGACAGGCCCTCGGGGGGCAAGGGCACCAACTACCTCATCGTCGGCTCGGACAGCCGCGAGGGGATGTCCGACGAGGAGAAGAAGGAGCTGCACACCGGTTCTGCGGAGGGCAAGCGCACGGACTCGATGATGATCCTGCACGTCGGTGACAACGGGAACACGATGATCTCGCTCCCGCGCGACTCCGATGTCGAGATCCCCACCTTCAAGGGCTCCGACTCCGGCAAGACCTACCCCGGCACCGGCCGCCACACCAAGCTGAACGCGGCCTACGCGGAGGACGGCCCCGAGCTGCTGGTGCGCACCGTCGAGTACAACACCGGGCTGCGCATCGACCACTACGCGGAGATCGGCTTCGGCGGCTTCGCGAAGATCGTGGACGCGGTCGGCGGCGTGGAGATGGACCTGGACAAGGGCTTCAAGGACAAGTGGTCGGGCGCCGACTTCAAGGCCGGCAAGCAGAAGCTCAACGGGCAGCAGGCGCTGGCGTTCGTACGGACCAGGCACGCGTTCGCGGCCAGTGACCTGGAGCGGACGAAGAACCAGCAGAAGTTCCTCGCGGCGCTCGCCCACCAGACGGCGACCCCGTCGACCGTGCTGAACCCGTTCAAGCTGTACCCGGTGATGGGCGCGGGGCTCGACTCGCTCGTCGTCGACAAGGACATGTCGCTGTGGAACGTGGCGTCGATGTTCTGGGCGATGAAGGGCGTCAACAGCGGCGACGGCACGTCGATGAACATGCCGACGAACGGTTCGAGCGGCGGCAACCTGCTCTGGGACAAGACGAAGGTCAAGCAGCTCGTGAGCGAGCTGAAGAACGACGAGAAGGTCACGGTCGCCTCGGACTGACGGCGGGGCGAAGGGCCGAAGAGGGGGCGGGCGCCGCGAGCGCCCGCCCCCTTCGCGCGCCAGGCCCGCGCGCCGGATCGCACCCGGCCCGCACGCCGGGCTCCCCGCCCGTTCCCGCCCTCACGCCAGATAGTGCCGGGCCACCGTCTCGTTGTACTTCTCGAACATCGCGCCCAGTGTCGCCAGGTCCTCCGCGTCCCAGTCCGCGAGCAGTTCGGCGAAGCTCTCCGTGCGCCGCTCCCGTACCAGCCCCGCGCGCGCAAGGCCCTCGGGGCGCGGGGTGACGATGCCGCGGCGGCGGTCGGCCGGGTCGGCCTCCCGCTCCACGAGGCCCCGGCGGCGCATCGCCGCGACCTGGCGGCCCGCGGTGGAGGGGTCGAGGCCGAGCGTCGAGGCGAGCGAGTTGATGTCCATGGGGCCGTGGTCGGCGAGGGTGCTCAGCAGCAGGTACTCGGCGCGGTCCAGCTCTTCATGGACGTCGCTGCGCCGGTAGAGCAGCTCGAAGTTCCTGTTCAGCACCGCCGTCTGGCGCTCGATCGCGGCCACGTGCCCGGCGCGCCCGCCCGCCGCGCCGTCCCGGGTCTCCGCGCGCTCCGCCCGGGGCGCGTCGCCCTCCGCGGTGGCCGTCGCAGCCGTCGTCATGCCTCACCGCCATTACCGGTACGATACCTGCTATTATTTGTATAATACAAGCAAAGAGGTGTCCCGAGCCGCCCACGAGGCGCCCGGGCCAGGGTCACTCCGGTACCACCGGTCGGAAGGAGCTGCGTGACCGCGCGCGTCAGGGGCAGGCTGTCGGAACTACGTGATCGCGTCATCGGCTCGGACCCGGGCCTCAACCGGCTGAGGCAGGCCGTCTCCGCGGGCGTCGCCATGGCCGGTGCCATGGCCGTCGAGTACGGCTTCGCGCACGCCACCCGCGCGGACGCGCAGGGCACTATGGTCGCGATGATGCTCGGCACCATCATCGCCATGATGGGCTCCATGGCCCTCGCGGTCTCCGGGGTCTGGCTCAAGATTCGTACCGCCGTCTTCTTCCCCGTCGCCATCGGTCTCGGGCTCGTCCTCGGGGTCACCGTAGCGGGCAGCACGGCCACGATGCTCGGGGTGTTCGTCGTCGTGATGTTCGCGGCGGTCTTCGTGCGCCGCTTCGGGCCCGCGTTCTTCTTCTACGGGTTCATGGCGTGGATGGGCTACTTCTTCGCCGCGTTCCTCCACCCCACGATGGACCAACTGCCCAGCCTGGTGGCGGCGGTCGGGGTCGGCACGGCGTGGGTGCTGCTGCTGTCGCTCACGGTGCTGCGCACCAACCCGAGGCGCACCCTGCGGCGTATCCAGGCCGCGTTCGGCGCCAGGTCGCGCGCGGTGGCGAGGACCTGCGCCGACCTGCTGACCGCGGAGGACGACGCGCGCCGCGCGCGGCTGCGCCGCAGGCTGCACGCGCGCCAACTGCGGCTCGCCGAGACCGCGTTGATGATCGAGGGCTGGTCGGCCGAGCCGGGGGCGCTGCCGGTGGGCTGGTCGGGGCCCGCGCTGCGGCGCAGGCTGCTCGACGCGCAGTTGGCGGTGGACGCGCTGGCGCTGGCCGCGGACAGCCTCGCCGCGGCGGGCGGCTCCACCGTCTCCGTCGCCGCCAGGATCGCCGACCATCTCGCCCGCCGCGAGTACGACGCCGTGCGGCGCACCGCGGCCCCGCTGCTGCGGCTCGCGCTGGCAGGACCGGGGACCGGCACCGCCGCCGGGCACGCCGCGCCCGCCTCCGCGCCGCGCCCGGTGACCGCCCTGGCGGGCCGGGGCGCGCCCGCGCACGGACCGGTGGCCGCGGGCCGCGGCGCCGCGGTGCCGGAACCGGTGGTGGCGGGCGGCCCGCACATGTCGGCGCACCAGGTGGCCGCGGCGGCCGTGGAGTACGTGGACCTGGCGGCGCAGGCCGGGACGCCGCCGGAGACGGACGCCGCGGAAGACAGCTACGAGCCCGCGGTCACCCTGGCGATGGGCAATCTGCCGGGGTCGTTCGCGGTGGCCAAGGACGTGGCGGCGCGCGGCGGCCGGTGGAACCCGCTGAGCAGGAGCGGCCTCGTCACCCGGCAGGCGGTGCAGGCGGCGGTGGCGGGCGGCATCGCCATCGTCATCGGGCGGGCGATATCCGAGCAGCGCTACTACTGGGCGGTGATCGCCGCGTTCATCGCCTTCACCGGCACCGCGACCCGCTCCGAGACGTTCATCAAGGCGTCCAACCGCGTCATCGGCACCCTGGTCGGCCTCTTCGCGGGCGTCGGCCTCGCCCATGTGACGGCGGGTCACACGCTGACCGTGCTCGGGGTGATCGTGGCCAGCATGGCGTGCGGCTTCTACCTGGTGCAGATCTCGTACGCCTACATGATCTTCTTCGTGACCATCATGGTGTCGCAGCTCTACGTGGTGCTGAACGAGTTCTCGACCGAGCTGCTCGTACTGCGCCTTGAGGAGACCGCGGCGGGCGCGGCGGTGGGCATCGTGGTGGCGCTGGTGATGCTGCCGACGTACACGAGGGACGCGGTGGGCAGCGCGAGGAGCGAGTTCTTCGCCACCCTCCAGGCCCTGCTGACCAGAGTTGCGGTCCATCTGGAGGGCCCGGCGGCGGTGCCGGTCACAGGACCGCGGGCGACCGCGGCCGCGGCGGCGGGCTCGGCGCCCGGGGCGGTACGGGCGGGCGGCGCGGGGGCGCGGGGCGCGCAGGGGGGCGGTGCGGCGGGGGCCGGGACGGCGTGGGCGGACAGCCCGTGGGCGAACGACCCCTGGGTGTCCACCGCGGCCCTGGACGGCACGGCGGCCCTGAACGGTCCGGCCCTGGACGGCGTCCCCCTGGACAAGCCGCGCCCGGACGGTCTTGACGCCCTGGACGGCCTGAACCGCATGGACGACCTGGACGGTGTGGACGGCGCGGGTCTCGACACCCTGGGCGCGGAGGAGGAGCCGGAGCGTGACCTGGACGCGCTGGCCCGCGCGCTCGACCACCAGTTGCGCGGTCTCGCCCTGGTGGCACGCCCCCTGACCCGCCCGCTGTCCTGGGGCAACGACCCGCGTCTGGTACGGCACCGGCTCACGCTGTACGCGGCGGCGGCGCGGCAGGCGAGGGCGGCGGCGCTGGCACCGCGCCGGGTGCCCGCGGGCTGCGGGGAGGCGGTCGGCCCCGCGTCGGCGGCCCGCGAACTGGCGGCGGCCGCGGGGGACATCGGCGCCCACTGGAACCGCTCGGCACAGCCGCCGAGCTCCGTACGCCGCCGGCTCGCGGCGGCGGAGACGGCGCTGATGGCGGACCCGCCCTGCCGCTCCGCGCCCCCCTCCGCCCTCACCCTCCCCCTGGTCCATCTGCGCCAGTTGCTGATGGAACTGGCCACACCCCAGGCACCCCCGACCCGCGCGGCACACGCGCGGGTCACACCCCGGGTGCCGTGAGGACAGCCGGGGCGGCACCCGTATGTCGGGGCGCACGTGTATGTCGGGGCGTGCCGCCCCTGCACTCGGGGCCGTGCCGCCCGGCGCCCGGTCCTGCCCCCCGGGGCCGTGGTCAGGCGGCGGCGCCGCCGTCGACGACCAGGTCGTGGCCGACCACGGAGGCGGCGTCCGGGGAGGCCAGGTAGAGCACCGCCGCCGCGATCTCGGCGGTGGACGAGACGCGCCCCAGGGGTGACGCGCTCTTCATCCGGGCGGCGCGGTCGGCGTCGGTCTCGCCGGGGCGCAGTGACATGGCGGTGGCGGACGGTCCCGGGCTCACCGCGTTGATACGGACTCCGTCGGCGACGTGGTCGAGGGCGGCGGCCCTGGTCAGCGCGGAGACGGCCGCCTTGCCGGCGATGTAGGCGGCGAGGCCGGGGGTGCGGCGGTGGGCGCCGAGGTTGGAGGCGACGTTGACGATCGCCCCGCCGGTGGGCTGTGCGCGCATCTGGGCGATCTCGGCCTGGAGACCGAAGAAAACTCCGGTGACGTTGACGTCGAGCAGGGCCCGCCAGTCCTCCTCCGGGAGGTCGGCCACGGGTGCGCCGCCCCGGAAGACGCCCGCGTTGTTGACCGCGACATCGAGGCCGCCGAACCGTTCGACGGTGCGGCGTATTAGGGCTCCGACGTCTTCCGAGCGGGTCACGTCCGCGGTGACCGCGACCGCCGTGCCACCCGCCTTCCCGATCAGGGCGACCGTCTCCCCGAGCGCCGGGGCAGTGCGCCCGGCCGCCACCACCGAGGCGCCCTCGGCGGCGAAGGCGAGAGAGACGGCCCGGCCGATGCCGGAACCCGCCCCGGTGACGAGAACAGTCCTGCCGGTGAAGCGTGCGGTCATGGCGACTCCCTTGGCCTGTGTCTCTTACTCGGTACGGGTGCTGGGGCGGGCGCCGACGCCGAGGAGGGCGGTGGCGGCGGCCCCGCCGGCCGACAGCATGAGCAGGCCCGGGAGGAGCCCGTACGCGTACGTGCTGTGCGGCGCGAGGCCGGCGCGTGCGAGCAGCGCGAAGGCGGGCGCGGTCGGCCTGTCGGCGGCGGGCGTGGGGCCGCCGGGCGTGGTGACGGCGGGCGTGGTGTTCCGGGGGCGCTGGGTGAGAGCCATTCCCTCTCCAGAATATGCGACTGCTCGTTCCATAATTGGCGCATGAAGATCCCGCCCACGGCGGGGAGGGGTGCCGCTCAGTCCAGGAGCTTCAGCGCCTGCTCGGCCGCGTCACGTACCCGGCCGGAGTCGTCCGACGCCTTGCCGACCACGCGCAGGCCCTGCATCAGCACCAGCAGCATCCGCGCGAGCGTCCGCGGATCGCGGTCGGGGGGCAGTTCGCCCTGCGCGCGGGCCCGTACGAGCGAGGAGTGCAGCAGGGTCTCGATGTGGCTCCAGCTCGCCTCGACCCTGCGGGCCGCGGCCGGGTCGTGCGCGGCAAGCTCGGCAGCCGTGTTGACGACGAAACACCCCTCGCGGCGCCGGTCGTCCGCGCCGGCCTCGGCCGCGAAGCGCCGCAGCACCGCCCGCACGGCGGGCAGCGCGGGCCCCGGCTGGGACAGCTCGCGCAGCAGGCCGGGGTCGCGGTTCTCGTTGTAACGGTCGAGCGCACGCAGATACAGCTCGTGCTTGCTGCCGAAGGTGGCGTAGATGCTGGCGCGCCCGATGCCGAGCCGGTCGACGAGGTCCGCCATCGAGGTCGCCTCGTAGCCCCGCCGCCAGAACAGCTCCAGGGCCGACTGCAACGCGGCATCCGGATCGAATTCCTTGCTCCTGCCCACACCCGGACCCTAGACGGACTGGAACGACCGGTCAAGTACGGCCCCCGGCACGGCGCCGGGGGCTGTCGTCGGAGGAATGACCTACGGTCTCAATACGGCCCGCCTACAGTGCGCCTACGCTTGATCATCTCCCTGATTTCTCCCATGGGGGGACTCACAGGCAGACCAGGTGACCGATGCGGATCACGATGACCGGCAGGTCGGCACCGATCAGGCACGGCCGGAGCCCGGGGCTCGGCGTCTTCGGCGCCTCGGGCGACGTGGTGCCCGATGGCGAAGGGCTGCCTTGGGTCGGCGTGGGCGGCTGTGAGCGCGGCGGCCCCGCACTGCTCGGGGAGACCGTGACGGTGAGGGCGGAGCGCTCGGGCGCCACGCCTCCACCGTGCGGCCACAGGGCGGCCAGAACGAGGGTCGCCACGACGGTTGCGGCCGCCCCCGCGGCGACCGCCCCTCATCCCCTGCACTGTCCGCGCGCTGGGAGCGCTCCCGGAAGCCGGTGCAGGGGTTTGTCACGCCCCGTGCCCCTTGACCGACTGACTCCAGCAGCAGCGCCGCGAGATCGGCAACCGCATCCGCGCCGCCCGCCTGGGCGCCAACCTCAGCCAAGAGGGGCCAGCGCACCAGATCGGCGCCAAGCGCCGCACCGTCGTACGCATCGAACTCGGCATTACGTCCCCTCCCGTGGACCGGCTGCTCGACATCGCCCGGGTACTTGACTTACCGCCTGCCGACCTGCTGTCCGATGCAACCGCCACCCCGTAGCGAACCGCCCCCGGCCGGGCAGTGGCCGGGGGCGGCGGTCACCGGGGGGCAGGCGCGAGGAGCGCGCGGAAGCGGGCGTTGGACGGCTCCGCATCCCGCGCCCCGAGCCGCGTCGTCCAGTCCCGGCACACCACCCCCACGAAGGCGGACACCGCAGCCGGGTCAGCACGCCGCCACGACGGAATGCCGTCGAGCCAGGCGAGAGCAGCCCGCGGCGTCTGGTCCGCCTCCATCAGACGCACGGCGGTGAGAGCGGGGTCGATCCAGGCGGGCCCACGGGCGGGCATGGCCCAGTCGACCAGACGCGCGGTGCCGTCGTCGACGAGGATGTTGTGCGGGTTCGTGTCCGTGTGGAGCAGGTGCCGTCCGTGCAGCAGAGCGGCCTCACCGGGGAGCAGATATCTGGCGTACTGGTCCGCGACCGGCGCAACGGACCGGGCAGCCGGGGCGAGGCAGGCGAGGCGGCGCATCAGGGCGGCCGTGGCCACGACGTCGGGCGAGCCCGGGCCGAGGTCTGCTGTGCGGCCGGGCACGAAGTCGAAGACCAGCACGCGCCAGCCGGCGGCGTACACAGCGAGCCGCAGGGTGGGGCTCACGTCGGAGACAGCGGGCGCGAGGCGCTCCTCCCAGGCCAGCGCAGCCCGGCCTCCGGCGTCATCGTCGCGTACGCCCTTCACGAAGAACATGCCCTCGGCCGCTGCCAGGGCGAGAGCCACCGGGCTGTTGAGGCCCAGCTCGACCGGCTCGGCCGCGGCGGCCTTGCCGGTGGTCTCCTCGATGGCGGCGCGGAGCACCGCGGGCAGGTGCTCCCACTGGACTCGGTCGGTCATGCGTCTCTCCTGCGTGGAGCCGGGGCGCCCACCACTCGGGGTGCCCCGGCGGGGTGTATCAGGAATGGGTGGTCACTACCTGGTGGCGCCGCACTTACGGCAGCGGTCCGCGCCAGACCACTTGACCCATTCGTGGTCGCATTCACTGAGGATGTGCCACATTGTGCGTCCTCTCGTGTCGGTGCAGGGGTGGGTCGCAACCGCCGTGCGTCCCTGTGCGGGCCGTGCGGCGGGTGGTGTGGTCGGCCCCGGCGGTGTTGCAGTGCCGGGGCCGTGGGGGCGGCGCTCCTGTGGCCGCCCCGCCCGCGCGGCCCCGCGGGGGTCGTCGGCCGCGCGGGAGCCGGGTCAGGTGGCGTGCTCAGGTCACTGCCACCAACTGATGTGGCAGGAGCGGCAGACGTAGTAGCGCCGCCCCAGGGGCTCCACGTCACTGCTGCCGCAACTCGGGCGCACCATTGCGTCGTTCTCCTTCTGCTGGTGGGTTGGGGTGGCCCGCCCGGCGCTGGGGGGCGTTCGGGCGGGCCGTCGTCCCCGCCCGCCGTGTGAGCCACAGCGCGCGGGGAGTAGGGGGCTACGGCCGGTCGGCCAGGGGCGTCAAGCCGTGCACCGTGCGGCAGTCCGCGCAGGCGTACAGGCCGCCGCCGTGCGCCGAGCCCTGCTCGGTGATCTGCACCAGCTCGGTGCCGTGGGCGTAGCCGTGGTGCCAGTTGCACCAGCGCACTGCCCCGGCCGCACCCGCTCCCGCCCCAGCCGCGCCAGCTCCTCCACCGCGACCGGGTCGCACAGATGCCCCGGGCCGTCCATCGGCACCGCCCAGTACCCGCTCATCCCCGACGGGCGCACGGCGGCGGGGTTGGGCACGCCGAGGTAGTACTCGGGCCCCAGGCACTCCACGTCCGGCAGCCGCCAGGTCTCCGTGGTGCCGGGGGGCACGAGGGCGTAGTGGCGGGCGTCGGCGGGGTCGCGGAAGACCGGCCCGTGCAGCGTCGCGGCGAGGGCGGCGTGGACGGCGGCGAGGTCGTCGGTGCCGAGGGCGGCGCGCACGACCGGATCGGGCAGGCGCACGGCGGTGTACAGGACTCCGCAGGGCAGCGCCGCCACGCCGTACGGGTGCGCCCACGCCGCGTGCACCTCGGCCGGGCGCCGGTGCGCCCGCGCCAGCCAGGCGGCAGCGGCGCCGGTCCGGTACGCGGGCGCCAACGCCGCTGCGGACGTGTCGAGTTCCGTTCGCTCATCCCGGGGGCAGTGTGGAGCGTCCATCCCCGTCGACTCCTTCGCAGTCGGCCATCCCCGGGGCCAGTGGCAGGTCGCCGGGGTTCCTCGTGGGCTTCGAAAGGCTAGGAGCATGACGCGCACCACAGCCAGCGATGTGCGCAGATGTGCATGCAGCGTCCCGGAAGGCCAGTTGTCGCGTTCGCGCCCTTGACCCTGCCAACCCCAGAGTCGACGTTGGTGCACATCGGCGCACCACCCCACGTTGGAAGGCAGCCATGGACCTACAGTTCATCGGGATCGATCCGGACACCGGCAAGAACGGCTCACCCACCGCCTGGGTGGACCAGGAGACCGCAGACATCGTGATCCAGAGCTACACCGCAGACGAGGGGACACGCGCCCAGTGCGTGGTCAACACGGCACCCGGACACGCGAAGGGCATCCCCCACCACGAGACCGTGATCCGCATCCCCGTCCGCCTAGTACCGATTCTCAGGGAGGCATGCGATGCCGCAGAGCGCGCTCAACTTTGACGAGCTGTTCGAGGCCGCACAGCGCTCCGCTGTGCACCTTGAGATGCGCGATCAGTACGCCGTGGGCGACGAGGCCGACGACTTCAACGCCTACCTGCGCACCGGAGAGCGGGACGTCGACCCGTTCTCCGAGTACTGGGCACCGTGGACCGCCATGATCTCCGCAGCGGTCGCCCGCGGGGTCGTCGTGCGCCGGGCCCGGATTGTGTCGGAGCCGGTCACCGACTACATCCGCTACGAGCACGCGGGCACGGTCGTCAACGTGGCCGCGGGCGAACAGGTGCGCTGGCTGCCCCGCCAGCATGCCGTCGACCTGCTGGTGCCGGGCGCCGATCTGTGGATCTTCGACGGGGCGCGGGTGCTGTTCAACCACTTCACCGGCGATGGCAACTGGGCCGACCCCGACATGGAGCTACGCACCGAGCCGAGCATCGCCAAGCAGTGCGCGGACGCCTTCGAATCCATCTGGGACCGCGCCATCCCCCACGAGCAGTACGAGATCCACTGACAGAGAGCACCCTGGCCAGCTCATGCCCATCTCTCCATCTTCTTCGTCCCAGGCCGCGCGCGAGAACGTCGCCCGCCAGTTGCGTGAGTTGAGGAGGAACTCCGGCCTGACGGTTACCGAGCTGGCCGGCCAGTGCGGGTGGCACCATGCCAAGACATCTCGAATCGAGAACGCACGCACACCCCCATCACCCACTGACATCCGGCTGTGGTGCCGGGCGACCAGCGCCACCGAGCAAGCCCCCGACCTGATCGCGGCTTCCGTGCATGCCGAATCCCTATACCGCGAATGGCGCCAGCGGGCACGCGCGGGCCTGGCCAAGCTCCAGGACAATTACATCGAGCTGTACCGGTCCACGAATCTCCTGCGCACATACTCGCCCGTCCTCGTCCCCGGACTACTTCAGACGGAGGGCTATGCTCAGGCGCTGCTGAGCATGAACACCCGCTTCCTCGGCGTGCCCGATGATGCAGCCGAGGCCGCCGCGGCGCGCGTGCAGCGCTCCCAGGTCATCCATGAGCCGGGGCACCGCTTCGTGATGGTCGTAGAGGAGGCGGTGTTGTACTACCAGCTCAGCGAGGCGGAGGCGATGGCCGGCCAGTTGGGGCACTTGCTGACGGCTGGGGCGCTGCCGCAGGTCTCCTTCGGCATCATCCCGACCGCGACTCGCGAGCGGGCGCTGTGGCCGCAGGAGACGTTCGACGTACACGATGACACCCTTGTATCGATTGAGCTGATGTCGGCGGAGGTGAACGTCACGCAGCCGTCCGAGATCGCGCTCTACGTCAAAGCGTTCGAGCACCTGCGCGGCATGGCGGTGTACGGGGCGGAGGCGCGGGGCCTGATCGTGAAGGCGATCGACGCGCTGCACTGACTCGGGCATGACGAAAGGCGCCCGCCCGCCCCGTGAAGGGGTGGGCGGGGGCGTGGGTTATCGGTACTGCCTGCGGGGGGCGAGGCCAGCGGCCTGAGGCGCGGTTCCGGCGTGTTCGTCGCCGTCCGAGGGCGCGCTGTCGCGGCGGCACACGAGGGCGTCGGGGGCGGCGGGCAGGGGCTGGAATGGGGCACGAGCTGCCGGGAGTCGAGGGCGTCTACTCGCATGTCACACTGGAGAGGGAGTTCAGGATCGCCGCGTTCCTCCGGGGCCTGTGGGAGAAGTCGCTGAAGCCGGTCATCGACCGCCGCGGGTACGGCGCCATCCCCACCGCCTCAGGCTCCTGAGAAGTGGATCACCCAAAATTCTCCCAAGAGATCTTTAAGTGGTCTCTCGAAGCAGGTTGAGGCTCCTCCCCCCAGGCGAAGGGGAGGAGCCTCTCAGGCGCCGGTGACCTGGCGCTTCGCGGGGGCTACGGGAGATTCCTCGCCATGACGACGCGCTGGACCTGGTTGGTGCCCTCGTAGATCTGGGTGATCTTGGCGTCGCGCATCATGCGTTCCAGGGGGTAGTCGCGGGTGTAGCCGTAGCCGCCGAGGAGTTGGACGGCGTCCGTGGTGATCTCCATCGCGGCGTCCGAGGCGAAGCACTTCGCCGCCGCGCCGTGGAAGGTCAGGTCGCCGTCACCGCGCTCCGACTTCGCCGCTGCCGAATACGTGAGCTGGCGGGCCGCCTCCAGTTTCATGGCCATGTCGGCCAGCATGAACTGCACGCCCTGGAAGTCCCCGACCGGCTTGCCGAACTGCTTGCGCTCGCGCACGTACCCCTTCGCGTAGTCCAGCGCGCCCTGGGCGATGCCGAGGGCCTGGGCGGCGATGGTGATGCGGGTGTGGTCGAGGGTGCGCATCGCGGTGGCGAAGCCGGTGCCCTCCTCGCCGATGATGCGGTCGGCGGGGACGCGGACGTTGTCCAGGTAGACCTCCCGGGTCGGGGAGCCCTTGATGCCGAGCTTCTTCTCGGGCGCCCCGAAGGACACCCCCGGGTCGGACTTCTCCACCACGAAGGCGCTGATGCCGCGGGAGCGCTTCTCCGGGTCGGTGACCGCCATCACGGTGTAGAAGTCGGAGACGCCTGCGTTGGTGATCCAGCGCTTGACGCCGTTGAGGACGTAGTGGTCGCCGTCGCGTACGGCGCGGGTCTTCATGCCCGCGGCGTCGGAGCCCGCGTCGGGCTCGCTGAGCGCGTACGAGAACATCGCGTCGCCCTTGGCAAGCGGCGTCAGATAGCGGCGCTTCAGGTCCTCGGAGCCGGAGAGGATCACCGGCATCGAGCCCAGCTTGTTCACGGCCGGGATCAGCGACGAGGACGCGCAGGCCCTGGCCACCTCCTCGATGACGATCACGGTGGCGAGCGCGTCCGCGCCCGCGCCGCCGTACGTCTCCGGTACGTGCACCGCGTGCAGGTCGGCCGCGAGGAGGGCGTCGAGCGCCTCCTGCGGGAAGCGGCCCTCCTCGTCGACGGCCGCCGCGAACGGGGCGATCTTCGCCTCCGTGAGGGAGCGCACCGTCCTGCGGAGCAGATCGTGCTCCTCGGCGGGCCGGTACAGATCGAAGTCGGGATTCGCCGAGTCGGCCATCGTGGTCACTCCCCTGCTGTGAACTACCGTTAAGTAACCCCGATCCTACGGGGCATCCACCGGCGCCGACAGGGGTGTCCCCCGGCGCCCCCGTTATGCTCGCTGCGCCCGCCCCCGTCCGTACCAGGAGCAGCGATGGCCCCCAAGATCACCGTGATCGGAACCGGCTACCTCGGCGCCACCCATGCGGCCGCCATGGCCGAACTCGGATTCGAGGTACTGGGCCTCGACGTGGACGCGGAGAAGATCGCGCGGCTCTCGCGCGGTGAGACCCCGATGTACGAGCCCGGCCTCCAGGAGCTGCTGCGGCGCCATGTCGAGGGTATCGAGGGGGCCAGCGGGCGGCTGCGGTTCACGCGGGACTGGGCCGAGGCCGCCGACTTCGGCGACATCCACTTCGTGTGTGTGAACACCCCGCAGAAGCAGGGCGAGTACGCCTGTGACATGTCCTATGTGAACGCGGCGATGGACTCCCTCGCCAAGGAGCTGCGGCGGCCCGCGCTCGTCGTCGGCAAGTCGACGGTGCCGGTGGGCAGCGCGGAGCGTATCGCCGCCCGGATCGCCGCGCTCGCGCCCGCGGGGGACGGGGTCGAGCTGGCGTGGAACCCGGAGTTCCTGCGGGAGGGCTTCGCCGTGGCGGACACCCTGCACCCGGACAGGATCGTGGTGGGGGTGCGCAGCGCGCACGCGGAGAAGCTGCTGCGTGAGGTGTACGCCACACCCGTCGCGGAGGGCTCGCCGTTCATCGTCACCGACTTCCCCACCGCGGAGCTGGTGAAGACGGCCGCGAACTCGTTCCTCGCCACCAAGATCTCCTTCATCAACGCGATGGCGGAGATCTGCGAGGCGTCCGGCGGGGACGTGGTGAAGCTCGCGGAGGCCATCGGGCACGACGAGCGCATCGGGCGGAAGTTCCTGCGGGCCGGGATCGGCTTCGGCGGGGGCTGTCTGCCGAAGGACATCAGGGCGTTCATGGCGCGGGCCGGGGAGCTGGGCGCCGACCAGGCGCTCACGTTCCTGCGGGAGATCGACTCGGTGAACATGCGCCGCAGGGGCCGGATGGTCGAGATGGCGCGTGACGCGGTCGGCGACAGCTTCCTGGGGACGCGGGTGGCGGTGCTCGGTGCCGCGTTCAAGCCGGACTCGGACGACGTACGGGACTCCCCCGCGCTCAATGTCGCGGGGCAGATCCATCTCCAGGGCGCGCAGGTCACCGTCTACGACCCCAAGGGCATGGACAACGCACGCCGGGTCTTCCCCACCCTCGGCTACGCGCCGTCGGCGCTCGACGCGGTGCGGGGTGCGGACGTGGTGCTGCACCTCACGGAGTGGAGCGAGTTCCGGGACCTCGATCCGGAGGAGCTGGGGGCGGCGGCGGGGCGGCGGATACTGCTGGACGGCCGCAACGCACTCGACGCTGCGCGCTGGCGTGCGGCCGGGTGGACGGTACGGGCGATGGGGCGCCCCCAGCCCTGACCTCGGCGGTCGGCCCTTTTTCCGGGGCCGGTTCGCCTGGCGGCGGGCCGGTCGCCTGGCGGCGCGCCCGGCCGCGTGCTGGCGGGCCCGGCCACGGGGCTGCGGGCCCGGCCACGGGGTTGCGGCAGCACCGCCTCCTTACGCGAGGGCGCCCACCACCCTGCCCCGCGGCAACGCCGCCCACGCGCCTCACGGCGCCTCTAGCTGCTCGCCTGGCGGCGCGCCCGGCCGCGTGCTGGCGGGCCCGGCCACGGGGCTGCGGGTCGACCACGGGGTCGCGGCAGCACCGCCTCCTTACGCGAGGGCGCCCACCACCCTGCCCCGCGGCAACGCCGCCCGTGCGCCTCACGGCACCTCTAGCTGCTCGCCTAGCGGCGCGCCCGGCCGCGTGCTGGCGGGCGGGCCCGGCCACGGGGTCGCGGCAGCACCGCCTCCTTACGCGAGGGCGCCCACCACCCTGCCCCGCGGCAACGCCGCCTACGCGCCTCGCATCTGCCCGAGCGTGGCGGCGGGCTTCGCCGCATGGCTGCGGCAGCACCGCCCGCCTGCGCGGCAACGCCGCCCGCGCGCCTCGTGGCGCGTCCGCCCGCGACCGGCGGCGGGCCCCGGCCACGTGATTGCCACAACACCGCCCGCCTGCGCGGCAGCACCCACCCCCTCGCCACCCGGCAACGCCGCCCGCGCGCCCACCAGCAGGCCGCCGGAGCCTCCGCCGGAGGCGTAAGTTCGCGTGCCATTCCACGTCGGCGTTCCAGGCCGCCGTTCCAGGCGCGTGGTATTCGGGCTGCTCAGTAGCCCTTTCGGCGTTCCAGCCTCCCGTGTTGGCCGGTGGTGGTGGCGGGTGGGACGGGGGGCGGCACAGGCTGGGGGTGTCCGAGCGTCCCGCTGGACTGTCCGCCTTCCGCACCGTGGAGATACCGATGCGTTCACGTCTCACCGCCCGCCTCACCCGTGTCGCCCTCGCCGCCGCCGTGTCCACCGCGGCCCTCACCGGCATCGGCGCCGCCACCGCCACCGCCGCGAGCGGCGGGGCCGCCGCGCACGACGAGGTCGGCCAGTTCTGCGGCACCAACGACCTCACCTTCACGCTCGACGAGGAGACCCAGGCGGGCGGCTACTACCTCATCACCGCCAAGGCCAAGCCGGGCATCACCTGCTACCTCCAGGGCATCTACCCGACCGCCTCCTTCGGCTCCACCCCCGAGACCCGGGTCGGCCCGGCCGAGCAGTCGACCAGCGAAGAGATCAAGCTGTCCGGCGACACCGTCGCCTACAGCGGCATCAGCCCGAAGTCCGTCGGCGGCAACGAGGGCACCGACTCCGACCGGCTCACCCTGGCCATCACCAACTTCGAGGTCGAGCCCGTCACCTTCACCCTCCCCGGGACGGTCTCGGTCAACGAGCCCATCGCCACCAACTGGCACGCCGACGCCGCCGACGCGGTGCCCTTCCCGAACTAGATGGTCTCGTTCGGATCGGCCGGTCGTTTGGTCCGGGTGTGCCGTCGGCTGATGCGCAGTGGGCGCGGATGGCTGAGGCGCACTGGGCGCGGAGCGAGAGGGACGGCAAGGGGCGGGGCGGCCGCGACCGGCTGTGGAGGGGGGCCGCTCCCGCGGCGGACCGGCCGCGAAGATCCGCTTCGCGGCCGACCGTCGGCCTTGTGGCGCGCGGGGGTGGCCCCGGTGTGGTGCGGGTATGCGGGCCCGGTCGCCGCCCCTCCCCTCAGTTCCCTCAGTCGAAGGTCAGGACGACGGTCAACCCGCCCCCGGCGCGGGGCCGCGCCGTCAGTGTCGCGTGGTGGGCCTCGGCGATGGAGGCGGCGATGGACAGGCCGAGTCCGTGGCCCGCGGTCGTGGTGCGGTCCCCGTCGAGGCGCCGGAACGGCTCGAACAGGTCGGGCACGCGCGCGGGCGGCACCGGCGGCCCGGTGTTGGTCACCGTCACGGTACGGGCGGCGATCCGTACCCGCACGTGGCCGCCCGCGTGGTTGTACTGCACCGCGTTCTGCATCAGGTTGGTCAGCAGATGGCGCAGGAGCACGGGGTCGCCGGAGACGACCGGTGGCGTTCTGGCGGTGGTGGCGAGGTCGAGGCGTACGTCCTGCTCCCGCGCACGCGGGGCGAGCGTCGCGGCGGCGAACCGCGCGGTGACGGCGAGATCCACCGGCACGGTCTCCTCCAGGCCGCGGTCGCTGCGCGCCAGCAGGAGGAGCGCGTTCACGAGCCGTTCTGCCTCGCGGTTGGCGTCGAGCAGGTCCTCGCGCACCTCGGCCAGCCCCTCGGGCAGCGGGTCCGCGAGGCCCACCTGGAGGCTGGTGCGCTGCACGGCCAGGGGGGTCTTGAGTTCGTGGGAGGCGTTGGCGACGAAACGGTGCTGGCTCTCGAAGGACTTCTGCAACCGGTCGAGCATCGTGTCGAAGGTGTCGGCGAGACGGTGGAGTTCGTCGGGCGGGCCGGTCAGCCCGAGGCGCTGGTGCAGGTTCTGCTCGCTGATGCGGCGTGCGGCCTCGGTCACGGAGACGACGGGGCGCAGTGCACGCCCCGCGAGCCACCAGCCGAGCAGCCCGGCCAGGACGGCCATGACGAGGAGGCCGACCGCGGACCAGAGCAGCATCTGCCGCAGCGCCGTGTCCTGCACGGTCTGCACGGTCCTGTCGATCTTCTGGACCTCGGCGAAGTCGCCCCCGGCGGTAGGGGGAGCGGCATGGGTCCTGCCCCCGGTGCCGGGGCGCGCGGTCGCGAAGGGGGGTGCGGAGCCGCCCGCGCGGTCCGGCACGTCGGCGTTCCCGTATCTGATCGAGAGGGACTGCGCCTGCTGGGCGGTCCCGTACCGCGCGAGCACCACCACGAACGCGAGCAGGATCACTCCGGCGACGAGGAAGAGCCCGGAGAAGGCCGCGGCCAGGCGCACCCGGAAGGGCACGCGGCCCAGCAGGGCGCGCGGGCTCAGTCGCACAGCCGGTAGCCCTCTCCCCGGTCGGCGAGGATCAGGCCGGGGTCCCCGAGCTTGCCGCGCAGCCGGCTGACGGTGGCACGGACGGCGCTGGTGCGCGGGTCGAGGTGCTCGTCCCAGACGGTGCGCACCAGCGTGTCGTGCGGCACGGGGGCTCCGTCGGCGCTCAGCAGCAGATGCAGGACCGCGAACTCCTTGGGGGTCAGGACCAGCGGACGGCCGTCGACGCTCGCCTCGTGCCGGGTCGCGTCGACGGTGACGGCCCCGAAGCGCAGCACCGTGGAGGGCGGCTTGGGCGCGCGGCGGCCCAGCGCCCGTACCCGGGCGACGAGTTCGGTGAAGTCGAAGGGTTTGGCCAGGTAGTCGTCGGCGCCGAGCGCGGTGAGGCCGTAGATCCGGTCGGTGAGTTCACCGGCCGCGGTCAGCATCAGGATGCGCGGCGGGTCCTGGAGTTCACGCAGCCGCCTGCACACCTCGTCCCCGCTCAGCTCGGGCAGGTCGCGGTCGAGGACCAGTACGTCATAGGCGGTGAGCAGGCACATCTGCTCGGCCTCCACGCCCGTACGGGCGATGTCGACGGCCATCACCGCACGGCGCAGACCGGTGGCGACGGTGCGGGCGAGGACACGGTGGTCCTCGGCAACCAGGACTCTCATGCCCTCATGGAAGCAGGGGCGCCATTACAGCCGAATAAGGACGCGGTACGACGGCTCGCCCCCGGCCAGCGCGGGGCGCCGCCCCCTGTGCTCCTTATGCCGCCGTAACGCGTTTATCCCCGTGCAAACGGCGGGCTGCTTGGGTCTGCGGCATGAACTTCGCCATGCGCGCCGGGATGAGCCTGGGGGCCAGAAAGTCGAGGACCGCCGGTCTGCTGGGCGTCTTCTTCGCCCTCTGCACCCTGCTTCTGGGGGGCTTCCTGCTCCAGGACGCGGCGGCGCGCCAGGAGGCCGACGCCCGGCGCACCGTCGGGGTCGACGTCACCGTCAGGAAGAAGGACCTGACACCGTCGGACGCGGACCGGCTCGGCGACTTCGGCCCGGTGCTCCGCTACAGCCCCGAGCTACAGGTACGGGCCGCCGCCCACGGCCTCGAACCCCTCGCGCCGGGCGGCGGGGCGGGGCACGGGGCGCGGGAGCCCAAGCCGCTGTCCGTGCACGGCATCCGGGACCAGGGCATGCTGCTGTCCTTCTCATACGGCTCGACGAAGATCACCGAGGGCCGCGGTATCGCCCCCGGGGACGCGGGCCACCGTGTCGTGGTCGTCGAACAGAGCCTGGCCGGCCGGAACAGGCTGCGGGTGGGCGACACGGTGCGGATGGTGTCGGGCGACGGCGGGCACGAGGTGCCGCTGAAGGTCGTCGGCATCTTCCGGGACCCGCGGCAGGACCCGTCCGCGAGCCAGGCCCCGCACGAACTGCCCGGCAACACGCTGTACGTCCCGGTGGGCACGGCACAGCGGCTCGCCGCCAACGCCGCCCCGGTCTCCGAGGCCGGGTACCGGATCGGCTCGCCCGAGCAGGCCGAGGAGCTGTACGCCAGAGCGCAGGACCTCCTCGGCCGCGGCACCTTCGACTTCCGCGTCAACGACAAGGCGTACCGCGACCAGGTGCGGCCGATCCAGCGGGTCGGCACCTTCGCGGGGCTGGTCATCTGGGTGATCGCGCTGGCGGGCGCGCTGATCCTCGGCCTCGTCGTGACGCTCCAGATCCGTGAGCGCCGTACCGAGCTTGGGGTGCTCCTCTCGCTGGGCGAGCGGAAGTGGAAGCTCATCGGGCAGCACGTCGTGGAGGTGGCGGCCGTGGCCGTGCCCGCCGTCGCGCTCGCCGCGCTGGCAGGCGCCCTCGGCGGGCAGTCCGCGGGCGACGCGTTCCTCGGCCACCGGGCCGACGAGCCCCCCGCGGCGCACCACGCGCAGGACGCGGGCGTCGCGCCGCCGCGCGTGCGGGTGGAGGCCGCCACCGTCGGCAAGGTCGGCGGCATCGGACTCGGGATCTCCCTCGTCGCCACCGTCGTCCCGGGCGTCGGCATCCTCCGCCTGCACCCCAGAAGCATCCTCACCGACGGCGAGTAGCCCGCCGGGCCGTCCCCCCGCACCCGGGCGCGGCGAGTCCGAACGAATCAGAACGAATCCAAAACGAGTCTGTACCAACCCGAACGAGCCCGACAAGCCGCATCCGAACGCGTCCCCGAGAAGGACCGAGAGAGCCGATCCCGATGAACTTCGTCACACGCGCGGGGCTCAGTCTGTGGGCCCGCAAGGGCCGCACCCTGATCACCCTCGCCACTTTCCTCGTCATCTCCGTGATGGTGCTGGCCGGTGTCCTGATCGACCACGCGACGGCGCGGGCGGAACGGGACGCCAGACGCTCCGTGGGCGCCGAGGTCACCCTCGACATGGACATGGACCAGATGACGGCAGGCGGGCAGTTGACGGCCCCCCGTATCGACTCCGCGACCGTCGACAAGATGGGGGCGCTGCCCCAGGTACGCAGCTACTCCTACACGGTGTGGGACCGTGCCCTTCTCAGGGGCGGCGCCAAGCTGGTGGAGGGCGTGGCGGACTCCATGGGCATGGGCCCCCACGGCACCATGGGCATCGGCGTCCTCGACTCCTCGCTGCTGCCCGACTTCCGCAGCGGAAAGTTCACCCTGCTGTCCGGCAAGCACCTCACGTCCGCCGACCGGAACAAGAAGCGGCTCCTGATAGAGGAACGGCTCGCCAGGAAGAACCACCTCAAGGCCGGTGACCGCGTCACCCTGGCGGGCAACGACGAGAAGACCACGGGCGAGTTCACCGTGAGCGGGGTCTACCGTGACCCGCGCCCCACAGGACAGGCCGACGCCGAGTACGGCATCAGCCCGGCCAACATGGTCTACGGAACCGTCGGCGGCCTCGCCTCACTCGACCCCCAGCAGCACGGTGCCCCGCAGGTCGCCAAGGCCACCTTCCTCCTCAAGGACGCCGACCGGCAGGGCGCCTTCACGGGCGGGGCCGAACGCATCGGGGGCTCCGCGCTCGCCGGATTCAAGCTGGAAGCCAACGACAAGGCGGTCCGGCAGATGACGGGCCCGCTCAAGAGCGTGCGCTCCACGGCCACCGTCGCGATGTGGCTGATGGCCGTCGCCGGTGCGGCCGTCCTCGCCCTCCTGGTCAACCTCGCCGTCAAACAGCGCCGCAGGGAGTACGGGGTGCTGCTGGCGATGGGCGAGAAGAGGGGCCGGATGATCGCCCAGCAGGCCCTGGAGACCGCCCTCGTGGCGGCACTGGCCATCGGGATCGGCGCCCTGTGCGCACCGGACCTCACCCAGCGCGCGGGACAGGCGCTCCTCGGCAAGGAGGCCGCGGCCGCCGAGCGGAAGCTCGACTCCTGGAAGCCGCCGCCGCCCGGCAGCACCGGCCTCGACCAGGGCAGGGACCCGGACGACGAGCCGGTCGAGAACGCCGACCCCATCGACAGCATCACGGTGGCCTCGTCCCCGTCCGACCTGGTCACCGTCGGCGCCGTCGGGCTCGGCATCGTGCTGCTCGCCACCGCCGTCCCGGCGGGCGCCGTCCTGCGCCTCCATCCCCGCGCCATCCTCACGAAGGGCACCTGACCGCCATGACCACCGCCCCCGCCACCGCCACCGCCACGCCGCCGGTCCTGCGGCTCACCGGCGTCAGCCACACGTACTCGGGCGAGCGCCGCAGGACGACCGTGCTCAAGAACATCGACTACGCCTTCGAACGCGGCACCTTCTACACCGTTCTTGGGCCCTCGGGCAGCGGCAAGACCACGCTGCTCAGCCTGGCCAGCGGACTCGACGCGCCCACCAAGGGCACCATCAGCTTCGACGGCCGGGACCTCACCGACCTCGGCCTCGGCCGCTACCGCAACAAGCACGCCGCCACGGTCTTCCAGCAGTACAACCTGCTCACGTACATGACCGCGCTCCAGAACGTCACCACCGCCATGGCGATCACCGGCGCCAGGCCCGGGGCCGGCAGCCGCAAGGCGCACGCCCTGCGGCTGCTGGAGAGCATCGGCATCGACAGGACGACGGCCACCCGCAACGTGCTGCGGCTCTCCGGGGGCCAGCAGCAGCGCGTCGCCATCGCCCGCGCGCTCGCCTGCGACGTCGACATACTCTTCGCCGACGAGCCCACGGGCAACCTCGACGAGGACACCGCACAGGGCATCACCGACGCCTTCCGCGACCTCGCCCACGCCCAGCAGAAGTGCGTGGTGGTCGTCACCCACTCGCAGCGCCTGGCCGCGGAGTCCGACCGGGTGCTCGTGCTGCGCAAGGGCCGCCTCACCGAGCAGGCGGGGTGAGGACGGGACCCGGCCCGCGGCCCCCGGCCGTAGGGGCGGAGTCGGGGGGCCGTCCCGATACGTTCCGCCGGTTCCTGTGGGCCGTCAGGGCAGAAAACGGCGCCCGGAAGTGCGGTGCGCGAGGCGGCGGGGGCGAGGAAGACCTCGTCACGGCGGGGGCGGCGAGAACGCGGCCGTCCGGGAGGGCGTCGTCGGTGTGCTACCAAAGCCGGTGAGAACGCGGCGCCCCGACGCCGTCCCGGGCGGACGGGCCGAAGCCGCGCGCAGCGGACCCTCACGGGGTTCGCGCAGCGAGACACTGGAGGCTCGATGGTGTGGCAGCGACGTCGTACACGCATCCTGCTGGCGGCCGTCGCCGTGGTGGGCATGGGAACCGCCGGCTGCCACCCGTCGTCCTCGGGGGCGCACGGCACGAAGCCCGCCTCGGGGAGCGCGTCCGCGAGCGCGTCGGCGAGCGCCCCGCCGGGCGACATCTCCGGGGCGGTCCACCCCGCGACGAAGGTGGACACCGGCACCGGGCAGGGGTACTTCCCCGACCCGTATCCCGTCAGGTCGTCCGAGAACGGGTCGGCCCCCGACGGGTCGGCCTCCGGCGGGTCGTCCTCACTGACCCTGACCGGGACCAGGAACCAGGCGATCACCTGCCAGGGCGACATCGAGTCCGGCTGCTTCCAGGAGAAGCAGCTCAGGATCAGGGTCGACCCGGCGCTGAAGAAGCGGCTCGCGGCGCGCGGGGTGCGGCTGAAGAGCAGCGAGAACCACGACATCTCCCGGCTTGCCTCCGGGTCCTGGGACATGGCCCTGACGTTCCACATGGACACCGAGAAGAACCCCGAGGTGAAGCACTGGCACGTCATCATGCACGCGCGCCCCGCCTCGGTCCCGGCCCACGGGACTCCGACCTCGTGGGTCGCCGACTCCCTCCTGGTCGGCGACACCACGCACCCGACCAAGGGCAACTACGACGGCAAGTACTTCGAGGACCACGGAAAGCTGTACCTGCTCTACAGCAAGCGGGTGGGGAACGACAACGTGCTGCTCGCGCAGCCCATGGAGTCCCCGGAGAAGACGGCGTCGGGCAGGGCGACCGTCCTGCTCGCACCCGGTGACTACACGTCGGAGTACGCGACGAGCAAGCACAAGAACAAGCTGGTCGAGTCCGGAAGCGTGGTCAGGATCAACGGCAAGTACGCGCTGACGTACTCCACCGGCTCCTACGACAGGCCGGAGTACAAGGCCGGGATCGCCTGGTCGGACACCTTCCTGCCGCCCGCCGGCAAGCAGTACCGCAGGGTCACGACGACCGACACCGAGGGGGTGTGGGGGAAGCCCGGCAGGCCGGAGGTGCGCTATCTGATCCAGTCCATGGAGCCCTCGTGGCCGAACTACGCCGCGAAGGCCGTCACCGCGCCAGGAGCGCCCGCCATCGCCTCCGACGGGGGCCACTGGTACCTGGTCTTCGCCGGATACAAGCCCTCGGACGCGCCGAAGGAGTCGGGGGGCGTCTTCGACGGGTCGCACCGCCGCCCCTTCTACGCCCCGCTCTCGGTGCACGTGCCCGACGGGGCCTCGGTGGCCGGGTCGTCGGAGGCGGACCTTGCCAAGTGGGTCACCATCGCCGCGAGTCACTGACCCCGGGAGGGCCCGCCCCATGTCCGAACGAGCCACGCACCACCGCCACCGCCGCCTGCGCCTGCGCGCGCGCCGGGCGGCACTGGTCCCGGTGGTCTGCGCCGTGGCGCTCGCCACGACCGTGTCCTGCACCGCCGAGGCAGGCACCCACCCCGTCGGCGGCATCGGCGGCATCGGTCACAGTCCGGCCGCCGACTCCCCCGCGCCGGACGGCGCACGCCGTCTGACGGGCCGCCTCGCGGACGGTGCCACCTGGGTGGCCGACGTCCCGGCGCACTGGAAGGGCACGCTGCTGCTGTTCAGCCACGGCCTCGGCGCGCTGAAGGCCAAGGACGCGAGGAACGCGGAGACCCGCGCCCTGCTGCTCAAGCGCGGCTACGCGATGGTCGGCTCGTCGTACGACCCGCACGGCTCCCCGTGGGCGCTGCGGAGCGCGGAGCGTGACCAGCTCGCCGCCCTCGACGCGTTCTCCGCGGCCAGCCACCGGGCGCCGCGCCGCACCCTCGCCGTCGGCGAGTCCATGGGCGGCCTGGTCACCGCGCGGATCGCGCAGGACGGCGCGGGCCACGGCATCAGCGGTGCGGTCGACTTCTGCGGTGCCGTGGCCGGTGGCCCCGTCCTCGGCGACTACCAGTTGAACGGCGCGTACGCGGCAGCCCGGCTGCTGCTGCCCGACGGCGGGCGCCCGCCGCTCCAGGGCTTCGGGAGCGACGCGGCGGCGCGCCGCGCCGGGGCCGTCCTCGACCGGGCCGTCGGGGCCGCGCAGTCCACCGCCGCGGGGCGGGCCCGCACCGCGCTCGTCGCCTCGCTGCTCAACCTCCCCGGCTGGACCTCGGGCCAGGCCCCGCCCGCGGCGGACGACTACGCGGGCCAGGAGGCCCAGCAGGCCGAGTCGTTCACCCGTGCGCACGGCCGGTTCGCCGCCGTGCAGGGAATCCGGCGCTCCCTTGAGCAGTCGGCCGGTGGCGCCGTCTCGGGCAACACGGGCGTCGACTACTCCCGTCTTGAGGCCGGTTCGCCGCAGCGGGCTGAGGTCGCGGCCCTCTACCGGAAGGCGGGCCTCGACCTGGCGAAGGACCTCGCCGACCTGACGCGCCACGCCGACCAGAAGCCCGACCCCGCCGCCGCCCGCTCGCTCCGCTCCACCTCGTCCCCCGGCTCGAAGCTGTCCGTGCCGCTGCTCGACGTCCACACCGAGGCGGACCCGGTGATCGCCGCCCAGCAGGAGACGCCGTTCGGGACGCGGATGGCGCAGGCAGGCGACGCGGCGCTGCTGCGCCAGGCGTATGTGCACCGGGCGGGGCATCTGAACATCCTGCCTGCCGAGCAGGTCGCCGCGATCGACGCGGTGAACCACCGCGTGGCCACGGGCAGTTGGTCGCGGGCGGGCACCGCCGCGCTCCAGAAGGCGGCGAAGGCCGTCGACCCGAAGGCCGCGTTCCACCCCTTCGGCCCCGGCGCGCTCGTCGTCGCCCCCGGCTGAGGACGAAGGCCGCTCGCGCGGCGCCGCAGCCAGGTCCCGGCGGACGCCGTTCCCCGCGGGCACGCCCGTTCACGCGCGCGGCAGCACGCCCAGGAGCGCCGAGGTGAGGGCGGTCCGCAGGGCGTCGCACAGATCGACGTTGAGCACGCCGAGGGCGGGCTCCTCCGCGTAGGCGGCGAGGACGCTGGGGGGCGGCGGTACGTACGCCGACAGGGCGCCCGCGGAGACCAGGCTCATCAGGCAGAACCACTGCGCGCCTGCGCCGAGTTCGGGCACGTGGCCGCGTACCAGCTCGACCATGTCCGCGAGCCGCGCGAGCGAGGAGCGCTTGTGCCGCTTGACCACCTCGACGGAGACGTTGTGCTCCAGGACGCCGCCCTGTGCGCCGAAGAGGTCGCACAGCACCCCCCGGTCCGCCAGCGACCGGCTGAGGATCTCGGCGAGCCGGGCCGCCCGCGCCTCCGGCGCCGTGTGCGGCTCGATGCCCGCGGCCAGCTCGTCCGCCAGGTCCGCGAGCCAGCGCCCCAGGAAGACGTCGAGCAGTTCGAGCAGCACCGCCTCGCGTGACTCGAAGTAGCGCAGGACGTTCGACTTGGCGAGGCCCACCCGGCGGCTGAGTTCGTTGAGGCTCACCTCGGCCACGGGCATCTCGTCGAGCATCGCCGCCGCCGCGTCCAGGATCGCCCTGCGGCGGATCTCCCGCTGCTCCTCGCTGCGCGCCCGCTTGAATGTCACGCCCTCAGCCTAGCTTAGAGACCGCCGGTCCCTTGACAGCAGACCGTCGGTCTCTTAGCTTGGAGGCATAACAGACCGATGGTTCTTTAGGAGTGCGTGATGACTGGCGACTGGACCGAACAGCACATCCCCGACCAGCACGGCCGGGTGGCGGTGGTGACCGGCGCCAACACCGGTCTCGGCTTCGAGACCGCCCGGATGCTCGCGGCGCGCGGCGCCGCGGTGGTCCTCGCGGTCCGGGATGTCGAGAAGGGCAGGCAGGCGGCCGCCCGCATGACGGGCGACGTCACCGTCCAGGCCCTCGACCTGGCGTCCCTCGACTCGGTCAGGTCCGCGGCGGCCGACCTGCGCGCGGCGCACCCGCGCATCGACCTCCTGATCAACAACGCGGGCGTGATGTACACGCCGCGGCGGACCACCGCCGACGGCTTCGAGTTGCAGTTCGGCACCAACCACCTCGGCCACTTCGCCCTGACCGGCCTGCTGCTCGACCGGCTGCTGCCGGTCCCCGGCTCCCGTGTGGTGACGGTCAGCAGCACCGGTCACCGCATCCGGGCCGCCATCCACTTCGACGACTTGCAGTGGGAGCGCGCGTACAGCCGCGTCGGCGCCTACGGCCAGGCCAAGCTCGCCAACCTGATGTTCACGTACGAGCTGCAACGCCGGCTCGCGGCGCACGGCACCACGGTGGCGGTGGCAGCCCATCCGGGCCTGTCCAACACCGAGTTGATCCGCAACGCGCCCGCGGCGCTGCGCCTGCCCGTCACCTGGCTTGCGCCACTGCTGACCCAGCCGGCAGAGATGGGCGCCCTGCCCACGCTGCGCGCCGCCACCGACCCCGCGGTCACCGGCGGCGAGTACTACGGCCCCGGGGGCCGCAGCGAGCTGCGCGGATACCCGAAGCTGGTCCCCTCCAGCCCCGACTCCCACGACCGCTCCACCCAGCAACGCCTGTGGACCGCCTCGGAGGAACTCACCGGCGTGACATTCCCCGCGGTGACCGCATCCGGTCGGGCGTGAGACCCGCGACCGGATACGGGCGGGCACCTGAAAGGCGTCGGTGCCGGGTGCGTGACCGCCTTACCCTCGCCCCCGCTTACTCGCCTTTTTAGCGTGTGGCTCAGGCGACCACCTGGTATCCGACGGCCCGGCAGCCGACGAAGGCCCAGCATCCGCATACCCATAGCCGGAAGAGTAAACAGGCATGGCAGCAGTAGCCGATACCCCCTGCGACCACGCAGGAGCACCACTGCCGCTCACCTGTCCCGGATGGCTCCCCAGACTCTGGTAACTCTGAGAACTAACGGGGTTTTGTGGGTACTGCAGACCCCCCAAGCCGCTCTCCCTGCGCACAGCATATTTGCCAATGCACTGTCCACCTCTTCCGCGTTCTTTCAGGGGCAGCCCCGCCTCCTGCAGCGCCCGCGCCTCTTCCGGTCCCGCCTTGTAACTTTCCGTGACGAGGCCTGCGAGTCTCGACCGCGTCGCCTTTTCGAATTCACTGGCCCCCGCAGGCGCGTGACGCGTCGGCAGGTGCCCCCGAGCCACGACGGGTGCATTTTTTCCATCGAGGCCATAAAAAGCACGGACATCAGCAGCACGTTCCTGGTCTACAACAGCTTTGACGACGTCCTTTTCCCTGAGTGCAGCATCGCCGTCAATGCACCATCCGCTTCCTTCGCGTGCTTTCAGGGGCAGCCCCGCGTCCTGCAGCGCCTGCGCCTCTTCCGGTCCCGCCTTGTGGCTGTCTTGGGTGAGCTTGCCGAGCCGCGACCGCGTCGTTTTTTCGAATTCACTGGCCCCCTTAGCCGCGCGGCGCGTCGGCAGGTACCCCGGAGCCACGACGGGTGCACTTCCATCGAGGCCATAAAAAGTACGGACATCAGCAGCACGTTGCTGGTCTACAACATCTTTGACGACGTCATTTTCCTTGCGTGCAGCATCGCCGTCAATGCACCATCCGCCTCCTTCGCGTTCTTTCAGGGGCAGCCGCGCCTCTTGCAGCGCCTGCGCCTCTTCCGGTCCCGCCTTATATTTACCTTGGGAGAGGCTGCGGAGCCGCAACCGCATCGTTTTTTCGAATTCACTGGCCCCCTTAGCCGCGCGGCGCGTCGGCAGGTACCCCGGAGCCACGACGGGTGCACTTCCATCGAGGCCATAAAAAGTATGGACATCGGCAGCGTGTTGCCCATCTGTCTGTTTGGGCACGAAATCCTCCACGGTAGTCACGGATACGTAACCTACAACGCACACATGGGCCCCGTGGTTCAACCAGGACAGACGCAGGGGGCCTTCCCCGATTCCCAGTGGTCAGCTCGGAACCCCGTGACGGTCCGTCGGCGGAGTCGGTGAACGGTTTCCGTTCCGTGGGCAGAGGCAGAGCCCGCTGCCGCCTCGGAAATGCGCCGGGTTCCTACGGTATGGGCCGTGGAGCGGTTCGTCACAGGTGTACGCGCGAGACACCGGCCATCGGCCTCCACACCGACTCTCCACACGAGCGCGCGGACGAAGCCCACGACCGCCCCGGTCGACGCGTGAACCGTCGGCACGACGAGACCGTTACAGCTTGCGTAATACTCGGAAGCTCATCCGGTCAGGAGGGGTGAAATGGCGTCACAACGCGCCGCAGAGCTAGAGCGGAAGCTGGAAAGCATAGAATCCGACATGGGCCGCGTCGAGGGGTGGCAGGAGGACAATGTTGCCGATATGGCGGAGATGGGCCAGCTCTTCAACTACCTGAATAACGACCAACTCCGCCGGGCTTCCGCAGAGGAATGGAGCACCGGCCAAGAATATGGGACAGCGAAAAGCGCCTCCGATGCCCTGCGTCAGAGCGACAGCGAGTGGCGGGAGGCCTATAACCAGGGGGGAGTGTCCCTCGCGGACGTACAGCAGGTCCATACGCAGTACGTCGACGCCCTGGACAAAACAGTGCGGGCCGCCCGCTCCCACGAGAAAAGCATGCGCCGCCACGATGAAGTGCAGAAAAGGTACGTGGAAGTGGTGAGAAACAACATCCTGGCCGCGCAGGACAGGCAGCGGGAGATGGAAAAACGGGAGGCGCTTGCCGGGCCCGTACGCGGTAATCCGCCCACCGATAATTCACACGACCCGGGAGGGCCCTCATCCAGCCGTCGCCATGACCCGAGAACCCGCGGGCATGGCACCAAAAAGAGGAGCCACGGCCGGTAGACAAAGGCGGACACCCCGGCCGCTCGCCGTGACATTCCCGCCGCCCGCAGCCGGGAAGCGCGAGCCGGCCGGGTCGGCGGCGTCGAGGGCGAGAGTGCCGGGCCGGGAGGCGGGTGGCTCAGGGGGTCAGCCCCGTCGCAGGCGTCTTCTGAGGGCCGGGCCCAGGCGGACCATCACGCGCTTGTCGATTCCTGTCACGCGCTTCTCCGTCTTTGTCACCCGGTCGGTGACGGCCGCGAGTTGTTTTTCCAGGGACGTCAGGCGGGCGGTCAGGGCGGTGTTCTTCTTCTCCGCGTCCGTGAGCCGCTTGGTGAGGCCGGTGATCTTGCGGTTGGCGGCGGCGGTCTTCTCGGCGTTCGCGGCGATCCGCGCGCGCAGCCTGCTGATCCGGTAGCGCATCGCGCCGTCGTCCGAACCGTCCCACGCCCCGATGGACGGCGGCAGGTCGAGCGCGGCGACGCGGGCGTCGAAGGCGGCGCCGCGGTCGCCGTGCGTGTACGTGTTGCGCAGCCCGTTGCGGTCGAGGAAGGCGACCATGCGCGCGAAGCGCTCCCGGTGCCCGCCCGTCAACTCCCGGTAATCGGCCTGCTCGTACAGCTTCTCCGGCGGGATGTCCGCCGGGGTCTCGCTCAGCAGCCGGTACGGGATGCCGAAGTAGCGGCAGAGTTCGAGGGTGCGCGAGTCGTGGGCGAGCATGACGGCGGGGGTGCCGGCGAGCAGTGCGGCGATGTTGCCGTGGATACGGGTGCCGTACGCGAAGTCGTAGCCCGCGAGTTCGGCGAGCCAGGTCGCCGGGTCGACGGGGACCCGCACCTTGTCCTCGGCGAACAGGGGGTGCGTCATCTGGAGCGGGAACGGGTCATGGCGCCCCTCGGCCTCCGACGTGTCGCCCCAGAAGAGGAGTTCGGCGTCCACGAGGTTCTGCGCGTAGTACATGAGGTGCGGGAAGCGCTCGTGCGCGTGCCGTGCGAGGCCCGCGACGTCGCCGACCGGCAGCGCGTCGGGCGACAGGTTCAGCGCGATACGGGAGCCGGGCCCGAAGTCGCCCGGCTCGCGCGGGGCCGGGAAGGTGTCGCCGTGCAGGAACATCGACGGGCAGCCGATGATGTCGACGGCGTCGAAGCCGAGCCCCTTCAGATACGACGCGGTCAGCTCGCCGCGCACGCCGATGGTGGCGGATCTCTCCAGCACCGCCCGGACGAAGCGTTTCACCGACTCCTCGATGGGCCGCAGCGTCTCGGTCGCGTAGTCCTCGCCGACCTGGGCGCCGACGCCGATCACCACGACGGGAATGGTGAGCTGCTCGACGAGCGCGGAGAGCCGGTCGAGGGACTTCTTCCAGTCGGTCCTGAAGGCGTTGGCCAGCGGGATGACGAAGGCGTCGTACTCCTCGTTGATCCGCGCGGCCCGCTCGGCCGACGTGTCCGTCCTGATGCCGTTCGACACGACCTCGGTGCCGGGGAGGGTCAGCAGCTTGTGCACGGAGTCGCTGAAGAGCAGGTTGCCGGTGTTGGTGCCGAGGAGGTCACGGTGGATGTACTCCTCGTGGGTCACGACGTCGAACGGGCTCTTGCCCGAACGCATCAATATGCGCTTCATCGGTATCTCTCGGCCTTCCCGGCGGTGTGAGCGTGGCGTGACGGCTTCGCGGAGTTTAACGACCGCTGACGCACACTTGAACGAAACGGGAGAGACGGTTCGCGGAACTTCCGCCCGCGCCCCGTCCCCGCTCCGTCCCGTGCCAGTTCACGCCCCCGGCGCCCGGGAGCGCGCGCGGCTCACCCCGGCTCGTGCGGCGGCAGCCCCCACCGTTCGGGATGGGCCGCTATGTCCGCCGTCAGCGCCTCGTGGGTGGGGTCCACGACCGCCCACGAGTGCCCGGGGGGATGCCCGGCGTACAGCTCGCAGCCGTGGCCCCCGTGCGGTACGGCGGTGCACCAGCGCAGCGTCGCGAACCGGTGGCCGCCGTCACCGTCGTTCCACAGGAACCACACCGCCGCGTAGGGACCCGGCACGTCCCACAGGTGGTCGGCGTGCTCCCCTTCATGCCCCGCGCCCAGCTCGCAGGCGGCGTAGCCGTTGGCGCACCAGACCGGGTCCTCCGGCGGGTCACCCGCCGCGCCCGCGCGCAGCAGCGTCTCCGGTACGGGCAGCCGCCGCAGAGCCGTGCACTGCAACATCACACCCTCCTCCTCTCTCACGTCCCCGGCCCGCTACGTGCCCCTGAGGGCCTTGCAGTCGGCGCAGTTGACGGGCCGCAGCCACTCCGTGACCAGCTCGCCCCGCCGCCCCGCACCGCACTTCGGCCACAGGAACAGCGCCCCATGGCGATCACGCCGCCAGCGCAGCTCGTGCACCGTCATCACGTCCTCGCCGACCGTGCCCACCGGGTCCACCGGGTCCACGCCCATGACCCCCGCCGACCGCCTGCCGTCCTTCACGGAATCCTCCTTCGGCTCTTCCTGTGGAGCGCGGCGATGGCTATGAGCTGCCGCCGCTCCCAGGACGTCGCCGGGCGCAGCCGCCAGTAACGCACCCGCCACACCAGCCCCGTGGGCCGCATGACCTCCACGTGCACCCCGTCGGTGGCCGTCACCACACCGGGCATGCCACGCTCCGAGCAGAAGACCGCCATGCCGGGAGCGACCTGCCCCGGATGCGTGAAACCGGCCGCGTGCACGCGGTAACTCCCGCCGCCCCGCGCGCCGTTGGCGCCCGCGCGGCTCACCGCTCGTCCAGCGTTCTGAGATGGGCCTCGATCTCCCGGCCCAATTTCAGGGCCCGTTCGACCAAAACCTCTAACGGCGTCGATTCGTTCTGTTCTTCGAGGACGCACGGCGGAGGCGATTCCGCGGCGCTCTCACGAGCAATGGCAGTGTGCTTCCGGGACAAGGCTCGCTCCTCTCCGTAGCGACACCACTACCGGGGCACTTAGGGTGACCTAGAGCTTGAACCCGTTCAACCTGCGAAAGCTGACCTGAAAAGTTGGGAGAGGAAATGGTCAACCTCAAAGAATTAGACCCAGAGAGCAGTCCCCAGGCGGCCTACGGGGCACGCGTACGCCGCTCACGTGAGACGCGTGGCTGGAAGCAGGAGGACCTGGCCGAACACACCGGCTACTCGGCCACACACATCTCCGCGGTGGAAACTGCGCGTAAGATGCCTACTCTTCGTTTCTCGCGCAGTCTTGACTTGGCGTTCGGAACAGAGGGAACGGTAGACACCTTCGAGCGCCAGTGGCGGGAGATCCGGACCGGGTCGCTTCTGGAGGGGTTTCCGGAGTATGTGGGGCACGAGGGTCGGGCGGTTGAAATCCGCGTCTACGACACCGGGATCATCCCTGGACTTCTGCAAACTCCTGAGTACGCAAGGGTGTTGGCAGACAGCGCTGCACGGCGAGGCGCCATCACCCAGGAACAGGCAGACGAGCGTGTTGCGTTCCTTGCAGAGCGACAAGCAGCGCTAGTGCGAGTGCGACCACCCATGCTGTTCGTCACCATGGACGAGAGCTGCATCCGCTGGATCATCGGCGGTGGGGAGGTCATGGACGCCCAGTTGGAGCGGCTGATCGAGTTCGCCGAACAGCCAAACAGCCTCTTGCAAGTGGCACCGTTCGAGATGGGGGAACGCCGCACACTCGATCGCCCGATCAATCTCCTGACCCTGGCGGACCGGTCTGTGATCTGCTACGCCGAGTCTCAGGCCCAAGGACACCTGGACCGGGAGAGCACATCGGTGGTGCCCATGCTGACGGCCTACCATCAACTACAGGGCGAGGCGCTGTCACAAGCGGCGTCGGTGGCCATGATCCAGAAGTTGCGAAAGGGCATCCAGTGACGACCGAAACCCCCCGTTGGTTCAAGTCCTCGTACAGCAACAACGGCGGCACCTGCGTCGAGGTCGCCGCCAACCTCGTCGCCTCGCGCGACACCGTCCCCGTCCGCGACTCCAAGAACACGAGCGGCCCGGTCCTCAACCTCGGCGCCGACGCGTTCTCGTCTTTCGTGGACGGCGTCAAGACGGGCACGATGGGCACCAACTGAGCGCAGCGCACCACCGACCCCGTCGCCCCACGTCCAGCGGGCGGCGGGGTCGGCCGTTCCCCGACGAACCCGGAAGGAAGCGCCATGACGCCGACATCCCCCCACTGGTTCACGTCCTCCTACAGCAACAACGGCGGCGACTGCGTCGAGATCGCCACAAACCTCGCCGCCTCACACGGCACCGTCCCCGTCCGCGACTCCAAGAGGACAAACCACGACGGCGCACAACTGTCCGTTACGGCCGAGGCATTCGCGACCTTCATACACGCCGTGCGAACGGGCATGCCCGGGACGAAGTAACAGACAGGCCGCACCCACGCGAAGCCGTATCGCTGGAATGTGCAACGGGGCGGCAGGTGGTCGCGGGTCAGCCGTGGCAGACGCCGTCGGGTGTGATGCGCACGCGGCTGCCACCGTCGGCGCGTCGGTCCACGTCGCCGACGCACGCGCCTACGAGCCGTCGGCGTGCACAAGACAGGCCGTGCGCCGCCCGTCGCGTTCCTCGTAGTGGCACTCGACCCCGGGCACGGCGAGTTCGAAGGTGCCGCTCTGCGGTAAGGGGCTGTTCTCGCCCTGTCCGTACGCCAGATGCAACGCGAAGGGACAGGGCGGATTTCGCTCTTGCGTACTGACGTTCGAAGCTTCACGGTGCAAAGGCGGCCGTTGTACTCCTTCGATTCATTGAGGGGAGGGATACACATGGCACGGCCGGTTGAGACCACGACAACGGGGACGGAACGCGAAGACGAGAACGCACCGCCCGCAGTGATCGAGCTGGGCGACGCTGCCACCCTGACACGGGGTGGCAGCGGCAGCAGCACCGAAGACAAGCGCTATCAGTACGGGTGATGAAGTGCGGCGCCGCTTCCCAGGATGGGCAGCGGCGCCGCTTGGTGTCCTGAGCCGTCCGGGGAGGACACGGCATGAAGTGGTTCGGAGGATGCGCGCCTGGCGGACGCACGATCATCCCGGCAGGAGCCCGCTTGATCTGGAATGATCCGCCGTTGTGGACGGTAGGAGCGTGGCCAGAATCCACCGTTCGGACCGCAGGCAACGAAGAGGGGCGGCTGGCCGTCTTCGGATGGTGCTCGGCGGACGAGGCCGCCCTTCTCCGGGCGCTGACCTGCCCGGACCTCTCCGCCTTCGGACATGTCTGGGCAGGGTCGTTCACGGTCGTGCGCGCTCGTACTGCCGACACGGTTGAAGTGATCACGGACGGGGGCGGAGCCTGCCCCGTGTACACGGTGCCCATGGTTGACGGGGTGGTGTGGGGATCAAGTTCACGGGCGATCGCCAGCCTGAAGGGAGGACGGGTCAATACTGACTGGCTCGCCTCTTACCTGTTCGAGGCCCAGCAGCAAGCGGCTGGACAAAGCGCGTGGGTGGGCGTCGATCTGGTTCCAGCGGGTCACCGCCTGGTCATGAAGGGAAACCAAGCTCGTACGTCCGCCTGGTGGACCGTCGGCCATCGGCCATACGACGAGGCCGCCTCACTGGTGCGTGACGCACTTACCGAAGGAGTGCGGGCACGCGCGGCCGGCGTCGCCACGTCCTGTGATGTTGCAGGTATGGACTCCAGTACTCTCGCGCTCTTCGCCTCCCGCGTCGGGCCGGTCACGGGGATGACGGTGCATCCTGCCGAGTCGCCCGGGGGCAGTGACGTGGCCAACGCTCGCGCGCTTGCCGAGGCGCTACCGGGACTGCGCCACATACTCTTCCCACTGGACGAGAGACATCTACCGTTCGGCACGGCCGAGGCGGAGTTACCCGCAACCGACGAGCCGGCGCCGTCCTCGGTCACCTGGTCACGGCTCTCCGCGCAGTTGCGCCATCTCGTTCGCCTCGGTATCGACAGCCATCTGACGGGAGACGGCGGCGACACGCTGTTCCGTCCTCCCCCGGCTCATCTGTCCGACCTTGTTCGTGCTCGGAGGTGGGGCCGGCTGCTTGTAGACGCTCAGTCATGGGCGCTTGCGCGGCGCGTGAGCCCTTGGCATCTGGTGAGAGCAGCGATCCGTCATGACCGTTACGCGCTCGCGGGCGGGGGTGGGAGTTGCCCGCCGTGGATGACGGTCCGCGTCTCCGGCGAGCTTGCCGAGAACGGTGCTCTGGGAGCGGCGGACGCGGCGCTCTTGGGGGAAATGCGTTACGTGGCACGCTCGGCACACACCGAACGACAGCTTGCCGAAGCGCTTGGGATCGAACTCCACAATCCCTACCTCGACGGCCGTGTCCTGGACGCCGTTGTCTCTGTGCCGCCGTGGCAGCGCTGTTCCACCACGCGGTATAAGCCTCTCCTCGTTGATGCGGTCGGCTCATTGCTGCCGCCCAAGGTCCGGGACCGCAGTACCAAAGGAGTCTTCGTCGGCGAGTTCCACCGTGGGCTGCGCGCGAACCTTGCCCGCACGCTCGAACTCGCTGACGGGCGCCTCGCCGCGCTCGGCCTGGTTGCCCCCAGTCCGCTGCGCACAGCTATACACACGGCCTCGCTCGGCGCTGAAACGGCGTGGCCGGCTCTACTTCCCACTCTGAACGCGGAACTGTGGCTCGCCGCAGTCGAACGAACTCCCGCCCCGGTGTGGCACGACCGGGCGGAGTTCGCTGCGTGAAGACGCAACGCGTGGTGACCGTGATCACTGACTATGGCGCGACCATCACCCTCGACTATCGGACCGGTGTCACCTCGCTGCGCCCCTCAGTATCGACACCCCCACCTGAGCCATTTGTTCGGCTCATGTCGTCGGGACCGTCCTGGGGCGCGATCGAGACGCCGGCTGTCCTGCCGCTCGTCGGCACGGTTCCGGTGGCGTGGCGAGTGGCCGCGCTCCCGGCGTTGCTGGTGACAGCGACTGTTCGTCTCGTGGGTACGCGGCGAAGACGCTTTGCACGGCTGGTCCGTCTCGGCTGCTACGGTCGGGGCCTCAAACCGGCTACACACAGCCAAGCCGAATACGCGGTGCGTGCGATCCGGTGGGCTTCCCGTGCCTTCCCTGCCCGTTGGGGATGCCTGGAACAGTCGACAGCCGCAGCAGCGCTGCTCGTCGGGCTCGGGCGTCGCGCCGAGTGGCGCCACGGCATCGCTCTGGACCCCATACGTCTGCACGCGTGGATAGCTGACCACGAGGGGCAGCCGATCGAAGAGCCGCCCGAGACCACCCTGTACACCACGATTTGCACACCGGACAGCCCCGGACCACCTCGCCGGGGTCCGAGAGGAGCGACCCTGTGAGCCAGCCTCATATCCTTCTACGCGGCGACAGGCTCGCCCTGGGCCTGCCTCGACACGACCTCCTGCCCGAGTACCACCGCTGGGAGAATCACCCCGGGACCATCCTCGGGTACGGCACCCAGATGCCGACGTCCTGGGAGGCCCGTGCCGCCGGCTGGGACGCCCAAGCTCGCAGCGAGATGCGCCGTTCGTTCGAAATCGTACGACTCGGAGACGAACGGGCCGTCGGCATGACCGTGCTCTATGTCGACCAAGCCGTACAGCGAGCCGAGTACATCGTCCTTCTCGCCCCCGAGGAGCGTGGGAAGGGCTACGCCGCCGAGGCGACGACCTTGACACTCGACTGGGCGTTCAACCTGGCAGCACTGCGCGGCGTCTGGCTCAAGGTACTGGAGCCGAACCGGGCGGGCATCGCTGCCTACGAGAAGGCGGGCTTCCGGCAAGCCGGCCGTCTCCGTAAGGCCGGGTACTGGCTTGGCCAGCCGGTGGACGAACTCTTGATGGACGCCCTGCCCGAGGACTTTCCAGGCACGTCCCGGGTGGCCTCGCACGCCGCTGACTGAAGCATCGCCCGTGCTGACGGCGGCGCCTCCGTAGAGGTCGCCACCAACCTCGTCGCCTCGCACGGCACCGTCCCCCTCCGCGACTCCAAGAGGACAAGCCACAACGGCGCGCAACTGTCCGTTACGGCCGAGGCATTCGCGACCTTCCTACACGCCGTGCGGACAGGCATGCTCGGGACGGAGTAACCGGCAGGCCGCACCCACGCGGAGCCGTATCGCCGGAATGGTGGGTGGCGTGGGCTCAGTTGGCGAGGTTTACCTGGGTTCTGTGGTGGTCGCCCTTTTCCAGGAGGTCGACGAGGCCGAGGGCGTAGTCGGGGGCGGAGATCGCGCCGCCGTCCTCGGGGGCGACCGCGACCTCGTCGCCGAGGCGGTAGTGGCCGAGGCGTTCGCCCGGCATGTGCGCGCCGAACCCGAGGGGCGGGCTGACGAAGACCCAGTCGAGGGTCGCGGGCGCGGCCGGCAGGTCCTCCATGACGAGGGCGGCCCCGGCGAGGATCTCGTCGTGCAGCTCCGCGGGGACGGCGCTGAGGTCGGTGACGAAGCGGGCGGCCCCGGGGGCGGGGCGCAGCGAGGAGTAGCCGCCGACGACGTACAGGCGGGCGCCCGCGGCGGCGGCGAGGCGCGCGAGGGTGCGGTTGACGTCGCGGAAGGCGGCGGCGAGCGGGCCGCGCGGGGCGAGCGCGGCCACGACCGCGTCCGCGCCCGCGACGGCGGCCTTGAGCGCCGCCTCGTCGGTGGCGTCGCCCTGGACGTAGGTGGCGCCCGGGACGGGCTCGGCGGGGAGCGCGCGGCTGAACGCGGTGACCTGGTGGCCGCGGGCGGCGGCCTCCGCGACGATGGCCGAGCCTGCGTAGCCGGTGCCGCCGATGACGGTGATGCGGGACACGGGGGTGCCTTTCCACGGGGGTGAGGAGGCGTCGGACGACGCGCCGCACTCACCGTATGAACGTTGCTCTCCGACCGGAAGAAGGCACTTTGCGGTAACCACCCCCCGCCCCGGGGGCTCGCGGGCCGGGGTACGGCGCCGCGGGCCGCGAGGGGTGGGGGCTGCCCGGTGTCGGGGCTCGGGCGGGCGTCAGGCGGAGGCGGTGTTCAGGGCCTCAAGTTCCGTGTCGGACAGGCGCAGGTTCTCCAGGGCGACGAGGGCCGGGACCTGGTCCACCGCGCGTGCGGAGGCGATCGGTGCGGCCACCGTGGGCTGCTGGGCCAGCCAGGCGAGGGCGACGGTGGCCAGCTCGGCGCCGTGCGCGGACGCGATCTCCTCCATGGCGGCGAGGACCGCGGTGCCGCGCTCGCTGCCGGCGTAGCCGCCTGCCAGCCCTGGCATGTCGCGCACGGAGTCCACGGTGCGGCCGGGCCGGTATTTGCCGGTCAGAAATCCCGAGGCGAGGGCGAAGTAGGGGACACAGGCCATCCCCTCCCGCTGGACGATGTCCCGGCGCTCGCCCTCGTAGGTGTCCCGGGAGACGAGGTTGTACTGGGGCTGGAGCACCTGGTAGCGCGCCAGGCCCTCGCGGTGCGCGAACCGCAGCATGGCGTCGAGGCGTGCCGGGCCGACGTTGGACGCGCCGAGGGCCCGTACCTTTCCGGCGCGCACCAGTTCGTCGAGCGTCGTCACGACGTCCTCCACCGGCACCGACTCGTCGTCGAAGTGGACGTAGTACAGGTCGATATGGTCGGTGCCGAGACGCCGCAGCGAGTCCTCGGCCGCGGCCCTGATGTTGGCGGGGTCCAGGCCCTTGCGCTCCGGGTGGTCGCCGACCTTTGTGGCGACGACGACGCGGTCGCGGTTGCCGCGCGCGGCCAGCCACTCGCCGATGATGCTCTCGGACTGGCCGGCGTGGTTCCCGGGGAAGTACTGCATGTACGAGTCCGCGGTGTCGACGAAGTTGCCGCCCGCGGCGGCGTAGGCGTCGAGCACGGCGAACGACTGCTCCCGGTCGGCGGTCCAGCCGAACACGTTGCCGCCCAGACACAGCGGCGCGACGGAGAGATCTGATCCGCTCAAGTTCTTGTGATCAAACATCGTTTCATTAGACACCCGTTGTGCGGGGCTTCGGTCAACTGGCCTTGGGGGGTGGCGTGAACGGGAGTGGTCCTGCCGGGGCGGGGCCGTTCCGCCCCCACTTGCTCGGGAATTGCGCATTTCTTTCGAGAATGAACGCGGGCGGGTGTTAACGGGGTCGATCGGGCGCGGTTTCGGTGTTCGGGCGGGGAGTCCGCGGGGGCGGTGTCCGTGTGCCGGGAGGGGGCTTCGGTGCCTCCCAACTGCTCTCCCGCGCCGTCGCGTTGCCCCTCCGTGCCGCCATGCGTCCGGCCGCCGCGGCTGAGGGGTCCATACACCCTGGTCAGCGTCGAGTCGAGCACCTTATGCGGTATTGCGTGACTTCCCGCAGCAAAAATACCGTAGCAACCACGATGCTCACTTTTGCCGCAGAAGATCAGGAATGCACGCTTTTACGCATGCGATCGCGCTCACGCCCCGCGTGACGCCTGACCTCTCAGGAGGCCACTGTGACCGCTCCGGCCCACCCCCTGCTCGACTGGTCCCCCGAAGCCGTCGTCTTCGACTGCGACGGCACCCTCATGGACACCGAACGCCACTGGCAGGAAGCCCGGCAACGGGCCTTCCGCACCTTCGGACTGCACGCGCCACCGCGGTTCGCGGAACAGGCCAAGGGCATGCACTACGCCGACTGCGGGCGCCTCATGGCGCAGGCGGTCCACAAACCCGAACTCACCGCCGACCTGACCACCGCACTCCTCGACCAGTTCATGAAGCTCGTCGAGGACGACCCGGTGACCATGCCGGGCGCCGCCGAATTCGTCCGCACGCTCTCCGGACGGCTGCCGCTGGCGGTGGCCAGCAACTGCCCGCTCGACGTGGTCAAGCAGAGCCTGGAGGGAGCCGGGCTGCTGAGACACTTCCGGCACGTCGTCGTGCCCTCCGCGCCCCCGGCCGGGAGCAACGGGGCCTGCACACACGCCACTTCCAACGGGCACGCCCCACCCGACACCGTGCTGCCGAAACCATGGCCCGACGTCTACTCCCGTGCCGCCCTGCTGTGCGGGGTACGCCCGCACCGCGCACTCGCCGTCGAGGACTCCCTGACCGGCGTGGGCTCGGCCCGCCGCGCCGGACTACGCGTACTCGGAGTCGGCCCCCACCCCGCCCCGGTCACAGAGAGTGACAACCAGCCCGACTTGTGGGTATCCTCACTCCACGCACCCGAGCTGCTGACCTGGGCCAGAACACGGGTGCCCGGAACGGCGTGGGACGGGACCTGACCTCCGTGGGAGAAGGCTCTAGGCGCCCTGGGGGAGGCTCGGGCTCCCTCCCCCGGCCCCGTCCACACCCTCAAGCGTCGCGTTCGACGGCTCGGTGCGGGCTCGCAGGTCGCGGGAGACATCCTCCGCGGCGGCCACCACCCGTACCGCGTTGCGCCACGTCAGCTTGGCGAGGTCGGTGCGGGACCAGCCGCGGTCGGAGAGTTCCGCGATCAGGCGCGGATAGCCGGAGACGTCGTCGAGGCCCCGCGGGGTGTGCGCGGTGCCGTCGAAGTCGCCGCCGATGCCGATGTGGTCGACGCCCGCCACGTCCCGCATGTGGTCGAGGTGGTCGGCCACCGTGGCCACGGTGGCTTCGGGGCGCGGGTGTTCCGCCTCGAACGCGGCGAGTACCGCCATCGCCCGCGGGGTGTGGTCAAGGTGGTAGAAGCCCTCCGCGACGAGGGCGGCCTCGGCCGCCGCCGTCCAGTCCACCGCCGCCTGGAGCACGAACTTCGGGACGAACGTGGCCATCGCCACACCGCCGTTATCGGCGAGGCGTTCCAGGACGTCGTCGGGCACGTTCCTCGGGTGGGTGCAGAGGGCGCGCGAGGACGAGTGCGAGAACACGACCGGCGCGGCCGTCGCGTCGAGTGCGTCGCGCATCGTCGTCGCCGCCACATGCGACAGGTCGACGAGCATCCCGGCGCGGTTCATCTCCCGTACCACGACGCGGCCGAACGGCGAGAGGCCGCCGACGCCCGGTTCGTCCGTGGCGGAGTCGGCCCACGCGGTGTTGTCGTTGTGGGTCAGCGTCATATAGCGCACGCCGAGCGCGGCGAACGTCCGCAGCACGGCGAGCGAGTTGTTGATGGAGTGGCCGCCCTCCGCGCCCATCAGCGAGGCCACCCGGCCCTCCTGGCGGGCGCGTTCCATGTCGGCGGCGGTGGTCGCGCGGGCGAGGCGGTCGGGGTAGCGCTCGATCAGCCGGTGCACGCAGTCGATCTGCTCAAGTGTGGCGGTGACCGCGGCGTCGCCCGGCAGGTCGGTGCGTACGTACACGGACCAGAACTGGGCGCCGACGCCGCCCGCGCGCAGCCTGGCCAGGTCGGTGTGCAGGTGGGCGCTCTGGTCCTCGGCGATGTCGCGGGCGGCGAGGTCGTACGCCACCTGCTGGCGCAGCGCCCACGGCAGGTCGTTGTGGCCGTCGACGACGGGGAACTCGTGGAGCAGCGCCTCGGCTTCCGCGGTGGTCACCGGCCGCCTCCGAAGCCGAAGCCGCCGCCGTTGCCGCCCGCCTTGGCGCGCAGTCTGCGGCCCTTCTCCGCGGCCTGTTCCCGCAGTTCGCCCTGGAACTCCAGCATCCGCTCCCGCAGTGCCGGGTCGGAGGCGGCGAGGATGCGTACCGCGAGCAGCCCGGCGTTGCGGGCGCCGCCGACCGAGACGGTGGCGACCGGGACCCCCGCGGGCATCTGCACGATGGAGAGCAGGGAGTCCATGCCGTCGAGGTGCTTGAGCGGCACGGGGACGCCGATGACGGGGAGGGGGGTGACGGAGGCGAGCATGCCGGGCAGGTGGGCGGCGCCTCCGGCGCCCGCGACGATCACCTTGAGGCCGCGCTCCGCGGCGTGCTCGCCGTAGGCGATCATCTCGTGCGGCATGCGGTGCGCGGAGACGACGTCGGCCTCGTGGGGGACGCCGAACTCGCCGAGCGCGAGGGCCGCCGCCTCCATCACGGGCCAGTCGGAGTCGGAGCCCATGACGATGCCGACGGCGGGGGCGGACGCCCGGGCGGCTCCCGCGGTGGCGTCGCTGTCCGCGCTGCTGCTCATTCGGTGATCGTCCCTCGTAGGTAGCCGGCGGCGTGACGGGCGCGTGCGAGCACGTCGTCGAGGTCGTCGCCGTAGGTGTTGACGTGGCCCACCTTGCGGCCGGGTTTCACGTCCTTGCCGTACATGTGGATCTTCAGTGCGGGGTCCCGGGCCATGCAGTGCAGGTAGGCCCCGTACATGTCGGGGTAGTCACCGCCGAGGACGTTGCACATCACCGTCCACGGGGCGCGGGCGCGTGGGTCGCCGAGCGGGAGGTCGAGCACGGCCCGCAGGTGGTTGGCGAACTGGGAGGTGGTGGCGCCGTCCTGGGTCCAGTGGCCGGAGTTGTGCGGGCGCATGGCGAGTTCGTTGACGAGGACGCGGCCGTCGGCGGTCTCGAACAGCTCCACGGCGAGGTGTCCGACGACGCCGAGTTCCCCGGCGATGGTGAGGGCCAGCTCCTCCGCGGCGAGGGCGAGGGACTCGTCGAGGCCGGGCGCGGGGGCGATCACGGTGTCGCAGACGCCCGCGACCTGCTGGGACTCGACGACCGGGTAGGCGACGGCCTGGCCATGGGGGGAGCGGACGACGTTCGCCGCGAGTTCGCGTACGAAGGGGACCTTCTCCTCGGCCAGTACGGGGACCCCGGCCCTGAAGGCAAGGGCGGCCTCGTCGGCGCGGTCCACGACCCAGACGCCCTTGCCGTCGTAGCCGCCGCGCACGGTCTTGACGACGACGGGGAAGCCGTCGCCCTCGGCGGCGAACGCGGCGACGTCGTCCTGGTCGGCGACGAGGCGGTGGCGGGGGCTCGGCGCTCCCATCGCGTCGAGCCTGGCCCGCATCACGCCCTTGTCCTGGGCGTGGCGCAGCGCGTCGGGTCCCGGGCGCACCGCGACGCCGTCGGCCTCCAGGGCGCGCAGATGCGCCTCGGGTACGTGTTCGTGATCGAAGGTGACCACGTCGCAGCCGCGCGCGAAGGCGCGCAGGGTGTCGAGGTCGCGGTAGTCGCCCACGACCACCTCGCCCGCGACCTGGGCGGCGGAGTCCTCCGCGCTGTCGCTGAGAAGCTTGAATCTGATGCCGAGCGGGATGCCCGCCGCATGGGTCATGCGGGCGAGCTGTCCTCCTCCGACCATGCCGACTACCGGGAACGTCACGCTCCCAGGGTATCGGCCGCCGTGCCGGGCCCCGAGGGGGCGTTTAGCATGGACCGGGCGGCGCATCCGTCCGGCGCGCGTCGCCCCGCGCCCCCGGCCCCCGGATGCGCGCGCCGCCCGGGGCACGACCGGCCCCGGGCACCGACCGACGGGGGCTGGGCGGACACATGGACCAAGGCGGCACGGGGCGCCACGGCGGCCTCGCGGACAGCGCTCCCCCTCCTTCCCCGGCCGCCACGGGGCCGGGGAGTGGCTCGCTGCGCGGGGGGCTTGCGCGGCTGTTCTCGGAGATCGCCAAGTTCGGTGTGGTGGGTGCGGTCGGGCTGCTGGTGAACCTGCTGGTGTTCAACCTGGTCAGGGGCGTCACCGACCTACAGGTGGTGCGGGCGAGCGTGATCGCCACGGTGGTGGCGATCGTGTTCAACTACATCGGGCTGCGCCACTTCGCGTACCGGGACCGCGACAAGGGCGGGCGCACCCGGGAGATGACGTTGTTCCTGCTGTTCAGCGTGGTGGGGCTGGTCATCGAGAACGGGGTGCTGTACGCGGCGACGTACGGCTTCGGCTGGGACGGTCCGTTGCAGAGCAACGTGTTCAAGTTCCTGGGGATCGGTATCGCGACCCTGTTCCGTTTCTGGTCGTACCGGACATGGGTGTTCAGGACGCTGCCCGCGCGTGGGGCGCAGGGGGCGGCGGTCGCGGCGGGTGGTACGGGGCAGGGTGCGCGAGGCGGTGAGGGCCGCGGGGCCGCGGGCGGGGCGCGGGCGGCGGCGCGGGGGGCCGGGGGCGGCCCGGGCTGAGGCCGTCGGAGCCCAGGCCGTCGCAGGCCGGTGGCGGGCCGGGGCCTGCGGTTCAGCGGACGGTGGGTTCCTGGTCGTCCTGGGGGCCCCTGCCCTGGGTCCTGGAGAGGAAGAGGCCGAAGACGGGCGGCTTCGTCTGGAGCATTTCGAGGCGGCCGCCGTCCGCCTCGGCGAGGTCGCGGGCGACGGCGAGCCCGATGCCGGTGGAGTTGTGGCCGCTGATGGTGCGCTCGAAGATCCGCGCGCCGAGGTCGGGCGGTACGCCCGGGCCCTCGTCGGTGACCTCGATGACGGCCTGGTTGCCGGTGACGCGGGTGCGCAGGGCCACGGTGCCGCCGCCGTGCATCAGGGAGTTCTCGATCAGTGCGGCGAGCACCTGGGCGACGGCGCCCGGGGTGCCGACCGCCTGGAGGTGCCGCTTGCCCGAGCAGACCAGGGCGCGGCCCGCGCTGCGGTAGGCGGGGCGCCACTCCTCCATCTGCTGGACGATGACCTCGTCGAGGTCGAAGGTGACGGCGTTGCCGCTGCGGGGGTCGCGGGAGTTGGTGAGCAGCCGCTCGACGACGTCCGTGAGCCGTTCCACCTGGGTGAGGGCGACGGTGGCCTCTTCCTTCACGGTGTCCAGGTCGTCGGTGACGGTGATCTCCTCAAGCCGCATCGAGAGGGCGGTGAGGGGGGTGCGGAGCTGGTGGGAGGCGTCGGCGGCGAGGCGGCGCTCGGCGGTGAGCATGCGTCCGATGCGCTCCGCGGAGCTGTCGAGGACGTCCGCGACGCGGTCGAGTTCGGGGACGGCGTAGCGCTTGTGGCGGGGGCGTGAGTCGCCCGAGCCGAGGCGTTCCGCGGTCTCGGCGAGGTCGGTGAGGGGGGAGGTGAGCCGGTTGGCCTGGCGCACGGCGAGCAGTACGGCGGCGACGATGGCGAGGAGGGCGACGAGGCCGATGATCAGCAGGGTGCGGCCGACTTCGCGGGTGACGGTGGAGCGGGGCTCCTCGACGGTGACCGTCTCGCCGCGCTCGCCGCGCGCGGTGGCCCTGATGACGTCGCCGTCGGGGCGGGTGCCGACCTCGATGGGGCCGCGGCCCGGGATGCGGATGACGGCGTAGCGCTGGGCGAGCTGGTCCTTGATGATGTCGCCGGTGATCTGCTCGTCGCTGAGGAGTCTGCTGTCGACGATGCTGCCGAGGCGTACCGCCTCGGACTCGACCCGTTCGCGGGCGCTGTTGGTGATCGTCCGGGTCTCCACGATGACCAGTGAGACGCCGAAGACGGCGATCACGACCAGCACGACGGCCAGTGTGGAGTTGATCAGTCGGCGGCGCACGGCGTCCTCCGGACGGTCTGGGCAGGCACCCGCCCAGTGTGCCGCACCCTCCGGGGGCCGCCCGCCGCCGCCGGGGGCGCGTGGTCCGCGGTGTCGCGCCGGGCCGCGGGGCGGGTCCTGTCAGCTCTTCTCGAAGCGGAAGCCGACGCCGCGGACGGTGGCGATGTAGCGGGGGTTGGCGGCGTCGTCGCCGAGTTTCTTGCGCAGCCAGGAGATGTGCATGTCGAGGGTCTTGGTGGAGGACCACCAGGTGGTGTCCCAGACCTCGCGCATGAGCTGGTCGCGGGTGACGACGCGTCCCGCGTCCCTGACGAGGACCCGCAGCAGGTCGAACTCCTTGGCGGTGAGCTGGAGTTCCTCCTCGCCCATCCAGGCGCGGTGGGACTCGACGTCGATGCGTACGCCGTGGGTGGCGGGGGCCTGCTGGGGTTCGGCGGCGCCGCGGCGCAGCAGTGCCCTGACCCGGGCGAGGAGTTCGGCGAGGCGGAACGGCTTGGTGACGTAGTCGTCGGCGCCCGCGTCGAGCCCGACGACGGTGTCGACCTCGTCGGCGCGCGCGGTCAGGATCAGGATGGGCACCGCGTGCCCCTCGGCCCGCAGCCTGCGGGCCACCTCAAGGCCGTCCATGCCGGGCAGACCCAGGTCGAGTACCACGAGGTCGACGCCGCCCTGCATGCCCGCGTCCAGCGCGGTGGGGCCGTCCTCGCGGACTTCGACCTCGTAACCCTCCCTCCGCAGGGCACGGGCCAGCGGCTCCGAGATGGACGCGTCGTCCTCGGCGAGCAGTACACGGGTCATGGTGGTGATGGTAGTCCGCGCGGCGGTGGGCCAGCGGCGCCCTCGGCCCCTCGCGGGCCGCCATGCGCGCGGCCGTCGTCACGTAACGGGTACGGGCGATCCCGTACCGTTATCTTCCCTGCTTGCGACCGAGACCCGCGAGGACCGAACCATGGCGTCAGCACCGACGGCGGCCCCGCTGGGCGCGCCCGGGGGCCCGGGCGGCGGGGGGACCTTCTTCGGCCATCCCCGCGGCCTCGCCACCCTGTTCCTCACGGAGATGTGGGAGCGGTTCAGCTTCTACGGGATGCGGGCGCTGCTGCCGCTGTACCTGATCTCGGGGGGTCCCGGCGCGTCGGGGGGCGCGCGGGGCGGGGGGCTCGGTCTCGGCACCGGGGCGGCGACGGCCGTCTACTCGGTGTATCTGGCGCTCGTGTACCTGCTGGCGATGCCGGGCGGCTGGTTCGGGGACCGGGTGTGGGGGCCGCGCAGGGCGGTGACGGTCGCCGCCTCGGTGGTGGTGGCGGGCCATCTGACGCTCGCGGTGCCGGGCGAGGCGGCGTTCTTCACGGGGCTCGCGCTGGTCGCGGCCGGCTCAGGGCTGCTGAAGGCCAACATCTCGACGATGGTCGGCCAGCTCTACCGCGGTCCTGACGATCCGCGCAGGGACGGCGGCTTCACCGTCTTCTACATGGGCATCAACCTCGGTGCCTTCGCGGCGCCGCTGGCGATCGGCACGGTGGGGCAGCGGGTGGGGTGGCATGTGGGGTTCGCGCTGGCGGCGGTGGGGATGGGGCTCGGGCTTGTGCAGTTCCTGCTGGGGACCCGGCATCTGGCGGCGGAGTCGGCCCGGGTGCCGCGGCCCCTGTCGGGGCGGGAGCGGGGGGCGGTGCTGCGCACGGCGGGGCTGTGGCTGGTGGCGGCGGCCGTGTTCTACGGGGCCGTGGTGGCGGCCGGCCTGTACACGCTGACGTGGGCGCTTGTGCCGATCACGCTGGCGGGGCTGCTGATCCCGGCCGCGGTGCTGGTGCGGATCAGGCGCGATCCGGCGCTGACGGACGCCGAGCAGGCGAGGCTCTCCGGGTATCTGTGGTTCTTCGTGGCGGCCGCGCTCTTCTGGATGATCTACGACCAGGGCGGTTCCACGCTGGCGATCTTCGCGGACGGCAGGACGGACACCTCGGTGTTCGGCTTCCGCTTCCCCGCGTCCTGGTTCCAGTCGGTGAACCCGGTGCTGATCATGGCGCTGGCGCCGGTGTTCGCGTGGCTCTGGCTGTATCTGGCGCGGCGGGGCGCGGAGCCCGACACGGCGGTGAAGTTCGCGTCGGGGCTGGGCCTCGTGGGTCTTTCGTTCTTCCTGTTCCTGCTGCCGCTCGGGATGACGGCGGGCGGCGGCAGGGCGGGGCCGCTCTGGCTGGTGGGGATCTACCTGCTGCAGACGGTGGGGGAGCTGTGCCTGTCGCCCGTGGGCCTCTCGGTGACGACGAAGATGGCCCCGGCGAAGTACGCCTCGCAGATGATGGGCGTCTGGTTCCTCGCCACCACCGCGGGCGACTGCGTCACGGGGCTGCTCTCGCTGGCGGGCGTCGGCCTCGACAGCACGGCCGCGGTGGCGGCGCAGGCCACGCTGGCGGCGGTGGCGGCCGCGGGGGTGTTCGCGTCGCGGACCCGGGTGCGGGGGCTGATGGGGGAGGCGGCGTGAGGGGGCGCGGGTGGGCGCGGTGGCCGGGCGGGCGCGCGCGGGGGTGCGGTACCGGGGCGGCGTGGTGAGGCACACGCGGCGCGCGGGGTGGCGGGCGGGGGGGGGGGGGGGGGGCCCGCCCCCCGGGCCCCCCCCCCCACCCCCCCCCCCCAACACGCCGGGGCCGCACGCACCCCCCCACCACGGGGGGCCCCCGCGGCGGGTAGAAACCCCG
>NZ_JBITGT010000021.1:84283-120533 GCF_044457285.1 Streptomyces sp. NPDC050560
GGGGGGGGGGGGGGGGGGGTGGGGGGGGGGGGGGGGGGGGGGGGGGGGGGGGGGGCGGGGGGGGGGGGGGGTGGGCCACCGGGGGGGGGGGGGGGGGGGGGGGGGGGCGCGGGGGTCAGCCCGCGCCCTGTAGCTCCGCCCAGACCGTCTTGCCCGATACGCCGGGCAGCCGTACGACGCCCCAGTCGAGGCAGAGCCGCTGGACGATGAACATGCCGTGGCCGCCGGGCCGTCCCGCCTGGTGCGGGGTGCGGGGCGAGGGCTGGCCCGCACCGCGGTCCCGTACCTCCACGCGCAGTACTTTCCGGTCGCGCCTGAGGACCATCTCCTCGGGGCCCTCCGCGTGCAGGCACGCGTTGGTGACCAGCTCGGACACCACGAGGAGCACGTCCTCCGACGCGGCGCGCTGGTCGGCGCTGGAACTCGGCATCCAGCCCCAGGCGCGCAGCGCCTCACGGGTGAAGTCGCGGGCGAGCGGGACGAGCCCGCTGGCCCCGGCGAAGCTGAGCCGCCTGGTCCCACTGTCCCCCGAGGGCTCGGCCCCCTGGCCCGCCCCGTCCGCCGCGTCCCCCCCGACGGGCTCGACCGGCCCCGCTGCTCCCCCGCCCGGGCTTCGGTCGCCCGGCGAGCACGGCCGGGTGGTGCTCATCAGCGCTTCACCTCACCGATTCACCAGAGATCTCTACAGTTCAGTCACGCACGGCCGACGACGGACCGCGACACGGGGACACCCGGGCCGCCGCGCCCCCGAAGCGCCCATGGGCGCGCCCACCGCCGGCGGGTCGCCCGACCGCCGTCGAGTCCATCGGTCTTCTGCCCGGCCGCGGCGTGGGAACACCCACTTGCCCACTACGGAAACTGTGACACCGGTAACGTCTTGATCACACCGGGACAACCGGCGTGTAACTTCTGCCCGCTCAGTCGGCGAGAGCCGCTTCGAGCGTTTCGTGCACGGTAAACACGGCGTCGGCACCCGTGATCTCGAACACGCGTGCCACCACCGGCTGCATTCCCACCAGGTGCACCCCGCCCCCCTCGGCCTCGGCCCGCAGCCGCGCGCCCAGCAGGACGTTGAGCCCCGTGGAGTCGCAGAACTCCAGCCGGGCACAGTCCACCACCAGCCGTGCGAAGCCGTTGTCGATGCACCGCTCCAGCGGCTCGCGCAGCAGATCAGCGGTGTGATGGTCGAGCTCTCCCGCGGGGGACACCACGGCACTCGCCCCGGCTTCCCGCACCTCTACAAGAAGGCGGCCCTTGTGTGCGCTGTCGACCGTCCCGCGGTCCATGCCGTCTCTCTCCCGACCCCTCGTAGCTGTTGACTGACGTTCCCGCAGACTACGCCTCACCCCTGCCGACCGGTACCCGAACAACCCCGCGAAAACGGACAATTGCCATGAAAGCGTACTTGCGGTGGGGTGTGTAAACCGGGTAGGGCTAGAGGAGCACACCACAAGACGGCTATGGAGGCGCCGCACCCCGCAGTGCACGTCATGGCAATCGGCAGCCGAATGCCGAGAACGATGGAGGCATCATGTCACCCCGGCTCGACGAACCGCGTACTGACCAGGCGGCGTCGGCTCTCCCTCCCCAGCGGACCGACCGCGGGCCCGTGAGCGCGGCGGGGGCCGAGACCCAAGCGGTACCGGAGGCGCACGGCGCCCCCTCCGAAACGTCCGACGCCCTTGAGGCCCTTGAGGACCTGCCGGACATCCCGCCGTACGACGAGGTCCACCCCGTCGACGCGCGCGCCCTCTCCAAGACGCTCTTCGAGCGCCTGGAAACGCTGGAGGAGGGCACCCACGAGTTCGCGTACGTCCGCAACACCCTCGTCGAACTGAACCTGGCGCTGGTCAAGTTCGCCGCCTCCAGATTCCGCTCGCGCAGCGAGCCGATGGAGGACATCATCCAGGTCGGCACCATCGGCCTGATCAAGGCGATCGACCGGTTCGAGCTGAGCCGCGGCGTGGAGTTCCCCACGTTCGCCATGCCCACCATCGTCGGCGAGATCAAGCGCTTCTTCCGTGACACCTCCTGGTCGGTCCGGGTCCCGCGGCGCCTCCAGGAACTCCGCCTCGACCTGGCCAAGGCGGGCGACGAGCTGGCCCAGCAGCTCGACCGCGCCCCCACCGTCACCGAACTCGCCACCCGGCTCGGCCTCAGCAACGACGAGGTCGTCGAGGGCATGGCCGCGTCCAACGCGTACACCGCCAGCTCCCTGGACGCCCAGCCGGAGGAGGACGACAGCGAGGGCGCGCTCGCCGACCGGATCGGCTACGAGGACCACAGCCTCGAAGGCATCGAGTACGTGGAGTCCCTGAAGCCGCTCATCGCCGAGCTGCCGCCGCGCGACCGCAAGATCCTCGCGCTCCGCTTCGTCGCCAACATGACCCAGTCCGAGATCGGCGACGAGCTGGGCATCTCCCAGATGCACGTCTCCCGGCTGCTCTCCCGCACCCTGGTACGGCTGCGCGAGGGGCTGACCGTCGAGGAGTAGACCGCGGAACCGGCCGGAAGCGGTCGGGCAGTGAAGAGGGGGGCGCGTGAGAGTTCACGCGCCCCCATTTGGCGTCTTGGCGCCGGTGTCCGGTGTCCGGTGTCTTGGCGGTGATGCGGCGGTGTCTCGGCGGTGAGGTGGCGGTGCGTGAGGGCATGATGCGGCGGCGCGCAAGGGGCGTCCTGTGAGTGGCGTGCAGGGCCTCATAGGGCGGCGTGAGTTCGCGTCCGCACGCCCCCTCTTTGCTTCACCCGCCCTCTGAAGCCGCGCCCGCCGCCGGGCCGCGCGCCCCCCCCGTTCACACCACCCGCCGTCCGCCGCGCCAGACCGCGGCCACCAGCGGGACCCCGGGGCGGTAAGCGAGGTGGACCGGGCTCGGCGCGTCGAGCAGCAGCAGGTCGGCGCGGGCGCCGGGCCGCAGTACCCCGATGTCGTCGCGGCGCAGCGCGGCGGCGCCGCCCGCGGTCGCCGCCCACACCGCCTCGTCGGGCGTCATCCCCATGTCCCGCACCGCGAGCGCGATGCAGAACGGCACGGACGACGTGAACGACGAGCCCGGGTTGCAGTCCGTGGACAGCGCCACCGTGACCCCGGCGTCCAGCAGCCGCCTGGCGTCCGGCCACGCGGCGCGGGTGCTGAACTCGGCGCCCGGCAGCAGGGTCGCCACCGTGTCCCCGTCCGCGAGCGCGTCGACGTCGGCGTCCGTGAGCCGGGAGCAGTGGTCCGCGCTGGCCGCGCCGAGTTCCACGGCGAGCCGCACCCCGGGACCGTACGAGAGCTGGTTGGCGTGCACCCGGGGCAGCAGGCCCCTCTTGAGGCCCGCGGTGAGGACGGCGCGGGCCTGGTCGCCGTCGAAGGCGCCGCGCTCGCAGAACACGTCGATCCAGCGGGCGTGCGGCGCGCAGGCGTCCAGCATCGGCCCGGTGACGAGGCCGACGTAGCCGTCCGGGTCGTCGGCGTACTCGGGCGCCACGATGTGGGCGCCGAGGAAGGTGACCTCGTCGGTGTGGCGTGCGGCCAGGCGCAGCGCGCGGGCCTCGTGGTCCGGGGTGAGGCCGTAGCCGGACTTGGTCTCGCAGGTGGTGGTGCCCTGCCGCAGCGCCTCGGCGAGGTAGCGGGTGAGGTTGCGCTCCAGCTCGTCGTCGGGGGCGGCGCGGGTGGCCTCGACCGTGGTGCGGATGCCGCCCGCCGTGTAGCCGCGGCCCGACATCCGGGCGTGGAACTCCTCGGTCCTGTCGCCCGCGAAGACCAGGTGGGAGTGGGAGTCGACGAAGCCGGGCAGCACCGCCCTGCCGCCCGCGTCGACCCGGTTGTCAGTGGCGGGTGCTTTGCTGTCCTCACCGATCCAGATCACGCGGTCACCCTCGGTGACGACCGCGGCGTCGTGGATCAGTCCGAGCGGGGAGCCGTCGCCGAGGGAGGGGTCGTTGGTGACCAGGGTCGCGATGTGGGTGATCGCGGTGGTGCCGTGCGCCGCCGCGGTGGCGGGTGTGCTGTGCGCGGCGTCCGCGGGCGTGGGGTGCGCCACGTCGGTGGCGGGTGTGCGGTCAGCGGTCATGGCGTGGCTCCTCCCCGTGCGCGGCGCGGATCGCCGCCGCCAGTTCCCGTGGCACGTCGGGCACCCGCGTGTGCGCCCCGTCGCGCACGAGGTGGCGGCCCGCGACGACGGTGTGGCGCACGTCGGCCGCGCCCGCCGCGAAGACGGCGGTCTCGGCGAGCCTTCCTGGCGCCGCGCCCGCGGTGCGTACGGAGTCCAGGGACACGGTGGTGAGGTCGGCCGCCGCGCCCGGTGCGATCCGGCCGGCGTCCGGCCTGCCGAGGGCGGCGTGGCCGTCCGCGGTGGCGGCCCGCAGCAGTGCCGCGGCCGTCCAGTGGCCGCGGCGCCCGGTGCGCAGCCGCTCATCGAGTTCCATCGCGCGTGCCTCCTCCAGGATGTCCACCACGGCGTGGCTGTCGCTGCCGAGGCTGAGCGCGCTGCCCGCCCGCTGGAGCGCGGCGGCGGGTCCTGTGCCGTCCGCGAGGTCCCGCTCCGTCGTGGGGCACATACAGGTGCCGGTGCCGGTGGCGCCGACGAGCCCGATGTCGTCGTCGGTGAGGTGCGTGGCGTGCACGGCGGTGGTGCGCCCGCCCAGCACCCCGTGGTCGGCGAGCAGCCGCGCGGGGGTGCGGCCGTGGGCGGCCAGGCAGGCTTCGTTCTCCGCGGGCTGCTCCGAGAGGTGCGCGTGCAGCGGCGCCCCGCGCTCGCGCGCCCAGTCGGCCACCGTGGACAGCGCCGCGGCGGGCACGGCGCGTACGGAGTGCACGGCGGCGCCCCGCAGCGCGAGGCCGCGGGGCGCGAGCAGTGCGGCGCGCTCGGCCCAGGCGTCGGCGCTGCCGTCGTCGAAGCGGCGCTGGTGCGCGGCGGGCGGCTCGCCGAAGCCCGCGGCGAGGTAGGCGGTGTCGAGCAGGGTGAGGCGGATGCCGGCCTCGTCGGCCGCCGCGAGCAGCGCCTCGCCCATGGCGTTGGGGTCGTCGTAGCGGGTGCCGCCGGGGGCGTGGTGCAGGTAGTGGAACTCCCCTACGGCGGTGATCCCCGCGAGCGCCATCTCGGCGTACGCGGCGCGGGCGAGCCGGTGGTAGCTGTCGGGGGTGAGCCGCTGGGCGACGGCGTACATGCTCTCGCGCCAGGTCCAGAAGGTGCCGCCGCCGGTCTGCACGGCGCCGCGCAGCGCCCGGTGGAAGGCGTGCGAGTGGACGTTGGCGAGTCCTGGCAGGGTCAGCCCGCGCAGGATCTCGGCGCCCCGTGGCGGGCGCTCGTGCCCGGTGGTCAGGGCCCCGATGCGCCCGTCCGCGACGGTGAGCAGCACGCCGGGCTCGCAGCGGTCGCCGAGCCAGGCGTGTTCGAGCCAGTAGGCGGGGCCGCGCGCGGGCGCTCCTGGCGCGGGGGTGTCGGGCGCGCGGGCGGTGTCCTGCGCGCTGGTGGGGTGCGGCACGTGCGGCTCCGGGGTGGGCGCGAAGTCGGGGGGTGCGGGGCGCGGTCAGCCGCGGTCTGCGGCCAGTCCTTCCAGTACGTCGGCGAGTGCCCGCACGCCCGCCGCGCAGTCGTCCTCGGTGGCGTGCTCGGCGGGCGCGTGCGAGACGCCCGTCGGGTTGCGTACGAAGAGCATGGCGGTGGGCACGGACGCGGAGAGTATCCCGGCGTCGTGCCCGGCGCCGGTCGCGAGGACGGGCACTTGTGCGGACGCCCGCGCGGCCCCGTCCGCCGGGACCGGCTCCCCCGGCCGCCCCTGCGCCTCGGGCCGCCGGGGCCCCTCCGGCCCCTCCTGTCCTTCCGGGGCCAGGATGCGGGCGATCTCGTCGCGCAGGGCGTGTCCGAAGTCGACGACGGGCGTGAAGGACTCCCGGGTCACGTCGAGGGTGGTGCCGTAGCGCCGCGCGTGCTCGGTGGCGGCCCGCTCGATGCCGGAGACCAGGGCTTCGAGGGTGGCCTCGTCGGGGGCGCGGGAGTCGAGCCAGCCGGAGACGAGCGAGGGGATCGCGTTGACGCCGTTGGGCGCGACGGCGACCTTCCCGAAGGTGGCGAGCGCCCCGGCGCGCTCGGCGCGCTCCCGCGCGGCGAGCACGGTCGCGGAGTAGCCGAGCATCGGGTCGCGGCGGTCCTGGAGCCTGGTGGTGCCCGCGTGGTTGGCCTCGCCGCGGAAGTCGAAGCGCCAGCGCCCGTGCGGCCAGATCGAGGAGGCGATGCCGACGGGCCGCCCCAGCAGGTCGAGGGCCCTGCCCTGTTCGACGTGGAGTTCCACGAAGGCGCCGATTCGGGCGAGCCGCTCGGGGTCGGGCCCGATCGCGTCGGGGTCGTACCCCGCGGCCTCCATGGCGCGCGGCAGGGTGACGCCTTCGGCGTCGGTGAGCGCGTGCGCGTCCTCGCGGCCGAGGCGGCCCGCGGCGAGCCGGGAGCCGACGCAGGCGAGGCCGAAGCGGGCGCCCTCCTCGTCGGCGAAGTCGACGATGCCGAGCGGCCGGTCGAGCCGCGCGCCGCGGGCCCGCAGCTCGTCGAGCGCGGCGAACGCGGACACGACGCCGAGCGGCCCGTCGAAGGCGCCGCCGTCGGGTACCGAGTCCAGATGCGAGCCGGTGACGACGGCGCCGCCCGCCGCCGGGTCGCCGAGCCAGGCCCAGGCGTTGCCGTTGCGGTCGGTCTCGACGGCGAGCCCCCTGGCCTCGGCCTCCCCGCGGAACCAGGCGCGGCACTCGCCCGCTGCCGCGCTCCAGGCGTAGCGGCGGTAGCCGCCGGTTGCCGCGTCCCTGCCGAGCGGCGCGAGATCACGCCACATCCCGGTGAAGCTCATACGGCGGCCCTCCCGCCCGCGCGGGCGGCGCCGCGGCCACGCGCCGGGCCCGGGTCCGCCGGGGTCACTCGCCCTCCCGCATGGGGACGCGGACGCCGCGGGCCTCGGCCACCGCCTCGGCGGTGTCGTACCCGGCGTCGACATGGCGGATGACGCCGGTGCCGGGGTCGTTGGTGAGGACGCGGCGGATCTTCTCCCCGGCGAGCGGGGTGCCGTCGGCGACGGTGACCTGTCCCGCGTGGAGGGAGCGGCCCATGCCGACGCCGCCGCCGTGGTGGACGGAGACCCAGGAGGCGCCGGAGGCGACGTTGACCATGGCGTTCAGCAGCGGCCAGTCGGCGATCGCGTCGGAGCCGTCGAGCATCCCCTCGGTCTCCCGGTACGGGGACGCCACCGAGCCGGTGTCCAGGTGGTCGCGGCCGATGGCGAGGGGCGCCTTCAGCTCCCCCGAGGCCACCATGTCGTTGAAGCGCTCGCCCGCGCGATCCCGCTCCCCGTAGCCGAGCCAGCAGATCCTGGCGGGCAGGCCCTGGAAGTGGACGCGTTCGCCCGCGAGGGAGATCCAGCGGGCCAGCGACTCGTTCTCCGGGAAGAGGTCGAGGATGGCGCGGTCGGTGGCGGCGATGTCCGCCGGGTCGCCGGAGAGCGCGGCCCAGCGGAAGGGGCCCTTGCCCTCGCAGAACAGCGGCCTGATGTAGGCGGGGACGAAGCCGGGGAAGTCGAAGGCGCGCGCGAAGCCGGCGAGTTGCGCCTCGCCGCGGATGGAGTTGCCGTAGTCGAAGACCTCGGCGCCCGCGTCCTGGAAGCCCACCATGGCCTCCACATGGCGGGCCATCGACTCGCGGGCCCTGGCGGTGAAGTCGGCGGGCTTCTCGGCGGCGTACCCGGCCATGTCCTCGAAGGGGACGCCGAGCGGCAGGTAGGCGAGCGGGTCGTGGGCGCTGGTCTGGTCGGTGACGATGTCGACCGGCGCGGACTCGGCGAGCATACGGGGCAGCACCTCGGCGGCGTTGCCGAGCAGCCCGACGGAGAGCGGGCGGCGGGCGTCGCGCGCCTCCACGGCGAGCCGCAGCGCCTCTTCCAGGGAGTCGGCGCGCACATCGAGGTAGCGGTGCTCGATACGGCGCTCGATGGCGCGCGGGTCGCAGTCGACGCAGATGACGACGCCGCCGTTCATCGTGACGGCCAGCGGCTGGGCGCCGCCCATGCCGCCGAGCCCGGCGGTGAGCGTGATGGTGCCCGCGAGGGAGCCGCCGAAGCGCTTCTCTGCGACCGCGGCAAAGGTCTCGTAGGTGCCCTGAAGGATGCCCTGGGTGCCGATGTAGATCCAGGAGCCGGCGGTCATCTGCCCGTACATGGTCAGCCCGAGCGCTTCGAGGCGGCGGAACTCCTCCCAGGTGGCCCAGTCGCCCACCAGGTTGGCGTTGGCGATGAGCACGCGCGGCGCCCACTCGTGGGTCTGGAGGACCCCGACGGGGCGCCCCGACTGCACCAGCATCGTCTCGTCCTGCTTCAGCGTGCGCAGGGTGCGCACCATCGCGTCGAACGAGCGCCAGTCGCGGGCCGCCTTGCCGGTGCCGCCGTAGACGACGAGCTTGTCGGGGTGCTCGGCGACCTCCGGGTCCAGGTTGTTCTGGAGCATCCGCAGGGCCGCCTCCTGGGGCCAGCCGAGCGCGGTCATCGCGGTGCCGCGCGGGGCCCGTACGGGGCGGGGTCCCGACGGTGCCGAAAGACCTGACGGTCCTGACATGAGCCTGCCTCCTCCGGGCGGCCGCGCTCGCCGCTCCCGTCCCGTGAACTATTCATTCACATCCTGAACCGCTGAATACTTTCAGTCAACAGGTGGCCCGTGGACCGCGCCACGGCCGCGGATGATTGTCTTGATCGGGCGAGGGTCCCCACACAAAGGGAGCGGATTCGGGTGAACGGGCTGGGCGCCGGAGGCACAGGCGGCAGGGGCGGTACGGCGGCGACCGCGGCGGGTTCCGGGGCGGCCGCGGCCGCCAGGGAGGCGGCGGCGCGGCGGGACGCGGCGGTGCGGGCGGCGGTGGACCAGGGGCTCGTCGGACCCGACGAGCCGGTGCTGTGCCTGCTGGACCTCACCGGCGTCGAGCGGGCCGTGGCGGGGCTGCGCACGGCGTTCGAGGAGGTCGTGGCGCCCGGGACGCCGGTGCGGCACGCGTTCGCGGTGAAGGCGTCGCCGCTGGTGCCCGTGGTGCGGCTGCTCCATGACCTCGGGATGGGCGCGGAGGTGGCGAGCCCCGGGGAGCTGGCGCTCGCCCGCGCCGCGGGGGTGCCGCCGTCGGCGACCGTGCTCGACTCCCCCGCCAAGACCCCGGCGGAGCTGCGGGAGGCGCTGGCGCTCGGCATCGCGGTGAACGCCGACAACGCCCAGGAGCTGGCCAGGCTGGACGCGCTCATGGCGTCGGCGCCGTCCGCGTCGCCGCTGGGCCTGCGGATCAACCCCCAGGTCGGCGGCGGTTCCATCGGGGCGCTCTCGACGGCCACCGCCACCTCCAAGTTCGGGGTGGCGCTCGGCGACGAGGGGGCGCGCGAGTGGGTGGTGCGCGCCTTCCTGGAACGCCCCTGGCTGACCAGGCTGCACACCCACTCCGGCTCCCAGGGCGTCGCGCTCGGCCGGATGGCGCGGGGGGTGGCGCTGACGTACGAGCTGGCGGAGGAGATCAACGCGCGCGGCGGGCGGCGGCAGGTCGACACGATCGACATCGGCGGCGGCCTCCCGGTGAACTTCGCCTCCGAGGAGCAGACCCCGGACTTCGCCGCGTACGCGCGGCTGCTCGGGCGCGACGTGCCGGGGCTGCTCGACGGGCGCTACGGCCTGGTGACGGAGTTCGGGCGGTCGGTGCTCGCCAAGCAGGGGACGGTGCTCGCGCGGGTCGAGTACACCAAGACCTCGGGCGGCCGCCCGATCGCGGTGACGCACGCGGGCGCCCAGCTCGCGACCCGCACGGTGTACGCGCCGGAGTCATGGCCGCTCAGGATCGCCGCCTACGACGGCAGTGGCGAGCCGCGCACCGGGCCCGGGGTGCGCCAGGACGTGGCGGGCCCCGCCTGCTTCGCGGGCGACCTGCTGGCCCAGGACCGCGAACTGCCCCGCCTGGAACCGGGCGACTACGCGGCGGCCCTCGACACCGGCGCGTACTACTTCGCCCACCACTACGCGTACAACTCCCTGCCACGCCCCACGGTCCTCGCCTTCACCGCGGGGGCGGCCGGGGTGCGCTTCCAGGTGGTGCGAAGGGCCCAGACGGTGGACGAGATCGTCGCGGAGTCGGGCGGCGGGGTGGACCGGCTGGCGCTGTGAGGCGGGGGCCGACTGTTCCCCTGTGAGGCGGGAGGGAGCGGCTGTCGCCGGGAGTTGTGGCCGTGAGGCGGGGCTGCGGGGCGTCGCGGTGAGGCGTGGTGGTGAGCTGCTGGTGGGGGCGTGGCTGCGAGGCGTCGAGGTGCGTTGTGGCCGTGAGGCGTCGCGGTGCGTTGCGGCCGCGAGGCGTGGCTGCGGGCTGTGACCGCGAAACGGCGCCCGCGGCGGCTTCGCGCCGGGCCCGGGAGGAGGGCGTGACCGCCGTTCACCGGCGCGCCATGCGGCCGTTCACAGCCCCCGGCGGGCCGCTCCGCCGGGGGCCGCGTCGCCCGCCGCGAGGCCCGTGCCGCGGTACGCCCTGACCTGGGGGCCCGTGGGGCGGCCGGAGGCGGGGGTGAGCCAGTCGACCCTGGCCCAGAGCAGGGCGTCGGCCTCCTGCTCCCGCCGCCCCAGCCACGCCGCCTTCAGCCAGAGCCCCACCGCGCACCCGGCGAGCAGCATGCCCGCGGCGGCGGGCAGTGCGAAGTCCGCCGCGAGGGCCGCGAGGAACGCGCCGAGCAGCCACCACCGGTGCCCGCGGCGCCAGTTGCGCAGGGTGACCCGCCGGTCCTGGAGCACGTCGTGCCGCCCCGCACGCGCCGCCGCCCCGGCCAGCGCCCGGTACCGCTTCCTGCGCGCGTGCGCGACCACGCCCGCGGCCACCAGGAAGAGCGCGGCGCCCGCGAGCACCCCGATCCTGCGGCCCGTGAGCCCCGGGACGAACAGGCCGAGCGCGGCGGCCAGCACCCCGAGCCACCACAGCGGCGCCGCCCCCGCGCGCACCACCACCGCCACCCGTGCCAGCCCCTGCCCGCCTCGCGACACGTCCGCCACCTCCCGGTACGTTCCGTTTCCGGGCCGGGACACTAGCGAAGCAATCTGAGGGAGCGATGAGAGGGCGCGGCGCCGCTCAGCCCACGAACAGGCCGCGCTCCGCGGCCCGCGCGTCGAACTCCTCAAGGCGCGCCTGGGCATCCGGCAGCCCGTCGCACATCGCTTCGAGGAGCACCCGGCCGAGCAGCATCGGCGCGCACGCGGTGTCGAAGGCGAGCCCGGTGCCGACGGCGGCGGGCAGCAGCACGTCCGAGGCCGCGGCGACCGGCGCGAAGGCGCTGTCGGCGACGGTGACCACGGTCAGGCCCGCCTGCCGCGCCCACCCGAGCGCGTCCACGGTCTCCTTCGGATGGCGGGGCAGCGCGAAGCAGAGCAGCACCCCGGCGCCCGCGCGGCGGGCCGCGTCGAGGCGGTCGACGAGCATGGAGCCGCCCTCGTCGAGCAGCCGTACGTCCGGGTGCACCTTGGCGGCGAAGTAGGCGAAGCCGCGGGCCTGCGCGGCGGCGGCGCGCAGCCCGAGCACGAGCAGCGGCCGGGAGCCCGCGAGCAGCCGCCCGGCGCGCGCCACGGGCCCGGGGTCGCGCAGCAGCCCGGAGAGCTGCCGCAGGTTGGCGATCTCCGCCTCGACGGCGCGCTGGTACTCGTTGAACGGGGGCTCCTCGGCGGCGGGGCCCGCGGGACCCACGTCGCGCAGGGCGCGGCGCAGCGCCGGGTAACCGTCGAAGCCGAGGGCCACCGCGAAGCGGGTGACGGAGGGCTGGCTCACCCCGGCGAGCTGCGCCAGCTCCACGCTCGACAGGAAGGGCACCTCGGCGGCGCGGCGCACCATGCAGTGCGCGATGCGCCGCTGGGTGGGGGTGAGCCGCCGCCCCTCGAACAGCTCCTGCAAGCGCCCCACGGGCCCGTCGCTCATCACACGCCTCTCGCCGTATTCAGTCCCGGCACACTCTGCATGGACGTATGCACGGGGGCAAGCGGCGACGGGGCGTGCGGGGCCTTCCAGGTACCCGGCCGAGGGGGTCTGCGCCCAGTCGAAATGGGGGGTTAGCCCCACTGATTCGGGGTGCGGTGCTCCGTACCGTGAAGGGCTATGGATGCTGCCCACGATGCCGAACTGAAGAAGGAACTCAACGCCACGCTCGACGCACGCAAGGAGCTTGGCGAGGAGTACGAACCCGCGCTGGTCGAGTCGTTCCTCGGGAAGATCGAACAGCAGGTCGACGGGGTGGTCGAGCGCCGGGTGCGGCGCAGGCTCGCCGAACAGCAGATGGTGGCCGCCAGGCCCCCCGACCGGCGCGGCAGGAGGAGCGACGACGGCTGGGGCGAGCGGTTCGGCTTCGGCATCATCTCGCTGATCGTGGCGATTCCGCTGTCGGCGATCGCCGTCGTCAACGCCGGTCTCGCCGGGCTGCTGGTGTCCTGGGCCGGGATCGTCGGCATCAACGCCGTACAGGCCGTACGGGGCGCGCACTTCGGGGAGCGGAGGGCGTCGGGGGGCTACATGGACCGCGACGAGTGAACCCGCCAGGGGGATCTCCCCGTCCCCGGGACGAGTGAACTCGCCCGGGGGCTTCCCGTTCCCGTCCCGGCCGGACGCGCATCCAGCCCGTCGGGACAGGGGGACGGCGGGCTTCCGGCCGGGGGGAAGGCGTACGCAGGGTGTCCGGGCCGCCGGGACGAGTCGCGCCGGGCTCTTGGCCGTCGGGGTGGTGAGGTGGCGCGGAGACCGCCGCACCCCCTGAGTAGGGGGGCGGGACGACGGCGGTCCCCGCGCGGGACGCGTGTGGCCGGGTCAGGACCGGGCCCCGCGTCCTGGCGTCCAGGGAGGTCCGGGAGCCGCTCCGGAGGTTCCATGGCGCCGATCCGCGTCGGCCGCCGCGGCTGGCTCCCCGCGTTACCCGGGGACGCCGCGCCGTGCCGACGTCCTCAAAGGTGCCGGAGGCTTGTTACGCGCGCGCTGCGCCGGTGTGTCGCGTTCGTACATTGTGGGCGAAGCACGAAGGCCCGCCCCGGGGGACGGGCCTCCGCACCCCGGGGCCGGCCAGGTCCTGCGGCCCGGCAGGCGTCAGTGGGCGCCGTTCCTGGCCAGGAACGCCAGCAGGTCCTGCCGGCTGACGACCCCGGTGGGCTTCCCCTCCACCAGCACCATCGCGGCGTCCGCGGCGCCGAGGACCGCCATCAGGTCCGCCACCGGCTCGCCCGAGCCGACCTGCGGCAGCGGCGGCGACATGTGCTTGTCCAGCGGGTCGTCGAGGACGGCGCGGTGCGCGAAGAGGGCGTCGAGCAGTTCGCGCTCGACCACGGAGCCGACGATCTCCGCGGCCATCACGTCCGGGTGGCCCGCGCCGCGCTTCACGATCGGCATCTGGGACACCCCGTACTCGCGCAGCACGTCGATGGCCTCGCCCACGGTCTCCCCCGGGTGCATGTGCACCAGCGACGGCATCGCGCCCTCCTTGTCGGAGAGCACGTCGCCCACGCGGGGGCTGCCGCCGGTCTCCTCAAGGAAGCCGTAGTCGTTCATCCACTCGTCGCTGAAGATCTTGCTGAGGTAGCCGCGGCCGCTGTCCGGCAGCAGCACGACCACCACGTCGTCGGGGTCGCAGCGCTCGGCGACGCGCAGCGCCGCGACCACCGCCATCCCGCAGGAGCCGCCGACGAGCAGCCCGTCCTCCTTGGCGAGCCGCCTGGTCATCTGGAACGAGTCCTTGTCGGACACCGCCACGATCTCGTCCGCGACACCCCGGTCGTACGCCTCGGGCCAGAAGTCCTCCCCGACCCCCTCGACGAGGTACGGGCGGCCCGAGCCGCCGCTGTACACGGAGCCCTCGGGGTCGGCGCCGACCACCCGCACCCGGCCGTCGCTGACCTCCTTGAGGTAGCGCCCGGTGCCCGAGATGGTGCCGCCCGTGCCCACCCCGCACACGAAGTGCGTGATGCGGCCCTCGGTCTGGGTCCACAGCTCCGGGCCCGTGGACTCGTAGTGGGACAGCGGGTTGTTCGGGTTGCTGTACTGGTCGGGCTTCCAGGCGTCCGGGGTCTCGCGCACCAGGCGGTCGGAGACGTTGTAGTACGAGTCGGGGTGGTCGGGGTCGACCGCCGTGGGGCACACGACGACCTCCGCGCCGTACGCCCGCAGGACGTTGATCTTGTCGGTGGACACCTTGTCCGGGCAGACGAAGATGCACCTGTAGCCCTTCTGCTGGGCCACGATCGCCAGGCCGACCCCGGTGTTTCCGCTGGTCGGCTCGACGATGGTGCCCCCGGGGCGCAGCTCTCCCGCGGCCTCGGCGGCCTCGATCATCCTGAGGGCGATGCGGTCCTTCACCGAACCGCCCGGGTTGAAGTACTCGACCTTGGCGAGGACGGTGGCCCCGATGCCTTCGGCCACCCGGTTCAGGCGCACCAGCGGGGTGTTGCCGACGAGGCTGATCATTGAGTTGTGGACATGCACCGTTGTCTCCGGCCCTATCCGTGAGGCGTGGTTGATGGCGTCAGCCTAAGCCCGGCCGGGCGCGGCCCTCCGGGGACACGTGCCGGTCCCGGGTGTGCCGGTCCCCGGGCCCCGGCGCGCGGGGGCGCGGCGGCGGCCGGCGGAGCGGGGGGCCACGGGCGGGTGACCGGGGCGATTGGCCGACCCGGTGCGCGGGGCAGTGAGTGGATGAGTCCCCGGTCCTGGACACCGGGGGCACGGGGAAGCGAGGAGGGTGCTGCGCGGTATGTCGAGAGCGAGGGTGGCGCGCCGTATCGCCGCGGGAGCGGCGTACGGCGGCGGGGGCATCGGCCTTGTCGGGGTCGCCACGGCCGGGCTCGTCCTGGCCGAGGTGCAACTGGCGAAGCGGCGGGTGGGGCGGCCCGGCGCGGAGGGCGCGCAGCCGCCGCCGCGCGCCGACGGGCTGTACGGCGGGGTGTACGCGCGCCTGCCGGGCGGTGCCTCGGCCGGGCCGCTGCGGATGGCCATGCTCGGGGACTCCACGGCGGCCGGGCAGGGGGTGCGCAGGGCGCGGCACACACCGGGGGCGCGGCTCGCCTCGGGGCTCGCGGCGTTCGCGGAGCGGCCGGTGGAACTGCGCTGCTCGGCGCTGCCGGGCGCGCGCTCGGACGATCTGGACCGGCAGGTCACCCAGGCGCTCGGTGATCCCCGCTGGGTGCCGGACGTGTGTGTGATCATGATCGGCGCGAACGACGTCACCCATCGGATTCCGGCCACCCACTCGGTGCGGTGTCTGGCGGGGGCGGTACGGAGGCTGCGTACCGCCGGTGCCGAGGTGGTGGTCGGCACCTGTCCCGACCTCGGCACCATCGAGCCCGTGGGGCAGCCGCTGAGCTGGCTGGCGCGGCGCGCCTCGCGGCAGCTCGCCGCGGCGCAGGCGATCGGGGTGGTGGAGCAGGGCGGTCGGGCGGTGTCGCTCGGGGATCTGCTCGGGCCCGAGTTCGCGGCCAATCCCCGGGAGCTTTTCGGGCCCGACCACTACCACCCGTCCGCGGAGGGCTACGCCACCGCTGCGATGGCGGTGCTGCCGACGCTGTGCGCTGCGCTGGGCCTGTGGCCGGAGGGGGAGCGGCCCGATGCCTCGCGGGACGAGGGCTTCCTGCCGGTGGCACGCGCCGCGGCGCGCGCCGCGAGCGAGGGCGGTACGGAGGTTGCGGCGGCGCCCGGGGGGATGCGGGGGCCGCTGGCGCTGCTCAAGCGGAGGCGGCGGAGGAGGTTGCGGGAGGCGGAGGGGCCCGGGGCGCCGGGGGCGCCGGGGGCGCCGGAGGCGCCGGGGGCCGCGGAACCGTCTACTCCGTAGGGGTGGGGGGTGTTGGGCGGGGGTGGGTTCGGCACCGCCGGGCCGCGGCGTCGTGGTTGCTCGCCGTCGCGGCGGATTCGAAGGGGGCGCGGCCCCCTTCCGGCCTCGCCACCTGCCGGTGGGGGCGGGCGCCGCGCGGGGGCGAGATGGGTTCGGCACCGCCGGAACACGGCATCGGGGTTGCTCGCCATTGCGGCGGAAACAGAAGGGGGCGCGGCCCCCTTCCAGCCTCGCCACCTGCCGGTAGGGGCGGGCGCCGCGGGGGCAGGGTGAGTTCGGCACCGCCGGAACGCGACGTCGTGGTTACTCGCCATTGCGGCGGAAACAGAAGGGGGCGCGGCCCCCTTCGCGCCTCGCCACCTGCCGGTGGGGGCGGGCGCCGCGCGGGGGCGGGATGGATTCGGCACCGCCGGAACACGGCATCGGGGTTACTCGCCATCGCGGCGGAAACAGAAGGGGGCGCGGCCCCCTTCCAGCCTCGCCACCTGCCGGTAGGGGCGGGCGCCGCGGGGGCGGGGTGAGTTCGGCACCGCCGGGATGCGACGTCGTGGTTACTCGCCATTGCGGCGGAAACAGAAGGGGGCGCGGCCCCCCTCGGCCTCGCCACCTGCCGGTAGGGGCGGGCGCCGCGCGGGGGCAGGATGGATTCGGCACCGCCGGAACACGGCGTCGTGGTTACTCGCCGTCGCGGCGGAAACAGAAGGGGGCCTGCGGCCCCCTTCACGCCCCGCCGGGGTCTCGCCGGGACGGCAGAACTGAAGGGGGCCCGCCCCCCTGCTCCCCACCCCGCCGTGCCTCCCCACCGTGCTCGCCCACGGCAGCGGAACCGGCGAGGGCGCGGCGCCCTCCACCCCCTGCCGCGTCTCGCCAGAGCGCTCGCCCACGGCAGTGGAACCCGAGAGGGCGCGGCCCCCCACCGCGTCTCGCCGCAGTGCTCACCGTCCGGCGGATTCGAAGGGGCGCAGCCCCCTTCGTGCCCCGGTGGGCTGCTCGGCACCGGAGGCGGGTGGGTGGGTGGGAAAGCCCCCGCAGCCCACCGGCAAGGCACCGTGGAAAGCAAGCGCTTAGTATTGGGGGTGTCGCGTTCGTGAGTGATTGGGGTTGTCATGCCGGAAGCCGTCATCGTTGCCGCCGCCCGTTCGCCGATCGGGCGGGCCGGGAAGGGGTCGCTGAAGGAGGTGCGGGCCGATGACCTCGCCGTCGGTGTGATCCGCGCCGCGCTCGACAAGGTGCCCGCGCTCGATCCGGCCGACATCGACGACCTGATGCTCGGCTGCGGCCTCCCCGGCGGCGAGCAGGGCAACAACCTGGCCAGGATCGTCGCCGTGCAGCTCGGCCTCGACACGCTGCCGGGCTGCACCGTCACCCGCTACTGCGCCTCCTCCCTCCAGACCTCCCGCATGGCCCTGCACGCCATCAGGGCGGGCGAGGGCGACGTATTCATCTCGGCCGGTGTCGAGACCGTGTCCCGCTTCGTCAAGGGCAGCTCCGACAGTTGGCCCGACACCCACAACCCGCTCTTCGCCGAGGCCGAGGCCCGTACCGCCGCCACCGCCGAGAGCGAGGGCAGCACCTGGCACGACCCCCGCGAGGACGGCCTGCTGCCCGACCCGTACATCGCGATGGGGCAGACCGCGGAGAACCTGGCCAGGGCGCGCGGGATCACCCGCGAGGAGATGGACGAGTTCGGCGTGCGCTCGCAGAACCTCGCCGAGCAGGCCATCGCCAAGGGCTTCTGGGAGCGCGAGATCACCCCCGTCACGCTCCCCGACGGCACCGTCCTCACCCGTGACGATGGCCCGAGGCCCGGCGTGACGAGGGAGGGCGTGGCGGGCCTGAAACCGGTGTTCCGCAAGGACGGCCTGGTGACAGCGGGCAACTGCTGCCCGCTCAACGACGGCGCCGCCGCCCTCGTCATCATGAGCGACACCAAGGCACGCGAACTCGGCCTCACCCCGCTCGCCAGGATCGTCGCCACCGGGGTCTCCGCGCTCTCCCCCGAGATCATGGGCCTCGGCCCGGTCGGCGCCTCCCGGCAGGCCCTCGCCAGGGCCGGGCTCGGCATCGGGGACATCGACCTCGTCGAGATCAACGAGGCGTTCGCGGCGCAGGTCATCCCCTCCTACCGGGACCTCGGCATCGACCTCGACCGGCTGAACGTCAACGGCGGCGCCATCGCCGTCGGCCACCCCTTCGGCATGACCGGCGCCCGGATCACCACCACCCTGATCAACAGCCTCCAGTTCCACGACAAGCAGTTCGGCCTGGAGACGATGTGCGTCGGGGGCGGGCAGGGCATGGCGATGGTCATCGAGCGGATGTCGTGAGCGGGCCGCCGGTGCCGTGAACGGGCGGCGGCGGCCGGGAGCGGGCGGGGCGGTCCGGGTGACCCGGAGTGAGGGGGGCGCGGGGGCGGGCCGCCCGGCCGTGACCGAAGTTCGGCCAGAATGTGACCCATCTCCTCGGTCGGCCACTTCCCTCCGGGTGCGCGCGCCTGAAGGATGAGCGCCTACGCCCAGAACCCGAGGACCCTCAGGGCCCTCACCCCCAGCGGACCTGCCCCGTTCCGTACCAACCTGTCTGTTTTGCGGCCTATGTGACGTACCCGACTGACAGGCGGCCGGGGTCGGTCGCATGCTGAGGGAGGAAGTCGGGGGTCGACGAACCGGGAGTATGTCAGTGAGCGCCATCCCCATCGCCTTGCTCATCCTCACGGCCGCCGCCACGGCCGTGGGCGGCGCGTCCCTGTACAGCGTGCGGGGCCTGCGCAGACAGCTCTCCGAGCTGCGGAGCGAACTGGCGGCAGGCACCGCCGCGGCCCCGGCCCGCCCCGCCGTGCCCTCGGCACGGCCCGCGGCGGACACCGACGACATACGGACGGCCGTGGCCGAGGCGCTGGCCGAGGAGCGCGAGCGCGAGATGGCCGAGGCGCGCGCCTTCTGGGCCGCCCAGGAGGCCAGGGACGCGTCCTCGGACGCGCACTCGCTGCTCGGGCTGCCCACGGACGAGCCGTATCTGCCGCGGCAGACGGACTTCGCCGGGCTCGGCGGCCTCGACCACCCGGGCCAGGGCCAGGAGCCCGAGGGCGCGGAGCACCCCGAGGACTCCCCCGAGCTGGCCGCGGCCCGCCGCCGCCATCCCTCGCACCCGGACTTCGTGCCCTCCGCGCCCGGCAGCGACCACGAGCGCACGGTGGCCTGCCTCGCGAGCCTCGCCTCGGTCGGCACCGCACTCGCCGACGTACGCCCCGGGCCGCTCGGCACGCTCGACGTCTACGTCTTCGAGGACGGCACGACGCTGTGCATGACACCGGGGCACCGGGAGGCGTCGGAGCGGCTGGCGTCGGCGCTGCGCCGCGGCGACAACCCGGTCCTGCTCGGCGGCTCCGGCATCGCGGGCGCGTACACGCTCACGTTCACATGCGGCGACGACACCATGTACATCCTCGCCGACCGGGTGATCGCCTCCCGGTGACGCCCCGGCGCGGGCAGGCTCCCGCGCGCGGCCGCGCGCGCCTCACACTCCGGCGCGCGCCTCGGCGCTCCTGACCAGGTCCACCGCGCGCGTCATGTCCCCCGCGCGCTGCCCGTCCGCCGAGTCCGCCAGTGCGACCGCGAGGTCCCGGCCGGCCACCGTGATCTGGTCGGCGGCGGCGAACATCCCCGCGTCCGGCATGGTCCTCGGCGCCGTCCCCGGCTCCTCGACCCGCTGCGCCCAGAGCGCCAGTTCCCTGGCCAGGGCGAGCGCCTCGGCGGCGGCGCCGCGCTGGAGGCGGCTCTGCGGGGCGGCCCTGAGCCGGTCGGCGAAGTGGTTCACGGCGGCGGTGAGCGGTGTGGTGTCGAACACGCGCAGACCCTATGCGCTTCCCCCGGACTGTTGCCAACGCGCGAACGCTCAGGCACGGTGGCGTGAAGGACGGACCACATCGCCAGCGCTCGGAGGCGCCGATGTCTCAAGTCTTCTCCCAGGAGACCCACCGGAATCTGCTCGCCCGAATCCCCCACTGCACCGGTCGTGACATCACCGACTGGCTGCGCACCGTCGACGAGGGCCCCGCGCTCTTCCGCTTCGAGGAGAAAGTCAGTTGGCTCCGCATGGAGCACAATCTCGCCTACGGCCACGCGAAGGCGATCGTCCACGAGTACGACCTGCGAAGGGCCGCGCGGAAGCTGAACGCGGGTCACGGCTGAGCGGCCCCACCACGCTGCGGGCCCGAGCCCGCCGGGAAGGCGCGGCCACCGGAAGGGGTCGACGACGGCAAGGGCCCGTGAACCGAAGTTCACGGGCCCTTGGCCGTGTCGGGCCGGCCGCACCGGCCGGGAGTGGGAGTGAGTGCCTCACCGGCCCCCGGCGCGGACGGCTCAGCTATCGCTCTGGAGGATCGCGATCAGACGCAGGAACTCCAGGTAGATCCAGACGAGGGTGAGGGTCAGCCCGAAGGCGGCGAGCCAGGACTCCTGGCGGGGCGCGCCGTAGGCGATGCCGGTCTCGATCTGCTTGAAGTCCAGGGCGAGGAAGCAGGCGCCGATCAGGACGCCGAGGATGCCGAAGGCGATGCCGAGGCCGCCGCTGCGGAAGCCGAGGCCGTCACCGCCGCCGAAGACCATGAAGAGCAGATTGACCGCCATCAGCATCACGAAGCCGAGCGCGGCGGCCATCACGAAGCCGTAGAAGCGGCGGTTGACCCTGATCCAGCCCGCCCGGTACGCGACGAGCACGGCCACGAAGACCGCCATGGTGCCGATCACCGCCTGCATGGCGGCGCCGCTGGCGATGCGGTTGTCGACGATGCTGGACAGGACGCCGAGGAAGACGCCTTCCAGGGCCGCGTAAGTGAGGATCAGCGCGGGCGCGGCCGTCCGCCTGAACGACTGGACCAGGCCGAGCACCATCGCGATCAGCCCGGAGACGATGGCGATGCCGTACGACTTGTTGATGTTGGCGTCGTCGACGGGCAGCACGGCCCAGGCGATCGCCGCGAACACGACGAGCACGCCGAGGGTGCTCCCGGTCTTCACGACGACGTCGTCCATCGTCATCCGCCCGGCGGAGGGCGGGGCCTGCGGCGGGGCACCGTACTGCTGGGCGTAGGGATTCTGCGCGTACGGGTTCGCGGGCGCCTGCGCGTAGGGACTGCCGCCCGCGTACTGGGTACCGACCGCGGGGCCCCCGGCCTGCGGCGCCGCGTTGAACTGCGCGTAGCCGTTGTCGCGGCTGAACCCCCGTCGCGAGAAGACCGGGTTGCTGCTCCTCATGTCACTCCTCCATAACCACGGGCGTGGTCTTGGCTCAAGAGTAATAGGTAGGCAAAGGCTTGACTCTACTGCCCTGGGAGGATCTTTTTGTCCACCCACATGACACAGAACACGGTACGGGCAGTGCCCATTCCGTGCGTGCCGCTCGTACCCGTCCTGTTGCGCGATCGCGTGAACTGTTGCCGGACCGTTGCCGTACGGGCCGCCGTACGCCGCCCGGAGGGGCCGGGGGTCACTCCAGGGGGAACCCGGTGTAGCCCTCGGCCAGGTCCCGTTCTGCGGCGGACGAGGCGGCGATGCGTTCGAGAGCGGCGAGGCGCACCCGCTCGTCGAACGCGCCGCCGCCGGGCTCGCGGTGCAGCAGGGTCGTCATCATGTACGAGAACCTCTCCGCCTGCCAGACGCGGCGCAGACAGGTGTCCGAGTAGGCGTCGAGCCGCGCGGGGTCGCCGGTACCGCGCAGCCCGATGAGCGCGCGGGCGAACGTGACGGCGTCGCCGACGGCGAGATTGAGCCCTTTCGCCCCGGTCGGCGGCACGATGTGCGCCGCGTCCCCGGCGAGGAAGAGGCGGCCGTGGCGCATGGGTTCGTGCACATAGCTGCGCATGGGGGTGAAGGACTTCGCCGTGACGGGGCCGCGGCGCAGCTCCCAGCCGTCGCCCGGCGCGGTCTCCAGGCGCAGCGCCAGCTCGTCCCAGACCGCCTCGTCGCTCCACTCGTCCGGGTCGGTGGACTCGGGCACCTGGAGGTAGAGCCGGGAGACGGTCGGGGAGCGCATGCTGAGGAGCGCGAAGCCGCGCTCGTGGCGGGCGTAGACGAGTTCGTCGTTGGACGGCGGCACGTCGGCCAGGATGCCGAGCCAGCCGTAGGGGTACGCGCGCTCGTAGACCCGGGAGTGTGCGGCGGGGAAAGCGGCGCGTGACACCCCGCGGAAGCCGTCGCAGCCGACGACGTAGTCGCAGACCAGCTCGTGCTCGCGGCCCCCGTGGGTGTAGCGCACCCGGGGCAGCCCCGCGGGGTCCCCGGGGTCCCGGGCGGTCGCCGGGCTTGCCGCGTTCTCGACCGCGGACGCGCGGGCCTCGAAGAGCAGCGGGCCGCCCTCGTCGAGCTGGAGGGCTATCAGGTCCTTGACGACCTCCGTCTGCGCGTAGACGGTGACGGACCTGCCGCCGGTCAGCGCGGGGAAGTCGACGCGGTGGCGGCGGCGGTCGAAGCGCAGCTCGATGCCCTGGTGCCTGATGCCCTCGCGGTCGAGCCTGGCGCCCGCGCCCGCCGCGCGCAGCACGTCCACGGTGCCCTGCTCCAGGATTCCGGCGCGCTGGCGGCGCTCCACGTAGGCGCGGTCCCTGGCCTCCAGGACGACCGCGTCGATGCCCGCGTTGTGCAGCAGCCTGGCCAGCACGAGACCCGCGGGGCCCGCGCCGATGACGCCCACGGTGGCTCTGGCGGGGACGGGGGGCGGCGCGGCGGGGGCCGCGGACGCCTGGGGCGCCTGGGACGCCGGGGACGCCGGGGGTACTGACTCTGCGGGCGGCATGGGCGGCATGGAGCGGGGCTCCTCCGGTGGCTGGACGCGCGGCCGGATGCGCCGGGACGCGCGGGGCGACTTCTCGCCGCCTTCCGCTTGTCCTACCCCGGGGGAGCCGGGGACGGGAAGAAACATGAGGAAGGGGCGCGGGGCGGGGAGAGGGCCGGGAGAGGGCCGGGAGAGGGCCGGGGACGGTCGTACGGAGGCGGTCCGCCGAAGGTTTGCTCGCGCAATGATCGAGCGTCGTGCAGGCGTTCGGAAAGGCGGAAACCCGGCCCTCGGCGGGGCGCGGACTCGCGCCCTCGCGCCCCCCTCTCCCGGCGCCGCCGCGTGGCCGGCCCGGCCGGGCGGCACGCGGCCGGCACCGGGGCCGCACCCCCGTGGCACCCCCTTCGCGCCCCGGTGAGCGCGGGGTGCGCCAGGGCCGCCCCCTGCCCGCTCCGGCGGATGCGCGGCATGCGCCGGGCCACCGGGCGCCCGCCGGGCGCGCCAGGGCGCCGGGGGAGCCCCTGAGGCCGCCCCCGGCGTGACCGTTCCCGCCCCCGGGTGTCCATGTGTGCACACGGCGACGCTCCGACCTCGGAGGCCGCAACTCCGCGTCCCCCCGGGGCAACCCTCAGAAAACAAACCGCGACGGTCAAAACTTAAGGTTGAGTTGAGCAAGAGCGGTCGAAATCACACCCGCTCAATCCCACCAGAACCCGCAATTTCACGCCGCCTTCACGTCCGGAGCCGTACGCTTCACAGCATGGCCACGACTCCTGAGCCCACGACCACGCGGCCCGCAGCGGCGGTGAACGAGGAGATCCGTGCGCTCTGGCTGCGCACCGGCGGGCGTCTGAGCGCCGAGCAGCGCCGGGAGTACGACCGGCTCCTCGCCGAGTGGAGCGCGGCCGTGCGGCAGCGCGGCGTCGCCTGAGCGACCGGCCCCGCACCGCGCACCCGCACGTCCCCTGACGGCAGGCGCCGACGGCGGGCCGCACATGCCCGATTCGTCGCGCGAGAAGAGGAAAGCCCCCGCACGCGCAGAACACCCCCAAGGTCCGTATTGCGCAACGGCGGCGCTTGACGGTTGTGATCGCCCTGGCTCCATAAGCGGTCACGATTCACAAACCGCGCGTTCCGAATGCGCCGCGGTTCGGGTCACTTACCGTTCATGTACTGCCCCGGCCCGTAACCGACCATGGGGGTACGAGTGCCCGGAACCGGACTTGAACCGGTACGCCCGCGAGGGGCAGCGAGGTTTAAGCTCGCCGTGTCTGCATTCCACCATCCGGGCTTGCCGTGTGCGGCGCGTGGGATTCCGTGTGCGGCGCGTCGCGACTCCGAAGCCTATCGGGACGCCTCGCCCGAACTGCGCCCCGATGGACCGATGTTGTCTTGATTTATCGAGCGTCCCCGCTGGTCCCGGACCGCCCCGCGCCATTCACACTCGCCAATCACCCCTCTCCGTACGGGTACCGCCTTGTGTGAAATGACGGGATTTCACCGCTCTCGTCCCCGGGGGCGCGAGGCCCCGCCGCGCGGCCGCCGGGCCCCGCACCGCGCCCGGCGGCACGCCCCGCCGACGCACACTTCGCCCCTTCTCGAACTCTTCGCCCGCTTTGTTCGACTGCGCCACACTCCCTCCCGATGGGCCGACTTGGCCGAATCGCACCGCGCGCCAACAAACCGAACGTGCGGTTCTTTTTGAGGACGCGGCAGACCCCTCCAGCAGTTGCGAGCGCGCGGTCGGTATCCGCCCCACTCCGTCATACCCAGGTATGACGGTCCGCTCTCCCGTCCGACCCCGGGCACCACCGCGAACCCGCTCCGGGGCTGACTACACGCCGGGCGCCCGCGCCGCACGATGGGCTGCGCCCCCAGGACATCAGCCCAGCAAGGAGCCCGTATGACCGTCCCCGCCCGCAGCGCGACCGCCACCGGCGCGGTCGCGGCACGCGCCGACAATCTGACGAAGGTCTACGGCGGGGGCGAGACCCAAGTGGTCGCGCTCGACCAGGTCACGGCCGACTTCCCCGCCTCCAGGTTCACCGCGATCATGGGCCCCTCCGGCTCCGGCAAGTCGACGCTGATGCACTGTGTGGCGGGGCTCGACGACTTCACCTCGGGCTCGGTCCGCATCGGCGACACCGAGCTTTCGGGGCTCGGCGACAAGCGGCTGACCAGGCTCCGCAGGGACCATGTCGGCTTCGTCTTCCAGGCGTTCAACCTGCTGCCCACGCTGACCGCGGCCGAGAACATCACGCTGCCCATGGACATCGCGGGCCGCAGACCCGACCCGGAGTGGCTGGACACCGTCATCTCCATGGTCGGCCTCGGCGACCGGCTGCGGCACCGGCCCGCCCAGCTCTCCGGCGGCCAGCAGCAGCGGGTGGCGGTGGCGCGCGCCCTCGCGAGCAGGCCGGGCATCGTCTTCGGGGACGAGCCCACCGGCAACCTAGACTCCCGCGCGGGCGCCGAGGTCCTGGGCTTCCTGCGCAACTCGGTCCGCGAACTCGGCCAGACGGTGGTGATGGTCACCCACGACCCGGTGGCCGCCTCGTATGCGGACCGGGTGCTGTTCCTCGCGGACGGGCGCGTCGTCGACGAGCTGCCGGGGCCCACCGCGGACGCCGTACTCGACCGGATGCGGAGCCTGTCGGGCGACGCCCCCGCCTTCCGCGGCCACCGGCTGTAGCGCCCCGCTCCCCCACACCACGGGCCACGGCCCTGACTCCGGCCACGACGCCCAACCCCCGGCCCCACATCCCGAACCCCGCATCCCGAACCCCGAACTCCGCATCCCGAACCCCGCATCCCGAACCCCGAACTCCGCATCCCGAACCCCGAATCCCAGGACCCTCCCGCCATGCTCCGTACCGCCGTGCGCAACGCGCTCGCCCACAAGGCCCGGCTGCTCATGACCGTGCTCGCCGTACTCCTCGGCGTCGCGTTCGTCACCGGCACCCTGGTCTTCACCAGTACCGTCTCCGACGCCTACCGCACCAGCGCCACCAAGGGCTTCGAGCGGGTCGACGTCGCCGTCCTGCCGCGCTCGGGCGACGACGGCGACAGGGACCCCCGGCTCACCGAAGACCTGCGCCGCAGGGCCGGCTCCGCTCGGGGCGCCGCCTCCGCGACCGGCGTCGTCTCCGGCTTCACCGCGCTGACCGACCGCCACGGCGACCTGGTCGGCGGCGCCTTCCAGTCCCGCGGCGGCAACTACTGGGGCGCGCACGACGACCGCTACCCGCTCGCCGAGGGCCGCGCCCCACACGGCGGCTCCGAGATCGCCCTCGACGCGGACACCGCGCGCCGCACCGGCTACCGCGTGGGCGACCGGGTCCGTATGTCCATCGAGGGCCCCGTGCTCACGCCCACCGTCACCGGCGTCTTCACCACCGACGACGGCAACGTCGCCGCGGGCGGCAGCCTCACCCTGTTCGACACCGCGACCGCGCAGCGCCTCTTCCACAAGGAGGGCGCGTACGACGAGATCGACGTGCGGGCCGGCCACGGCGTGGGCCGGGCCGCGCTGAAGCGGTCCCTGGACGGCACCCTGCCAGGCGGCACCACCGAGACGAAGACCCGCGACCAGCTCTCCGCCGAGCAGGCCGACACCATCGCCTCCTCCACCGACTCGATGCGCACCGGGCTGCTGACGTTCGCCGGGATCGCCCTGTTCGTGGGCGTGTTCACCATCATCAACACCTTCACGATGCTGGTCGCCCAGCGCACCAGGGAGCTGGCGCTGCTGCGCGCCGTCGGCGCCTCGCGGCGACAGGTCACGCGCTCGGTGCTGCTCGAAGCCGCGCTGGTGGGCGCCGTCGCGGGCGTCGCGGGGCTCGGCATCGGCATCGGTGTCGGGGCGGGGTTGCGGGCGCTGATGAACACCTTCGGCAGCCCCGCGCCCGACGGGCCGCTCGTGGTGTCGGCGGGCACCGTCGGCATCGCGCTCGCGGTCGGGGTGCTGGTGACCACGGCGGCGGCCTGGCTGCCCGCGCGCCGCGCCGCGAAGATCCCGCCGGTGGCCGCGCTCGGCGCCGAGCACACCCCGCGGGCCGCCAGGTCGCTGGTGATGCGCGGCGGCGTGGGCACGCTGCTCGCGGTGGCGGGCGCGGGGCTCGTGGCCCTCGGCGCGGGCCGCGACAAGGACGCCGCCCAACTGCCGCTCGGGGCGGGCGCCGCGCTGCTGATCCTCGGGGTGTTCGTACTGACGCCACTGCTGGCGAGGCCACTGATCGCCGCCGCAGGCCCGGTGCTGCGGCTTTTCGGGGTGGCCGGGCGGCTCGCGGGCCGCAACGCCGTGCGCACCCCGCGGCGCACCGCCGCGACCGCGTCCGCGCTGATGATCGGCCTCACCCTGATCACCGGGCTCACCGTGATCGCGACCAGCGCCCAGCGCGCCGTCGAGCACATGGCGAGTTCGTCGCTGCGCGCCGACTACTCGGTCTCCATGGCCAACTTCGGCACCCTCGCCCCCTCCGTGACCGACAAGCTGGCCGCCGTGGACGGCGTCACCGCGGCGGGCCCGCTCCGTCTCTCGTCGGGCCGCGCCGCCGGGAAGGACTCCCTGCTGACCGCCGTCGACGGGCGGCACCTCGGCCGGCTCCTCGACCCGCCCGTGGTCTCCGGCGCCTTCCGCGCGGGCGGCGACGGCGTCTCGGTGGACAAGTCCACCGCGAAGCGCCTCGGTGTGACGGCGGGCGACACCTTCACCCTCCGGTACGAGGACGGGGCGCGGCAGCGGATGCGGGTCGCCGGGGTGTACGAGGGCAACGAGGCGGTGCAGGGCATCGTCGTCGACGACGCGGTGCTCGCCGCGCACCAGGAGACGGTGCAGAACAACCGGGTCCTGGTCAAGGCCGCCCACGGCGCCACCCCCGCGATGAAGGACGCCCTGGAGAAGGCGCTCGGCGACACCCCCGCCATCAAGGTGCAGGACCGCCAGGACGTCACCGACAGCATCTCGGGCGTCTTCACCCTGATGCTCAACCTGCTCTACGGGCTGCTCGCGATGGCGGTCGTGGTGGCGGTCCTCGGGGTGGTGAACACCCTCGCCATGTCCGTCTTCGAACGGTCGAGGGAGATCGGGATGCTGCGCGCGGTGGGGCTCGACCGGCGCGCGGTGCGGGGCATGGTGCGCCTGGAGTCCGTGGTGATCTCGCTGTTCGGCGGGGTGCTCGGGGTCGGGCTCGGGATGTTCCTCGGCTGGGCGGTGGGCCGGGTCATGGCCACCCAGGTGGCGACGTACGCGCTGGTGGTGCCGTGGGCGAGGATGGGCGTCTTCCTCCTGCTCGCGGCGGCCGTCGGGGTGCTCGCCGCGCTCTGGCCCGCGCGCCGCGCGGCCCGGCTGCCGGTGCTCAGGGCGGTCGCCACGGAGTGAGGCGCCCGCGCGCGGCCCTTCCCCCGGCGGGTGCGCGGGCGGCCCCGGGCTCCAGGACCCGGGCCGCCCGCGCACCGGGCGGCTCAGGCGCGCCCGTCCCTGACGCCCGGGTTCCAGGCGCGGGAGCGCAGCGGGAGCCCCGAGCGGCCGTCGCCGCCGGTCCTGACGGCGAGGAGCTGGTTGACGCCGATCCTGTTGCGCTCGAAGGAGAGCGCGGACGCGGCCATGTAGAGGCGCCAGATCCTGGCCCTGCCGGGGCTGGTGAGGCGGACCGCGGTGCGCCAGTCCGCCTCCAGGTTGGCCACCCAGCGGCGCAGCGTGAGTGCGTAGTGCTCCCTGATCGACTCCTGGTCGCGCACCTCGAACCCGGCGCGCTCCAGCAGCTCCACCGTGCTGCCGACGGGTTGCAGCTCCCCGTCGGGGAACACGTAGGCGTCGATGAACTCGTCGACCTCGTACGCGGCCTCGTCGGCGAGCGGCCGCCTGGCGATCTGGTGGTTGAGCAGCCGCCCGCCGGGGGCGAGGAGCGCGTACAGATCGCGGGCGTACTCCAGGTAGCGGGCCGAGCCCACGTGTTCCGCCATGCCGATCGAGGAGACGGCGTCGTAGGGGCCGTCGGCCACGTCGCGGTAGTCCTGGACGCGGATCTCCACCTGGTCGGTGAGGCCCGCGTCGGCGACCCGCTTGCGGGCGTACGCGGCCTGCTCCCCGGAGAGCGTGACGCCGACGACCCGCGCGCCGTGCTCGCGGGCCGCGTGCAGCGCCATGGAGCCCCAGCCGCAGCCGACGTCGAGGAGCCGCTGTCCCGGGCGCAGGTCGAGCTTGCGGCAGATCAGCTCCAGCTTGTCGCGCTGGGCGTCCTCCAGGGTGCCGTCGGGCGAGTCCCAGTAGGCGCAGGAGTAGACCATGGAGGGGCCGAGCACCAGCTCGTAGAAGTCGTTGCCGACGTCGTAGTGGTGGCTGATGGCGGCCTTGTCGGTGCGGCGGGTGTGCAGATGGGCGCGGCGCCTCGGCATCTCCTCGCGCGGGGGCGGCGGGGGCGGCAGCGGCCCGGCGAGGGCGGCGAACTCCCGGGCGGCGGCGCGGGTCGCCGGGTCGCGCAGCGCCTCGAAGGCGGTCCTGAGGCCGCCGCGGGCCGCGGGCGCGTCGCCGGGGGCGGCCTCGCCGCGGTCCCAGAGGAGTCCCGCCATCAGGTCGAGCGCCCGGTAGAGGTCGCCCTCCACGTCGAGATCCCCCGCCACCCAGGCACGGGCGAGGCCGAGTTCCCCCGGTTTCCACAGCAGCCTGCGCAGGGCACGGCGATGACGGACCGCCAGTACGGGCGTCCCCGCGGGGCCCGCTTCCGAGCCGTCCCAGGCGCGGATGCGGATCGGGAGCGGGGCGCCGAGCAGTTGCTCGGCGAGCGTCTTCAGCCGCGGCGCGGCATCGGGCATGGCACACCTCCGTGCGGACGGGGACCGGTCAAGTCGGCGGGCGGGCGAGCGGGAAGCGGACAGACACCACGTAAACACCGCCGGGCCCCTCCCGCAGTCCCGAAGCGGCGGCATGGCTCAGGCAAAAATAGCTGTAGAGAGCACTCATCGCGAGGGGCGGGGGCCGCCCTGGGCGGGTCGGCGCTACGCGGTGCCTGGCGAGGGCCATGCGGACCCCCCCTCGGCAGCGGCCCCCCGGCACCGGACCAGCGCCAGGCAGGCTCCGGCGTTGCGTTACGTGGCCCCGGGTGGGAGGCCGTTCGGGCGGTCCGTGTTCTTCGGTGGGGCGGGTACGCCGGAGGGGCGCTCGCGTCACGGCTGGCGGGGGTCGCTCGGGGGTCCCGCAGGGGAGACCGGTCGTCGGGGCGGGGCCCCGGGAAGGACGAAGCCCGCGCGAGTGGTTCGCGCGGGCGTGCGGCGGGAGTTCCGGTGTCGGACCGCGGTCACCCGCGTCCCTGAGGGGACCGCGGCCGCGCCGGAAAACCAGCCGGATACGGGCTGGACGGGCCTGACGGGCTACAAAGCCTTCGCCTTCTCGCCCTCCTTCTCACGGACGGGGGCGGTGACGGCGGCGGGCACGGGGCGCGCGGCCTCGAAGAACTCCTCGCGGGGGGACTCGATGGCCCCGAGCGAGACGACCTCGCGCTTGAGGAAGGTGCCCAGCGTCCAGTCGGCGAGCACCCGGATCTTGCGGTTGAACGTGGGCATCGCCATGCCGTGGTAGCCGCGGTGCAGGTACCAGGCGAGCCGGCCCTTGAACTTCAGCTTGCGGCCGCCGACGACGATCATCGCGACGCCCTTGTGCAGGCCGAGCCCGGCGACCGCGCCCTTGTTGGCGTGCTTGTATTCCTGCTGCGGGAAGCCCCGCAGGCCGGAGATCACGTTGTCGCCGAGCATCCTGGCCTGGCGCAGCGCGTGCTGGGCGTTCGGGGGGCACCAGGCGTTCTCCGCACCGGCCTTGCGCGCGACGAGGTCCGGGATCTGGGCGTTGTCGCCCGCGGCCCAGATGTGGTCGGTGCCGGCGACCTGGAGGCTGGCGGTGGTGTCCACATGGCCCTTGGGGCCGAGCGGGAGGCCGAAGCGGGCGAGCGCCGGGTTCGGCTTGACGCCCGCGGTCCACACGATGGTGTTGGACTCGGTCTCCAGGCCGTTGTTCAGCACGACACGGCCGTCGACGCAGGAGTCCATGCCGGTCTTCAGGTAGACCTCGATGCCCCGGCTCTCCAGGTGCTGCTTGCCGTAGGCGCCGAGCTTGGGGCCGACCTCGGGGAGGATCTTGTCGGCGACGTCGACGAGGATGAAGCGCATGTCCTCGCGGCTGACGTTGTTGTAGTACCGCGCCGCGTCGCGGGCCATGTCCTCGACCTCGCCCACGGTCTCGGCGCCCGCGAAGCCGCCGCCGACGAAGACGAAGGTGAGCGCCTTGCGGCGGACCTCCTCGTCGGTGGTGGAGTCGGCCTTGTCGAGCTGTTCGAGCACGTGGTTGCGCAGGCCGATGGCCTCCTCGACGCCCTTCATGCCGATGCCCTGCTCGGCGAGGCCGGGGATCGGGAAGGTCCTGGAGACCGCGCCGAGCGCGATCACCAGGTAGTCGAAGGGCAGCTCGTACGCCTCGCCGACGAGCGGGGCGACGGAGGCGACCTTGCGGTCCTGGTCGATGGAGGTCACCCGGCCGGTGAGGACCTCCGCCTTGGGCAGCACGCGGCGCAGCGGCACCACGACGTGCCGGGGCGAGATGTTCCCGGCGGCGGTCTCCGGGAGGAAGGGCTGGTACGTCATGTACGAGCGCGGGTCGACGACCGTGACCGTCGCCTCGCCGTAGCGCATCTTCTTCAGAATGCGGCGAGCCGCGTACAGGCCGACGTACCCTCCGCCTACTACGAGAATCCTGGGACGCTCCGTGGTGCTCATGCCATCGAGTATCCACCTGGGAGAGGGGGGTGGCTCGTGCGCCCCTTCACAAGCATCCCCCCTACCTGTGCTACTCTGCCCTCCCCCGAAGCGGCGGGGGATCTGCCGCCGTCGACACCGCCGTATCCGGGTCCTTCGCCCTCACCCCGGTTGAGCTGCCGCTTCGAGCGCGCCCCCGGAGTGGATCAAGGAGATCCGGCCGCCGTGTCACCGCCCTGACACACGGCGGAAACCCCCCGATGTGACCCACGAAACCCTCCGGAACACCCCTGGGGGACCCACTCCCGGCCCCCCGGCACCCAATCTGCTCGATTTCCTTGTGAATAACTTCACGAGACTGCTCCGCCACCCCGCCCGCACCCCAGGAAACGCCCCCTCCCGAGCCCCTGACGTGGCGCTCGTCCGATATGGGGGACGCTCTTCTGAAGCTACTCACACACGCAACTCTCACGCCTGGCTGCGTGTACACGTAAATGCGTACACTGAGTTCATGACCGAGAACACCGCGACCGTCAGGGACGCACGCGCACACCTCGCGGAACACATCAACCAGGCCGAGGAAGGCACTCCGACCGTCATCACACGGAACGGCGCCCCGGTTGCCGCAGTCGTGCCGATCGCCGACTTCGAAGCCCTGGAAGCCGCGGCCGACGTGATGCTGACCCGCGAAGCGGAGGCGGTTCTGGCCGACGGCGAGCCCACCGTTTCGATGGCCGAGCTGCTGGCCGACTTGTTCAGCGAGCGCGGTGAAGGCGCCGCGTGAAGTACGCGTTCCGGTTCACCGCGGCAGCACAGCGGCGGATCCGGGCCATCGACCGCACCGACGCCATGCGCATCCTGACCGCACTGACCGCTCTCGGCGACGATCCGTACCGCGAGGACGCCGACATCAAGAAGCTCGCGGGACCCTCGGGCCTCTACCGCCTCCGAGTCGGCAACTACCGGGTCGCGTACCAGATCAACGACGGTGAACTCGTTGTCCTCGTCGTCAAGGTGGGCCGGCGGGACGTCCACCGCAACCTGTAGCGCCCTCTCCTCCTACCGCGGCCCGGAGGCCGTGTGGAACGCGATTCCGTCGAGCATGTCCTCTGTATGGGCACTGGGCTCATGCTCGCCGGGAACGCGTGGAACAGGTTGCCGCGTCCGCGGCCGTCGGACCCGGCCGCGGTCGCCGTCGAACTGGAACGCATCCACTGACCGCTCCCTTCCCTCGCCGCCTTGGTCGCCCTGTTCGGCCTCGCACTCACCCTGCGGCAGTACGCCAACCGCACAGGAACAAAGCCCCCCGCACGGCCTCGCGCCGTGCAGGGGGCTTTCGTGCGTCCGTCAGCCGACGGCGCCCTCGATCGCCTCGAAAATGTCTGCGTCGGTCTGCTGCTGCCACGCCGGAAGCTCCGGCCAGTCAGCCACGTAGCCCGGCTTCGGGTCCGTGAAGTGCTTGAACATCTGCGCCGTCCAAGAGGTCGCAACGAACCGGCTCTTTTGCTCGCGGCTCAGCCGCGAGGCGTGACCATCGCTCACGTCAAGGAACTGGCGCACCTGCTCGTACACGGCGCCCGCGGCCTGCCGCTCCCACTCGGGAGTTTCCTCCCAGGAAGTCACGTAACCCGGCTTCGGCTCGCCCGGGAAGTGCTTACGCACCCCCGCGATCCACGACTCGCGGAACAGCCGGGCACCCTCGGTATCCGTCACGGCAACCCCTCTCGTCACGACGCGCTCAATGCGGCAATCTCGGCGCCCAGCTCGGCGACCCGGCGGTCGTCCACGAGTGAACCGATCTCAGCCTGTAGCCCCTGGAGTCTACGGGCGACGTACCCGGACGAGGATTGCCGGGCGAGGCGCAGCGCCTCGGTTGCGTAGGTGAGCATCTGGTCAGCGTCTTGCCGTTTGGCGCCGATAGCCGCGAGGTCCACAAGGACGACACCGCGCCGTCGGAACGACTGCCCTTTCGCCAAGGCCCCCTGTCGTAGCGCGTCGTGCAGCGCGTCCTCGGCCTTGTCGAGTTGCCCGAGCTGCACGTAACGGGCCCCGCGTTCCTCTGCCAGACGAGACCCATCGAATCGGAGCCAACCGCCGTTATGCGCCTCGGCACCGAGGTGAAGCACCGTCTCGGCCTGGTCGAGGGCCTGCTCACACTCCGGGGTGTGTCCCAGTCCGGCGTGTGCCTCGGCCTGTACTGCCGCAACCCACTGCCGCGTGGACAGCGAACTGTCGCCCCGCTTGGCCACCCGCTCAGCAACCGACAGCAACCCGACAGCTTCCCGGTACTGGCCACCGGCCATTTCGACATACGCATGGCGGACCAACGCACAGGCCCACAGATCGAACGCTCCAGCTTCCTTGCTCGCGGAGGCAGCGAGCGAGTACGCCGCGGCGGCATCCGTGTACCGGTTCCCGTCGAACGCCAACTCACCTGCAAGCTGGAACAGGTCGCCAGCAGCCACACATCGAGGGCCGTGGGGCGAAGGGCGATCGGACAGACTCTCGTTAAGAGCCGTTAGTTGACCAGTGACCACGGGCCGGACAGAGGCTTTCGAACGCGCAAGTTGGTACACCTGCCAGAGGTGTTCATTCATCCGTAGAAAGCCGGCAGCGTCGTCGCGCACGGCAGCATCCGCGACGACATCGGATTCCTCAGCGGACAACGCGGCAACAGCCCCGGCCACCGCAAGGACGCGCAAGAACTCGCGTCGGATCATGTCGTCTTCCCCCGGGCCGTAGACGTCGTGCGACGGCGACCCCGTATCCGGTTCGGGGGACGCTGATGATTCCTTGATCAAGGCGTCGAGCACCACAAGGCCGACGCGTAACACCGCTGCCATCTTGGGCCGGTACTCCGGTTGGGGCTCAGTTTCCCCCCGGTCCCATCGGCCAACCGTTGTGCGGTCGACGCCGACAAGGGCGGCGAATCTCTCCTGACTGTAGCCCAGTGCCTTACGCCGATCCTTGAGGGTCACGTTGACTTCCTTCCCCAGCCGAGCGCTGTCGGCACCTCATCCCGCGCCCGTGCATCAGATGTGCGTCAAGAGTGCCGCATGGCTGCCGTGGTCACGCCCAATACGCCGCGGTTCCCTTGGAGATGTCACGACGGAACGATGACTCCGCAGGGGACGGCCGATGAACCTCGACAGATGGATCACGCGTTCCGCCTCGCGGGCACGCGCCCAAGTGGTGGGCCCCAACATCCTGTTACTGCGGAGTCACCCCCAATCGGTCAGCGACGCACGGCTCTTCATCCGCGGCTGTCTCGCGACCAACGTTCCAGATGCCAGCGAGGACCACCTCGACCAGGTCTCCTTGGTCGTGTCCGAACTCGTCACCAATGCCGTGACCCACGGCAGCGCCCCGGGCGGCCCCCTGCGCTTGGTCGTCAACAACGTGTGCGCCGGACGCTGGGGAGCGAACGATACGGACACCGGGGAGTCCGTATGGGCAGAGGTGCACGCGACCTGATCACGCCGACTGTGAACCGCTACTCGCGCCCCCCGACCGGAGTTACCCCTCAGACAAGGGAAGTGAGTCCATGGAACAGTTCGAGCGTGCCCGGCTTGACGCCTACTTCGCACGCGTCGCGGACGACCTCGCACCGACGGAACGTCCGTCGTCCTTCCTGATCACGCATCTCCTCCCCGAGCGCCCTTCGTTCGTGGGCGCGGTGGCCACGAACAGCGCTCTGCGGGCAGTCCTCCCCAAGCCGAAGTCCATCGACCACGCCGCCCTTCGCGCGGTCGAGACGGCGACGCCCTGCGACACCCTGACTCGCGAACTGTTCGAGGACCCCGACACCGCAGTCGACTACATCGAGTCACGCGCCGCCGGCGAACCTGTCGTGCTGCTCGACGTAGGCGGCTACTTCGCGCCCACCCTCGATGCCCTCTGCAACCGTTTCACTGGGCGCATTCTCGGCGTCGTCGAGGACACCGAGAATGGACACCGCCGGTACGCCGACCGCGACAAGCTGCCCTGTCCCGTCGTCTCTGTCGCCCGCTCCCCGCTCAAAGACCCCGAGGACTTCCTCGTCGGGCAGAGCGTCGTGTTCTCGGCCGAAGCCCTCATGCGCGGACGCGGCGACATTCTGCACGGGCGCCCCGCCCTGGTGATCGGATTCGGCAAGCTCGGTTCCTCCATCGCGCGCCTTCTGCACGCCAAGGGGATTCAGGTCACCGTGCACGACGTCGACCCCGTACGGCAGACACAGGCCCTTTCCCAGGGCTTCACTGTCGCTCGCGATCGGGACACCGCCCTGCACGGCGCCGGCCTCGTGCTCTGTGCGACCGGCGCGGTATCCCTGCGCGGCGAGGACTTCGCCACGCTGCGGAACGGCGCCTATGTGGCGACCGTGACCTCGTCCGAGGATGAACTCGACCTCGCGGCGCTCCCTCGCGTCTACCAGCGCGCGCCCCAGGGCGAGCACATCACCCGCTACTCGACCACCGGGCACTACTTCTACTTGCTCAACGGAGGGAACGCAGTCAACTTCTTGCACGGCGCCCACGTCGGGCCCTTCATCTTCCTCGTGCAGTCCGAAATTCTCGCCGGTATGCGGATGCTCTCCTGCGGCGATCTCGGACCCGGTATGCACGAGGTCGGCACCGCCGATCGGGCAACCATCGCGGCAACGTGGCTCAACTACTTCAACCGCTAGGGAGTGTCTTCAAAAGAGCGTCGTCCGCCTGGACGGCGGGGTCGGGGTGGTCCGGTGCGTGCGGTCGCAAGGCGGAGGAGGGAGTCGACGCGGCGCGTCGGCGACCGACGACAACGCGGCGAGTGTGCGTGCCGGGCCAGCCCGACCAGACGGGCTTTTGAAGACACGACCTAGGGCGTGTCCGCAAAGTCAGGGTAGCCACAGTCGTAGGCAGGCGAGGGTGACCAGGGCTTGGTAGTGGCGGGCGCGTTTGTCGTAGCGGGT